>JBIKMW010000180.1:0-6632 GCA_044359065.1 Planctomycetales bacterium | reverse complement strand
CCTCGGAACCCGATATTTTCGCCATCGCTGGAACTCGCTGGTGACATCCGACCCCACGGCAACTCCACCATTTGCAGAATTCTAATCCAGAATCTGCTGCAGGATCGACCCATGCACGTCGGCAATACGGAAGTCGCCTCCCGACTGGGTTCAACGTCCGTCGGGTAGTGTGGATGCTAAGCGGCCCGGACGCTCAGCACCGCGTCCGGGCCATCTGCGTAGAGGCAGTTCGGAGTTCCCGACCAAGCCAGCGAGGTAGTGCGCAAAGCGGATCGGTGCGTCACCCCTCCAGCGCCGCGCGCATGTCGGCCATCAAATCCTCCGGATGCTCGATCCCCACCGACACGCGCAGCGTCCGCTCGCTGATCCCCGCCGCCTTCCGCGCTTCCGGCGTCATCGAGAGGTGGCTCATCGTGTCGGGGTGTTCGATCAGGCTTTCCACGCCCCCCAGGGACTCCGCCATCGCGAACAGTTTCAGGCCGAGCATGACCTTCTCGGCCTTCGCGCGGTCTCCCTTCACATCGAAGCTCAGCATCCCGCCGAAGCCCGACATCTGCTTTTTGGCGAGCGCGTGCTGCGGGTGGTCTTCGAGGCCGGGGTAGTACACGCGCTCGACCGCCGGATGCGCAGCCAGCATGCGAGCCAGGGCCAGCGCGCCGCGCTGATGGGCCTCCATGCGGGGACCGAGCGTCTTCACGCCACGCAGCACCAGCCACGCGTCGAACGGCGAGCAAGCCAGCCCCAGCGCGTTCACAACGTAACCCACGCGATCGGCGTGCTCCTTGGTCTTCGCAATCACCGCTCCCCCCACGACATCGCTGTGCCCGTTGAGGTACTTGGTCGTCGAGTGGACGACGACATCGACACCCAAATCGAGCGGACGCTGGAAGTACGGCGACAGGAACGTGTTGTCGGCGATCGTCATCACCTTCGCGGCGCGGGCGATGTCGACGATCCCGGCGATGTCGACAATGTTCAGCAGCGGATTGCTGGGGGTTTCGATCCAGACGCACTTGGTGGCGGGGGTGATCGCGCGGCGGACGTTTTCGAGATCGAGCATGTTCACGAACGAGAACTGGATTCCCATGTCGGTGAACAGGCTGGCGAACAGGCGATAGGTGCCGCCGTAGATGTCGTGCCCGGCGACGATGTGGTCACCCGGTTTGAAGAAGTGCATGACGGCGGTGATGGCCGACATGCCGGTGCAGGTGGCACGGCAGTCGATCCCCCCCTCGATGGCGGCGAGGTTCTCTTCGAGGGCGCGGCGGGTGGGGTTGCCGCTGCGGGTGTAGTCGAACCCCTTGGTTTGGCCGATTCCTTCCCAGCGGAACGTGCTGGTGGGGTAGATGGGGGTGATGCAACTGTTGAACGTCGAGTCTTTGTCGACCCCCGTGTGGATGCAAAGGGTCTCGAAGCGTTGGGACGGCGATGGGGCGGACATGCGGGTCTCGTCGGACAGGCGAAAAATGGGGGGCAAACGAGGGTGGGCAGGGCCCTCCCGCTCGCCGCGAGCACACGCGCGGCCGGGCTGACCGGACGCACGCGAGAATCAAGCGAAGCATTGTAACGCGCGAGGGTGCCGTAGAGCGCGGTTTTCGAGGAATCCGGGAGGAGCGGAAGTCCAGACCGGTTCCCGGATTCCTCTGGACAGTTCTATCGAGTTTCCCTTATGCCACGCTCGCGCGCGGGTGGGAAACGAACTGGAGTCGATCCCGCAAGTGGCCGTGCGCAACACGCACAGGAGATCGACAATGCCGGCTGGCGCTCGCTCAAGGTTCGTTCGGTGGCGAGGGGTGGTTGCGGGAGCCTTCGCGGCGCTATTGGCGGCACAGGCCTCCGCCGAGCCCCCGGCGCGGGAGATCGAGATCCCGGCGGCGGAGACCGATGCGTCCGAAACACCCGATTGGGTGGGGGACCTGACCACGGCGGAGGATGTCGAACGTCACGCTCGGAAGGCCACCGAGTGGCTGCGGCGGCACCCCCGGCACGACTACGCGGTGCATGTCGCCGAGCGGCTGTACCTGCTGGCACGGGGACAGGACGATTTCTCGCGGCTCGATCCGCTGCGGGAGCTGTTCGTCGCGCATCACCCACGGTCGATTTTCGCGGAGTTCGTCGCGCGGGATTTCGGTGCGGCGGTCAACAACGGTCCCGATCGCAGTCTGCCCGGTTATGTGCGGCGACGGGTGTTCCCGGTGGTGGTTCCGTCGGGCGATCCCGCGCTGGTGCCGTGGTATGCGGGAGGACAACCGGCCGCCGATCGTTTCGATCCCGCCCGCCTGGAACCGGTGTTGCTCGTCATCGAACAGGCGCTGAAGCAGCAGGACCTGGCCAACACACTGAACACCCCCGATCTGCTGTTGTCGCTGCACCTGGCGCGATCGCTCGCCCCGAACACGGCCCTGCGGACTCACTTGCGCAAACCGGTGTCGGCCTTGGCCGCGCCGGCCCCCGCATTGGCGGCGATTATCGACAACGAGGAGCGCCCGGTCGCCGAACGCATCCTGGAGATCGAACGGCTGCGTGCCAAGGCGGTGGCGGGGACGTGCAATCTCTATCAGGAGTACCTGTCGACACGGCTGTCCGACGTGGAACGGGATTCGCCGGGGATTCTCGCGATCCGCGTGGAACGGGCGCTCGACAACTGGAACTTCCGCGAGGCAATCTCCTCGCTGGAACGGTTGGATCGGGAGGCACCGACGACGCGGCGACAGTTTTTGCGTGCGTGGGGGATGTACCACATCGGTCGCGACGCCGATGCGAAACGGGCGCTGACGGAACTCGCGCAGCGGGCCGTCCCCGCGCCGTCCCCCGTTGCCAAGGGGGAGACTCCGAAGACCGCCACGCCGGTCGCGTCGTCCCGCACCACGGAAGCGAAAGTCACTCCCGCCACCGATGGCTGGCGACGATTGGCGGGGGAAAGTCTGACGCGGTTCGACCGACAGCGGGAACTTCGCGAGGAGTTCGTCAAATCGCAGTCCGTCCCGCTCGACCGACTGCGAGAGAACACCACCGCGCCGCTGCTGCTGACGATCGTCACCCGTCCGTCGAAGAAGCCGGGGCACACGATGCACCTGCTGTACGACGCGGGTGCCCGGAAGATGACGCTCGCCGCGCATTCGGAAGGGAAGTGCGTGGTCGCTTACGGGTCGAGCACGCGCGACGCGCGGTTGTACTTGGGGGGAGACGCGACGGTCTCGACGTGGAATACTCCGGGACAGTTCCCGACGGCGACGATCGTGTTCGGTTGGGGACCGGGCGGAGCCACGAGTAATGTGAACTGGCAGATAAATCCCGACCCGAACAAACTGGCGAGTGATCTCACGACCATTCTCGGGCAGCCCATGTTATCGAACGGGGATTTGTTCTCTCGACTCTGCGGGGGATTTCTTGCCGGCGGGTTGCTCGCGCCACCGGTTGACGACGCGGACGGTTCGCGGAGTTGGACGCTCGCCTATCCTCGGTTGCGCGCTCCCGAATGGGACCGTCGCGAGTGGAACGTGTCGGCCACCGGTGACGAATGGCGCTACGTCGGGCCGAACGTGACTGTCGCGCTGCACCAAAAGCCGGTGACGTTGCCGCCCGAACTGACGGAATGGACCAGGCTCCCGGTCGCCGAGGCGCGGGCCGACGATGTCCAGCAGTCGATGCGGATGATGTCGGTCTTCATGTCGTTGATGACCGAGTTGATGGGAGTGATGGAGAACGCGGAGGTCGCGATCGACGAGGGTGAAGCGGTGCGACGGTGAGATGACGGCCGCAGGGGGCATCGGTTTTGCCGCCGAGACGGCCCGCATCTCCGCTGGCTCGCCTCCCCGCCGGTTTGCCTTCCCGCGCGAGTTGTGCCATGCTCGCGGGACCTCGGTGTGTGTCGCTCAAGCCCGCCGTTTCTCCCCACCTCCGTCCCCCCGCAAGCGGTCGTTGCATGACTCCCCACGAACAGGCCTTGGCCCTCGGAATCACCTTCCCGAAACTCGAGAAGGGCTATCTCAATCTGGTCGCCCGCAGCGGCAACCTGCTGTTCGTTTCCGGCCACGTCAGCACGCTGAAAGGCAAGCTGGGGGCGGGTGTGGCGACGGCCGAGGGCTACGAGGCCGCCAAGGAGTGCGCCACCAAGATCCTGCAATCGATCCACTACTTCCACGGCACGCTCGACAAGCTCCGCGTGATCAAGTTGCTCGGCTGCGTGAACTCGGCCCCCGATTACACGGAACAGCACCTGGTCATCAACGGAGCGTCCGACCTGTTGCACAAGGTCTACGGCAAGGAAGGGGATGGCTACCACGCGCGGAGCGCGTTGGGCTTCGCGCAACTTCCCACCGGCGCCGCCGTGGAAGTCGAAGCGATCTTCGAAGTGCTCGCGTAGTTGCCGCGGGTCAGGCTGTGCCTGGCGAATCCCGCGGCTCGGCGTTCCCTTGTGCAATCCGGCGCGGCCTACGCGCCAAGAACCGTTATTCCCCGTCTCCCGGCGCGTGTGTCAGGCAGAGCCTGACCGACTGAAACGCGTCCCAAACAATCGCACTCACGCGCTCTCATGGCTTCGATCAACGAAAACTACGGCAAACTCAAAGCGGGATATCTGTTTCCGGAGATCGCGCGCCGCGTCGGCAAGTTCGCCGGCGAGAACCCCTCCGCCAAGATCATCCGCATGGGGATCGGCGACGTCACCGAACCGCTCCCTCCCGCTGTGATCGCCGCCATCCACAAGGCGACCGACGAACTGGGGGTCCGCTCGACGTTCCGTGGTTACGGCCCCGAGCAAGGCTACGACTTCCTCCGGCAGGCGATCGTCGACCACGACTTCGCGTCGCGCGGCGTGTCGGTCGATCTCGACGAAGTGTTCGTGTCGGACGGCTCGAAGTGCGACACGGGCAACATTCTCGAAATCTTCGGCCAGGACAACGTGGTGGCGATCGTCGACCCGGTCTATCCGGTGTACGTCGACACGAACGTGATGGCGGGGCGGACCGGCGCCGCGGACGAGCGCGGGCGATATGCGGGTCTGGTGTACCTGCCCGCGACAGCCGACAACAACTTCATGCCCGCGCTCCCCGAGGGCAAGGTCGATTTGATCTACCTGTGCTATCCCAACAACCCCACGGGGATGGTGGCGACGCGGGAAGAACTGGCGAAGTGGGTGGCGTACGCGAAGGCGAACGACGCGATCATCCTGTTTGATGCCGCTTACGAGGCGTTCATCACCGATCCTTCGATTCCGCACTCGATCTACGAGATTCCCGGTGCCAAGGACGTGGCCATCGAGTTTCGCAGCTTCTCGAAGACCGCCGGGTTCACGGGGGTCCGCTGCGCCTTCACGGTGGTTCCCAAAACGCTGCGTGCCCGGAACGCCGCGGGCGAGTCGTTGCCGATCCAGCCGCTGTGGAATCGTCGACACACGACGAAATTCAACGGTGTGTCGTATCCGGTCCAGCGCGGGGCGGAGGCGGTGTACAGTCCAGAGGGACGCGCGCAGGTCGCCGAGTTGATCCGTTTCTATCTGGAGAACGCCCGGATCATCCGGGAAGGATTGTCCACCTGCGGCCTGCGGGTATTCGGTGGAGTGAACGCCCCATACGTGTGGCTGGAAACCCCCGGCCGCGCCCCCAGTTGGGAATTCTTCGACAAGTTGCTGTCGCAGGCCCATTTGGTGGGAACGCCCGGCAGCGGGTTCGGCGCGAGTGGCGAAGGCTATTTCCGCCTGAGCGCCTTCAACAGCCGCGCGAACGTCGAAGAGGCGGTCGCCCGGTTCCGCAAACTCGTGGGGTAGCGGTTCTTTGAGCGACCCTTCCCCGATCACCGCGCCGTCGCCATCGACTTCGCCGACCGCGATTCCGTCGACGTTGCCCGCCGAGCTGGTTCCCGTCGCGCCGGCCGTGGAGATCGTCGTTCTGGAGCGGTTTCCGCGACTCACGGCGGCGATTCGGCGCCGCGTCGCGGGGCGCCGCGCGGCGGTGTCGGACGTGCGGTCGGTTCCGGACCTGTTGGCGTGGTTGGACGGGCGGACGGCCTCTGGACCGGTGGTGGTCATCGTCGATTTTGCAGTGGCTCCGGGGGCGATCCTGTTGGCGATCGCCGCCCGCCGCGAGCGGCCGCCGGTGTGCCGCTGGGGCGTGCTGTTGGACGAGTCGACCCGCCACGCCGAATGGGGGCTCCGCGAAGCGGGAGCCGCGCGCGTCGACTTCTCCCCCGGCGGAATCGAGGAGTTGGCTCGTTTTTGCGCGAGTTCTGTGCCCCCGAGGGAGGGGGCGGACCGCGCGTTGGCGATGGATTTGCTGTCGCGCCACCTGGGTTGAACGGCTGCGACGGGGATGGGTGGCAGCCCCGATTCCCCCTGTTTCGCTTGTTCCCCCTCTCTTCCCGAAAGTGTGTCGACATCCCGATCGGGCGGGGCCGTCGTCCCAAATTGCGGGAGTTCCCTCCAATCTCGGAAAAACTCTGGCCAAGACCGAAACTTCGTGTCCGAAAACAGGCACCGTTTGCAACTAGGTGAGACAGCCGGTGTCACACCCGGAGGCGAAACTCTTGACAGCCTTCTAGTGGTCCGACACGCCTCGAAACAGGGGTTGCGGGTCTTGATGCAAATGTGGGAGTGTCCGGGCACAAGGAGGTGTGCCATGCAGAAGAAGTATATC
>JBIKMW010000022.1:0-69896 GCA_044359065.1 Planctomycetales bacterium | reverse complement strand
CGCCGTACTGACATGCGCTCGCGATGGGGCCGACGGCAAGGTCGTGTCCAAACTCCGCGGTTTCATGCGAAAATTCGAGAGAGCCTTCGATTTGCTCGGCATCTTGTAAAAGGCGAAAGCCCTGCCGACAACTCGTGCGGAACTCGTTCCCCGGCGGGACTTTCGGATTGATCCCGCGCGGAAACCTTGGGATAAGGAAGGGGCTCAACGGCGCGGCCAACCCGCCCCGGATCCCATTTCTTTGCAAGGCTCCGCACGATGTTTCCCCGCAAGACAATTGCCACCGTCGGCGTGGGAGCGCTCGCGCTGGGGCTCTATCTGGGGCAATTCGGCAAGTTCGGACTGGGAACCGGATCGGGCGATTCTGTCGGCATCACGTCCACCCGAGTGGACGCGGGAGCGTCGACTGCCACCCCGTCCCCGTCAACCACCACCACAGCCACATCCACCAAAAGCTCGGCGGACATCGGCGCGTTGGAGGGTGAATTGCAACAGATGGTGGTGTTGCAACTCGATGCGGGAGGGATCGAAGTCGCGGAATGGGGCGGACAAAAGGCGGTCTTACGCCGCGCGACGCTGGCGGAAGTCGTGAAGTTGGCTCATTCCCGACCGGGAAACGCGGAGGGCTTGCGAGTCCGCATTCGTCGCGAGCCGACATCCAAGGCCAAACTGGAATCCGACCTGCAAAACGAACTACGCGCCGCCGGCATCCCCGACGAGGCGGTGGAATGGGACGGCGGCGCGCGGCCGTAGGGCGTCATCGACGGCGCGATCAGTCGCCGCATTGACCGACGGGCGTTGTGACCAGCGGCGGAATCTCGCCCCCCTCGAACAGTTCGGCGTACACGCGTCGATAGGCGGCCTCGTGTCGGGGGAAGATTCCCGCAGTCACGGATTCCGCCGCGGCCCCCTCCTGAAAGCGGCGTTTCTCGAACACCGGCAAGTCCAAACCCGTCACGCGCCGCACGCCTCGACGAACCACGTCCCCTTTGAGCGCGTACAGCTTACTGTGGTCCCAACCAGTCAGTTCGATGAACGGAATCCCCTCGGCCACTTCGATCACGTCCGGGAGCGCGAACGGCGAGAACCCCGTGAATCCACACACTCGGGCCGGCGCCGAACTGCGAACGTGACCGCGACTTTGCCCGCCGGAATACGTCAGGGAGTGCTTGATTGCGTCGACGCCCCACCCCTCTTGATAGAGCATCGTGTTGTTGAGCACGCTGCGAATGGTGAGTTCGGGATTGGCTTCGATGGGGTAGTCCTTGAGGTTCTCGTCACCGCCGTCGCCGTCCACCAAGTATTTCCAATCGGGGTAGCGTGCCCGAATGCCCCGACAGAGGGCCAGCGCCATCGTGGCGGATTGCACGTCGAGCGGTTTGTAGTCCTCGGTGGCGCGAATCGCATCACGCACCGACAGCGACTCAACGGGAACTTCGACCACTTCCAGCAGCATCTCAAGGCCTGTGCGACGCACGAACTCGCGCGCCTGGGCCACGTCTTCGCCGCAGCCATCGACCGAAAGCGTGAACGCCTTGAGCCGCGCGGGGGACTCGCCCCGTTCGAGCAGTCGCTTGTACAGCACCAACAGCACGGCCCCGCTGTCGATCCCTCCCGAGAAGAGCACGCCCAACGGCTCCCGGCTCGGAACGGCCTCCAACCAGCGGTCGAGGGCGCCGTCGAGCGCGCTGATATACCGTTCGCCGATGTCGTCGAGATCGGTCGTCCAGCGGTTGCGCGTCGGCGAGAAGAACCGCGTGTTGCGCGGGTTGGGATCGGGACAACCGATCAGCGTCAGTTCCACGATGTGGTGGGCCGGAACCATACGTGTGTACGACGGATGGAACTGATCAGCCAGTCCCGCCGAAACCAGCCAATCGGCGATCTCGTCGATCCGCTCCGCCACAATCAGGCACGGACCGTCGACCAACTTCGCCAGGAAGTACCGCAGTGGCCGTCCGAGAGACCGCGCGAGCCGCACGCACGTCCCTCGCTTGTGGAACAACGCGAACTGTCCCGAAATCTCCCGCACGCGTGAGGCGTCCCCCGAGCCGACCCGTTCGCGGGCCTCGTCGACGGTCATACCGAACAACAGGTTGCCGGCGGGGTCGAGCAAATCGACCACGCGTTCGACGGGAGCGACGTAAGGCATGGGGGACCTCGGAACGGAGATCGCGAACGGCAAGGAAACTGAACGGGCAGCACCGCGCTCCGCGAGTTTACCGGCCGCTCTCGTTCCTGCCGAGGAACCGACGCCCTGTCGCAAAATCGGCTGCCCTTCGCAAAATCGGTTGGCCTCGCAAAAATCAAATGCTTGTCGAGCGACAGGTGGCGGTGCCGCCAGTTGGTTGCTCCCAAGGCCGACCGGCTCCGCTGGCCGTTGGTTTTCGACACGGTGGAATCACACTCGGAACGGGGAAACGCATGCTGGAGATGGAACGGGACGTGGCCGTCCGCTTGGTGTCCCAGGCCGTGGGGATCGGTCGCGCCGTGCAGCGGGACATCGCCCGCGCCGCTGAGTCTGGGGGGGGCCGATGGGACAAGGACGACAAATCTCCCGTGACCGAGGCCGACTTGGCGATTCAAGCGGCCATCAGCGTCGGTCTCCGCGAAGCGTTTCCGGCGGACCCTCTGATGGGCGAGGAGACGTCCGAGGAACTGCGTCGACCGGACTTCGCGCCGCTGTTGGAGCGGGTTGTGTCGCGGGTGCGGTCGGTGCGCGCGGACGCGACGGCGGCGAACGTGCTCGACTGGATCGAACGGCGTGGTGAGACGTACCCGGCGGACGGTCGCTATTGGGTGCTGGACCCCGTCGACGGGACCAAGGGTTTTTTGCGCGGCGAGCAGTACGCCATCGCCCTGGCGTTGGTCGTGAACGGGCGGGTCGAACTGGGGGTGCTCGGATGCCCGAATCTCCCGGCGTCGCTGGCGTCCGGCGGAAACTCCAACGAGGCGGGGGGGCTGGGGGAGATCGCGTGGGCGATTCGCGGCCAGGGGGCCTGGCGCATGCCGCTGGACAGTTCGGACCAGCCGACGGCCGCGGCGCGGCTCCGCGTGGCCGACGCTGGGTCGGACGCGGCGAAAACGTGGGTGGAACGGGTGGAGTCGAGCGGCCGCAATAAGGATGTTTCCAGCGAAATCGCCGGAGCGGCTGGGATCGGGCGTCCCCCCCACCGGTTGGACAGCCAGGCCAAGTACGCGGTGGTCGCGCGGGGGGAAGCGGCGCTGTATCTGCGACACACGCTCGACCCCGCCTACCGGGAGAAAGTGTGGGACCACGCGGCGGGAGCGATTGTGATCGAGGAAGCGGGGGGGCGGCTCACGGACCTGGCGGGCCGTGCGCTCGACTTTTCACGAGGGCGGGAGTTGTCGGGCAACCGTGGCATCGTGGCGACCAACAGAGAGTCGCACGACCGCGTGCTGGCGTCGATCCAACAGCATTTGAGCGCGGAGGCGCTGGCGGCGGGGTAAGGGTAGGGCCACCCGGCCTAACCTGAACCGACCTCGTCGCGGCGCCCCACCCCGTAATGACTCGGGGCCGTCTCGCGAGGGGCCAAACGAAGCTCGTGGGGCCGCGGGGCTCTGACGGAGGCCGTCGACGCGTTACCAAAGTGGCACATCCGGTCGTAGAATCGTGCTCGAATCCGCTTCCATCGACGCCTTCGCCAAACTTTCCACCCGGAATCCCGTTATGCCCACGTTCTCGCGACGCCGATTTGTCGAGGCCTTGCTCGCATCGTCGGCCAGTGCGTCGTTTGCCGGATCGTCCGCCTTTGCACAAGAAGCGACCGTCAACGCCGCCGCCGGGAAACCGAGCGAACCAACCCGTCCCGCGTACTTCAAACTCTCGCTGGCGGCGTATTCCTTTCGGCAGTACCTGACGGGCGATTCGCCCAGGATGACGCTCGACGATTTCGTCCGCTTCTGCGCCGACCAAAACCTCGACGGCTGCGAACTGACGAGCTACTACTTCCCGAAGGACTTCGGGAACGCCTATCTCATTCACCTCAAACATCTCACGTTCCGCCTGGGTTTGGACGTGTCGGGCACGGCCATCGGCAACGATTTCTGCCATCCGGACGGTGCGAAGCGGGACGAGCAACTGGCGCTGACCCGCAAATGGATCGACGCCGCGGCTCTCTGCGGGGCACCCGTCATCCGCATCTTCGCGGGCAATGTCCAGAAGGGGATGACCGAAGAGGCCGCGATCCAGAACTGCGTGCGCGGGATCGAAGAGTCGCTGAAGTACGCCGCCGAAAAAGGGGTGATCCTCGCGCTCGAGAATCACGGCGGCATCACCGCCACGCCGGAGCAGATGCTTAAGATTGTGCGGGCGATTCCAGCCAACCCGTGGTTCGGCGTGAACTTCGACAGCGGCAACTTCCGCACCGCCGATCCCTACGCGGACCTCGAACAGATCGCCCCCTACGCGGTGAACGCCCAGGTGAAGGTCGAGATGTTCCCGAACGGGAAAAAAGCCCCCGCCGACCTGGAGCGAATCCTCGAGATCCTCAAGGCCGCGCGGTATCGCGGCTATGTCGTGCTCGAATACGAAGCGGACCAGGACCCGCTTGAAGCGGTCCCTGGGCACTTGAAGACATTGCGCGGGTTGATTGGTCGTTAAGGGCCAACGATCGACCACAGAAGTGTTTCGCGCCGCCGAACCACAGCAGTCACGCGCGTTCACGCTCGGCTACAAAGCCACGCGTCACTCCCCGGCCAGCTTGAGATACTCCGCGTGGGTCTCGCCCACTTTGCCTGCGGCCGTGTCGCCGTCGTGAACGTACAGGCCAAACCGCAGGCGGAGCGGCTTGCCCGGTTCGACCGTCACCGGAGCTTCCGGTTCCTGACCATTGGTGTAGGACTTCGGTCCAAACGGGCTGATCGTGAACAGGCCGTAGTCGCGCACGTGGTAGCGCGATTTGCGGAAATTGCCCGGGTGATCGAACAGCGCGGCACCGTAGACCTTGCCATTCACGGGTCCGAAATAGTCGACCCACGGGCCAGTCTTGCCCCAACAGTCCTTCATCCCCTTTTGGCCTTCGGAGTTGGTGATCGTCCCTCCCTCTTTTTCACGGAGCGAGTTGGCGACGCGAATCCCAAACAGTCCCTCCTTGGTGTCGCGGAAGGTCGCGGGTTCGGTGGCCGCCAACGTGAAATCGAACGCCATCAAACGCTTGGGAGAAATCCGTACGGTGGTTGATTCGACGAGGAGCGGCGTGCCGTCGTCCTTAAGCCAATGGTTGACGTACTTCAACTCCGCGACCGGGCCGTTCGATTTGCCGATTTCGACCGACTGATTCTCGATGCGGGCCTTCTCGGCCCAGAATTTCAGGCCGTTCACCTCGTCGACCGAACACCAAATCCCTTTGTGATGGGGATGATCTTCGTTCTTGACGAGGTCGCGCGTAATGATCGTCCCGTCCGCCGCATGCACGGGATGGAAGAACGGCTTCGGGTAAGCCTTGGACGTGCTGAGCGCGGTGAACGGCTTGCCGTCGATGGTGACGTACACATCCCCCTCGACTTTGGTCAGCGTCACCGTCGGTTCGGCCGCATTCGCAACCAACGTCCACGAACACAGGCCCCACACGATCAAACCGAATAGGCTGCGCATCAAATCGCTCCCGTGGGGATAGTGAACCGTAGGTCAGGCTGTGCCTGACGAACCATCGGCTTTGAGTCGAACAGAAATCCCGTCAGGCACAGCCTGACCTACTCCTCCGTCGACCGCAACTTCGCCAGCACTGTGTAGTCTTCCAGCGTCGAAGTGTCCTGCACCCGTTCGCGACCGGCCGCGATATCCCGCAGCAAGCGCCGCATGATCTTGCCGCTGCGCGTTTTGGGAAGCGTCGCGGAAAACCGGATCTGGTCGGGAGTCGCCAAGGCGCCAATCTGTTTGCGAACGTGATCCCGCAACTCGAGCTTGAGGTGTTCGTCCCCTTCGCCCGTGCGCAGCGACACGAAGCAGCAAATCCCCTCTCCCTTGATTTCGTGCGGGAAACCAACCACAGCCGCTTCGGCCACCAGCGGGTGGGAGACCAACGCGCTCTCCACTTCCATCGTACTCAGCCGGTGACCCGAGACGTTGAGCACGTCGTCGACACGTCCCATCACCCAGTAGTAGCCGTCTTCGTCACGCCGCGCGCCGTCTCCGGCGAAGTAGCACCCCGGAATTTCGCTGAAATAGGTCTTCTTGAAACGGTCGTGATCCCCGTACAGCGTGCGGAGCATGCTCGGCCACGGCTGGCGCATCACGAGCAAACCCCCTTCGTTGAGCGGCAGGCTCTGGCCGTCGCGGGTGACGATGTCGGGCACGATGCCCGGCAGCGGGAGCGTGCAGCTCCCCGGCTTGGTGGTTGTCACTCCGGGCAACGGGCTGATCATGATCGAGCCCGTTTCCGTCTGCCACCATGTGTCGACGATCGGGCAGCGTTCGCCGCCGATCGTCTTGTGATACCACATCCACGCTTCCGGGTTGATCGGTTCGCCGACGCTCCCCAGCAGACGCAGGCTCGACAGATCGTGCATCTGCGGCCAGAGATCCCCCCATTTCATGAAGGCCCGAATGGCCGTGGGGGCGGTGTAGAAAATGTTGACCCGGTACTTCTCGATGATCTCCCAGAAGCGTCCCTCGTCCGGCCAGTTGGGCGCCCCCTCGAACATGACCGTCGTCGCGCCGTTGGCCAGCGGGCCGTAAACGATGTAGCTGTGGCCGGTGACCCAGCCGATATCGGCGGTACACCAATAGGTGTCCTCTTCCTTGAGGTCGAAGACCCACCGGGAAGTCATCATCGCGCCGAGCATGTACCCGCCGGTCGTGTGCAGCACCCCCTTCGGTTTGCCGGTGCTCCCCGAGGTGTAGAGGATGAACAGCGGGTGTTCCGCATCGAGTTCGGCGGCATCGCAGTCGGCGGAGACCCCCTTCACCAGGTCGTGCCACCAGAAATCCCGACCCGCCACCATGTCAACCGGCGTGCCGGTTCGACGCACGACGACAACCTTCTCGACCGACGGGGATTTCGCCAGGCTTTCGTCGACGGCGGCCTTGAGCGGCACTTCCTTGCCGCGCCGCCAACCACCATCGGCGGTGACCACGATTTTCGATTGCGCGTCGTTGTTGCGGTCGGCGACCGCGTCGGCGCTGAACCCGCCGAAAATGATCGAGTGCGTCGCGCCGATCCGCGCGCAGGCCAGCATGGCGATCGCCAGTTCGGGAATCATCGGCATGTACAGGGTGACGCGGTCCCCTTCCTTCACGCCGAGTTTCTTCAGGACGTTCGCAAAGCGGCTCACTTCGCGGTGCAGGTCCTGATACGTGAGCACCCGCGTATCGCCCGGTTCCCCCTCCCAAATGATGGCCGCCTTGTTCTTCCGCGGGCCGTCGAGGTGCCGGTCGAGGCAGTTGTATGCGACGTTCGTTTTACCGCCGACGAACCATTTCGTCTCCGGCATCGCGCCGTCTAGGACCTTGTCCCACTTCTTGAACCAGTGCAGGTTTGCGTCCGCCAACTCGCCCCAGAACCCCGCCGGATCGTCCTTCGCCCGGTTCCATAGGGCGAGGTAGTCCTCCATCGAGCCGATGTGCGCCGCGGCGCTGAACTCGGCGGACGGAGGAAAGGTGCGGGTTTCCTGCAGCACACTTTTGATGCTGCCCGACGTACCGGACGACATGAGCGCAATCTCCAACGAAAACCCCGCAACCCGCGGGACACGCTTCGCACAAACGCAACAGGGAAGAACTACCGCAACGCACCCGTGGTTCGGCTCGTCGCGAAGGCCGACAACGCCCCCCTGACGCCACGACCCGAACACATATCGTGGTGTCTGCAAAAAAAGCTCGTGAGCCAAACCATCATGATGGCCCCGAGCCTCTCCGAAAAGTGATGCGCGGTCCAGATTCGACACGCCGCGCGGGAACCGCCGCCTCGCCGCCGTCACCCCTTGCCGATCCCCGGTAGACGGACGACTCCGCGCCGACGCCTTCCCGACCATGACGTCCCGGTCTGTGTCCCCGCGCGCCTCCGATCAATCAACCGACTCCGATGCTAGGGCGGGCAAGAGCCGGTTTCAACCAACGCGGACCCGCGATCAAGCCCCCTTTGGCTGGGCAAAATCCGCTCAGAGATAACGTTTGGCGACACAACCAAACGCTGCCGTTATCACAGACCAACGAGTGTTAACCGGTGGACACGAATCCTCGGTGACCGCCACAGTGTACACGCGATCAAAGGCACCGCCGACGTTTAACGAAAAATCGGGCGGGTTGTCTCGGATCAAGCCGATCGGTCGTGGTCGATGGTCCAGCGGGAATCCACACCGAATGAATCACAACTCATTGCAAGACAAACACTTCGATTCGATAACCACCTTTGGATGTGAACCCCCTGAAGTCGACAACTCAGGGCCGGTTGTAGCGTCTGTAGGGGTCGATCCAATCATGCAGATTCTTCTTATTCTACCCATTCTTCCGCTTCTGATGATTTTCGGCATTGTGCGTGCAATACCGATTCTTCCGTGAGTGAGGATTGTAACGCCTTGCTCTGCGGTCGGGTTTTGGGGCGGCACCGGCGCGGTCTGGGCTCCACGCGAACGCGACTTTGGCATCTCCGCCCAATGTGAGCGGGGAGCTTCCCGGGTCTCCGTTTTCCAGGAGAAGAAGCATGAATCTGTGTGTGCGTTTTTGGGCGAATGAAGAGGGCTTCGTGGTCTCGTCGGAACTGATCCTCATCGCGACCCTGCTGGTCCTCGGGATGATCACCGGTCTGGACACGATTCGGGACCAGGTCATTCAGGAGTTGGCGGACGTCGGCGATGCGATTTCGGAAATCAATCAGTCGTACTCCTTCAGTGGAGTGACGGCTCACAGCGCCAGCACCGCTGGCTCGGTCTTCGTCGACTTGAGCGACTACTGCGAGCAAAACGGACTGGGACAGAACGGCGACCAGTCGACCACGCAAGAGCCGCAGTGCGTGGAGATCAGCTCCATCGCTGCCGATCTCGAAGACGCGCCGTGAGTGTCGCACTTCAGGACTCGTGGTCGTGGGTGTTTCCGCGCCCGCAAGAACGACACGGGTCCATGTGGGTTTTCGACGTTCCAATTGTGTGTGCTCAGCCCTTTCAGGGTGAGCACACACAATTCGTCGACCCGAGCGCTCTGTGCGGAGACGATGTTCCGCCCAATTCTTTTGAAGGCATGAAGGGTGTTTAGGCCTTCGGTCTTTGGCCGTCCGCAAAGGGGCGCGCAAGACGGAGTAGGCGACAACTCGTTGAGCGTTTCGGTGTGCTGTTTTGCTTCAAGCCGCACGTGGCAGAGAATTCTGTTGATACGCACCCAACTTGTTGCGGACCAGTGGCGGTTTTTCTGTCGCTTTCAATGAAGTCCAGCCTCGTCTCTTGGTGCTGCCAACAACTCATTTGAGGTTACCGGGCGGTTGACACCGGGATTCAGTCCTGTGTGTTAGCTCGATGGTCTCCATTTCAGAAATCTCTGGGGAACCCATCCCCCCACGCATTCGCCGCGTGCAGCGCCGGCCGTCTCCTGGCGGCCAGACCGCGTCAGTCGGCGGTCTCGAAGTTTTTTCGAGACCGCCGGCGTCGCGGAGACGGGATTTGATTCAGTCACAGCGGGTCGGCCGCGATTCGCCGTGGTTCGCTCGATGGATCACCCCGACAGGGTTGCGTCGCGGGAAGACTCGACGCAATCCGAAGCTGTTGCCCTATCTCGGTAATCCGACGATCGCGAAGAGTCGGTGAAGCGAGGTCAGACTGACGAATCGTTGAAATCCCTGAATCCGGTTGACGCGTTCCAGGCCGCAAGGCCGTTGGAAGCGCTCCCGGCGTAACCACGCGTAGCCGCTCTGTTGCCGCGCCGTTGCGAAACCTTTGCGCGCCCCGCTCCCCAAGAGGTTGAGCAAAAGGGGTGGTTTGCGGAATTTCAAGACCCTTTCCCGCCGTGGCGGATGTGTGGTCCATGCCTTTTTTCCGCTGTTTCCGCAGTCGTCTGCGCCTGTTCGCGCGATCTTAACGGTCGTGCGCACCGTGCCGGACAGTCCACTTGCGTGGTTATGGCACCCCTCGTGCGTAAGGGGGTTGTCGCAGGTTGGCCAACCGTGCGGAGGAAGGGTCTCGGTGTGCGTGCCGTTCGGCATTCCCTCCCGGGCAGGGGAGAGGGTGTCGCCCGGCTTTCGGTCGAGGCTTGCTCCTGACAAACAGAATTTTGGTTTTTGCTCTCAACAGGCTCTCATAGGAGACACCATGAATTTGATGCTCCGTCTGTGGAGCGATGAAGCAGGCTTCGTCGTTTCCTCGGAACTGATTCTCGTCGCCGCGATCGTCGTGATGGGCATGCTCACCGGCATGGCCACGATTCGCGACCAAGTCGTCCAGGAGTTGGGCGATGTGGGCGACTCCGTGTCGGAACTCAGCCAAACCTTCCGTTGGCAAGGGACGACCGGTCACACCTCCAGCGTCGCCGGAACGATTTTCGTCGACGTCAACGACTTCTGCGAAGCGGACGCCGGTGCGGACCAGACCGCCGGTGCCGGCCCGCAGTGCATCCTGTTGACCGTCGCCGCCGACGGCAATGGGGGTTGATCGATCCCGCCTTGGTCGTTGCGTGACTGCGTGATCGCGACATTCGTCGCGCTGGCGTCGCACGCGCGATCCCTTGAGTTCCGGCCGAATGTGGCCGGATGTTCCTCGCACCTGAAAACTTTTCCTCAACGAGGTGTCCGACTATGACGTTGTGCATGAAGTTGTGGAGCGACGAGAACGGTTTCGTCGTCTCCTCCGAATTGATTCTCGTGGCCACTCTGCTGGTCATCGGGATGGTTACCGGCCTGTCGACCGTTCGCGACCAAGTGGTCCAGGAATTGGGCGACGTGGCCGACGCGATCTCCGAAATCAACAACAGCTACTCGTTCAGCGGTGTCAGCGCCCACGCGGGCAGCACCGCCGGCACGGTCTTCTCCGATCAGAACGACTTCTGCGAAGCGGATGCCGACGACGACCAAACGGCCGGCGCCGCACCACAATGCCTCGCGATCATCGATGGCGTTGGCGAACAATGATTCTGATCGGTCTCGGCCGATTCGCTTGACGAACTTCGCCACCCGCGGCGCCAGCTTGGCGCTCGCGGGTGGCGTGCTTCTTTGGCCGGCGCTTTGGTCGCGGGATTTCGGGCCGTTACACTGCATTGGAGCTTGACGGTCGTCGGTACGACCCGGCAGACCCGCCGCTAACCGGCGCGAATTGGTCTTGCGGTCGGGTCATTCGGGGCGGGCATTCATTCGCGGGCGGACATGGACTCTTCGATCTGGGCAATCCTGCTGTTGGTGGTCGGAGTCGCCTTTCTCATGGCGGAAGTGTTCATTCCGTCGGGCGGAGTGATCAGCCTGATTTCGGCGGTGTGCCTGCTTTCGGGCGTCTATCACGCGTGGACGGCTTGGGCGAAGAGCGGCCCGATTTTTTTCGTTGCGTATTTGATGGTCATGTTGATGATGCTGCCGATCGGATTGGCGGTGGCCTTCTACATGTGGCCGCACACCAAACTCGGAAAGCAGGCCCTCCTCAGCGGACCGACCCCCGATGAGATCGAGGCCTTTGGCGAGATCGAGCGCGAGCACGCTGAACTCGTCGGTCGGATCGGCACGACGGTCAGCGTCCTCAACCCCGCGGGGATGGTGCGCATCGACGGCAAGCGGATCGTCTGCCAGAGCGACGGATCGATCATCGAGAACGGACGAACCGTGAAAGTCGTGGCCGCTCGAACGAACTTCGTTGTGGTGCGTGCCTACACCCCCTCTCCGGAGGAACTCGCGCCAACCCCACCGCCCCCCGTTACCACCGCCGCCGACGCTCCGCCAACCGCTGACTCGGCTCCGACACCGTCACCAACACCGACCGATCCGTCCCCGAAACCGGAACCCGACAGGATCGATTTTGACATGACCTGAATGCCGCTCCGCAACGGGAACGCACGCGATCGCCGCGCGTTCGGTTGACGGGTTGCCCCGCGATCCGTTTCAGAGAGTGTCGGCATCGAGACGCGCGTGGTCGGCGCGACGACATGCCCGACCCGATACGTTCGCCCCCCGCACTCCCCCTTTCCGGAACCGCCATGGACGTGGAAATACTCCTCGGCAGCCTGTTGATCGGCACGGCGCTCGGCCTGGCGGCGTGGGCGGGAGGGGGCTACTACTTCACAGGTCTTGAGTTCATCGAACGCGATTTGCGCGAGAAATTGCGTCGCCTGCGCGTGGGGACATCGCGACTGCGGGCGTGGCTGGTTGCGTGGACGGTTGTGTTGGCCATCCTGATGTTCGGATTCTGGCTGGTCCTGGACTCGCCCGTGTTCGGGGCCACCTTTACGCTGATTTTCGCGGCAGCGCCCTGGTACGCCATTCGACGCATGGACGAAGCACGCCGTCTCAAGATCGAAGACCAGCTTGCGGATGCCATGGTCTCGCTCGCGCAGGCCATCAAGGCGGGGCTTTCGCTCGGTCAGTCGCTCGAAATCCTGTCGGAGCAATGCCCGCGTCCCATCCGCGACGAATTCCGCCAGATGGTGGGCGAGTACCAGATGGGCAAGCCCCTCGATAAAGTCCTCGACGAAACCCGCGAACGCTTGCGCAGCGAGAACTTCGCGCTTTTCGCCGCCGCCATGCAGGCCAGCCGCGAAAGCGGCGGCAAGCTCAACGAAACGGTCGAGCGGATTGCCCACTCGGTGCTCGAGCTGCAACGGCTCGAACGCAAGATCCTGTCCGAGACGGCCCAGGCCCGCACATCGGCCATGTACATGGCGATGGCCCCGTTCGCCGTGCTGCTCCTCTACTACCTGTTCATCGACCCGGTCAACACGGAGCGGCTGTTCGTGACCGTCCCCGGACAAATCCTGCTGTCGATCTCGATCCTGTTCAACATCCTCGCCTATCTGTGGGCACGCCGAATTCTGGCGGCGGATATCTGACGGTCGCGCACCGCCCAATCTCATGCGAGTACGGACACGTCGGCACGTGGACGGCAAACTGCTCGCCGGAAAACGAACGAACCCGGACGCGTTTGGGAAGAACGCGTCCGGGTTCGTAGTCTTGCCGTGATTGCATTCTCTGGCGACAGCCCGCATGCGGGCCGCACGCAATCAATGGGCCGAAGGAACGACCCACACCTTGACGTCGCAATCCACGTCCTGCATGAGGTGGATCTTGACGGTGTACAGCCCGCATTCCTTGATCGGGCCGTCAAGCCGCACGTTGTCCGGTTCGACCGGGAAGCTCGCCTTCTTCAGCGCGTTGCTGATGTCGACACCGACGATCGACCCATACAGGTGACCTTCCGGCGTGGCGTTCGCTTCCAGCGTCACGCTGTACTTGCTGATCGCGTCCGCCTGCTTGCGGAAATCGGCGACGCGCATCCGTTGCACTTCCGCCTGGCGGAGCTTGTGCTTCTCCACTTGACGCTTGGCCCCTTCGTTCGCGACCGTCGCCAGGCCTTGCGGGAGCAGGTAATTGCGGGCAAACCCGGCCCGCACCGAGACGATTTCGCCTTGCTTGCCCAGCGAAGCCACATCCTCGGCCAGCATCAGTTCCACCCGGCCGCCCCGTTGAGTCATCGTCGCCATGATTCGCTCCGCCTTACCCGATCCGTAATCGTCCAACTCGTCCCGAACTCAAGCACTCTCGAACAATTCCCGGTAGCCCAATCGTCTTACAACGGCTGGAAGTCTCAGAACGGCACGTCCGATCCACCACCACCGCCGCCACCGTCAAACTCTCCGGAACCACCGTAGTCGCCGTAATCCGCTCCGGAACCTGCAGGCTCGCCACCGTCCTGGGAAGCGCGGCCACGGCCGGCGCCACCTCCCGGTCCCGCACCCGGTCCACCTTCGCCGCGGCCTCCCAGCATCTGCATCCGCTCGGCCACAACCTTCAATTTGCTGCGCTTCTGACCGGTGGCCTTGTCGTCCCACTGATCCAGGGCCAACCGCCCTTCGATCAGAACGGGCCGCCCCTTCGACAGATATTCGCCAGCCACCTCGGCGTCGCGGCCCCACAGGGTCACGTCCACGAAGGTGACTTCTTCCTTCCGCGAGTTCGTCTGCTTGTCATACCAACTGCGGTTGACCGCCATGCCGATCTCCGCCACGGCTGAACCGGACGGAATGTATCGCACCTGCGGATCGCGGGTGAGGTTGCCCATCAGGATGACACGATTGAAACTCGCCATCGCGCGTCCTTCCCCGCAACCATCCACGAACCGGCGTCGTCATGCCGACCACGCCGTAAAAACGCAACTTTACTCGCGAAGTGTCATCTCAGTTGGGGCGCCCCAGCGGGTCGTCGCCGTCCTTGAAGGACGAGACAATACCCCCCGAACCGGTGGCCATTGCCAGCATCGGCTCGACCAAACTCGGGTCGAGCTTCAGCGTCATGTGCCGGAGAATCGCTTCGTTGAATCCCACGAGACGATCCAATTCCTTGATCCCCTGCGTATCGCAAGAGAAATAGGTCAGGAAGTACATCCCCTTGCGATGTCCTTCAATGGCGTAGGCCAGTTTCCCGTCCTGCCAAGGACGCTGCGCCAACACCTTGCCGCCCGCCCGCTCGATGATCGTGGTCACTTCGCCCGTCAGCCCGTCGGGATTCGACGCGTACTTGTTGCTGTCGAGGATGAACATGCCTTCGTAGGTCTGCGTCGTCGCCAATTTCGTCTCCTCGTAGGCCGCCGTCGATTCGCCCGACGGCGCTGATTCGTCTCACGCGTCTTTTTTCGTACCGTTGTATCGATTCATGGCCGCTTCCAATCCGGAAGAGAGCCAAGTTTCGCACGCATCCGCCGCCCGACACACCGCCTCGTCGATTGCCGACCGCTCCGATCCGCCGAACCGTCCAAGGACGTGGTCGGCCAAATCCATGTGTTCCGGTCGACCACCGACACCCAACCTGAGCCGGGGCACTTCTTCCGTCCCCAACTGCCGAATGATGTCGGCCAAACCCTTCTGTCCGCCGGCTGAGCCCGATTTCCGCAACCGCAACTGCCCGACGGGCAGGTTGACATCGTCGCAGACCACCAGAACGTCCGGCACTTCGACCTTGTAGAAATCCCGAACCGCCCGAACCGAGCGTCCACTGAGATTCATGAAGGTTTGCGGCGCGACCAACAACACCCGTTGACCATGCCACGACGCGCATTCGGAGACCAACGCGTCGAACTTCAATCGGGGAAACTCCCCCCCGCTTCTTCGATTCAACTCGCGGACGACATCGAAACCGACGTTGTGCCGCGTCCCTTCGTATTTTTTGCCGGGATTCCCCAAGCCCGCGATCACCTTCATCGGACCCGCCCCGTCACTCGACGATTCCGGAATCCAATTCACAGGCTCGCGCCTCGACGGACTCCCGCTGCATCACTTCTTCTTGGCCGAATCCTTGTCGTCGGCCTTGTCATCCGGCTTCTTGCCGATCACTTCCGGCTGCGCGGGGCCACCCAAGGCGTCGGCGGCGGCGATCTGGGCTTCCGACGGCTTGATGCAACGCACCACGACGAGGTCCGGATCGTTGACGACCGTCACATTCGGCGGCAATTCCAACTCTTTCACGTGCAACGTGACCCCGACATCCAGCAGCGCCGCCTTGACGACGACCGCATCGGGAATCGCGGCGACCGGGCACTCGCAATGCAGCGAACGCAGCCCCCACTCGATCACGCCGCCGCTCATCAACCCGGGAGCCGTGCCGCGCAATTCGACGTGAACGTCGACATTCACACGCTCATCCGGGTCGACACGCACCAGGTCGAAGTGCTGGATGAAGTCCCCCATGGAATCCCATTGGACTTCCTTCAACACGGTGATCGTGGTTTTGCCACCGATCTCCATGTCCACCACGCGGATGCCCGCCTTGACCAGGTTGAGCACGTCGACCGACTTCGCGGAGACAGCCTGATTGTCTTCCTTATGGCCATAGACATTGCCCGGCACGTGCCCCCCCGCGCGAAGCTTCGCACAGGGCCGCGAACCGTGAACATCCCGCACTTGAGCCGCCAACTTCCCGCGAATCATCGATCACTCCAGTCAACGCCCAAGGGCTTATCACTCAAGGATTTGCGACACGCAGGCATCCCGCCAGCCGCGACAAATCCAAAGAATACGGCCTCTCCCCGAAATTCGGGAACGCAGCAGGCTATCAGCCGGGGAGCGGAGATGCAAGTGGTGGCCGCCCCGATGCGAGCACGGATCTCTGGATTTCTCGCGTGCGGAACCTGGTCATTGATGATTTCCGTCGACCTGCGGAACGTGATCGTCCTGTGCATGACGGTTTTGTCAGGATTTCGACGGGGGCTGTTCTCCGTTCGCAGCGGCCCCTTCAGCAGGGACTGCGGACTCTGCGGGGGGAGTGTCGACCGGCGGAGCGGCGGGGGCCGAGCCTTCCGCAGGGGGGCGACCGCCACCCTGTGGGCGTCGCGCGCGGCGGGCGGCGATTTCGTCCTTGTCGATGAATGTGTCGCCGTTGGTGTCCCATTCCCCAAAGTTGGCGGCAACTCTCTCGGGCGCTTCGGATTTTGAAATCCGGCCATCCCCGTCGGCGTCGGACGCCATGAGGTCCGGACGCGGACCACCCCGCATGCCCCCGCCCATTCCGCTCCCCATACCAGGCCCCCCGCCGCCGGAGGGTGGAGCGGAAGCCTCTTGCGGCGCTTCGACGAACTTGGGTTCCGGAGGAACGGGAGCGTCCGCCGTTTCCAGCGAAAGAATCGCCGGGGTCTTCTCCGAACTGTCGTAAGGCATCCGAATCTCATACGACTGGGTCAGGCCACGCCATTTGTAGACCACCAGCCTCCAGTGGCGTTCTTCGACATCGTCGCGGGAGGGGAATCCGACCACCAACCCCGGCAGGTCGGAGACCAACAGCGGCACGCCCGATTCCTCTTCGGCCGCCAACCGAGCCTGCATCGATTTGAGCGACATCTCGTAGCCGAATCGGGCATGGGCTTGGACACCGGCCAGCACCACCAAAAGCAGAATTCCCGCGCGAACGGCCCAGAGTTCGACTTTGTGACGCGGTTTCCGCGCGGGGCGCGGCTCGGACAAGGGCGTATTGTCGGTCGACATGGCGGGGGCTTCCTCTCGTATCGGGGAGTACATCGAACACGTCGGAGCGAACGTTTCGTAATGGCGAAACGGACCAGCCTGCCCGCCGCGAGATGCATACCATCCAAAGGCATGCGTCGTAGACGCGACGGCCACCGACAAGGCGAACGGAGGGATGAGCTGACGGAAACATTCGAGGCGAAAGAACTCGCCGGGAATCGAGAAATCGAACAGGCATAGTAACAATCGACGATCGTGAATGTCGCCCGTGCCTGCCGGATTCCGAGGACGTTGGCGTCGCTCACTTCGCGTGGGGGTGGGCGACGCGATTTATCCTCGGTCTCGAACAAGGCGAATGACGCGACCTCCCCGCAGCCCCCATTGACACACCCCCGAGCGAACGGGACAGTGTGTTGACAGGAAACGGAACGCGTTGATCCGTGGGAATTCCCAAGGTCGAATCGTGGCGGTCTCCCGCTCCGCGTTGCTCGTTGCCGACAGTTTGTTGACTATCGCACTGAGTTGGCTCATGCACTGAGTCGACTCTCAAAACGCGTCGATTTGAATTTGTCCGCGCTCGCACAATTGCCGGGAACTTCCATCATGTTCCAGACTCCCCTGCGTTGGTTTGGCGCCACGGCGGCGCTTGTCGTGCTGCTGGTGGCCTCGTTCGGTCCTTCGGCGGTGGCTGGCCCCGCCGAGGACATCGCCAAGAGCCGTCAACGCGGCATCGAGTTCCTCAAATCCCAGCAAACCAAGGCGGGGAACTGGGAATTCAAGGACCATGATGTCGGCATCACGGCGCTGTGCACCATCGCGTTGATGGAAAACGGCGTCCCGATGACGGATGCGTATGTGCTGGCGGGTTACGAGTACGTCCGCGAGAACTGCATGGCGCTGAAGAGCACGTACGACCTGTCGCTCAGCGTCGTGCTTCTGTCCCGCGTCGGGGATCGTCGGGACCGACCGAAGATCAAGGCTCTTGCGGCGCGGCTCGTGGCCGGCCAGATGCAATTGGGCGGTTGGTCATACACCTGCCCGCTGGTCGATCCGGAAGTGCTCACCGACCGTTCCAAATTGCCGAAGCCCAAGGAAGGATTTGGGGATAACAGCTGCACCCAATTCGCGGTGCTCGGACTGTGGGTGGCGTCGCGAACGGGGATCGACATCGACCGCACGTTGGCTGTCGTTGCCAAGCGGTTCGAGAAGACGCAGCTTCCCGACGGCGGCTGGCACTACAGCCTGTATCCCGACGATGCGTTCTCGAACGAGTTGGCGGACGCGAGCGGCGACGGCAAAAAGGATGAGAAGAAAGACGAAAAGAAAGAACCCAAAAAGGACGAGAAGAAGGAGCCCCGCAAGGCCGCCCCTCCTCCCGCCGCCGCGCCGAAAGCTCCAGCCGCTCCTCCCGGACTGGCGGGTGCACCGCCTCCCGGCTTGGCCGGCGCGGCCAAGGAAGGAGCGGCCCCGTCCGGTGAAAAGCCGGTTTTGTCTTCGGGGCCGGCGATGACCGGGGCTGGGCTGTTCTGCTTGGCGGTGGCCCAGGCTGCACAACTGCGCGAGTTCAAGAAGGCGCAAGACAAGGGGACTGCTAAACCCGTGGACGACGCGCCTCCCACCGAGTCGCTGCTGGCCAACCCGGTGTTCGCCAGGGGCTTGAAACGGACGGGGGATTTTGTCCAGGGGATCGGTGGCGGCGGTGGTCGCTATTACATGTGGTCGGTCGAGCGGATCGGGGTGCTGTTGGGACTCGACAAATTTGGCGACACCGACTGGTACGCCGCCGGTTCGGCGGGTTTGATCAAACAACAACAGGAGAACGGCAGTTGGCAGTCGGCGCACGCCGACCCCGACCCCGAAGGCCTGTCCGACACCGCGTTCGCCCTGTTGTTTCTCCGCAAAGCCAACTTGGGCAGCGACATCTCCCGCTTGCTCGAAGGGGAGAAAGACAAGAAGTTCCTGATCGTCGCGCGGAGTCCCGAAGCGCGATTCGACACGTTGGACGAGGCGTTGGCCGCCGCGAAGGCGGGGGAAACGATCCGTATCGACAGCAACGGCCCGTACAAGCTCGGGCATCTCGAACTGACGAAGGACGTCACGCTTCAGTCCGGTTTCGGCTACCAAACCGAGATTCAGTTCGAGATCGGCAAGAACCGGTTGGGGATCAAGCTCAAGCCCGAGTCCGATGCCAATGCACGCGACATGATCACCGTCAAGGGGGCCAAGGTCACCCTCGAAGGCTTGAAACTCCGTTTCGACGCGCCGGTTCTGAAGACCGCCGTCCCTTGGAGAGCGATCGCTTTTCAAGGTGGCCAACTGCGCGTCCTCAACTGCATGATCTCCGAAGCCAACAAGCAAGGGATGACGGCGGTGGCGATGGAAGGCGAGGGGGAGGTCGTGTTGCGCAACACCCTGGTGGTGGGTGGCCGTGCGGGCGTGGAAATCACCGGCGCGGGCAAACAGACGCTCGTCATCGATAACTCGGTGCTGTTCAGCAACGCGGGGCTGGTGTTTCAGAACGATGCCAAGAGCAAGAAGCCCGTCGATGCGACGGTGACGCTCACGCACTCGGTGGTGCAAGCCAAAGAGGGCTTCAAGGCGGCGAAGACGACCGGCAAAGTCGCCGTCGAATGCAACCTGAGCGTCATCCAGTGCGAGTCCGTGGGGCTGTCGTATCTGGCGGGCCAGGGGACGAAGGATCGCACATGGACGGGCGACCGCAACATTTTCGACGTGAAGCAATGGGTTGGAGGGGATGGCAAGACCGCGGCCGTGAAGGACCTCGCAGGTTGGACGAAGCTCTGGGGTGGCTCGACCGACAAGGGATCGTCCGCTCGGATCGCCCCGTTCATCGGCGTGCGGCAGGTCGGGAACTTCTCGCACGAGGTGTTCGCACAGGACTGGACGCTTGAGCTTCCCGGGGACGCGAGCATCGAGCTGCAAAAGCTGATGGTCGGTGCCAATTCCTTCATGGCGGGGCCGGGTGTGGCGTACGACCAGTATCGCGAAACGATTTCCTACTCCGCGTGGCGCAACGGCAAGCTCGAAGCCGAGGATGTCTCCAAGGCCGTCGCGACCAGCGAGAAATAGTGCTTACCCCTCTCGCGAGTTCCTCGATGCGAGTCGTTAGCGACCCAGGGGCGTTTCGCGGGAGTGCTGCTTTTTCGTCCCTTCCCGCCAACGGATGATCTCGGCGATTCCCCATGCACGTCGCCTTCATCACCGCCGGCGGGGCCGGGATGTTTTGTGGGTCGTGCATGCACGACAACGCGTTGGCCAAGGGGTTGATGGCGCAGGGGGCCGAGGTCTCCCTGCTCCCGACGTACACGCCTATCCGCCTGGACGAGCCGCAATTCGGCGGGTCCCGCGTGTTCCTCGGTGGAATCAACCTGTACCTCGACTCGTTCTCCCCTTGGGCACGGCGGATTCCGCGGTTTCTACGCCGTTGGCTGGATTCTCCAACGGTGCTCGGGTGGGCGACGGGTCGGGGCGTCTCCAACGACGCCAGGGAGTTGGGGGAGATGTCGCTCGCCACGTTGGCGGGGGCGGACGGCCCGCAAAAAACTTTGGTCGAGGAGCTCGCCCGTTT
This sequence comes from Planctomycetales bacterium, assembly GCA_044359065.1. Classification (GTDB taxonomy): domain Bacteria; phylum Planctomycetota; class Planctomycetia; order Planctomycetales; family Planctomycetaceae; genus JAIXZD01. The sequence goes on along the minus strand of JBIKMW010000022.1, from coordinate 49,218 downwards.
CGTGGGCCGCGAACTTCGACCGGATGTCGTCTGTTTCTCGAACGCGCTACTGGCGGGAACGCTTCCCGCGATCCGTCGCCAGTACGACGGCCCCATCGCCTGCGTGCTGCAAGGGGACGACATCTTCCTCGACGGCCTCGTCGAACCGTATCGCTCGCGGGTGCTCGCCCGCTTGCGCGAACGGGCCGCCGGTTTCGACGCCTTGCTAACGCACAGCCACTTCTATCGCGACCACATGGCGGCGTTGTTGGACCTGCCCGTCGAACGGTTTCGGGTCACGCCGCTGGGCATCGACCTGACCGGTCACGACGGTGAACCGCGGGAGCGGCTCGGAAACCCTCCCACGGTCGGCTTCTTCGCCCGCATCTGCCCGGAGAAGGGGCTGCACCTGCTGGTCGACGCCATGAAGATCGTCCGCCGAACGCGCCCCGATGTGCGATTGGCGGCGGGGGGTTATCTCGGGCCGCGCGATGCCGACTACTTCGCCTCGGTGAAATCGGCCGCAGCCGAATTCGGCGACGACTTCGTTCATGTTGGCAGCCCCGACGGATTGGCGGACAAAGTGGTGTTCCTCAAAACGCTCGACCTGTTTTCCGTGCCGGCCACCTATCGCGAGCCGAAGGGGCTCTCCATTCTGGAAGCCCTCGCGAACGGCGTGCCCGTGATTCAACCCGATCACGGGGCGTATCCCGAGATCCTCGCCAGGACCGGCGGAGGGGTCCTGTTCCGGGCGGGCGACACTGCCGCTTTGGCCGAGCGCATCCTCGAATTGCTGTCGGACGACCGAAAACGGTGCGACTTGGCGCGACAAGGGCGGGACGGGATTCACCGGGTCGCCGGGATCGAGCCGACCGCCCGGGAAACATTGGCCGTGTTGGAGTCGCTTCGCCGATAATCCGTCCGTCGCGAAGATCGATCCGCTCGGCCCTCGACGAATCATGGACGAAACCCGCTCCTCATCCGATTCCCCAAAAGGCGATCGCCCGGCCACCGACCGCGCCTTCGGGCCCGGCAAGATCGTGGTATGGATCGTCGTGCTGTTGGTGGCTGGTTGGTGGTTCCGCCCGTCCGAACTGCCGCCGCTCAAACTTCCCGCTGAACGAGAATCCGGTCGCGGTGGACCGCTCGTCCGGGTCGCACTTCACCCCAAGCCCGTGGCGTCTTTTCGACTGTCGGTTGACGGTCCGTTTCGCGTCGAGGCGGTCGGGGGCCAAACACCGCTGTTGGCCGCGAGATCGCTTCCGGAAGTCGAGGTCGTTGCGACTCAGACCGGCTTTCGCATCGGCTCGAAGACCGTGTCCGGCGACCGATTGGAACTCCGCCCCGACAAATCTCCGTCTGTTTGGGTCGACGGCCACCAATACCGCGGTCGCCTGCGATTGGCGAAGTCGACGTCAGGCCGTGTTCTGGCTGTCAACGTCGTGCCGCTCGAGGACTATCTGGGCAGCGTGGTCGACAGCGAGATGCCGAGGGAATTCGGTCGCGAGGCTCGCCGCGCCCAGGCGGTGGTCGCTCGCACGTTCGCTCTGATGGCGCTGCGCGATGCCGAACCGGGGGACGAGCAGGATTTGTATGCTTCGGTCCGCAGCCAAAAGTACCTGGGCGTCAAATACCGGACCGAGGGGGGCGAACTGCTGGCGGGGGAAAGCGAGGACAGCCGCGATGTCGTCGCCGGCACGCGCGCTTGGGTCTGCACCTCGGGGGGGGAGTTGTTTCGCACGTACTATTGCTCGACGTGCGGCGGCCGGACGCTTCGCGGGACGGCGCTATTCCCCGACGCCGCGGCACCCGTGCGCTCCGTCCCCTGCGAGTATTGCCGCGAAGCACCGCTGCACCACTGGTCGGTTCGGATTTCCCGCGCCGAACTGGACGCGGATCTGGCGGCGCTGGCCCGCCGCAAGCGGATTTCGCTCGGGCGGGTTCGCTCGATCGCGCCGGCGGGGGGGGACGTTCCGGGGGAAGTCTCCCGATTCCGCGTCGTCGGCGATAAAGGGACGCTCGAAGTCACCGGAGCCGAACTGAGACCGGTGTGGTCGGCACGGGGGGTATCCAGCCCCCGCTTCACCATCCGGCTGGGTCGGACGGACTGCGTATTGGAAGGGCAAGGGCACGGCCACGGGGCCGGCCTGTGCCAATGGGGCGCACGCGGCCAGGCCAAGGCCGGGCGCACCTGCGAGCAGATTCTCGCGTACTACTTCCCCGGTGCCCGCGTCCTCCGCGCAGGCTATTGATTGCGCGGAGAACGTCGCGACGACCAAGCTTCATCCGCCCTTACTTCGCGGACGGAAGCGGCTCCGGCGAGGTTGTCACCTGTCGCGAATGCGCGAACATCGTCTTCACGACCTCGCGCAAATCGTCGACCGTCACTTCGCCAACACGTTTGGCAAACGTCGCCTCGTGGTCGTATCCCAGGCCGTACAGTTCGTCGATGGACGCCTGAAACGCCCGCTCCGACGCGGTCGTCCCCTTCATGGCGTGCGCGGTGACGAGTTTCGACCGCGCCTTCTCGAATTCGTCTTCGGGAACGCCGTTGTCCCGGATTTCCACAAGCGCCGCCTTGATCCGTTCCACCACTTCCGGAATGGACGCCGGTTGCGTCTGCGCCAAGAACGAGAAGTAACCGGGCGCGAATCCCGTTTGCTGGATGCCGAACACGTAATACACCAATTGTCGACCGCGCAGCTCTTCGTGCAGTCGTCCGCCGGCGGCTCCACCCCCGGTCAGAATCGCGTCGAGCATGTCGAGCGTCGCGCGCGTCTTTTGGTCGGCCACGCTCACCGCCGGATAAGCCAGCAGCACCATGCCGGTGTTCTTCTTCCGCGTGAGCAGGTGCGTGGTGGCATCTTCCGCCAGCGGTTTGGCCCGCGCGGCGAATTCAAACGTCGGAGCGGGAGCGTCACCAGGCACCGTGCCGAACGTGGCCTCCACCCGCTTCTCCATCGCATCCGGATCGATGTCGCCGAAGATGGCCAGGACCATGTTCTTCGGCGTGAACAGCTTCGCATGCATGGCCTTCACGTCGTCCACCGTCAGCTTCTCGACCGTCTCGATTCGTCCCAACGGAGTCCGACCGTAGGGATCGGAAGGCGGCAGCGACTTCGCGAAAGTGTCCATGATCTCCGCCTGTGCGTTCGCAGAGCGGCTGCCGATCCGTCCGATCCGCAGCTTCTTCACGCCGTCGAATTCCTCGGCCGGGAACGTCGGCGCGTGCAGCACTTCGAACACGTAGTCGAAGGCGGTGGCGGCGTCGGCGGCCAACACGCTTGCCTGCAGGAAGCTGGTGTTGAATTGGCTGGAGAGGGCGAGCGTCCCGCCAATGGTGTCGAAGTACTCGGCGATTTGTTCCGCCGTGTACGACTTGGTCCCGCGCTCCATCATCTCCGTGGTCAGCGAGCTCAGCCCGCTCGTCTCCGACGTATCCGCCAGCGCTCCCCCGCGGGCATACGCCTGAATCGTCACCAACGGCACGGCTGCTTGCCGCTTGAGGAGCACCGTCAATCCGTTCTTCAGCACGACCTTCTTGATGGGCGTTTCCGACGCCACCGCGGCCGTACCCGCATCCGCCTCCAGCTTCGTTCCGACCGGATCGATGCGCAACGTGTTCAGCCGCTGCGGTTGGATGTACTTGCCAAACGCCGCCTGGATCTGCTCGGCTGTGACCGTCTGAATGCCGTCGACATACCGTGAATCGAACAGCGGGTCGCCGGTGGAGCGATAGCTCTCGGACAGCATTTCGGCCTGGTTCTCGACCTTCTGTTGCGCGAACACGTGCTCCGCCGCCTTTTGCCGTTTGGCCTTCGCCAGTTCGGCCTCTTTGACGGGTTCGGTCTTCAACCGCTCGATTTCCTCGAAGACGATCTTGCGGCAAGCGTCAACGTTCTCCGGCGCGCATTCGACGGTGACCTGGAACCATCCCGGCACGCCGCCCGGGGTGTTGGAGAAACTCGACACCGACACCGCGAGCGGCTGCTCGATCTTCAACCGCCGCGTCAAACGGGAACTGTCGCCGTTGGTGAGCACGAAGCTGGCCACGTCCAGGGGATACAAATCGGGGTGTTGCAGCGGCACGGTCGGCCAGGCCACCGCCAGGTGGACGTTCGCTCCCTCCATTTGAAACCGGGCCGAGCGCGGCGAGGCCTGGTCCGGTTCAACCGGCATTTGCTCGCGCCGTTCGGTCGTCCGTTGAAAATGACGGAACCCCTCTTCGACATCCGCCAGCACCGCGTCGGTGTCCACGTCCCCCACGACGACGAACACCATGTTCTGCGGCACGTACCGATGGTGGTAAAACGCCAGAACATCCTCGCGCTTGATCTGCCGCACGACGTTGAGATAGCCGATCGTCGGATGGCGTTTCGGGTGGATCTGATAAATCAACTGCTTCATCTGGTTGTACAGCACGCGCGACCGGTCGACTTCCCCCATCTCCAATTCGCGTTGCACCACACCCAGTTCCCGGTCGTATTCCTCTTTGGGAATCAGCGAAAACTGCATGTTCTCGGCGATCAGGTTGATGGCCGTGGACACGCCAGCCGCCGGACAATCGATGAGAAACGTCGTGATGTCGTCGGAGGTGTAGGCATTGGTTTGGCCGCCGAGCGAATCAAGCATCTCACGAATCTGCTTCTCGGTCCGCTTGGAGGTGGTCCCCCCCGCGACGGTGTGTTCCAGCACATGGCTCAGCCCCGCCCCCAGGTCCTTCCCTTCGTAGGCGCTGCCGGTGTTCTGCACGTAGCAACGCACCGTCGCAACGGGGGCCGCATGGTTTTCCTGCACAAGAGCCACCAGTCCGTTCGACATTCGCGCCAGCACGACCCCCTTGTCGAGAACCTGCCGCGATGTGAACGAGTGCGCGATCGCCGCCGTCGTCTGCGCCGCGATTTCGGACGGTTTGGCGGGTTCAGTCTTGGCGGCGGGAGCGGTCGGTTTGGCGGCGGCCGTCGGAGGCTTTTGGGATTCACCCTTGGGAAGCGGGTCGGCGGGCTTCGCCGCGGCCGGCTTGGGGGCCGCAGGTTTCGCGGTGGGCTTGGTGGAAGTCCCTTGAGCCGCAACCCACCCGCACGCGACCAGTATCATCCCGCTGGCGACGCACGTTCCCGCAACCTGGCCGCGACCCGCGACGCGCCTGTGTTCGACACTCATTGTGGAGACTCCGTTCCCGTCGGTGGTGTTCGCTCGACCGGTCGGCCACCGGTCCGGCGAGGACGCGCCCCTGTGCGAGTCCTTTCGCCCACGGCACTTTAGCGACCCGTGTCCCCCGCGCTAACCGACGCGGTGCGATCTCCGCTCCACTGAGGAGGGCTCCCGTCGATCCACTTCGGCCTTGCGAGTCCCCTCGGGCAACACGGGTGGGCATCGTTGGAAACCGACGCGGGTGTGCCACTGCTGGCTTGTCCAGCAGTGCGAACGACTAGCGACGATCCCCCTCCATTCAAGTCGTGACAAGCGCTCGTGGAAACTCTTGCAAGCCGACACAGCGCACACTCACCGACGCGGCACGTACTCACCGCCCCTTCCCCAAAAACGTCCGGATTGAGTTCAGTATCCCCGACTTGTCGGCGATTTCCGACAGAATTAGGTTTTCGTGCCGCTCCTCGATCTTGCGAAGCTCCCGCACGAACTCCCCGGTGCCGTAGGGGCTCTCGACTTGTCCGTAGCAGAACGCGTTGCACACCGGCAGCAGGTGATCGCGGAGCAGTTCCAGACAGACGGGGTTGTCCTCACCCCAGTTGTCGCCGTCCGAGAACTGGAAGACGTAGATGTTCCAGTCCGCCGCCGGGAACTCCCGCGCGAGCAGGTCCCGCGCGACCTTGTACGCCGACGAGATCCGCGTCCCGCCACTTTCGCGCGTGTGGTAGAACGTCTCCTCGTCCACCTCTTTCGCCACCGCGTCGTGGATGATGTAGCGAATCTCGACGCCGTCGTATTGGCTGCGCAGCCAGGTGTCGATCCAGAACGCCTCCGTCCGGACAATCGTCTTCTGCTCGTCGGTCATCGATCCCGACACGTCCATCACGTAGACGATTACCGCGTTCGATTCAGGCCGCACGACCGTGTTGGCGCCACGATAGACGCGGTCGTCCCGCTCGGGAATCACCACGGGGTCGTCGGGGTTGTACAACCCGGCCGAGATCATCCGCTTGAGCGCCCGCTTGTAGGACCGCTTGGGATGCCGCAGCGACTCGGGACCGCGGCGCCGAATCGTGTTGTACTTGTCCCGTTCGGTCCGCAACCGCTCGCGCCCCTTCGGTTCGATGCGCGGCAGTTCGAGTACCTCCCCCAGCATGGTGGCGAGTTCCTCGAGCGTGACCTCGACCTCGCGAAAGTGCTCGCTGCCCGGTTCGCTCCCCGCGCCTCCGACCGCGCCATCCGCCGGATCGCCCGACGAACCGATCGATTGCCCGATGTCGCCGTCTCCTTGTCCGGTTCCTCCCGACCCCTTCTTGCCATGCCGGAAATGGGGGATGTCAATGCGCGGAACGGGGATGGTGACGACATTGCGTCCCTGCCGCCCGAGCATCTCCCCCTGCGAGATGTACTTCCGCAGGCTGTCGCGCGCCTTGCCGCGCACGATCTTGCGGAACCGGTCGAGATCGCCATCAATGCCGCGCGTCATTTGGTGGGTTCCTTCTCGTCCGCTTGCCCATCCCCCGCCGCAAAGCACGCCGATACGTCAATCTCGAATCCCTCCAGCAACACGGACACCGCCTTGCCACCGGGGCGATAAACTCCCGCTTCACGGTACGCCGTTCCCGCAAGCGCCAGCACTGTGATCGTCCTTTCCGCCGGATCGACGATCCAATACTCCGGAATGCCCGCCGCCGCGTAATCCTCGCGCTTCTCGACGAGGTCCCGCTTCCGGTCGCTCGACGAACCGCTCACGACCTCCATGACGAGTTCTGCATGCGTCGGATACTCCTGCGTTTCGGACTCGCGATCGCGCGCCGTGAGCATCACATCGGGCTGACGGTAGTGCCCCTGTGGCAACCGCAGGCGGAGTGAAGCGAAACGTGCTCGTCCTTTACCGGTCCGCTGTGTGTGGTCCCGCAGCGCGAGGTAGAGGAACTCGACGATGTCGTGATGTTTGTAAGTGACCATCGGCAGTCGCTCCACCCGTCCCCACGCGAACTCGTATCGTGGAGTGTGCCCCACCGCCTCCAAAAACGAGGCTTCGGTCCACTCCCCCTGTCGTGGAAACAGGTCGAGGATCTCGGTCGTCGGCTCGCCATCAAGGGAGGACGCAATCTGGTCGCGAGTATCCAGCACCGAACTCATCCCGCCACCTCCGTTCCACCTTCACCCGCAGCGAAGCACGCGGCCACATCGACGAGGAAACCAGCAAGCAGAACCGACACCGCCATGTCACCCGAGCGATACATCCCCGCCACCCGATAGGCCGTCCCCTCGAGCACCAGCACCGTGATCGTCCGCTCGTCGGGATCGACGATCCAATACTCGGGAATCCCCGCCGCCGCGTAGTCCGCACGCTTATCCACCAGGTCGCGTTGCCGCCCCCTCTCCGATGGACTCACGATCTCGAACACCACTTCGGCTCGTTCCAGCGCCGGAGCTGTCGAGTCCACACCAAGGCGCTCGACGACAATCAAATCCGGTTCCCGATACGCCCGTTGGGCGACGCGCAGCGGGAGTGGCGCCGTAAACGTCGCCCACTTCGAATGCTCGCCCAAATGCCCGAGCAATCGCGCGAACAGAAACGTCACCAGGAACTGGTGCTTGATTCCCGCCATTTCGAGCACCTCGACCGTTCCGTCGCGAAACTCCACCAAACGGTTCGTCGGCAGATCGAAGTACTGGGACTCCGTCCAGGATCCCTGCTCGGGGTACAGGCGTGCGATTTCCCAAGTCGGCTCGCCAAGCCGTACCTCGTGCCCGACCGCGCGCGCCGGCCTGTCCAGTACAGAACTCATTCCCGGTGTTCCTTACTTTCAATCAGGTGTCGTTGCCCTCTCGGGACCTCTCCCCTCACTTCGACTGCTTCGCATCCCCGCGCGCAAAAATGCTCGCCACATATTGCAACACGTCCGTCGCCGATTCGTCATTGTAGCCGTAGTCGCGGATCAGCCTCCCCTTCACGATGTCGATCTTCTCCTGTGTGTCCTTGTCCACGATGTTCGACACCAGGCTCGACAGTTTGATCGTGTCCTTCTGGTCCTCGAACAGCTTCATTTCGAGGGCCTTCAGCAGCCGTTCGTTCGTGCGGAAGCTGAACGATTTGCCGTCGAGTGACAGTGCTCCGATGTAGTTCATGATCTCCCGGCGGAAGTCGTCCTTACGCGTTTCGGGAATGTCGATCCTCGTTTCGATCGACCGCATCAGGCGTTCGTCCGGCTCCTCGAGTTGACCGGTGAATTTGTTGCGGACCTTCTCCCGCTGCGTGTAGGCCTTCACGTTGTCGATGTAGTTCGAGCACAGGCGCGACAGTGCTTCTTCATCCGCCGCAATGGCCCGCTGGACTTCGTTCTTGACGATGTCGGTGTACTCAGCCTTCACCACGGCGACGAGTTGCCGATACCGCTCGCGCGTTTCCTCGTTGGGGACCAGCGAGTGATGCTTGAGGCCCCCCTCAAGTTCGTTGAGCACCATGAACGGGTTGATGCTCGTCGCCGACGGATCGGTCACCAGCGCGTTCGAGACCTTGTCCTGCACGTAGCGTGGTGAAATACCGTGCAGCCCCTCCGACCGTGCCTCGCCGCGCAGTTGCTCCACGTTGTCCAGCGTGAATCCCGGCAACGTCTTCCCGTTGTAGAGCTTCAGCTTTTGCAAGAGCGTGAGTCCAGCGTTCTTCGGCTCTTCCAGACGCGTCATCACCGCCCACATCGCGGCGATCTCGATGGTGTGCGGTGCGATGTGCCGTCCTCGCACTTTCCGACCGTTGTAGTCCTTCTGGTAGATGGCGATCTCGTCCGACAGCGTCGTCACGTACGGCACGTCGATCTTGATCGTCCGGTCCCTCAGCGCCTCCATGAATTCGTTCGATTGCAGGCGGCGGTACTCGGGCTCGTTCGTGTGCCCGATGATGACCGTGTCGATGTCGGTCTGGGCGAATTTCTTCGGCTTGATCTTGTGCTCCTGCGACGCGCCGAGCAGGTCGTACAGAAACGCCACGTCCAGCTTGAGCACTTCGACGAACTCGATCAGGCCCCGATTGGCGACGTTGAATTCGCCGTCGAAGTTGAACGCCCGCGGATCGCTCTCGCTGCCGTAAATGGCGATCTTGCGGTAGTTCACGTCCCCGGTCAGTTCGGTCGAGTCCTGGTTCTTTTCGTCCTTCGGCTGGAACGTGCCGATCCCCGCCCGGTCCTGTTCCGACAGGAACACGCGCCGGACGACGACATCCCGCGCCACGCGCGTCCAGTCCCCCGCCGCCTGCGCCAAACGTTCGTTGCACTCATGACGGCACAGCGGGCAGAGGTCCCCCGCGATTTCGACGTGGAATTCTCCCTCGACACGCCCTTCATTGAGAAACGCCTGCACCCGGGGCCGGTCCCGTTCCGGGACCAGGTGCAACGGCTCCTCGCGCATCGGGCACCATCCGATGCTGCCGTCCGGTTGCTTCCAACCGTGCGAGTAGAGCGCCCCCTCGGGCTTCTGGCTGTACCGTTCGACACCCCGTTTGAGCAGCCGTGCAATCGTGCTCTTGGAACTTCCCACCGGTCCGTGCAACAGCAGCACGCGCCGCTCCGTTCCGTACTTGAGCGCCGCCGCCTTGAACACGTTGACCAGATCGGCGAGCGGCCTTGTCAAACCGAAGATCGCGTCCTGTCCCCCCCCGTCGGGGTCGTCGAAGAACCGGTGCCGGACCAGCGATTCCTTCCCTTGCTCCACCTCGTAGGTCCCGTACGACAGGATCATGTCGTACATCCGCTGATAGGCGGTGCGCGTGACTTGCGGGTGTTGCCGGACGAGGTCGAGATATTCGTCAAACGAGCCTTCCCAGTGCTCGCGACGGTACTCTCCCGTGTCCCGAGCACCGCTCAACTCGTCGAGAAAGGCGAGACTCGTTCCCACGGCGAACTCCCTCCGCTAGAAATCCGCGCGGTCCCCCGACCGCGCGGCGGGCGATGATCTCTGCGGCGCGAGCGCCGCGCCCTTGGCTCCGCGGGTGACAATCCTCGAACGCCACTCGCCGCGTCGCCGAACTCCCGCGAGTTCGAGCGATGCGGACCACGCATCCGCGGCAGCCCTCAACATCCGGCCCGGCGAATCTGGCACATCGACTCCGGCCGCGCCGCTCTTCGGCGACGACCCACCCGACGTCCCAATTATCTCCCCCGTCCAAATCCCCGACAAGACCCTTTGTCTCCCCGCCGCGCGGTTCCCTCGATGTCTTCGAATGGGCCGAGGTATTGTTTTGTTGCCCGCCACCTGCGGCGAACCAAGACTCGCGACCCTCCAACCAGCTACATTGTACCCAGACCGTCCCCGTCGACCGTCGCATTCCACCGATCGCCCATCCCCCCCGGACGACGCCATGTCCCGCTCCCGATTCCCGTGGACTCCCGGTCCGTTGCCGACGTTCGCGTTGCTGATGCTGTCTTCGCTGGTGCTCCCCTGCGCCTACGGCGACGAACCCACCGTCGTCCAACCCCCGTTTCGTCCCGACGAAGTCACTTGGGTCCCCCGCCCCGGCGGACCGCTCTTTACGGGAACTTCGCTGCGCGAAACGTTTGTGCCCGGAGTCAACGGCCAACCCGGAACGGTCGTCTCCGGGTTCGATCCGCTCGCCCCGGGACGCATCGCCTGGGACAACCGCATTCGGGAACGCGGCTGGATCGACCGCGACGGCGACCTATGGCGGATGTGGTACACCGGTTACGACGGCACGAAGACCGGCATCCGTCGATTGGGTTTGGCCCTTTCGACGGACGGATTTTCGTGGACCCGCGCCGAGCCGCATCCGCTGCTTCCTGACATGTGGATCGAAGACGTTTGCATCGTGCGGCGCAACGGCCTGTTCGAGATGGTGGCGGAAGGAGTTGGTGATCGCGCCCTCCGACTGCTGTCGCGCGACGGTCGCCGTTGGGAATCGCTAGGTACGCTGGACGTGCGACGCGTCGATGGCCGCCCGATCGAGGACGGCCCCTTCGGCACTCCCGTGCTGTGGTACGACGGTGATGTCGCGCATCTGTTTTACGAGCGGCGCGATTTGGGCGTGTGGCTGGCCCGTTCCACCGACGGCAAAATCTGGACGAACGCGAGCGACGCACCGGTCCTGTTACCCGGTCCGGGTGATTACGACCGGTTGGCACTGGCGATGAACCAGATCGTCAAATTTGGCGACACCTACTACGCCGTTCTGCACGGCACCGGTTCAGAACATCCGCCGCGCCTGTGGAACACGTACTTCGCGAAAAGTCGTGACCTCGTCCGGTGGGAGAAGCCGACGCGGGCGGTGTTCGAGCAATCCGCCAACAAATCGAGCGGCCAACTCATCCACGACGGCCAAGGGTGGCGGCTCTACACGTTCCACAACCAGGTCGAAGTCCACTGGCCGCGCTAGTGTAGTGATTCGGACAGATGGGACCTTATCGGTTGTGTGCCACTGGCTCTGCCAGTGCCGTGTGTGCGTGTTCCCATTTGCACTGGCAGAGCCAGTGGCACACGTTTTTCGCACGCATTTAAAGTCCCGTAACTTCAGGTCGGCACACTAGACGCCATCACGGGAACGGGCTTGGGCGGCATCCTGTTGTCCGGACAGCCGCTCATTCCGCCGCCGGGCGTGCATCCCCCAAACTCGCCCGCGCCCCCTGCAACCGGTCGAGCACGATATCGACCATGAGTGGATGCAGCCCCAGGTGCGGGCAGAGTTCGAATCGCGTGCCGGGGTGGGTCGTGGCGAGCTGTTCGCGGAACTCTTCGAGATCCGCCGCCACGTGCTGCCCCGCCGACAGGAAGTACGGGAACATCCTCACGTGATCCGCTCCGGCGGCGACACACTTGGCCCCACCCTCGGGAATCGACGGTTCGGCAAGTTCGAGGTAGGCCACCTCGACGATGTCAGCGATGCATTTCCCGCGGAGCGCATCCGCCAGAATCACCAGGTCCGCGTTTGCGGATGGTCGGCGGCTGCCGTGGGCGATGAGCAACAGGGCGGACGACATGAGAGACCCGTCAATGGGGCGGAAAGAGCGAAGCCTACAATCTCGATCAATCGACGCATTGTAGTGGGGCGAACACACTTTCCCCCGTGACCGCTCTCCCGCAGCTTCAGTGACGCGGCAATTGCGATTCCGGCGCGCACGGCTTGTCCCCCGGCATCCGCAGCGTGCCAACAATTTCCCGCACCGAGGTGCAACCCGCTTCGGTCAGGGCCCGGTCCAATTCGTCCACCGCCGTCGCCGCGAACGTCGGGTTGTAGAAGTTGGCGGTGCCGATCTGCACCGCGCTCGCTCCCGCGACGAGGAACTCCATCACGTCGTCGATGGTTTGGATGCCCCCCACGCCGATGATCGGGATCGGCACCTCGCGGGCGACCTGCATCACCATCCGCAGCACGATCGGCTTGATCGCCGGACCGCTCAATCCGCCGACACCGTTGCCAAGAATCGGCTTTCGCTTCTTCCAGTCGATGACGATCCCCAACACGGTGTTGGAAATGCTGACCGCGTCCGCCCCACCGTTCAGCGCCCCCCAGGCGACCTCGCGAATATCGGTCACGTTGGGCGTGAGTTTGGCGATGATCGGCAGCGGGCAGACCTTGCGAACGCCCGCCACGATCTCGCGAGTCTTGCGGGGATCGACGCCGAAGTCGGTCCCCCCCGACACGTTGGGGCAGGAGATATTCAGCTCGACCCCGGCCAGTCCCGGCACATTCGCCAGAAGCCGGGCCATCTCGATGAACTCGGACGCATTGTGTCCGGCGATGTTGGCGATCACCGCCGTTCCGAGTGTCGTGAGGTAAGGGACGTGCTTCTCAATAAAGTAGCCAATGCCGTCGTTATCGAGGCCGATGGCGTTGAGCATTCCCGAAGCGGTTTCGACGGTGCGTGGGGGAGGATTGCCCACACGCGGTTGCGGCGTGACCGTCTTGGGAATGATGCCGCCGAGCTTGTCGAATGGCACGAACGCCGCCATCTCGCGCGCGTAGCCGAACGTGCCGGACGCCACGAGGATCGGGTTCTTGAGGGACAGCCGTCCCAGTTGCACGGCGAGATCGGGCACGCGCGAAGGCCTTTGTCGTGAAAAAGTTCGATTGTTGACGCGGGAGCAGGTCGCACGAGGCGACCACCCCGGGCACACCACGATTCGACAGAGGCCGTCCGTTTTTGTCGAGGGGCGGGAAAGGGTTCCGGGAGGGGACACGTCGGGCAAGCCCGACGGCGAACACATTCCACAGGCTACCCACGAGGGAGTATCGCAAGGCCTTCCTTGCGGATCTCGAACGGTGCAATCGCGTCGTCGCAGGCGCTTCCCCGGTGCTTGGCCACGTGCAGCGCCCGTCCCATCCGGTCCCCGTCACGGGTCTTCCCCATCAGGATGATCGTATTGGCATTGGCCAGCACGTCGCCGGTGTCGAGACGCCGCTGGAGCATGTCGTCGAGCATCACTTCGTGCGAGGTGTACAGCAGCAGGCAGGCGACCTTTTTGTGGTCGTACATCCGCCGAGCCACCTCGTCCGCCTGCACCCGGAAGTTTTCGCGGAACAGGTCGCGCGCGACCCAGTCGGCATCCTTGTGCAGGATCTGGTGGTAGATGTACTCGAACATGTCGAACTGGAACGAATCGCTCGGCTTCTCAATCGGCTCGATCCCGTCGATCACGCACCGCCGCACGCCATGTGCGAAGTTGCCGTAGAAGAACCAGATGGCGAATTGCAGCTTGCTCGCCAGCTCGATCTTCCATGCCCGCCAGTCGTCCTCGTCGAGGTCGCCGCGCGAGACCCGTCGCCCGTTCCGCTGGAAGATCTGCAGCACGTCCCGCCGCGAATGAGCGGGGTCCCACACGAGTTCCGGGCGGACATGCTCGGCGGTCTGCTGCCGGGTCATCGGCCAGTCGTACAACCTCTGGGCGTAGTCCTCGTGATTCTGCGAGTCACCCCGCGTCGTCATGTCGAAGAAAATGCCCGTATGTCCTTCCTGTGCCAGACCGGCCCGCGCGAACATCAGTCCCAGTTGCGTTTTGCCGATCCCGGTCGCTCCGACGACGACGGTCAGCGTTCCGGGGAGCAGTCCCCCACCCAGCATGCGGTCGAGTTCCGGTACGCCGGTGGAATGGCGGTTTGGGGCTTGGGGAACGACGGAAGCCGAAGTCGCGGCGATGGACACGGGATACGTCCTGACAAGGGGGACGGCAAGAGGGTGCGGAGCGTTTTCACCGGTACGACGGACTTCCAGTCCGCCGACAACCAGATCACGTTCACGACGGACGGGAAGTCCACGGTTCGCTTCCCGCGCGGATGCTCCAATCCACCGGTTGCCAAAACGACGCAAGCCGCCCCGAACGGGAGCGGCCTGCGGGGAATTGCGGCGGACGATGCGCGACAGGGATCGAATCCGTGTCGCGCGGCGTGTCCGGTCTCATTCTTCGCGGTTGACGTACGGCAGCAGACCCATGAACCGAGCGCGGATGATGGCCGTGCGGACCGCTCGTTGGAACTTCTGGCAGTTGCCCGTCTTGCGGCGGGGGATGATGTGACCGTCACGGGTCACCATCGCCTTCATCGTCCGCATGTCCTTGTAGTCGACATACACCGGACGGGGACAGCCATCAGGGGTGCAGAACCGGCACTTGAGGGGACGCTTGACCTTGGCGGCCTTGCGCTTGGCGGTGGCGGACTTCTTGAAAAACGGGGGAGGCATCTTTTGGTGTGACCTTGAAGCGACCGACGATTGCGGATCGCGACGGCATCCTCATTGGTCTCAATGAACCAGCCACCCGAACTCGGTCGGATCGCCAGTGGCACACAGCCAGACGCCATCGGACCCCGGACAACAACGGCCCGGGGAAACGCGGAAGCCCGTAGGGTACGACAAACGCCCAGCGAGGGTCAACCGGGTTGCTCACGATTCCAGGGCTTTCGCTTTGTTGAACCTGGGATGGCCGGGGCTGGACCGAAGGGAAGCCGCGGTCGTCCGAATGCACTCGGATTTCCGCGGGTTCGCCCAGAGCCGCTCCAACCTCGGCCACCCCTTCTTCTTCGACAGATTGAAAAAGGCGAAAGCCCTGGGAATGTCGGCGGGACGGATTGTCAACGGGAGGTCGCCCCTTTAGAATGGCGGGTTCGCGTTTGCGGCCCGCCGGGGGCAGTCCGTCGGCAATTCCGTACCGCGCGACGTGCCGAGACTTGTGCGGCGCGAATGCAACCCCAGGCGGCTGTTACGGTTATGTTCGAGTCTGTCACTCGCGGCTTCGATACGGCGATGTCGTTTTTTCGCTCCGGCGGAAAACTGACCGAGGCCAATATCGATGGCGGTCTGCGCCAAGTGCGACAGGCTCTCCTCGAAGCGGACGTGAACTACGAGGTCGTCCAGTCCTTCACCGATAAAGTGAAGGCCGCCGCCCTCGGGCAGCAGTTGCTCCAGTCGGTCAACCCGTCGCAACAGTTCGTCCATTTGCTGCATCAGCAGCTGACGGAACTGATGGGGCCGGTGGATCACGCGATTCCCCTGAAAAAGGGGGACGTGACGATCCTGATGATGTGCGGGCTGCAAGGGAGTGGCAAGACCACGACGTGCGGCAAGCTTGTCAAGATGCTGCAGTCGGAAGGAGTTTCGCCGATGCTCGTCGCGGCGGACCTGCAGCGTCCCGCCGCCATCGATCAGTTGAAGATTCTCGGCGAACAGCTGGGCGTCCCGGTGCATGCCGAGGACCCCTCGGTCGGCGCCGTCAAGGTATGTCAAAACGGCGTGGCGCTCGCGCGGAAGCAGAATCACCAGGTGGTGATTCTCGACACCGCCGGTCGTCTGCACATCGACGCCGATTTGATGAAGGAACTCGAGGAAGTCGACCGGCGGGTCCGTCCGCACCAGGTGTTCCTGGTGTGCGACGCGATGACCGGGCAGGACGCGGTCAACTCGGCGAAGGCGTTCAACGACGCGCTGGAGTTGGACGGGGTCATCCTGACGAAGCTGGACGGAGACGCTCGCGGGGGGGCCGCGCTCAGTATCAAGGCGGTCACCGGAGTTCCGATCAAGTTCGTCGGGATGGGCGAACAACTCGACAAGCTGGAGAAGTTCCATCCCGAGCGGATGGCGTCCCGGATTCTCGGCATGGGGGACGTCGTCTCCCTCGTCGAGAAAGCGCAGCAGCAATTCACCGCCGAGCAGATCGAAGAGCAGCAAAAGAAGTTGGCGAGCGGCAATTTCACGCTGCTCGATTTCAAGAATCAGTTGGGTCAGATCAAGCGCATGGGCTCGATCATGGACCTGATGAAAATGATCCCCGGCATGGGGAAAGTGGCCGACATGTTCGGCCAGATGAATGTCGATCCGGAAAAAGAGATGAAGCGGGTGGAGGCGATCATCAACTCGATGACCCCCGCCGAACGGACGAATCCCGAATTGATCGACCACAGCCGGCGGAGGCGCATCGCCCGGGGCAGCGGGTCCACGCCGGTGGAGGTCAACGGACTGCTGAAGCAGTTCGACGAAATGGCCGGGATGATGAAGAAGATGTCCGGCATGGGGATGTATCAGCGGTTCCAGGCGATGCGGCAGATGGGGGACGCGGGGATGTTCCATCCCGACGCGCAGATCCAGGTGCAGAAGGAACGCAGCAAACGGGGCATGGAAGACAAAAAGGCGGCCGAGGAAAAGAAGAAAAAGATGAGGAAGGAAGCCAAGGCCCAGAAGAAGAAAAACCGGCGGTAACCGCCACAAGGACTGGATGTCGAAGAGGAAGCAGGCGTGTGGCGTTGACGGTTTCGAGCGAAGCGGTGAGTGCCACCGCGAGCATCGGCCCCGGCCGGAATCGAAGGGTGTCCGATCGACCGGTGACGTGATCGACCGGTGAAGAGGAAGTTTTTCAAGGAGTCGTGGAAGTGTCTGTTCGGATTCGCATGAAACGGTTCGGCCGCAAGAACCGCCCGTACTACCGCATCGTCGTGATCGACCGCCGCAAGGCCCGCGAAGGGAAGCCGATCGAAGAAGTCGGCACCTACGATCCGCTCGTTCAAGACAAGTCGAAGCGCGTCACCCTCAACATGGAACGCGTCGATTACTGGAAGTCGGTCGGCGCCCAGCCGAGCGAGCACGTCGCGATGCTGATCAAGAAGATCAAGACCAACAAATGGGGCTCCGCCAAGCCGCTCGCTCCGCAGCAAAAGCCGAAGGAACTCGTCTCGGCAGCCGCTCCGGTGGCCGAAGGGGCCGAGGCCGCTCCCGCGGAAACCCCGGCCGAGTGATGCCTTCCCGGCGGAGTTCTTCTGCCGGGGATCGGGTCGGACAAGAACATGCGGTTCGACATTCTCACGTTGTTTCCGGCGCTGTTCGACAGCTATCTCGGGCAAAGTTTGCTCAAGAAAGCGATCGACAAGAATCTGGTGGAGATCCACCGCTGGAACTTCCGGGATTGGACCGAAGACAAGCATCAAACGGTCGACGACAAGCCTTACGGTGGCGGCCCGGGGATGCTCCTGCGATGCCAGCCCGTGTTCGACTGTGTCGAGCATGTGCAAGCGCAGGGGACGGAGCCGGGACGACTGGCGATGTTGACGCCGCAAGGGCGGAAACTCGACCAGAAGTTCGTGGAGGAATTGAGTCGCGAACGGCGGTTGTTGCTGCTTTGCGGTCGGTACGAAGGATTTGACGAACGGATTCGTTTGGGGCTTGAGCCTCTCGAAATCTCCATTGGCGACTTCATCTGCAACGGCGGGGAAGTGCCGGCGATGACGGTGATCGACACCGTTATTCGGTTGGTGCCGGGAGTCTTGGGAGACGAAACGAGCAGCAAGTACGAGTCGTTCGCGGAAGAGGGGTTGATCGAGTACCCGCAGTACACGCGGCCTCGGGAATACCGGGGAATGTCGGTTCCGGAAGTGTTGGTGAACGGCCATCACGCCGAGATCGAGAAGTGGCGGGCCGAGGAGAGTCGAAGGCGGACGGAGGCTCGTCGGGAATCCGGCGGGTTTGGTCGCCGATGACGAGCGATTCATAGTGATGGAAGCGCGGTGTGGCGACGGTTGGGATACCGGTTGCCGCGTCGCGAGGGTCAATTCTCAGTTGGGTCCGGGGTTCGACGAACCCGGCGGATCAGGAAAGATGGCGATCATGACAGCGGCTAAGAAAGACTTGTTGGCGACGGCCGAGAAATCGAGCCTGCGGGGCGAGAAGCTGGTCTTCGAGATCGGCGACACCGTCAACGTCCACACGCGGATTCTTGAAGGGGACAAGGAGCGGGTCCAGCTCTTCAACGGAGTGGTCATCGCCCGTCGGGGCGGGGGCATGCGCGAGAACTTCACCGTCCGCCGTATCGTGGCGGGCGAAGGTGTCGAGCGGACGTTCCCCGTCAATTCGCCGAAGATCGCGAAGCTGGAAGTGATCCGCCACGGTCGCGTCCGCCGCGCCAAGCTGTTCTACCTCCGCGACCGCATCGGCAAGGCGGTCCGGTTGATCGAGCGTCGGCCGGTCAACAAGGGGGCCGCGAAAGCCGCTCCCGCCGCGGAGTGACGGCAAACCCCATTCTCCATCGCTAAACTCGCAATCCGGCCGCCAAGCCTGGGGAATTGCTCCCCGGCTTGGCGGTGTTCGGTTGATGTGGATTACGGCTGAATCGGGTGTTTTCACCAAGTTGAGGACGACCTCCTTTCGAGCGGCGCGGCGAAGTCGTACCCCGATGAGGAGGTCCGTCCTGCGCGGGACCGTGCCATGGCCGAAGCCCCGTCACCAAAATCGCGAACTCCGCGCGATTGGGTCGGCGGGTTGATCGCATGGTTGCGCCGCGGCAGCGGATGGTTCGGCGGAAGCGGATTGGGCCGGTGGGGTGAACACGTCGCCGAAGAGCACCTTCGCCAACGTGGCTATCACATCCTCGCGCGCAGCCATCGCTCGGCCCTGGGGGAGATCGACCTGATCGCCCGTGACGGCGACTGGATCGTGTTCGTCGAAGTCAAAACCCGCTCGGGGTCGGCGAAAGGGCATCCCGTCGAAGCGGTCGATGCCCGCAAACAGCGGCGGATCGTGCGGTTGGCGGAACAGTGGCTCAAGCGGCATCCCGAGCATCGGGGTGCCCGCGTGAGATTCGACGTGATTGGCGTGCTGCGTCCGGCCGATGGGACGGCTCCCGTGATCACCCACCTCGAACACGCGTTTCGGGGCTGAGAGATTCGTTGGCAATGCGGAACGCGCAGACGTGGCATGTCGAGAACGAACTTGTTCGACACTGCGTCGAGGCTGCGTTTTCGTCCGACAACTGTTGAATTCTCGCTGGTAGCCGGCAGCGTGACGACTTGTTGAGTCTCCCGGTTTTGGCGGTGCGGTTTAGCGGGCGGGCCTCTGTGCTGCGGTACAGACTGTGGCAGCGGGTGATGGAGATGCGGCTGGGCTGTCATGGATTGGCCGGCGGCACTGGTTCCCGAGGATGACAAGTCTGACGAGGCCACGTGTCATGACAGAGAGCGGAAGATTCGCACGCCGAAAAACAACATTTATCACTCGACGACGGACGCCCGCCGCTCCGACAAGATCGGCGACCAACGCCTGTAGGCCCTCAAGGCGGAAGCGGGCGCCTGACGCCGCTCCTTTCGCACAGCGCCCGTTGTTGCGGCGCCTTCAATAGACGGGGGTTTGTTGCGCGGTTGTCGCAAATGGATTGCGACACGGTGCGGAAACCGTTTTCGCCCCTGTTTGGGAGGGGCGGCTGCACGCGCGGAGACGGGACGTGCACTCGGTTTGTCGATGTTTTTACGGGAAAATGCGAGAGTGCCGAGGTCGGAATCCGACGTGTGATTCCGGGGTGGTTTTGGAGGGTGAGTGGCCGTGTTTCCCACATTCCCATTTCCGGGAATGTGGGAAATACGGCCTTCATTTTTTCGCGCGCTGCCAAAAACGCGTTTTTGAATGGCGCGCGACGCGGTCATACATCGTCCGCGCGCGAGGAAACGGGGGTCGGGTGGTTGTGGCCGCCGGAGCGCGCATCGGGGAGGGATTATGGGGGTTGTCGATCCAGCGGATCGACGCCGATCATGACCCGCATGCTTGCCCCCAAAGCGGTGCAAGCATGGCACCCGAGAATCCGCTGGCTAGACCGAACTGTTCTGAAAACAACTCACAAACATTCGGCCATGCCACCCTGCCGTCCTAGAAAACGAATGCACCGACTCTGTCGCCTTTGACGATTTTCTAAAAACTCTATAGCGCAATAGACGATACTGTAGACAATGCCGAATATAGCCTGCCGCCTAGGCCGATTTCGACAATTGGGGCGGGAAAAAGACTCTTGAGGACTGAAAAATGGCGATTCACGACGAAATCGCTTCGCTCGCTGATCAGATCGAGCGATTGAAGCGTGACCCCAAAAAATTCCGACCATACATTGACAATATTCACTTCCCGAAATTCCGCAATTTCTTCCCGGACTCCGTGGCCCACTTCACGTTCCCACTCACGGTCCTTGTCGGACAAAACGGAAGCGGAAAAACCTCTCTGCTCCACGCGCTTTCTGGCGCCCCGGAAGGTCGCAGTGTTGGAAACCACTGGTTCTCCACAAACGTCGATCCAATTGTTGAGAATGCAGTCCAACGGATTTCATCCTCAACCGCCAAGCGCACAAACCTCTCGGAAGGACAGAAATCGGCGTTCTGGTACGAGTACCATGACTCAGACGGAAGCGTTCACCAAGTCCTGAAAACACGAATTTCAAGAAAAGGTGACCCGGACTACTGGGAGCCAAGTCGCCCGGTTGAGCGCTACGGAATGACGCGCCTCAAGCAAGGCGAACGGCATCCGGCTATCAAGATGCCTGTCGAATACCTGAATTTTCGAACACAACTCACAGCGTTTGATCGGTGCTTTTACTTCTGCAGCCCGCTCGTTCTGAAACGGTTCGAAAAGACAAAACATTGGAAAACCCTGATTTCGACAGGCAAATCCCGATCAGTTCGTGTTCAGGACTTTCTGCGATCACGCTCACGCCGCCTTAAGCGTGCACTACTTGACGGCAAGACAATCACGGCCGGCCGGCACCCGATGCATGAGGTGATTACCCACCTTTCTCCTGAGGAATTGGCGGATTTAAGCGAGATCACGGGCCGGGAGTATCGGGCTGGCCATATTCTGCACCATCGCTTTTATGATGGGTGGGGAGTAACCGTTCGGTTCGAAACATTTCATCACACATACTCGGAGGCGTTCGCCGGTAGTGGCGAGGCCGCCGTCGCTCGCCTGGTGAACGAGGTTTCGTCTGCGGGAAAGGGGACTCTTCTTCTCCTCGACGAACCTGAGACATCGCTGCACCCAGGCGCGCAGTTGCGATTGCTGAAATTCTTGCTCCGCAATGTGAAGGAGAAGAAGCTGCAGGTCGTAGTCTCTACACACTCCCCGGAGTTCGTGCGTCACCTGCCAAACTCAGCAATCAAGGTCCTTTCCGCAGGACCAGATGGACGGGTACGCATTGAGGAGAATGTTCATCGTGAGGATGCGTTCTACTTCATTGGACACCACCCAGAGAATGTAACGACGATTGTCGTTGAAGATGTTCTTGCAAAGAAATTAGTGGATGCGGTCGCCCTGTCAATCGGTGCAGAAAAAGCTGCCCGCCTGAACGTCGAGTTTCGGCCAGGAGGAGCCTCGGCAATGAGGACTGATGCTGCGGTGTTCATGCTGAACTCTCGTAAGCCCTTCCTGCTTTTTGACGGAGACAATCGGCCATCGAATGGCAACTACTCCGTAAAGGATGTTCCGCTTCACAAGACCTACGAGGATCTCGACAGAGATATCAAGGAAATGTTTGGTCAATCGATTGCGTTTCGTGAGGACTCGAACGCGACTTCAGATGTGAGAAAGAACACTCGAATCGATTTTCTCCGTTACGTTGAAGGGTTCTTTAGATACCTTCCCTTCCAATGTCCAGAAGAGGCTCTTTGGGATGACAATGCGGCGGAGATGCACCTGAAGACAGCCTTGGATTCTGACGAGAAAGTCAAAGACATCCTCGATAACCGAATTAAGCAGTGTGCGGACTTCAAAGCTCGTTTCCACGCACTTGCCAGTGCGGTTGATCCCGTTAACGCAGCTCCGTCTGCTCAAGGAATCGGCGCGATTCACGCACTGTTTCTGACGCGATTTTGCAGCCGGAAAGAGGCGTTCTACGTGCGGACGAGAGCGTTGCTTGAAGAGGTGCTAAGAAATGATTGAATGTGTCGACTTGTTCTGCGGGGCAGGCGGGTTGAGCCTTGGGTTAGCAAGCGCTGGCATTGTGGTGCGTGTGGCGGTCGATGCTGACAGAGATTGCGAGAAGACATATACGCACAACTTTCCGAGTGTGCGGTTCCTGCGAGAGAGTGTCCAGGACATCTCGATCCGCGAGATCAAAGCGGCAATCACCCCCGGAGCGCATGTGGTTTTGGCAGGCGGACCGCCCTGTCAACTGTTCAGTCGCTTGAACCGAAACGGTTCGGACGATTCGCC
This sequence comes from Planctomycetales bacterium, assembly GCA_044359065.1. GTDB lineage: Bacteria > Planctomycetota > Planctomycetia > Planctomycetales > Planctomycetaceae > JAIXZD01. Next base: position 26,635 of record JBIKMW010000022.1, on the reverse strand, counting down.
AGAGCTGGCAGCGTACATTCGGATAATCAAACAGATACTTCCGGATATCGTGTTGCTGGAGAACGTCCCCGCCATTCAGGACAAAAAACGAGCGTGGTCTGCCATCATGGGCGCCCTTTCGCGGCTTGGCTATCACGTGGATTATCGCGTGCTTCGCGCAGTCGACTTTGGTGTAGCTCAGAAGCGTGAGCGGTTATTCATTCTCGGATGTCGACGGGCGATCTCGCTTCCGATGCCAAAACGGAGTGTTGCCAAAACCGTCCGCATGGCGATTGGCCACTTGCCTGATTCTAACAAGCGAATCCCAAATCATTATGGCATGTGTCTATCGAGTCGGAATCTGAAGAGGATTCGTAATCTGGGTGCGGGAGAGAACAGTCGAGGGGCAACGGATCAATTTCGCGATAGTTATGCAAGGATGGCATGGGATGAGCCCGCACCGACCGTGACGACAAAGTGCATTTCATTCTCGAATGGGCGTTTTGGCCATCCAGTGTTTGACAGGGCGATAACTCTTCGTGAGGCTGCATGCCTTCAAGGTTTTCCGGCGAAGTTTGTCTTTTTCGGCAACCTTTGGAGTTGTGCGCGTCAGATTGGGAACGCCGTGCCCCCCCCAATGGCAAGGAAAATTGGGAAGCGGATTGTTGAGCAGCTCTCCGGTGGGATTGAATGAGGGGTGTTTCCGACATGAATGCCCGAGGCGGTAGCTCCCATCGATGTCAGATGGCTCGCGTATAGAGGCAGTGCAGTATGAGCCGGTTGTTTTGAATTGCAGAGTATTGTCATGCTCTCGGTTTTGACATTGGGCGACACTTCTCGCCTTCACAAAACCGCCCGGCGGAACTTGGGGTTCCGTCGGGCGGTTTTGGGTGAGAATCGGCGGGGCAACGCGGGTTCAGGTTTGCCCTTGCTCACGCGGCGGGCTACGGGGGGTGGGGTCACCCCGCTGTGAGCCGCTGCGTTTGCGTCACACGAATTGGGTGACGCCGGGGACCGGGACGGGGGACATGGGCATCGGGCCGAATTCGAGCTTTTCGGGGACGAGGTTTTCCTTCGAGTTGAGCGCGTCTTCCCAGGTGATCGTCTTGCCCGTGTAGGCCGACATGCGGCCCATGATGGCCATCAGCGAGCTCTTGCACATGTAGTCGCCGTTGTTGATCGGCTGGCCCTTGCGGATGGCGGCGAACAGCTCGTTGTGTTCGGTCTGATACATGTCGCCACCTTCCCCCTTGAACCGCCACTCCTTCTCACCCTTGATGCGGTGCTGGAACACGTTGCAGACCCCCTTCGTGCCGAAGATGTGGTCCGAAACGTCGTTCGAGCAGCCGTCGATCTGGCGGCAGGAGGCGAAGGCCTTCACGCCGTTGGCCCACTCGTACACGACCGAGAAATGGTCGTAGACGTTGCCCGATTCGGCACCGGTGCGGGCCTGACGGCCACCCATCCCCGTACACTTGACCGGGGCTTCGTCCTTCATCGCCCACATCCCCTTGTCGAGGCTGTGGATGTGCTGCTCGACGTTGAAGTCGCCCGACATCCACGCGACGTGTTGCCAGTTGCGGGCCTGGAATTCGAGGTCGGTCCAGCCCTCCTGACGGGGGAATTTCTTGAGCGTCGAGGTGAGGTAGGTGAGCTGCATGGCCTGAATTTCGCCCACGCCGCCGTTGTGGACCTGCTCGAACGTGGCCCGCATGCCGTTGTGGTAACGCCAGCAGAGGCCCGACACGACGGAGAGCTTCTTCTCCATCGCCACCTTGCAGGTTTCCATGACCGAGCGGACGCCCGCGGCATCGCTGGCGATCGGCTTTTCGGCGAAGACGTGCTTGCCGGCGGCGATGGCGGCCTTGATGTGGACGGGACGGAAGCAAGGGGGAGAGGTGAGCAGCACGACATCGACGCCCGAGTCGATCACCTTTTGATAGGCGTCGAACCCGACGAACTTCTGCATGCTCTCGACCGCAACCTTGTCGGCCACGCCGACATCGGGGTTTTTCAGCGAGTTGTGGCTGGATTCGAGGCGGTCGGCGAAGAGGTCCCCCATCGCGACGAGGCGGGCACCGGGGTCGGCCTTGAGGGCTTGAACCGCAGCGCCGGTGCCGCGGCCACCGCAGCCGATCAGCCCGACCTTGAGAACGTCGGAACCTTCGGCGAAGGCGGCACGATTGAGGACGAGCGGCGCGGCAAAAGCCCCGGCGGCGACGGCGGAGGTGCCGAGGAACTGGCGGCGGGAGGCTTGATTCATGGGGGCGGGATCGGACATGGGACGGGTGCTCCGTGGAAGGAAGGGGACGCGGGACAGGCCGGCGGGGGCGGAGCGCGTCGGGTGAATCGTGAAGTCCATCATATCAGGCGATGTTTGTCGGAGGCAATCGGGGAGTGGGAGACGCTCGGCGGGATGTGCGGTTTTCCTCACTGAAGCGGCTTGCGGGGAACGGCATGCGTGCCGTGCTGCGTTGTCGTGGTGTGCGGATGCGGAAGGCGCTGCTTCTTGTCGCAAAGCGACCCGGCCACAAGTTGGCCTGGCCACCCGCAGACATTGCCAGTCAGGGGGCGGACGCAGTCGCAGGGTTTGATGGTGGTGGAGCGATGACCGTCGCCGGTATGCTCGGGGGGTCTTCTTCGCCGGTTCGGCGACAGCGTCTTCCGAAGTTTCCGCCGACAGTCCCCATTGCGTCCGGAGTGCGTCCGGGCGAGGGAGTTCGCCGACCCATGAAGCTCGTTGCCGGGGCGATCTTGCTGCTTGCCGCCGAACAGGCGTACGCGCAGGCCCACCTGATTCAGTTTCCCAACCACGACATCGCTTCGGGCGTGCTGATTCCCGCGGCGCTCGTACTGGCGGTGTTGGGGGGGTTGGTGTTCGCGTGGGGGCTGTGGACGGAGACGGGTGGCTGCGCGGCGGGAAAATGCGGGCGTTCGTCCGGTGACAAGGCGTGAGGATCGCAGCATGCCCCGGTCAACGAGCGCGGTGGATGCGATGCTTCGATGGCTGTGCCTGGCCACGGTGGTGATCGGCGGGGCGGTCGTCGCGAGGCCGTTGGTGATGCCGACGGCAGAGGAGCGGGACCGCGCGCGATTGGTGGGGATGCTGGGAGGGCGGTCGGCGGAGACGGTTGCCCTGGCGGAACGGTTGTTGGCGGAGCGGCCCGACGATCCGTGGATGATCGCGGTGACGGCGATGGCCATCGAGCGGCAGCCGGAGTTTGCGTCGGAACGGGCGATCACGCTGTACGAGTCGTTGCCCGAGGCGGATCGGTGGTGGAGCTTCGTTCGCGAGCGTGGTTTGGGGCGGCGATACGACTTGAAGGCGCGGACGACGGAGGCGTATCGGCATTTGAGCCGGGCTTACGCGATCCATCCGGACGACACGGAGACCGCCCAGCGGCTGGCCCATTTGCTGCAAGTGGGGGGCTGCGTGTTCGAGGCGCGGCCGATCTTCCACCGGTTGATTCGGCGAGGGGTGTGCCGGGGTGATGAACTGTTGGGAGTGGCGGCGACGGAGCGATTTTTTCGGAGCGACGAACGGTTGACGGGGCCGGTCGACAAAGTCGAGTCGTGGGAGCCGCTGCTGCGGTTGGGGGAAGCGCGGCGGATGTTGTTCGAGAACAAGAACGACGCGGCCGAAGTGTTATTGAGGTCGGTGATCGCCGAGATGCCCGAACTGGGGGAAGCACACGGTCGGTTGGGGCGGATCATCGCGGATCGAGGGGACGCGGCGGAGTTTCTGAGTTGGCGCGGGACGTTGGCGGAGAACGTGCGCGAGCACCCGGAGGTGGTGCTGGCGGAAGGGTTGCGCGCGCGGCGGACGGGGCAACTCGAGGGAGCGATCAACCGGTTCGCGGCTGTGTTGAAGGTTGCGCCGCATCATTTGACGGCCACGCTGCAACTTTCGGCGTGCCTGGATCGGATCGGAGAAAAGGAGTTGGCGGAGCGGTTCGCGCGGCGGGCGGAGTTGCTCTCGGCGTTGGAGACGCATTTGAACCTGATGCGCGATTCGCTCGACCCGGAGTTGTTTCGGAAGGGGATCTCGGTGCTGGCCGAACTGGGACGGTTCACCGAGGCGGCGGGATGGGCATCGGCGCTGAGGTTCGTCGAGCATCAGCAGGAGGACCCGCGAATCCTGATGCGAAAGTATTTGCCGTTGGCGCGAAGGTCGATGGAACAGACCGCCGCCGCTTTTTCCTCGGATGTGTGGTTGGAAGGGAAGCGGTTCGCGGAGCCGAAGTGGGCGGATCCCTCGGGGACGCCGAGTTCGGCGCGGCCGACGCTCGCGCCTGTGAATGGGGGGAACGTGGCGTGGAGGTTCGAGGATGTCGCCTCCCGAGTCGGTATTGACGCAGGCTATTTCGAAGGGACACGCGAGGAGAATCGGTTGGAGCACATCTTCAACACGATGGGGGGAGGCTTGGGGGCGTTCGACTACGACCTCGACGGGCGTTGCGATCTGTACGTGGCGCAAGCCAACAACTGGCGGGAAGACGCGCCACAGCCGCAATGGGTGGATCGATTGTTTCGCAACGCGGGAGATGCGGGGGCGCGAGACGTGACGAGTTCGGCGTGGTTGAACGAAACGTCGTTCAGCCACGGAGTGACGGTGGGCGATCCGAATCAGGACGGTTTCCTCGACGTGTACGTCGGCAACCTCGGCCCCAACCGGTTGTACCTCAACCAGGGGGATGGAACGTTTCACGATGCGACGGTGGAATCGGGGACGGGGGGCAACGAGTGGTCGACGAGCGCGGTGTTCGCGGATTTCACGGCGGACGGGCTGCCCGATTTGTACGTGCTGAATTATTCGCTGCGGAAAGAGACGGCGGAAAAGGAGTGTCACTCTCCAGATGGAGACCGGATGGCATGCACGCCGGATTTGCTGAAGGCCGAGCGGGACCGATTCTATTGGAATCTGGGGGACGGACGGTTCGAGGAGGTCGGCGAGCGGGTCGGCTTGCGGGACGTGGACGGGCGCGGGTTGGGGGTGATTGCGTGGGACTTTGCAGGAGACGGTCGGTTGGGGCTGTTCGTCGCCAACGACACGACACCGAACTTCCTGTTTCTTCCGACGGAAAGCCCGGATGGAGACAAAGTGGCTGGAGCCCTGCCGGTATTTGCCGAACAAGGGGCGGTACGGGGAGTGGCTTACGACGCGGACGGGAATGCACAGGCGTCGATGGGGGTGGCGGCGGGGGATGTGACGGGGGACGGTCGGCTCGATCTGTTTGTCTCGAATTTTTTTGGCGAGTCGAACACGCTGTATGTGCAAGGGGAGGCTGGATTCTTCGAGGATCTGACGCGGTCGTGGCAACTGCGGGACGCGAGTTTTTGGATGCTCGGATTCGGGACGCAGTTCGCGGATTTCGACGGCGACGGTTGGGAAGACATCGTGGTGTCGAACGGTCACGTCGACCAGAAATCGTCCCGAGGGGATCCGGACCGGATGTCGCCGCAACTGTTTCGCAACGTCGAAGGAAGGCGGTTTGTCGAAGTTCCGGCGACCGAATTGGGACCGTACTTTCAGGGGCGGTACCTGGGGCGCGGGCTGGCCACGCTGGATTGGAACGGGGACGGACGGACCGACTTCGCGACATCCCCGCTGCACGGGAAGGTGGCGCTCGTTCAAAACGAGACGGCCGGATCAACCGGTTCGTCGCGGCTGTCGATGCAATTGGTGGGGACGCGCGGAGAGCGCAACCCCGTGGGGGCTGTGATTGCCGTGAAGACGAACGTCCGCACGATCCACCGCCTGTGGACGGCCGGGGACGGGTTTTTGGTCACGAACGAAGCGGTGAAGCACGTCGCGCTGGGGGCGGGGGAAGTGGTGGTGGAGATCGAAGTGCGCTGGCCGGGACGCGGGCAGCCCACGCGAATAACGGGGGATGGCGTGAAGAATTCGGGGGTTTTGCGCGTCGTGGAAGGGCGGGAGGCGGGCCGCTGAGCGGTAGAGTGCGCGGTGTGAGCCGTTGTGCGTTTGTTCTGGGATTTGGGGGCGGAAGGTGTGGCTTCTTGTCGCTACGCCCATCGATTGAGGGAGGGCCGGCCACGTTTACTCACCCATGTTTTTGTCGCGGTCCTGGAAATTCGTAACGGGCAATGCATGGCACCCGAGCGAACCTGACGACATCTTCAGGCGGCAAGGCGCGCAACACCGCAGAAAGTTGACGGTTCCCTGCTTGTGTTTCTTGCGCAAACATTTACGATTGTGAATGGTCGATAAACGACTACGGGAGATTTGGTTCCCGTAGCTCCATGGGCGCATTCAACTGCTCATGGGCAAAAATCGACCGCATGCGGGGGGTGTTTCCTCACCAGCCCGGTTTTCCAAGGACGTTCAGTCCGCTCCGAAGTAATCCTGTCTTGCTGTTCGACGCGATCGCGTCGAGCCGATTCCGTTGGCTGTTTTTGTACGAACGTGGTTTGTACGAACGTGTTCGAGTCACGCGCGGCTTCCACACCGAATGAGACCGCACGTCATTGTCGTTTTGTCTACACCATTGTCAAGGTCGTTGAAGAATTCGTGATTTGCGGGGCATTTGCCCCATTTCGTGTGTTTCTGTCCTTGTTCAGCGGAGGTGCGGCATGCGTCGCAAAGGGTTTACGCTCATCGAGTTGCTGGTGGTGATCGCGATCATCGCGATCCTCATCGCCCTGCTGTTGCCGGCGGTGCAACAGGCACGTGAAGCGGCACGGCGGTCACAGTGCCGGAACAACCTGAAGCAGATCGGGCTGGGACTGCACAACTACCATGACAACTTCAATATGTTCCCGCCGGGGAACATCGCGTCGAGCGTCGGCGGTTGGGGGATCTCGTGGTGGCCCCGGATTTTCCCGTACATCGACCAAGCACCGCTGTACAACCGGTTGACGTGGTCGGGGATTCATCCCGGCTGGACGTGCTGCGGGGATGGGGCGGGGGTGGGCGGAACGGCCAATGGTGCGGTGCTGAACGGGGTGACGATCACGGTTGCGCTGTGTCCTTCCAGCCCGCTGGAACCGCGACGCGACTCAGGGGGATCCCAATCGACGCAAGCCCAGTACCACGGGATCGCCGGGGCGCTGGACGGAAACGGGTTCACAAACTCGGTGAATCGGGTGTCAAACTGCTGTGGTTGCTGCGGCGGTCAACAAGCCACGGGCCAATTGTCCAGCGGCGGGATGATGGTGACGATGCGTGGTCGCGGGATTCGTGACTGCACCGACGGAACTACCAACGTGATCATGGTCGGCGAGTATTCGGACTTTATCCTGCGTACGGCCACTGGTCCGAAAACGGCGCAAGTCAACGGAATTCACGGGATTCTGATGGGTAGCCCGAATCTGACCTACCCGGAAGCGGCCGGTTCGGGGGCGATGTTTGAACGCCAGTTCAACATCAACTCGATTCGGTATTCACCGAACGCGCCGGCGATCGACAACGATGTGAACTGGCCCGGAGTGGGAGACAACTTCGGGTCGAACAACCCGATGAGCTCGGCCCATACCGGGGGCGTGCACGTGTTGCTGGGCGACGGCTCGGTGAAGTTCATCAGCAACAACATCGACATGGCCAATCTCCGGCGGATCGCAACCCGCGACGACGGCGCACCGGTGAGCGATTTCTGAGGTTCGACGCGACGATTCCGGGCGTCTCCGCGTCGCAGCGGAGACGCCCGGTGCACGCGTGCGGCGTGGCTGGTTCGATCCTCATTCTTTTGCGAGCGATGTCTGCGATGATCCAGAGTCTGCGACGGGCGGGACTGGTTTCCGCCGTGTGTGTGTTGTTCGCGATGACCGGCTGCGGCGGAGGGGACAACCGTCCCGTACCCGATGCCAAGCAGCAAGCGGTGGTGACCGGGTCGTTGGTCAATGACGGCAAACCGCTGCCGCTGGACTACATGGTGGTGTTCAACAGCAAAGACAAGGGGGCGATCGGGTCGGGAAAGCTGGACTCTCTGGGTAAATTCCGAGTGACAGCCGGGGATTCGGCGATCGGCCTTCCGGCCGGCCGCTATGTGGTGAAGATCGCCCCCCCCGCGCCGCCCCCCGTCGGTGGGCTGCAGTCCGACAGTTACAAGTCGATGATGATGAACACGAAGATGAAGTCCGCCACTGCGGACTTGCCGAAGGACGTTCCGGCCAAGTTTTTGAGCTGGGACACGAGCGGTCTGGTGTTCGAGCTGGTGCCCGGTCCGAACACGTTCGACATCGATTTGGCGAAGCTTGCCAAATAGTCCCGGATAGGTGGGTCGGCGGAATCGGAGTCGAGGTTCGACTTGGTCGTCCCGCATGACTGTTCGTGCATGACGATTCGCATTTCGGGGTCGCGTTGCCTGAGGTAACGCGACCCCGAGCCGTTTTGGAGGTGGTGAACGGGGATGAGCGGAGTCCGTCGCTCATGCTGTTTGACGTTGCACTCATCCAGGCGAAGTCCCAGCAAACACCGAGTTTGGCAAGGTGTTCATACTCACGCAGAGGCGCGGAGACGCAGAGGAAGAAAATGACTTGTCGGTGAATCTCTGCAAGAAGTTACGCACATCCAGAACTCGCGTTTCCGAATTCCAAAACCTTCGGCCTCTGCGGGGGGGGAGTCGCCGGGGATTTCGGTTTCCCGTTGTCGAAGCGGGCCTCGAAAACTCCGCTGGGGGCGGATGAGAGTGGTGCTGTGTGCCGGGCTTGTGCTTTCTTTGCGGGACAAGCGGGCGGCTTGGGAACCGATGTTTTCGGACGGAGTGCCACGGTCTTCAACGACCGCTGTCGAGTCGGAGTTTCGACCCGGAACGCACTCACATCGTGGACTCTCCTGAAAGCTGTGGTCCCATCCGTGGGGGGAAGTCGTACGCATGCTTGTCCCGCAAAGCCGGGCCAAGCATGGCACTCGAAAACCTCAAGACGCCGTCGAGGGGCGGGAGATTCGCGTCGCCAGCAATCGTGGTCACACGCGTGGACGGTGGACACGGTCGTTCGTTGTGGCGAATTGACGGGGGGAGACACCTCTGAGACACTGAAGACAGTGCGACGATATCCGTGTGGACGGGTGTTCGTCGCCGTGGTCCCACACGAGATGGACTGTTGAGTTTTGAGATGGAGAGTGGGGTTCGGCGTCTTTCCTGAACGACGGACATGTTCAACAGCGGTATTGGTTGTCGAGCAGGGTGTAGGTTGTCGGACGGGGCGATTTCGAGTTGAGCCACGGTGTTGGCACAGGGTGAAGATTCGGCGTGTTTCGCTGCCGATTTTCGACGGCAGGCGAATTTCTGAAGGCGGGCCTGACATGCTGCGACGAGTCGTCCTGTGGTGCGCGGCATTGCCGCTGGTGGCTCTGGCCGGATGCGGAGGAGGTTCGTCGTCGTCGCCCGACGCTCAACCGGGCGGTGGCCAAGCGGCGGCCCCGGCAAATGCGGCCGCGAACGTGCCCGGCATGGCGGCGATCGCGCCGGGCCCGCATGGTGCGGGGATGCACGGGGCTGGCGCGAACGACCCGATGGCGGCGATGCACGGGTCCGGGGCCGCCCCCGCGCAGGCTGGCGCGGCCCCCGCCGTGAAAGCGGACGTGGCCAAGTCCAAGCAGTTTTCGGACTTGAAACAGTACGTTCCCGCGTCGCTCACCCGGCTGGTCGGATTCCGCGCGGCGGACCTCAAGGGAGGGATGTCGGAATTGGGAGACTCGCTCCTGCGGACGCTGGCGCCGGTGGTCCAGGTGGCGACACGGGCGGGGGTGGCCGAGGACGATATCGACCTTGTGATGGCCGGAGGAAATGCGAAGTCGCAGTCGGTGTTGCTGCTGGTCCGATCGAAAACGCCGCTGAAGACGGCGGAGATCGTCAAGCAAACGGGGGCCGAGGAGAAAGGGGAGAAGATCGGCAAAGCGACACTGCACACTCTCCCGAAGAAGGACTCCCTCGACAACGCGATCGCGTTTGTCGATGGGGATGTGATGCTGCTGGGACGCAAGGGGATGGTTGCCGAGGCGCTCAAGAATCCGACGGAAGGTCCGGCCCGCGCCGGGATCGAGTCGATCTCCGTCGATTCGACGCTGTTTTTTGTGGCTGGCGACAGTTTGGGCAAGCAGACATTCGAGGCGACGGGAGGTTTGCGTGGATTGGCGGCGCTGACCGATCCCAAGACATCGCAGTTGAAAGGGATGGCGCTGGGTCTGACGGGTGGTGCGGGGGGGGCGCCGTCGGGCGGGGCGTCTCCCGGCGCGATGGCGAGTGCCGGTTCCTCGTCGGATCCCGCCGCGGCCATGCATGGAGCGCACGGTGCGGGGGGGGCGTCGACACCGCCGACCGCGAACTCGGCGGCAGTGACTCCCGCTGCGGGGATGCATGGGGCCGCGGGCATGCACGGGGCGACACCCGGCGGAGCGGCGGCGAGTGCGAGCGCTGCGCCGGCGGCGATCACGTTGAACAAGGATTTGACCGGGCGCGTCACGGTGGTCATCGGGGCGGCGTTTGCGACGGAGACCGCGGCGAAAGTGGCCGAGGAGAAGATCAACTCCGCCCGCAAGAAGTTGCGTGAGCTGGAGACGCTGCTGAACACGATGCTCAATCAGGCGGCCAACCAAGCCGCGGGGGCGGCTGGCATGGGGGCGACGCCGGGGGCGGGGCATGCCGGTCCGTCGGGGGCGGCAACGCCGCCTATGTCGCCCGAACGCGCGACACGCGAAGAATTGGAGTCGCGCCGCGACCTGTTTCCTCGCGAGGTGCTGGAAATCCTCGGGTTCGTCGAGCCGGCCGCGTCGGAACCGTCGCGATCAGTCAAGCGTCGCTTCGATCCGCTGGAGGTGGCGTTCGACATGTCCGACGCGCGCGCCTTCGAAGGGCCGTTCGCGCAGGAGTCGGCGACTCCCCCGGCCGGACACGGTGAAGGGGCGTCGGCCGGAGCAGCGGCGGGGATGGGTACGCCCGGTATGGGGATGCCTGGGGGAGGCACCACGAATCGCCGATTGACCGATCCGTGGATGTCGTTCGAGTTGGGGTTTGCGGTCGCGCGGACGAAGGAGAAGGTGCAACTGTCGCACTCCGTGGAAAGTCGCGTGTTCCAGGACCATTTGGGGCGGTTGGCGGATGTCCTGGGATCGGCGGGGGCGACCGCCGTCGACGACGGGTTGTACGCGGGGACGCTGAGCGCATTGCACGGTCCGACCACAAGCTGGTTGGGGGACGCCTCGAAGTCCGACACTCATAAGGGAGTGCGTCGCGTCGGGGAACTGCCGCTACGGGCCGGTTACAGTTGGATGAGCGAGTTGCTGCCATTCGTGGGGCGGGAAGACCTGTATCTCAAGCTGGACTTCACGAAGACCTGGCGCGAGGGGGACAACTATCCCCTGACGCATCAGGTGATTCCTCAATTTCTCAATCCCGCAGATTCCCGGGCACAGTTGCGCGGCTTGCCGTACGACGGCATGGGGGCGACGCACTTCGTGGGGATGTCGGGAGTCGAAGACGGACGGAACGTGGTGGCGGCGACGTTGCCGCGCAGCGATCCGCGGGCGGGAGTGTTCGGTTACGACGCTATCGCGAAGCCCGAGGAGATCACGGATGGTCAGGGGAACACGATCCTGCTGATCGGCAGCGGCCGCGTGATCGGCGGTTGGGTGATCGGCGGCGGGGCGACGATTCGCGGGGCGCGGACGCCGTGTTTCGACCCGATCACCGGCTTCGGGTCGGAGGGGTTGCCGTCCACGGGGGTGTACGTGCTGATGGCCGACGGTTCGACGCGGGTGATCAATGGCGATATCGACGAGGCGGTGTTCAAGGGGATGTGCACGATCCGCGGCGCGGAAACGGTCGACAAACCGAGTCCCCCCGCCGGTGCGAAATAGTGCGTTGGCGATGTCGGGACGAAGGGGTGCTTGAGAGCGTCTGATGTCGGTGCGGGCGGGTTCACGCTGGGCGGAGATTTTTCGATTTCCGCTATGACGTCGGGGCGCGGAACAGGGGATTTCCAACATGGGGCGGACAATGGATTCCGGCGGACCGAATCGCGGGGGCGTGGAGCGAGGGGCGTTGACCGTTTGTGCTGGGCGATTCGTCGCGACGTGGCTGTGCGTCGTCGCCGTGTTGCTTGCCGCTCCCGCGCGAGGGGACGTGCTGATCTACTCGTTGCCGCTGGATTTGCTGTCCGGCGGGGGAGGCGGTGGAGGGGCCGGTGCGATGACCTCGGGGGGGCAACCGGGGGGCGGGGGAGGCCGGACGCTGCGGATCATGCTGACCGGCAAGACGACGGTGAACCCCGGTCGGACGGTCACATACGTGCATCCGACGATCAAGGACCCGCTGTACTTTCCGCTGGAGCTGGTCGAGATCAAGAAGGTCGCCACGCCGCAGCAAGACTATGGCAAGCGGTTGAGCAAGGCGGGCAAGGACGCGGACGAGATCCTCAAGGCAGGAGTGTTCGCCCTGAAGCGGGGTCTGCTGCGCGAGTTTCACGGGGCGGTGAAAAAGGCTCTGGAAAACAATCCAGATCACGCCGAGGCGAAGCGGATCGTCGAACTGAAGTCGCAGATCGACAAGCCGCTGCCGGAGTCGCCGGACGAGGAGAAGGAGATTCGCCGGTATGTGAAGCGGTCGAGCATGCGGATCGCGCGGAGCAATCACTTCATCCTGCTGCACGACACGCCCGAGAAGGCGGAGAAGGGGCGCAAGAACCGTGCGAAGGCGCGTCTGGACCTGCTGGAACAGGTGTACGAGAGCTTCCTGCTGCTGTTCCACGCGCAGGATGTCGAGATCGACATCCCGAAGGAGCGGATGCGGGTGGTGCTGTTCAATGAGGAGAAGGACTTCAAGGAGTTCGCGACGAACCTGAGTCCGTCGCTGTCGAAGGCGGCGGGTTTTTGGGAACCGGATCGCAATGTGAGCGTGTTTTACGACCACGCCACGACCGCCGAGTATCGGACGCTCGACCAGATCGAAAAGCTGCTGAAGCAGAAGGCGGACGAGGCGAAGCGGAATCGGACGGGCAACACGCGGGATCTGGTGCAGTTCACCAACACATTGGCGCTGTTGATCGACGTGTCGCGCGAGAACGCGGACATCGAAGTGGTGAGTCACGAAGCGACGCACCAGATGGCGGGGAACACGGGATTGTTTCCTCGGCATGTGATGGTGCCGTCGTGGGCGCACGAAGGGTTGGCGACGTACTTCGAGGCTCCGGGTGACGCGACGTGGGCGGGGATCGGCGCGGTGAACAAGGAGCGTTTGGACTGGTACCGGGCGCTGGAGAAGGACCGCGAACACTCGAACATCGACTTCATCGTGGGGGACCAGATTTTCGACTACGCCCGCTCGCACAGCGGCCTCTTGCACGGCTACGGTCAGGCGTGGGCGCTGACGCACTTTCTGATGGAAACGCACCTGAAGGAGTTCGTGGCGTACTACCGACAACTCGGCGAGATGCCGCCCGACACACACCTGACGCCGGAGATATTGACTGAGCTGTTCGACAAGGCGTTCGGGAAAGACCGGCGGGCACTTGACGAGGAATGGCGGTCGTACATGAACGGCCTGAAGACGGACCTGGAGCGGTTGGAGGAGGATGAGTAGGGGGCTTCAAGGCAAGTGATGTGAATTCCCGACCAGAACGCGGCGACGTCCTTGCCTATCCGTGAACCCTCCTCGAATCTCGGTTGAAGGCACTCCCACTTCGCCCGTTCCGACGACCGAGTAGCTCCAGTTCCACCGATCGTGAAGCAATCCGTTTTTGCGGAACGTGAGCGGCCCGCCCAGTGGATACTGATTGTCGAAATGATTTCAGGGAAGTGAGATCAACGACGCCCGCAACGAATCAGCTAAGGCAAAGATTCACTGCGTCTCAGCGGGATCGTCCGTTTCGACTTCGGGCACGATGCGAATCCGTTCGACACCGATGTAGCCGTAAAAACTTCGGTTGTAGTCGACGATTTCAAACGTCATTCGCTCGCCTCGGTACGCTTCGATATCGCATCCATAGGGGTGGCTGACCTGATTTTGCGGGCCGGATTGCTTCCAAACTGTTCTGTCTCCGAGTCGTAGCGCCACATACGTGGAGTCGCTTGCGCAACCGTGCAGAAGGCACTCGAGTCTTTTTGCATTTTCGGGGACGGTAAAGGTCTGATAAACCCGACCAATTCGATGAAAATTGGTCGGTCCTGGCGACGTGGTGAAGGCGCGGTTCCCCGTGTCGGTGTTCCGAAACACGGCGAAGTATTCCGAGTCGCCTTCAGTCTGCCATCCTTCCATATCGTCTTCGAAATCGCCGTTGACGATTCCAACTGGGCCGGCGGATACGTCGGAGGAGTCCGTCTGGCCCCGCGGCGACGAGGTTGTGAATGGAGCATCTTCAACCGCGACTCCGTTCTCCACCGTTTTCACTTTCGCGTTATCTGTAACCGAAGTTGCCTCGCCAGAAGGCTCCCGTGGGCTCGAGTCAACTTTCGTCAGGTCGGAATCGGTTCGGGCGGAATGCAAACCTCGATCGGATTCGAAGCGTGTGTTGGATCCGCTGTTGTTGATGACCATGAGGGCGGCGCCGAACAGAACAGCCGCAGTCAAACCGGAGATCCCAACCCACTTCGAGATACGTCCGACTTTTTGCCACTCGGTCGACGGTGCCGCGGAGCGCGTGCTCCGAACAAGACTCTTGGCCAAGGGCACGGCGGCGGTTGGCAAGCCGGATAGGGTCACACCTGCCAGCATCGAGATCGCCTGGTCGTTGGTGGCCGGGCTTCCTTTCAACCAAGCCCCCAAGTCGTCCGCGAATTCCGCCATCGTCCGATAGCGCCCGGCCGGCTCGATGGAGATGGAACGCATCACAATCGCATCCAGTGTGGCGTCGATGCTTGGCTCGCGATGGCTGGGGGGAATCTGCGGCTCCGTCATCATTTTGACCAGGCACGCGGTCGGTGGGGAACCTGGTTCGATGTCGTGGGGCAGTTTCCCCGTCAGCAGTTCGTAAAGGGTGACTCCCAGGCTGTAAACGTCGCTGGACGCCGTCAAATCGCCGTCCTTGCCGGACCACTGCTCCTTGGACATGTAACTTGGAGTTCCGACGATCATTCCACTGGTCGTGATGTCGGCCGATCCCTTTTGCGAGCTCTTGGCCAGACCGAAGTCCATGACCTTCAGTTCGGCGGTCTTTCGCGAAGTGGCGGGCTTTGCGAGCATCAGGTTCTGCGGTTTGATGTCGCGGTGGATCAGACCTTTGAGATGCGCGGCCTCGACCGCCAAGGCGACCGTCTTCGCGATCGACACCGCTTGCCGGGGAGTGAACGATTTTCCGGCTTTCGTATACGAAGCCAACGTCCGACCCTCGACGTACTCCATGGCCATCGCATATTGGCCATCGATCACATCGACATCGTAGACACGGCAAATGTTGGGATGGTCCAACCGAGCCGCGAGCTGAGCCTCCCGGAAAAACCGAGCCCCCATCTCTTCGGCCGTGGCGGTTTCAAAACGCGGCAACTTCAAGGCGACGCGACGCTGAAGTTTGGTGTCTTCGGCCAGGTAGACGGTCCCCATTCCACCCCGCCCGAGTTCCGACAACAACCGATAACGGCCAAGCGAGCGAATCGGCGAAGTTGTCGGAGCGACGGGTACCGGTTGTGTGTTTTCCGCGAGTTCGCCGCCCATCCGGGTGTTGAGCCGAAGCCGCTCCGCGCCGCCGGCGACTCCGTCCGAGTTCTGCGGTGCCGAACGGTTGACTGATGCGTCACGGGGAACCGAGGCCCCGGTCGTGCGAGCATCCTTTTCCAAACTCATCCCCAACACTCCCAACGCTTCGGTCCTCGGAAGACCGCATGGCTTTCAGCAGCGCCATTGATGGTAAGGCAAGCGACGGTTTCGATCCACGTTTTCCCACGCGGAGACTCGTCCCCGTTCGCCGAGCCGACCTGCAAACCATTGGGGATGAGCGTGTGGGTGATCGGCGCAGAGAACGCGTGCCGAAGCTTGCAACTTCCTGGTCAGAATCGCCTCGCTTGATCGTCAACCTCCGCGCTGCGAATGTGCCGGTGCGGGCCAATATCCTCCATCACGGGTTGGCCGCCCGTTCCGTTCTTTCTTCCCGGAGTGATTCCGTTGTCCTTTGCCATCGATCCGTTTGACGACGAGGAGTGGAACGATCCGGTGGTCGGGGGAGGAGGCGCGCCGGGGGAGGTGGCGCCTCTCGAAGAACCTCGCGTGTTGTCGGTCACCGAGGTCTCGCGGCAGATCAAGGACGCGCTCGAGGGGAATTTTCCCGTTGTGATCGTGCGGGGAGAGATTTCCAATCTCAGCCGTGCCGGGTCGGGGCATGTGTACCTGACCCTGAAGGACGACAAGGCGCAGTTGCGAGCCGTGATGTGGCGCGGCGTGGCCTCGAAGATTCGGTTCGATCTTCGCGACGGGTTGGAAGTGGTCGCCGCCGGGCCGATCGAGGTGTACGAAGCGCGGGGGACGTATCAGCTCGTCATCCACGAACTGGTGCCGCAGGGAATCGGCGCGCTGGAACTGGCGTTTCGACAACTGCACGAAAAGCTGGCGAAGGAGGGGTTGTTCGATCCCGCCCGCAAACGGCCGCTGCCGAGGTTCCCGCGCAAAATCGCTCTCACCACCAGTCCGACCGGAGCGGCAATCCGGGACATGCTGCAGGTGCTCGATCGCCGCTGGCGCGGGGTGGAGATCGTGATTCTGCCGGTCCCCGTGCAAGGGGCGGACGCCGCGCCGAAGATCGCTCGGGCGCTACGGGATGTCGGGCGGATTCCGGGGGTCGAGGTGGTGATCGTCGGCCGCGGGGGGGGAAGCCTTGAGGACCTGTGGGCGTTCAACGAGGAAGTTGTCGCGCGGGCGATTCACGCCTGCCCTGTGCCGGTGGTGAGCGCGGTCGGGCACGAGATCGACGTGACGATCGCGGACTTCGTCGCCGACCGTCGCGCGCTCACCCCCAGCGAAGCGGCGGAACTGGTCGTCCCGGATCGGGAGGAGATCGGCGCGGCACTGTCGCAATGGGACCGGCGGATGTCGCGGGCGCTGCGAACGTTGGCGCGGGGGGCGGGGGCCGAGCTGGAGCATCTGGCGGCGCGGCGAGTGTGGACCAAACCGTTCGACCGTTTACGACAGTCCGCACAGACGCTGGACGGCCTGCAAACCCGAGGCGAACGGGCCATGCGCGGAGCGGTCGAGCGTGCAGCACAGAGAGTGGCCGCGATGGCCGCCGAGCTTCAGGCGCTGAGCCCACTGCGTGTGCTGGAGCGGGGCTATTCCGTGACACGGCTCGAGTCCGGTGAACTCCTGAACAGCCCGGACCAAGCTCCGCCGGGGGTGCGGATCACGACCCGGTTGCGCGGCGGCGAGTTGACGAGCGTGGTTGTGCCACCGGAAGGGTGAGGCGTGCCGTCGGTGATACGGCACCGGCGCAACGAGTCCCCGAGACGGGGGCGGGAATGTGCTCGTCTCGGCCAGCATCCAGTGGAGCGCGGGATCACGCTTGTCCCTTGCTGACGCGGCGGGCTTCAGAGGCCATTACGCGGCATCGCGGCGGGGCGAATTGCGGGACTTACGTCCCTTTTTGGATTCGGCTTCCCGCTCTTCCTGTTGGGCCTGCTCGGCGGCCGCGCGTGCGGCGGCTTCCTGGAGCAGGCGGTCGCGTTCGGCGGTCATCAGCCCGGCCAACACGCGCAGAGCCATCACCGCGGCCACGCCGAAGATCAACCAAGGCCAGACATCCATGTCGTGGCTCTCCTCATCGGGTGGACGTGGGTGTCGCTTGCGCTGCGGATCCGGAGTTCCGGGAAACCCACCTAGGCCTTGTCGACCCGACATTGGGGGGTTGGTGAAAGCGGAGAATGAGGTCGAAAGCGGTACGCATGCGGCAAAAATCTTACGATTTCCGCTACGAGGCTGTGAGTTTCTAGAAACCCGAAGCGTGAGCGAGGGACCCTGCTGTCCCCGCAGGTCACGAATTCCCCGGAATCCACGCGGGGTCCCTCGCTCACGCTTCGGGTTTCCATCGAGAATTCAGTGGGTGTCCGAAAGAATCACATCCGCTTCGAGGGGCACTACTCCTTGACGCGTTCGACGTATTCGCCGGTGCGGGTGTCGACCCGGACCAGTTCGCCGCCGTCGATAAATGCGGGGACCATGATTTCCGCGCCGGTTTCGACCGTCGCCGCCTTCATGATGTTGCCCGACGAATTGCCGCGAACGGCGGGTTCGGTGTAGGTGACGCGGACGTTGATGTGCGGCGGAGGGGTGACTTCGATGACCTTGTCGTTCCAGTACATCAGGTTGCAGACCATGCCGTCCATCAACCATTTGGTGCCGTCGCCAACGATATCGACGGGGATCGTGTACTGCTCGAAAGACTCCGAGTCCATGAAGACCAGGCCGTTTGATTCCTTGTACAGGAATTGACCGTCGCTCTTGCGAACGTCGGCCCCTTCCAGACCGTCGCCGCTTTTGTAGGTGCGGTCGATGATCGTGCCGCGCAACAAGTTGCGCAGCCGACACTTGTACAACGCCTGCCCCTTGCCGGGCTTCACGAATTGGCATTCCAGCATGTCGTAGGGATCCCCTTCGACGACAACCTTGATCCCTTTTTTGAAATCGCCAGCGTTGATTTGAGGCATCGCGTCTGTTGCACTCGCTCGAATTTTGAGGATGAGTCCAGGGGTTCGGGAGAATTCCCCGATGGGGAAACCTCGCAAAAAACCGTCACTGGCAAATACGTTGCGACCATCGCAACGGGGTCGGTTCGAAACAAATAAGGCCGCCGGTCCCCAAGTTTTTGGGGGTACGCGCCGCTCGCGATCTCCGGGGGGCAGGAGTGCATCCCGCCGCCTGAAAATCGCGAAAGTCGCCACCGGAAAACCGGAGCGAGGGAGTCTATCAGCGGCGGGGAGGCAATGCCAGACGTGGTCGGGACGTTGGGCGCATGCTCGCGGGAGTCGCATCGACGAACTTTTGCACGTCGGAAGAAGCGTCGGTGAAGACAGAGTGCCAACGACGATGGAGTCCCTGGCCCGATGGGAATCCCAAGCTCGCGCCCGTCCCGCCAGGCGGGGATGCGCCGGGTTGAAACGCAACCGGGGGGCAAGCCGCACAGCGCGACTTGCCCCCCGGTTGATCGATGCTCTGTTTCCGATCACGACTTTGCGTCAACCCGTTTCACCAAGGGTAGTTGGTATCCCGGTTGTAGCTGGCGTGGCCCGGGTGGTACCACGGGCGGCGGTAGCTGTAGTACGGGAAACGGTAATGGGCGTGATCGCTGTGGCGATGGAAGCCCGGCCCGAAGTGGTACTCGTACGGGTCGGACGCGAAGCCCCCCGCGTACGTTCCCGGAGCGTACATCCCGACGCCGTAGCCGGTCGGACCAAAACCGGTCGGACCAAAACCGGTTGAACCATAGCCGGGCCCGCCGTAGCCAACGGCTCCGTACGAGGCGTCGGCGTAGCCGCCTTGGGGGTACCCACCATGAACGTGGCCGTGATGCGCCACTCCCCCGACCGATCCGCCCCGGTTGCAGTTGCAGCCGGTTTGAGTCACCCAAGGAGTCGCGCCGGGGGCGTAGCCGTAACCGGCAGTCCCCACCACGCCGGACAGGCTCGCCGAGCCGACCGGTCCCGCCCCGTGGGCGGGGTAGGAATGGTTGCTCCAGTAGTAGGGGCTACCGACCCGCATGCCGGTGTCGACATCGCCACCGGGTGCCCACGACGGTCCGTGCGTCGGATGCAGGGGGCCACGATGCGTGGGGAACTTGGGGGCGAAGTAGGACTCGAGCAGGTTCTCCCCCTTGGTCTTGTCCTTGGGATCGACGACTTCCCGTGCCGAGTACGGCACGAAGACCGGGATTTCCTTGTAGTTGCGATAGCCGGGGGACGGGAGGCCGCCAACGGTTGCGGGAGGAACCGCACCAGCCGGGGGAGTCAGGTCGCGTGGCGAGGGAGGGACGTACACCGGCGCGTCGCCGCGGCCGAAATTGGGTGCAGCGGCACCGCCCGGACCGGGGACGAAGGTTCCCGGTTCGTTGCCGGGTTGGGCGTCTGGCTGCGCGGCAACGACCGTCTGCGCCAGGCCGAGTGCCAGCGCGAGCGACAGGTGTCGCGAGGCAAGAGAAAGTCGGATCATGGATCGGGGTCCTCGGGAGGGGCGTCGAACGACAAGGCCGCCGTCGGGGCGGCGTCCCCGCGCGGCGGGACGGGCTTCGCACCGGTCGGGTTTCGACGGAGCGAACGGTCCCGCCGGACAGTCGCAAAGAATCGGTGGTGTCGGTGGTGCCGTACGGGTCGAAAGTGCCGTGCGTCGTCGCGCGGTCTCCGGAGCGAATCGCGCCGGCATTGCCCCGTGAGGCCTTCCGTCGAGCCAAATCTACCCCGCGTCCAGCCCCGACTTGAGAAACAGTCCTCGGGTCCCTCGATTTTCGCCCATAAAATACTCCGGCTTTGCGAGGCTGTCTCAAGAAAACAGTTCTCGTGTCACGACGGCATTCGGGCAATCGGACCACGAACGGGGGCCGATATCCCGAGTGTCTCGCCAGATCGTGATTCGAGCGAGGGAACGCATCCCGGGCCGCGACATGTCGGGCCGGGTCAGTTTGGAAAGGTGCCGGGATGCCCGTTAGCAGCCTGATGACCGTCGCTCTGGGGCTGTCCCTGGGACAGGTTCCCTATCAATCGAACGGCTCCTACACGCCGGGCGCGCCCGCCGGAGCCGAGACCGGGTTGCAAGCCTCCGCGACCGGAGGCCAATACGGCCACGAGGAGATGTACCCGTACGACGCCTACGACAACTGGGTCCACGGCCATTTCCAGGAGATTCCGGCGTACGGCGGCTACCATTTCTTCCGCCCGTACAACTACAAGCACGTGTTGTCGCAATCGCAAACGTCCGGGGGTTGGGGCAACTCGCCGCAACTGCCGTACAGCCACGAGTATTTCTGGCGTCGTTCGCAACAAGCGGCTGGCCATGCGGCCCCAGCGTATGGCGCTCCCGTTTACGGCATTCCGCACCAGACTCCCGCGTACGCTCCCAGCCCTTCGCAAGTGCCGGGTGTCGGTCAGCCCACCGGTCCGGTGTATACGCAACCCGTGCCCGTGATGCCCGCCCCCGGTTACGGACCGACGACCGGCCGCCTCAACGTGCCCGCCCGGTCGACTTCCGTCGTCGAGTACGGTGACGCGGGACCGGTCATGATCGATCCCGCAGTGTACCAGGGAGGAGCCGATCCCAAGCGGGACGCGCGTCGTCAACTGCTGCAAGGCCCCGCGCTTCGCACGCGTTGACGGATGAGCGTTGTGGACCGCACGCCATCGAGACGTGTGCGGTTCGAAGACGCCGCCTCAAAACGAAACCACAATCCGCCCGACTCGGCGTGGTGCGACAGGATCGCCCCGCCCGATGTCGGGCGGTTGGCGTTTTTTGTCATCGCGGAGACCGGGTGAACACGGGGCACCGAACCGTCAGGCCCCGGACAACAACGATTTTCCGGTCTCGCGCAGCGTGTCCAACAATTCGGCGAGATGGTCGACGGTCGTCAGCGGGTTGATGATCGTGCAGCGCAGCGCGATCCGGCCATCGAGCGAACAGGGAACGATGTAAAACCGCCCCGACTTGCAGACGGTGCGGCGGAGCGCGTGGTGGAACTCCCCGACCGCCGCCTCCGGCGCGTCTCGCAGCTCGGGTGGCCGGTGGCGAAACACGACGATGTTGCATTCGGGAACGTGCAGCGGCTCGAAGTCTGGCGCCGCCTCGAGCAAACGGTGGAACGCGGCCCCCATGTCAAACGTTCGCTCGACCAGTTCGGCGAGCAACGTCTTCCCGAACATCGACCACACACCCCACAGGCCCAGCACCATGCCCCGCTTGGTGCACTCGACCGTGCGCAGACCACCGTCGTAGTCGATCAACTCGGGGGCCGACGGGTCGAACAGATACGGGGCCGACTGATGGAAGGCCCGGTAGCTGTCGGACTTCCGCCGGTACAGTAGAAACGCGCACAGTGCGGGGACGAACATCATTTTGTGGGCGTCCCACGTGAGGCTGTCGGCCAAGTCGATCCCGTCCACCAGCGCGCGGTACCTGGACGAGAGCAGCGCCGCACCGCCGTGCGCGGCATCGACGTGCATCCACAGGCCGAATTCGCGACACACGTTCGCCACGTCGCGCAGTGGGTCGAACGCGCCGATGGGGGTCGCGCACGCGCTGGCAACGACGGCCAGGATCGGCCTTCCCGCACTGCGCGCCGCGACGATCATCTCCCGCAACCGGTCGACATCCATCCGACGCCGCGAATCCAGCGGGACCTTCTCGACCCGCTCGGTGCCGATACCCAGCATTCCTCCTGCGCGGGTGATGCAGTAATGCGCGTCCGCTTGCGTGAAGATCGCCGGGGCCGCGCCGGTCGGCAAACCCCGCTCCCAACCGGTCTCGAACGCGATGTTCCGAGCGACGAGCATGGCCGTCAGATTGGCCAGCGATGCACCGTGAGTGACGATCCCGCCGCAATCGGCGCCGCGCCAGCCGACGTGGTCGCACAACTCGGCGATCATCGCCTGCTCGACGGCGGTCGACCACGGCCCCATCTCGTAAATCGCCATCGGGTTGTTCATGACCGCGCTGATGGCGTCGAACAGCGCGGCGATCGGCACCGAGGCGGGAACCTGATGCCCGATGTAACGGGGATTGTGCAGGTTGTGACCGCGATCCAGCGCGAGTTTCGCCAACTCGGCGAACCGGGTCAGCGCCTCGTCCCGCGTTGGCGCGGGGGCGCAGTCGTCCGGTCTCAACTGCCCGCGCGCCAGCCGCGCGTTTTCGCGGGGATCGACCCAGGGCAACACCGGTCCTTCGCCCCGCTGCACACGCGCGAGGTGGTCCGACATCAAGTCGGACAGCCGTCGCCCCGCGCCGCGCAGCAACTCCGGGTCGTATGCCAGCCGGGCGAGTTCCGAGAGCGCGGGGGGTGCTTCTGAAGACGGTGTCATGGTGGTCACGCGGGTACGCGATGCGGGCGGGAGAGGAACGGAGCGCTGTGGTCGTCAGGCGAGCATCACGCGGCGCGGCGGGTCAGTTGCAACAGCGCCGGCAGCAGCACGAGGTTGCCGACCAATCCGCCGAACATCGCGACCCCCACCAATGCCCCGAAGTAGACCAACGGAATGAAATTCGACACGCACAGCGCCAAGAATCCCAATATCAACGCGAGGTTCGCAAACACCAGCGCGCTCCCCACCGAACGCATCGCCTCCTGCAACGCCTCCCGGAACGGCAATCCCCGCGATTCCTGGAATCGCAGCCCCGCCAGGAAGTGGATCGTCGAATCGATCGTCAGTCCCATCGACACGCTGGCGATCATGGCCGTTGCAATGTTGACGGGCAGCCCCAGCCAACCCATCGCCCCCAGCACGAGCACGATCGGCAGCAGATTTGGAATCAGTGAAATCCAACCGACATAAAAGCTCCGAAAGGCCGCCGCCATCATCAGCACCAACACGGCCGCCGCGACGATCGAACTGGTCCACTGGTCCCCCAACAGACTCTCGATCAGAAACGTCAGCAACACGAACAGCCCGGTCGCGCGAGGCGGGTGCTCGGGGTCGACATCCCCGAGCGCTTCTCCGGCCAGCCGCTCCACCTCGGCGATGACGCGGAGTTTCGCTTCCGACGTTTGTCGTTCGTACGCGCGGAGCAGGATGCGCATGCGACGCTCGGCGGGGTTGTACAGCGAGGGCAAGAATTCCGGCTGGAATGCGTCGAGCACCCGCATTTGCCACCGCAGGCCCAGGATGGGGGGCAGCAAATCGATGCCGTCGGTGGGGGACAGCACCTTTGAAAGGCCCGATTTTCCCTCGTCGAGAGGTTTCGCCGAATCGGGCGGCACACGGCTTTCGATCGCCCGGAGTTTTGTTGTCAGCCTGCGGACACGCTCGAGAAACTCGTGATCGAGCGTCTCCGGGGCGGCGAAGTTCACTTCCCAGGTCCCCGCGCCGCCGAGATGGTCCTCGACGAACGTGAGCGCGCGGACAATGGGGCTGCCGGGTCGAAAATTCTTGCTGAACTCGGTCTCGACGCGCAGGTATCGGCATCCGGCGAGGCTGAAGAGGGACAGGATCGCAAAGCCCCAGACGACGGCCCCGGGCCGCCGTTCGATGAAGTCGCAGAGGCGTCGGAGGGGGCGCGTCAGCCACGCGGCTTGCCCGAACGCGCGGGTACGTGTCCGTGCCGCCTGTCCCAGCAAGATTCCTCCGGGCAGCACCATCAGGACCGCCACCAACACCACCATCGTCGCGATGCTCATCATCAGGCCGAACGACTGCGCGGGGTGGATATGGCTGGCGATTTGGACGGCGAACCCCGCCGCCGTAGTGGCACAGGTCCAAAAAATGGGCAAGACGAGCCGCCGCAACGTTTCCCGCATCGCCGGAATCGGCTCCAGCTCGGACCGCAGTTCGCGGAACACGTACATCACGTGGATGACGGTCGCTGTTCCAATGACCGTCACCAACGACACCAGCGTCGAACTCACCATGCTCAGGCTCAGGCCCGAATGGACGAAAATCGCCTGACTCCAAACCAACGTCGCCTGCACGACCGCGATCGGCAGCAGCATCCACCGGATGCCGTGGAAAAGGGCCAGAATCACGAGCATCAACAGGCCGAACGAGACCCACCCGAGCAGCCGCGAATCTTCCTCGACGTAGCGAAACATGTCATGAACCTGCACCGGCTCCCCCACCACATGCGCGGGGGGCTGGTGTGCATCGGCGAGAGCGCGCAATGCCCGCACGGTTTGCTCGCGCGGCACGGTCGTTTCGTCTCGCGACTCGAATCGCAGGATCACCGCCGCGGTTTGACGGTCGTCCCCCATCAGCAATCCGCGGAACATTTCGAGCACCGCTTCGCGGACCGCGCCGATCCGCCGTCGCAGACCGGGCACGCGTTCGAAATTCTGGAGCGTGTGGTCCATCATCCCGAGCGTGTCGCGAAGATTCTGTTGGCTGTCGGCACGGATCCCGGGCACTTGCGCCAGCTTTTCGCCGAACGCACCCGTCTCGGCCATGCCCTCCGGCTCCATCAGCCGGTCCTGTGTCCAGGCGACGATCGCCAATTCGTCCCCGCCGAACACCCGCTTCGACTCTTTGAAGTCCTGCAGACGCGGATTGTCGTTGGAGTACAACGCTTCGAGCGATTGGTCGAATTTGAGCGCGGGGGTCCACAAGTGTCCGGCGCACACACTGAAGACAGCGATCAGCAACCACAGCCAGCGGTGATTCACAAGCAGGCCGCAGAACCATTCCAAGGCCGGAGAAACCACCGTCGGTTGCGCGAGAGAAGACGCTTCGACAGAGGCGAGGTCGGGAGAGCCGTCGCCCCTCGATGCCAAGGAAGGGTCGGTCGAGGCGCGACGGGACTCGGAGGCG
This sequence comes from Planctomycetales bacterium, assembly GCA_044359065.1. Classification (GTDB taxonomy): domain Bacteria; phylum Planctomycetota; class Planctomycetia; order Planctomycetales; family Planctomycetaceae; genus JAIXZD01. The sequence continues at coordinate 1,293 of JBIKMW010000022.1, read as the reverse complement.
TCTCCGCCATCGACATGCGTGGAGTCTTCCGGCCCGGCCACGAACGAACGTCTCCTGTTGAATCGGTTTCGCCGCAGAACGGCACGCCGACTTCGGCCCGCCAGACCGAAACATCCGCGTCACTCGCGTGCATGCGCGAGATGAAGTGTAGCAACCGGTCGATGAATCGTCGGGCCTCACGCGGGCTTGTACTCACCCTTGGATTCGCAGCCGCTCCAAAAATTTCCCGGACGGGGAGAAGGTGCGTAGAATTCGCGAGTTGCAGACCGGCCGCGCGGAAGTCGCGACCCCGAAGCCCCGCACCCCGACGAACGAAGGGAGCCATTGTGAAGATTCTCCGCGCTGACGATCGCGGGTCCACCCGGATCGGTTGGCTCGAAAGCTTTCACTCCTTCTCGTTCGGCGAGTACCACGATCCGCGTCGCATGGGCTTTCGCACGCTGCGGGTACTCAACGACGACATCATCGCACCCGGCGCGGGCTTCGGCATGCATCCTCATCGCGACATGGAGATTCTGACGTGGCTGCTGTCGGGCGAATTAGCCCATCGCGACAGCCTCGGCCATGGTGCGACGCTGCGTCCCGGAATGGCGCAACGCATGACGGCTGGTCGCGGTATTCGGCACAGCGAGAGCAATCCATCGTCGACGACGCCGGTGCATTTGTTGCAGGTTTGGATTCTGCCGCGCGAGCGCGGGCTGTCGCCGACGTACGAGGACCGACTGTTCCCCGAAGAGGGGCGTCGAGGCCGGTGGCAAACAATCGCATCCCCGGATGGCGTCGACGGTTCGCTGGTGATTGCCCAACAAGCGTGGATGCGGGTGGCGGACCTCGATTTGGGCGACTCGCTGGAACTCTCGATTCCGAACGGCACCGGTGTTTGGTTGCAGGTCGCCCGAGGTGCGGTCCGTGTCGGGGACGAGGACCTCGCATCGGGAGACGCGCTGGCGATGGATTCCGAAGAGTTCTTGCCGGGTGCCAAGTCGCACGCCCCACCATCGGACGAGCGACGATTGCCGCTGACCGCGCGGGAAGCCTCGCAGGTGTTGGCGTTCACGCTGGTGTGAACGGGGCTGGCGTGGGGCGGTGGAGGACCGTGATTGGAATGACAGGGCGCGACGGCGCTAGTGTGCCGACCTGAAGTTACGGGACATTAAATGCGTGCGAAAAACGTGTGCCACTGGCTCTGCCCAATTGCGTCCGGAAAAATCTTCATTGAGTCTTCATTTGCGCTGGCCCGCGCGACTTGTCATGCTGCGGCCCCATGGCCCGCCGTGATCGTAACCATCCGCT
>JBIKMW010000108.1:0-22742 GCA_044359065.1 Planctomycetales bacterium | reverse complement strand
CACGCTGGAAGAACTCGAACGACAGATCGAAAAACTCAGGAACAAACGCGCCCAGCCGCCATAGCAACCTTGGTGCCGAACAGAATTGCCTTCGGGCACCTTCTCCCCCACAGTCGTGTTTTGACGTATTTTTCCGCACCGATTGTGGGGGAGAAGGGTTCCCCCGCCACGCTTTCAATATCTGAAAACGTGGCCGTCAAGTCGAGTTCCAGTCCTTGATCGCAATCCGGGGTTCGCACCCCCCGCGGAGTCAGTCGCGTTCTCGCGGTCGCATTCCATCGCGGCCCCGGCGATTGGTGATCGTGTCCGCCAAGCGATCTATGCGGGTTGTGACGACGGCGGGGGCTGGCGGATTCTGCGGATGTGTGGCGATTTGACAGCGCGACGGCGTTTTCGGAACTACGGTTGGAATGGCAACGTCGCGCGAGCCGGAAACTTCCGCGCGAATCCCTCCATTCCCTTGGGTTCAACATGTTCCGAGTCGTGTGTTCGTGGCTGACGAATGTCGCCGTCCTGGGGTCGCTCGCGGGGATCGCGTGGTGGGGACACCACACGGATTGGACGTTTGTCCACGTAGCCCACCACGCTCCGGCCGAGGGGGAGGCGGAGCATCACGACCTCCACCCGTCGCGTGATACGCACGTCGCGTCCACGCCGGCGAACGTCGTCAAACTTGATCGCCCCGACACAGCGGGACTGGTGGGAATCTCCACGGGCGAAGTGCTCGCCCGGCCGCTCGCCGAGGAACTGGAAGTGCACGGCCAGGTGGCATACGTGCAATCCCGATTGGCTCAACTGTCGGCTCGCGTGCCGGGGATCGTGTGGCGCGTCGACAAGCAAGCGGGCGATGTCGTCGAAGAAGGAGAAGTGCTGGCGATCCTCGACGCCTCGGATGTCGGGAAAGCCAAGGCGGAGTTCCTGCAAGCGCTGGTGCAGGCCGAACTTCGTCAACGCAACCTCAAGCGGATTGAAGACGCCCCCGACAGCGTTCCGGAACGGGTTCGCCGCGAAGCCGAAGCTGCTTACCGCGAAGCATGCGTGCAGCGGTACAACGCGCAGCAATCGCTCATCAATCTCGGCCTGCCCGTGAAGATCGAAACCCTCACGAAGCTGACCGACGACGAGCGTGCCGCTCGGATCCGGTTCCTCGGCCTGCCCGAAGCGTTCACTCGCGACCACGATCCGGAAACCACCACCGCCAACCTGATTCCGCTGAAGGCCCCGTTCGACGGCGTCATCATTCGTCGCGACATCACCCCTGGTGAGGTGGTCACTCCCGAACAAGCGCAGCTCACGATCGCCGATGTGCGGACGATGTGGCTGGAACTGGACGTACACAAGGAAGACTCGATGCGGGTTCGCGTCGGTCAACCGGTCACCTTTGAAGCGGACGGTCTCCCGGGACCGCTGACCTCCAAGGTGGCCTGGATCAGCACGGAAGCGGACAGCCGTACCCGCACCGTGCGGGTGATCGCCGAAGTCGAGAACCCGGTTGTCGAAGCCCAGAATCTCGGCAACGGGACGGTTCCCGGTCGCAAACGCCTGCTGGAAGCCAACGTGTTCGGCAACGGACGCATTCGCCTGCGGGACACGCCGATGGCGCTGATGGTGCCGAAGTCCGCCGTGGTGTGGTCCGGTGAGGCGCACGTGGTCTTCGTTCCGGTGGAAAAGGTCGACGAAACGCCGGTCGAAGCCGTTCTGCAACGCGAACGCCGGATGGAATTCGAACCGCGCCAAATCGAGATCGGCGTCGCCAGCGACGACGGTTACGTGGAAGTGCTCACCGGGTTGGTCGCCGAGCAACGGGTCGTGATCTCGGGCGCACACGTGCTGCACTCGGAGATGAAGCTCCGCGAAATGACGTCCGGGGCGGAAGTCGCCAAGACCGCCCAACAGTGACGACAAGGCGATGCACGCGCTTCGCATCACCCCTGTCGAGCCCGGCCTGAAGTCCCAACCGAATTCGTACGCCTTCCGTCAGCCAGCGGCCTCGGTTCGCCAGTGCAAACGGACATCGTTTCGCGGAGCGAAACGCGACACAGATTCCGCCTTCTTCCCCTCGTCGAACGGATAACCCGCCATCATGCTTGCGAAGCTCATTGCCGCCTCGCTCCGACACCGACTGTTCGTCCTCGCGGGGGTGGCCCTGTTGGGACTGGTCGGCGTGTGGTCCCTCGGGACGCTCAACGTCGACGCGTTCCCCGACACCACGCCGGTGCAGGTGCAAATCAACACCGTCGCTCCGTCCCTCGTTCCGGAAGAGGTCGAGCGGCTGATCACGTTTCCGGTCGAATTGACGCTGACCGGCCTGCCGAAGCTGTCGCAACTGCGGTCGATCTCGCAGTTCGGTCTGTCGCAGGTGGTGGTGACCTTCGAGGACGGGGTCGACATCTACTTCGCGCGGCAGCTCATCAACGAGCGGCTGACGACGGTCGAGATGCCTCCAGGGATTCCGCGTCCCGAAATGGGACCGGTCTCGACGGGTTTGGGCGAAGTCTTCCACTACATCGTGTTGCCGACGGGGGAGAAGCCCTCGACCCTGACCGAGATGCGGACCGCGCAGGATTGGACGATGCGTCCCGCCCTGCGAACCGTACCCGGCACCGCCGAGATCAACTCGTGGGGGGGGCTCAACAAGCAATATCAAGTGCTGTTCCGCCCGGAATCGCTCGTGAAATACGGGTTGACGTTCCAGCAAGTGTTGGAAGCGATCCGCTCGAACAACCTGAACGTCGGCGGCGGACAGATGAACCGGGGCGGCGAAATGTTGCTCGTCCACGGGGTGGCCCGGACGGTCAACATGGACCAACTCCGCGACATCGTGATCACCGCGCGGGACGGGGTGCCGATTCATGTGGGGGACGTGGCGGAAGTGACCATCGGCCACGAAATCCGCCGCGGGGCCATCACCGCGAACGGCCAGGGGGAAGTCGTCCTCGGCCTGGGCTTCATGCGGATGGGTGAAAACAGCTACTCGGTGACCCACCGGCTTGCGTCGAAGTTCGACGAAGCAAAGGCCACGCTGCCCGCGGGGATGACCGCCGTACCGGTTTACAACCGGACGGAACTCGTCGACCAGGTGATCGCCACCGTGCGCCGCAACCTGTGCGAAGGGGCGCTGCTCGTGGTGGCGGTGTTGTTCGTGTTCCTCGGGAATCTGCGGGCGGGGTTGATCGTCGCCAGCGCGATTCCGCTGTCGATGCTGTGCGCGTTCATCGGGATGTCGCACTGGGGCATCTCGGCCAGCCTGCTCAGCCTCGGCGCTCTCGACTTCGGCCTCGTCGTCGACGGATCCGTCGTGATGATCGAGAACGTCATCCGCCGCATCTCCCGCAACAAGGACCCCAACGCCAGTCGGATCGACATCATCCGCAAGGCGTGTACCGAAGTCAGCAAACCGAGCTTGTTCGGCGTGCTCATCATCATGGTGGTGTACCTGCCGATCCTGACGTTGGAGGGGGTCGAAGGAAAACTGTTCCGCCCGATGGCGATGACGGTGATTTTCGCTCTGGCCGGTTCGCTGGTGCTCTCGCTCACGGCGGTGCCGGTGTTGGCGAGCTTCCTGCTGCCGAAGAACGCCAGCGATCGCGATCCGTTGCCCGTGCGGATGCTGGGCAAGGTGTACGCCCCGGTGTTGCGGCTGGCGATGGCGCGACCGACGGTCGTGCTGGGCGGGACGCTGATCGCGCTGGCGAGTGCCTTGTCGCTCGCTTCGGGATTGGGGTCGGAGTTCGTGCCGCGGCTGTCGGAAGGGTCGCTCGTGATCGGCATCCTGCGTCCGCCGGGGACGAGCCTGGAACACTCGATCGACATGAACACGCGGATGGAAAAGGTGCTGCTCGAAAAGTTCCCCGACGAGGTATCGCACGTCTGGAGCCGACAAGGGGCGCCCGAAGTGGCGACCGACCCCGGCACGCTCGAATCGACCGACCTGTTCATCTCGCTCAACGCCCGCTCGCGCTGGAAGAAAGCCAAGACGCAAGAGGAACTGGTCGGCCTCATGCAGCCGGAGATGGACCGCTTCCCCGGTCAGATCATCTGGTTCTCGCAACCGATTGAAATGCGGATCAACGAGATGTTGTCCGGGTCGCGGGCGGACGTGGCGGTGAAGCTGTTCGGCTCCGACCTCGAAACGCTGATTGCGAAGGGGCGCGAGATCGAGTCCGTCATGCGGGGCATTCCCGGCAACGCGGACGTCAACACGGAACAGATCTCGGGCCAGCCGATCCTGCGTGTGAAGATCGACCGGGGTGAGATCGCCCGCTACGGCATCACGGCCGAATCGGTGCTCGACGTGATCGAATCGGTCGGCGGCAAGGTGGTCGGCCAGATCATCGAGGACCAACTGCGGTTTCCGTTGACCGTGCGGTTGCCGCAAGAGTCGCGCGACACTCCCGAAACGCTGTCACGGATCACCGTGGCGACCGCGACGGGGGAACTCATCCCGCTGTCGCGAGTGGCGAATATCGAAGAGGTGCGCGGTCCGCGATGCATTTCGCGGGAGTGGGCCACGCGGCGGATCACGGTGCAGTGCAATGTGCGCGGCCGCGACCTGGGGGGCTTCGTCGCCCAGGCCCGCGAGGAAATCGCCGCGAAAGTGGCGCTTCCCGCCGGTGGCTACCGCATCGAATGGGGCGGACAGTTCGAGAACCTGCAACGGGCCAGTCTCCGCCTGAAGATCGTCGTGCCGATGGCGATGGTGCTGATCATCGTGCTGCTGTACATGACGTTCCACAACATGTTCGATTCGCTGTTGGTCTTCACGAGCGTCCCGTTCGCCTGTGTCGGGGGCGTCGCCATGCTGGTGGCTCGCGACATGCCGTTCTCGATCTCGGCGGCGGTTGGCTTCATCGCGCTGTCGGGGATTTCGGTGCTCAACAGCCTTGTGCTGGTCGAGTTCATCCGCCACCTGCGCGAGGAAGGGAAGGAGATGCGCGAGGCCATTCTGGAAGCGGGGGCCACTCGCCTTCGCCCGGTGCTGATGACCGCTCTGGTCGCCAGCCTTGGCTTCGTGCCGATGGCGCTCAGCGAGGGAATGGGGGCCGAAGTGCAACGTCCGTTGGCGTCGGTCGTGATTGGCGGCGTCATCAGCAGCACGATCATGACGCTGTTCGTGTTGCCGGTGCTGTACTGGCAATGTGCGTGGCTGACCGGTCGCCACCTGCGACCGGTACACCCGGCGCACGGTCACGAAGAAACGCACCCCGCACCGCACCAAACCGCGGAAGTCCCGCCGGTCATGGCGGTGTGAAGCGGTGATGGTCCTGTTTCGCTCCGCGAGACACGTGGAACGCGGTTTCGGTTCGGCATCCGACGAACCGAAACCGCGTTCGCGCATTGATATCGTGCTCAGAGTGGCACACCGTGAGGCATCCTTTCGTTCGTGTCACCGGACGCCCCAACAACCTGTCCCACGCCAATGGCAACATCACGCGGAGCGCCTCCCGCGATTCCTTGAAGCTGATCTTCGACTCGCCGTGGCGGCGGTCCTCGAACAAGATCGGGGTTTCCTCGAACCGGCAGCCGATCTTGCGGCAGCGGTACAGCGCCTCTTCCTGGAACGCGTACCCGCGAGACTGGAACCGGTCGAGGTTCTCGTGCCGGCAACCGGGTTTTGAAACGGCATCTTGCATCGATACCTGCCGCTGTTGTCGCGCGTGCGCAGGCCCAACAGCAGCCGGGCGTACCAGTTGATCCCCTGGCTCATGAAGTGTCGCCGGAAGCCCCAGCCGACGACGCCCCCACCTTTGACATACCGCGAGCCGATCGCCACGTCGCAGCGGTTCATGCACTCGAGCAGTGCGGACAGGTGTCGCGGGTGGTGGCTGAAATCGGCGTCGAGGTTCGTCAGCCAATCGAACTGGTGTTCGATGGCGTAACGGAACCCCGCCAGGATCGCGGGTACGATTTCGCCGAGGTTCTCCCGCTCGTTGCAGGTGCAAAGGGTCACCAAAAGGCGGGGCACGGACATCGCAACCACACGGCAAGAACGAACGTACAACAAACACGCGGCGGCCGCGCGGAGAGAGCCGTCGAGTCTCCCGCGGTGCGGCGGCCCTGGGTCGGCTCCGCCTCGGCCAGGTTCCGCACGAGCGTCTCGAACACGGCTTTGAGAAACGTACGATGCGGCTGTTCGTCGAGCGTTTCCTCGAACCGCGAGCCTGACGGAGCGACTCGAGCAAAGCGCCGTCGGGGAGCGTTGCGAGCAGGTCGCGGAGGGTCTTGAGCGAGGGGCTGTCCTCAAGACAGTCCCGGGCGAGGGTCGTCTTGCTCAGGAGACCGGTGGCTTGGCGTGATGGAGGAGCCTGGGGACGATCCGCGTCGTGGGCGGCGTGGCGGAAGAAAACGCGAAAACTCGCGTTTTCGGGGGGTGACCGAGCGCCATTCGCGAACACCCGCAGGGAACGTCGAATTCCCCGCACCGCCAACACCCGCCCCGCCAACACCTTGCGAACAACGCAACGGGCTCCGCCTGCCGCCCGTTTGCGTTGCGTCCCGCGCGTTCGCGAGAGACGATGGCGAATCGTCGTCGGCGTCCTTCCGCGACGGCAGTTTCTGGTCCCCTCGCGAGACGCGCTCCCATGCTTCGTTCGTACTCCGGTGTTGGGTTGGGTCGATGGTCCACACGGGCCGCGGTTTTCTCGGTGTTGGCGAGCGTGCTGCTCGTGGGTGGGGTGCCATCGTTGGCCTTGGCGGCCGACGCCGCCACGTTCGACCTCCCCGCCACCGATGACGGGATTCCCGGCGCCGGTCCGATCCGACGTTACGACTGGTTCAAGGGGCTGTGGAAGGATCGCCGGTCGAAGTGGGCTGGCCAGAAGGAGAAGGACACCGGCGCGGTGGTGTTCCTGGGGGATTCGATCACGCAAGGTTGGGGAGACGACCTGGGAGGGACGTTTCCGGGCCTCAAAGTCGCGAACCGGGGGATCAGCGGGGACACCACACGCGGCATGCTGCTGCGGCTGAAAGAGGATGTGCTCTCGCTCCAGCCCAAGGGAATCGTCCTCTTGATGGGGACGAACGACCTCGAGGAGAAGGCGGAGCCGGAAACCATCGCGGGGAACGTCAAGCTGATTGTCGCGGATATCAAAAAGCACGATCCCAAACTGCCCGTCGTCCTGTGTTTGGTGATGCCCAGCTCTGCCACAAAAAGCCGCCCGGCGGACAAGATCAAGAAGATCAACGAGTTGTACGCCGCCGCCTTCAAGGGGGACGGACAGGTGACGATCATCGACACCTGGACGCTGTTCGCCGATGACAAGGGGGACGCCAAGGCCGCCGAGTTTCCGGATTTGCTGCATCCGAACGCCGCCGGGTACAAGATGTGGGGGGCCGCCATTCGCCCCGTACTGGCGACCCTCGGCTTCGTCGAAACCGAACCGGACGCCTTCACCCCGGAAGAGGGCTTCGTGTCGCTGTTCAACGGCAAGGACCTCGCCGGTTGGGGCTTCCGTGAATACAAAACCCTCGCCAAGCAGGAGACGTTCGACGGCAAATCCGCCAGTCTGGACGGGCGTTACGTGGCACTCAATGGCCGGATCGTCGTCACGACGCCCCCCGAAGGACGCCGCGTGCAGCAAATGTGGTCGACCCGCGAATTCCCCAAGAACTTCACGCTGAAACTCGAATTCCGGGCGACGCCCAACGCCGACAGCGGCGTCTTTGTGCGACACCCGCAGTTGCAGTGCCGCGACTATCCCCTGGCCGGACCGTACAAGGCGCTCAAGCAATATCGCCCCCAGGACTGGAATGAGCTGGTGGTGGTGGTGAAGGACAATGTGGCCCACTGCACGTGCAACGGCGAGGTGCTGGAAGCGGCGCTGAAGCTGCCGGAAACCGGCCCCGTCGGCCTGGAAGGGGACCGCGGCCAAATGGAATACCGGCGGATTCGCGTGCGCGAGGAGTAAAACCGGCGAGCGACGGGTGGTTGGGGGAAGGGGCCGAACTCGGCCCCGGATTGGGGTGTCTGGGGTCGCGGGGTATTCCCTACAATTCGGCCCGCGTGCCACAAAGGATGGTGGACGCCCGATTTCGAGACAGCCGCGCGGCTTTCGCGCGCCGTTTCCCCACCCTCAATCACCACCGATCCATGCCCACCCCCACCGGTTCCGACCGCTCCGACGCCCTGTTCCAGCTCCTCGACGACCGCATCGTCCTGATCGACGGGGCGATGGGGACGATGGTGCAGCGGTACAAACTCACCGAAGAGGACTTCCGCGGCGACCGGTTCCGCGACTCTCCCAAGGACCTCAAGGGGTTCAATGATCTGTTGTGCCTCACCCGGCCCGACGTGATCGGGGCGATCCACCGGGAGTACTTCGAGGCTGGCTCGGACATCGTCGAGACGAACACGTTCAACGCACAAGCCGTGTCGATGGCCGACTACGGTATGCAGCCGTTGGCCTACGAACTGAACGTCGCCGCCGCGTCGCTGGCGCGGTCGGTGGCGGACGATGTCGAGCGCAAGGACCCGTCGCGCAAACGGTTCGTCGCGGGGAGCCTCGGGCCGATGAATCGCGCGCTCTCCATGTCGCGCGATGTCAACGACCCCGGCAAGCGGGAGGTGACGTTCGACGAAGTGGTCGACGCTTACTACGACCAGATTCGCGGTCTTGTCGATGGTGGGGCGGACCTGCTCTTGCCGGAAACGTCGTTCGACACGCTCAACATGAAGGCGTGCCTGTTCGCGATTTCGAAGTATTTCGAGGCGACGGGCAAGCGGCTGCCGGTGCTGGTCTCCGCCACGATCTTCGACGGCGGGCGGACGCTCACGGCCCAGTCGATCGAGGCGTTCTGGTCGAGCGTGTCGCACTTCCCGATGTTGGGGGTCGGGTTCAACTGCGCCCTCGGTCCAGACAAGATGTCGACGTACCTCGAGCGGTTGCAGGGGATCGCCCCCACGCGGATCAGTTGCTATCCCAATGCCGGTCTCCCCAACGCGCTGGGGGAATTCGACATGACCCCCGAACTGATGGGGGAACATCTGGGGCGGTTCGCGAAGGCGGGTTGGGTCAACATCGTCGGCGGGTGTTGCGGCAGTACGCCGGATCACATCCGGGCGATCGCGGCGGCGGTGAAGGGGGTCAAACCGCACACGCCGGTCGAGAATCACCACTGGGCGCACTACAGCGGCCTCGAACAAGTGCAGCTCAAAGAGAAGGCTCCGTTTCTGATGATCGGCGAACGGACGAACGTGACGGGGTCGAAGAAGTTCGCCCGGCTGGTGCTGGCGGGGGATTACGACGCCGCCCTCGCCATCGCGCGCGACCAGGTGGCGAACGGGGCAAACGTCATCGACGTCAACATGGACGAGGCCCTGCTCGACGGGGCCGCCGCGATGACGCGGTTCCTGAACCTCGTGGCGTCCGAGCCGGAGATTTCCAAGGTCCCGGTGATGATCGACAGCTCCAAGTGGGAGGTGATCGAGGCGGGGCTGAAGTGCGTGCAGGGGAAGTCGATCGTCAACTCGATCAGCCTGAAGGGGGGGGAGGCGGAGTTCCTGCGGCAGGCCCGTTTGTGCCGGCAGTACGGGGCGGCGGTCGTTGTGATGGCGTTCGACGAAGAGGGGCAAGCGACCGACACCGCGCGGCGGCTGGTCATCGCCGAGCGCGTGCGGAAGTTGCTCACCGAGCAAGCGGGGTTCGAGGAGGAGGACATCATCCTCGACCCGAATATCCTCACCGTGGCCACGGGTCTGGAAGAGCACAACGACTACGCGCGAAGCTTCTTCGAGACGACGCGCGAACTGAAAAAGCGCTATCCCCGGATGCGCATCTCGGGGGGGGTCAGCAACGTGTCGTTCTCCCTGCGCGGGAACGACGTCGTGCGGGAGGCGGTCAACGCCTGCTTCCTGTATCACGCGATCAACGCCGGTATGGACATGGGGATCGTGAACCCCGGCCAGCTCGCGGTGTACGACGAGATTCCACCGGAATTGCGAGAGCGGATCGAGGACGTGCTGCTCAACCGCCGACCGGACGGGACGGAACGGCTCGTCGAGTTCGCGGAGACGGTCAAGAAGAAGGACAAGGAGACCGAGAAGGTCGAAGAGGAATGGCGCAAGGGAACGGTCGAAGCCCGGCTGGCTCACGCGCTGGTCAAGGGGATCGTCGACTTCATCGACCCGGACACCGAGGAAGCCCGCCTCAAATACGAGAAGCCGCTCGACGTCATTCAGGGCCCGCTGATGGCCGGGATGGCGATCGTCGGCGAACTGTTCGGCGCGGGGAAGATGTTCCTGCCGCAGGTGGTGAAGAGCGCACGCGTGATGAAGAAGGCCGTGGCGTGGCTGTTGCCGCACATGGAGGCGGAGAAGATCCGCATGGGAACGGTTGGTCAGGCCCGCGCGAAGATCCTCATGGCCACCGTGAAGGGGGACGTCCACGACATCGGCAAGAACATCGTGGGGGTCGTGCTGGCGTGCAACAACTTCGAGGTCATCGACCTGGGAGTGATGGTCCCGTGCGAGAAGATTCTCGACGAAGCCAAAAAGCACGGCGTCCATCTCATCGGCCTGAGCGGACTCATCACCCCCTCGCTCGACGAAATGGTGTTTGTGGCGCGGGAGATGGAGCGTTCGGGGCTGGAGATTCCGCTGCTCATCGGCGGGGCGACGACCAGTTCCAAGCACACGGCGGTGAAGATCGCGCCGACCTACAAACACACCGTCGTTCACGTCCCCGACGCCTCACAGGCGGTGGGAGTGGTCGAGAACCTCATCGACGACCGCAAGAAGCCGGAGTTCGACGCGAAGAACCGGGCCGGTCAGGACAAGGACCGGGCCAGCTTCGCCGACCGCCAGCAGAAGAAGCTGGCACCGTATGCGGAGGCACTGGCCAAGCGGTTCCCGACCGACTGGTCGAGTGTCGACATTCCCGTCCCCGCGGAACTGGGACTGCGGGTGTGTCACTCGTACCCGCTCAATCAGCTCGTCGAGTACATCGACTGGTCGCCGTTCTTCGCGACATGGGAACTGCACGGTCATTACCCGCGCATCCTCGAGGACGAAGTTGTCGGCCCCGAGGCCAAACGCCTGTACGCCGACGCGCGCGAGATGCTAGAGCAACTCGTGTCCGAGCAATGGCTGCGGGCCTCGGCGGCGTATGGGTTCTGGCCGGCGAACTCCGTCGGCGACGACGTGATCGTGTACACCGACACCAGTCGTTCCACCGAAAAATGCCGGTTCCACTTCCTGCGGCAGCAGTGGGAACGGGTCGGTCAAAAGTGCTTCCATTCGCTGGCGGACTTCATCGCGCCGCTCGATTCGGGACGGCTCGATTACATCGGTGCGTTCGCCGTGACATCCGGCTTGGGGATTGAGGAGCACGTCGCCCGGTTCGAGAAGGACCATGACGACTACAAGTCGATCCTCCTGAAGGCCCTGGCCGACCGACTGGCCGAGGCGTTCGCCGAATCGCTGCACAAGAAAGTTCGTAACGAGTGGGGCTACGGACTGAACGAGGGATTGTCGAACGACGAACTCATCGACGAGAAGTACCGTGGCATCCGTCCCGCCCCCGGCTACCCCGCCTGTCCCGACCACACCGAGAAGCGGACGCTGTTCGCGCTCCTCGAAGCCGAAAAGAACGCGGGGATCAAGCTCACCGAGAACTTCGCGATGTACCCGGCAGCGGCGGTGAGCGGGCTGTACTTCGCGCATCCGCAGTCGCGGTACTTCGCCGTGGACCGGCTCACGCGCGACCAGGTGGAACCGTACGCCGCCCGGAAGGGGATGCCGCTGGCGGAGGTGGAACGCTGGCTGGGACCGAATTTGGGGTACGATCCGGGGAGGTGAGTTAGGGAGTCGCTTTCGACACGTCCCCCCGGTCTCGGGGTTCGTTGCGGCGCAGCTTGGGCGGCCTGACGACCGGGCGATCAGGGTCGCTCATACTCCAGATTGAGCGTCGCCTCTCCGAGAGTCGTGCGGGCGATCGCTTCCAGCAGCCCTTTGCGCGTGGCTTTGTCGGGGGACAATCGAGCCGGTGCGGAGAGGGCGTAGACCGTGAGGTGATACGTCTTCACCCCCGGCCCCTTGGAACAGAGCGGGTCGTAAGCGGCGCGGTTGCGGTCGTTCAGCCCGACGGTCCCCGGGGGTGTGGAACCCGCTCCCCAACCGGTCGAATCCGCCGGGATGTTGTAGACCAGCCAGTACGACTTCTCCTTGTCCGGCGCGGTGTGCCAGAGACTGACGGCGAAGGCTTTGGTTCCGGGCGGGGCACCCTTCCAAGCGACGGCGGGGGTTTTGCCCTCTCCGTCGCAGGTGCATTCGGCGAGCAGGCGTCCGTCGCGGCCGACCGATTCGCTGGAGACGGTCAAGGTTGTTTTGCCGGAGGCCGCGGGTTTCGATGCCGGGCGAGGCCGGGCTTCGTCGCGTTTGGGGGGAGGGGGGGGAGGTGGAGCGTCCCGGCCTCCGGGCTTCCCCTTGCCACGACCTCCGCCACGGGGCGTGTAGGTCTCGGTGCTCGATTCTCCGCTGGTGTTGGTGAAGACGAATGTGAACGCGCCCTCTTTCGCGGGCGTGTAGACGACCGAACCTTTCCGGCCGCGGATGTCGTAGACAAGCTTGTGCCCCCCACCGGGGACCTGGCCGAACTCGACGATCTTCGCGTCACGCAGGGGAGTCAGCGCGGGCCGGGGGGATTCCGCACGGGGTTGGGGATCGACTTGGCCATCCCGTTCCACGACCTCGCCGTGAAACCCGCCGTTCAGATAGGGGTAGGTCCTGGTGGCGTGATAGTGATAGCGACCTTGCGCGTCGGTGTGGCCGTTGAACGCGTCCAGGTTCCTGACCGGCGAGCCGTCGGGTTCGGTGTAGCCGTAGATCGGATACCCGTCGAGCGCGTAGGCGATTGGCAGGCCCGGTCCCGTCACCTTCTCGAGATGGACCGGGGCCAGGTGGTAGTGATAGTCGTCCGCCCGTCCGCAGTGCCCGCCATATTCGTCCAACTCCCCGGCGAGGTAGGCGTCGTCACCCCGGTTGTTGAGCGGGTTGAAGATCGGAATGCCGTTGACCGCCAAGGCGATCGCTCCACGCAGGAAACGGTTTTTCGTGGTTGCGGGACGGGCGGCGGGAGTCGGATGCAGCGGAATCCGCCACGCGTTTTCGCCGGTGTATTTTTGGGGGAGCGGCACCTGTTGCTGCCAGGAAGTGATCCCGACCATCAACGGATGATCCGGAATTCCGTTGGATTCGACGAACAGGAACCGGTCGTCGCGGCGCGTCGACACGGCCCGCAGTTTCTCGAAGGCCGCGAACGCGGCTTGGATGTCCGGCATGTCTCCTGCCTTTCCCGCCCGGCCCCCGGTTTTCGGGGGCGTCTGCCGATCCTCGACAAGGGCCACAATCCGCAAGGGATCCAGCCTTTGAACGACGGAGTCGGCCTCGTCTTCGTGATGGGAGTGACCGGGATGGGCCGCAAGCGGGGCCGACCACGCCACGGCCATCAGCAAAACGCCACACATTCTTGGGGATCGTCGCATGGAGCTGGTCCGTGCCGAGGGCATTCGCAGGATCGTCGATGTTGGGGATTCGCGGCGGAAGTTTGGGCGCCGAAGGTCAATCAGGCGGACGGCCCTTGCCCGGTTTGTTCTTGCCACCGCCCTTTTTGCGAGGAGTGGGGGGACGTGCCGGATCGTAATCGGGATTGGGCGTGGCGAACTGGGCGTCCATTTGCTTCAACCGTTCGGCCAGACGCCCGTTCAACCGGGTGGCGTCGGCGGCGCGGCTCGTCGCGAGGTCGTCGCGTTCCCCCGGGTCGCGTGAGAGATCGAACAAAGCCAGTCGATCGTCCTCGTGAAACCGGATGAGTTTCAGGTCGCCGTCGTAGACCGCCGATTGCGGTCCGTCGTCCGATTGATAATGGGGAAAATGGAACACGATCTCCCCCGCAGGGCGGATCACCGTTCCCCGTCCCTCCGCGCTCAACAACCCGGCGAGGCTGCCGCCGTCGAGGTTCTTCGGAAGCTTGCTGGCGGGAACGCCTCCCCATTCGCAGAAGGTCGGGAACCAGTCATACCCCACCACGCGGACGTGGCACCATGAATTCGCTGCAATACCCGGACCGGCCACGATGAACGGGACCCGCACGCCTCCCTCCCACACGCCCCCCTTGCCTCCGCGTAGCGTGCCTCGTTGAACGCCACCACCGCCCGCCCCATTGTCGGACATATAAATGACGATCGTGTTGTCGGCCAAACCGAGTTCGTCAATTGCGGCCAACACCCGACCGACCCCCGTGTCGAGGTCCTCGGTGATCGCCGCGACGGCGACGCGCTTGTCAGCCGTTTCATTGTCGGCCACACCGGCTTGCCGCTTGTACTTGGACAGCGTCGCGCGCAATGCGTTATCCGCGGCATGCAGCGCGTTCCACGACAACTGGATGAAGAACGGCTTCCCGGCGTCGCGATTGCGTCGCATGAACCGCTCGGCCCGTTCGGCCATTCCGAAGATGTCGACAGGGTTAGGGTCCTGGAATTGGAAGGCGTGCTCGTTGCCGGTGTCGCCATCGTGCTCGTCGCACCCGTGCCGTCCCGGTCCCCCTCCGCCGATGTGCCACTTGCCATAGTGAGCCGTCGCATACCCGACGGAACGGAGCAGTTCGCCGACGGTGGTTTCCTCGTCGGCGAGCTGCTTGATGAGACGCGGTTCGACGAGCTTGTGCCCGGCCTCGGGGGGAGCGGCCTTCGTCCAGTGCAGCCGCGCGGGGTTCTTGCCGGTTTGGAGCGCAATCCGCGTCGGAGAACAAACGCACGCGGGGGCGTACCCTTCCGAAAACCGCATTCCCCGCGCGGCCAAACGCTCAAGGTTGGGGGTGTGCAGTTTGTCGCTTCGAGATGTGGCCAAATCCGGATGCATGCGGACCGACGTGCCGCTCCACCCCTGATCGTCGGAAAGCATGAAGACGATGTTGGGACGCGTTTTCGCCGAAGGCCCGTTCGCTTCGGAGTTTTCCCCTGCGAAGGCTCTCGCGTCGCGAAAGTCCGCGCAGAACCCCGCGAACGCGACCAGCGCCCAGGCAAAGACACTTCGCGTACGGTAAGGCGGACAGCACATCGACTTCTCCGGGGACTGAGGACGCTGTGGAGCTATCCAACACCGTGCCGAAGAAATCGTTTCGCGGGTTGTCGCCGACTGCCAGGTTCAAGCCCGCGAAATCGCTTCGGGAAACCCTTTTCGGGTAACCGCACGAGCCACCGGAGCACGCTCGCCCCGTCACAGAATCGCCGGTCCCTTCACGTCGATCCCCTTGAGCATCATTTTCAATTGCTCGACGTTCGGGGAAATCTCAAACGCGTCCGCCCGGCTGACGAACTCTTTCGTCACGAAGTGGTACAGACTGTCGTTGAAGACCTGCATGCCGTCTTCCTTGCCGATGCGCATGGCGTCGTACAGTTTTTCGTCCTTCTCCTCGATAATCAGCTTCTTCACCATCCCGTTCATCAGCATGATCTCGATGATCGGGACGCGGCGGGGGGTTTCGCGGATCGTTGCCAGCAGTTTCTGGGCGACGATGGCCTTGAGGTTGAAGCCCATCGAACTGCGGAGCGCGGGGTGCATGTCGCGCGGGAACAAGTCGAGGATACGCCCGATCGTCGACGGCGAACTCGATGCGTGGATTGTTCCGAACACCAAGTGCCCCGTTTCGGCGGCGTGCATGGCGGTTTCGAAGGTTTCCTGGTCCCGCATTTCCCCCACGAGCATGATGTCGGGGTCCTGCCGCACCGCGTGCTTCATCGCGATCTTGAAGTCTTTGATGTCCACCCCGACCTCGCGCTGGTTGATGAGCGCTTTGTCGGGGGTGTAGACGAACTCAATGGGGTCCTCGATCGTCAGGATATGCACACGGTCCCGCGCGTTGACGAAGTTCAACATCGAGGCGATCGTCGTCGACTTGCCCGAGCCGGTCACCCCGGCCAAAAGCACCATCCCTTGGTCGTAGTCGCACAGCTTGGCCATCACGGGGGGAAGATTCAGCCCCTCGAAGTTCGGGATCGAGCGTTCGACCTTACGGGCGACCATCCCGACCTTGCCCATCTGTACGAACAGGTTGATGCGGAACCGCCAGGGTTCTCCCTCGTGGTCGACGACCCACGCGTAGTCGGCCCCCCCCTCCTCGTGGAAGATCGCCTCGTTCCGCGCGTCCATCATCGGGAAACAGAGCTTGACCATGTCGGCCGGGCCGATGGGGTCCATCTGCAGTTCGCGAATAACCCCCTTGATCCGCAGCATGGGGGGCTTGCCAACCTGCAAGTGCAAGTCCGACCCGCCGAATTTGATCATCTGTCGGAAAAACAGATTGATGGGGAGGTCGGCCTTCGCCGAGTTGAACGTGCCGGTGTAGTCCTTTTTGACCACCGGCGCGGTGGGACCGGCGGGTTTGGCGGGGGCGGCGTGCGACATGGCGGGACAACTCCGTCGACAACAAGGATCGGGGTCGAGGCGGCGCGGTGAATCTCCGCGAAGGGCATCGACCGAATGTTCTTCCAGTCTCCGTTGTGGCCGTGTCCGGAGCAAGCGTGAGTTTTTGCCGTTTGACGCCGCCGCCCCGATCCGTTTAGCGTGAGGGTCCTCGACCCGCGCGGCGAGCCCGGCATCGACCGTGCGAGGGGGCCGTTCTTGAGTTGGAGATCGCCTTGTCCGATTCGCTCACCCATTTCGACGACGCCGGCGCCAGCCGCATGGTGGATGTCGGCGGCAAGCCGGTGACGTATCGCCGGGCGGTGGCGAGCGGGCTGGTCCGCATGGAACCGAACACGCTGCACACCATTGAAAACCGGGGCATCGCCAAGGGAAACGTCTATGAGGTCGCCCGTTTGGCGGGAATCCAGGCCGCCAAGCGGACGTGGGAATTGATCCCGCTGTGCCATTTGTTGCCGCTGGAAAAGGTCGAGATCGGTTTCGAAACCGTGGACGATCGGACGCTCCGCGCGACGGCCACCGTCTCGACCCACGCCAAAACCGGCGTGGAAATGGAAGCGCTGACGGCGGTGACCGTCGCGGCGCTCACCGTGTATGACATGTGCAAGGCGATCGACCGGGGCATGGAGATCGGTCCGTTTCGGCTGGAGCACAAAGCCGGCGGCAAAAGTGGTGAGTTCTCGCGTGAAGCGGACGTCTGACGGGTCGAGGACTTCGGGGAGACGCGAATATGTCCGACACAACTCGTTCCCTGTTGTCGACCGCCGCGCCGGTCGCGCGGTTGTCGCGGCGACAGGCGCTGTCTCGGGGCGGCGGTTGGTTGGCGGGAGGGTTGGCGTGGCCCGCCGCGGCGCTGTCCTCGGGCCTGCACGTTTCTGCGGCACGGGCCGACACGGAGCCGAAATCCCCCAACGAACGTTGGCGGATCGGCTGCATCGGGCTGCGGTACCAGGGTTCGGTCATCACGCGCGAAGCACTCCCGTATGGCGATGTCGTGGCCATTTGCGATGTCGACCGGCACGTCAGGGAGCAGGCCCGCGCCAGTTTCGGCAGTGCCGCGACGTTGTTCGAGGACTATCGCGACCTGCTCGCCAAAGGGAACGTCGATGTCGTGTTGATCGGCGCGCCCGACCACTGGCACGCCAAGATGCTGATCGACTCGGTGCGGGCGGGGAAGGATGTCTACTGCGAAAAGCCGCTCACGCTCACCGTTTCCGAAGGTTGGGCGATTCGACAGGCGGTGAAGGACTCCGGCCGCGTGGTGCAGGTGGGGACCTGGCAGCGGAGCGACTCGCGATTTCGGCTGGCGTGCGAAATGGTGCGTGCGGGACGGCTGGGGACGATTCGCAAAGTGGGGGTGCTGCTGGGGAAGAATCCGACGGGCGGACCCTTCGCGCCGGGACCGATCCCCAAACACTTCAACTGGAACCTCTGGCAAGGGCCGACCCCCGACGTGCCGTATGTCGCCGAGCGATCGCATTACACGTTCCGTTGGTGGCTCGATTATTCCGGCGGAGAGTTGACCGACACCGGCGCGCATCACCTGGACATCGCCCAATGGGCGCTCGGGGAACAGCATTCCGGACCGGTCGAAATCCGGGCCGAGGCGAAGTATCCGGACATCGTCGGCGGCTACACGGTGCCGGTCGACTATCACGTCGTCTGCAAGTACGCGAGCGGCGTCGAACTTGAGATTCTCGACGCCCCGAAAGGGGACTACAACCGGAACGGCCTGCTCTTCGAGGGGGACGAGGGGCGGCTGTTCGTCAATCGGGGTACGCTCAGCGGCAAACCGTTCGAGGCCTTGGCCGACAAGCCGCTGCCGCGCGGCGAATTCCGGTTGTATGGCGACGACAATCTCGAGCGCCCCGAGCGGTCGGGGAAGATCGACGCCATCAAGAACCACATGGGGAACTTTTACGACTGCACGCGCTCGCGGAAGACGCCGGTGTCCGACATCGAGAGCCAGCACCGCAGCGTCAGCCTGTGCCACCTCGGGAACATCGCCTGTCGGCTGGGGCGTCCCTTGAAATGGAACCCCGAAACGGAGCGGTTCGTGGACGATGCCGAAGCGGACGGCATGCTGTCGCGGCCGCAGCGCAAGGGCTTCGAGACGTTGTGACAGCCCCATGGCGGTTACTTGTTTGTTTCCTCCCGAACCGGCAGGTCCAGGTTCGCCCGGTAGAAGTGCGACCACGTGTCGAAAGACATCCCGCGCCCCACGAGGTACGGTTGCGTCCACACGTCGGAACCGCGTTCAACAAGGAGCGGAATGGTCTGGGCGAAGAGAGTGAACTTGAGCCACCGCCTCAAAGCTTGGGACCATTCTCGGTGGAATTAACAAAGTGATGGCCGTCAATGTCGGCAACTGGAGAAAATGACCTGCGATTGATTGACAACCGGCATAGGAGAAGGATTAAACTACGTGCATCAGTGTTCCATTTGGTCCTCGGCCCGCGATCTTAAGGCCCTCTCGGCTCGGGTTGTCACCAACATCTTTGCAGCGATCCACCTCGTTTGCCGTGGGGTTTGGTTGACGCACTCGTCGAACGAGGTCTTCCGAGCCGGGAGTTCTGCAAACGTTCGATGCGTCTCCAAATGGCTCGGAACGTGGAGTTTCTTCGTAGGGTTTCCCATCAATCTGAAGTGAAGGTCGAAGTGGTCGCGGGAATGGATTCCCGAGGCGCAATGAGTTGACGTTCGGGTCGCCGCGAACGCGTGTGTTCGTGGAAAATGCCCCCGAACACCGAACGGAATCTCGCCTCGAGTTTCGCGGGTGGCCCATGACGGCGCCTCGTGAATCCGGCTGGGGTGACGACGTCCCCTTCCCTTTCGTGGAAGTGGACGGGACGCTGACGGTGTTTCAAGCGAACGGCTTGTTTTCGCGGTCGTTCGGTCCGGTGGTGGGACCTGGCGGCCCCACCCTCCGCCCTCTCTTCGGTCCGCACGGGACCGCCGATGACTTCGCGGGCGACGTCGCGCTGGCCTCGGAACAGGGCCGGTCGATCACCCGAGTGATGCGGTTGGTGGGGCGTGGCCATGGTGGGCGGGGGAACGCCACGAACCAACCGGAACGGCCCCCCCTTGAAGGGGGAGTTTCGCCGGACGCGGAAGAGTGGTGGACCGTTGCGGTCTCGCCTGCTCTCGCGTCCGAAGGTCTCCGCCACGCGCTGATCGCGTTTCATCCCGCCCCAACGCCCGAGGCATCGAGCGTCGGCACCGAGACGGTCCGTAAAGTCGGCGACGTGAAGGGGACCATCCGGCGGCCGTCAGCCCGGGGGATCGAGATTGCTGCGGGAGCCGCGCTCAGTCCATGGCTTCGGTTCATGGAACAGATGCCTGCGATTGGTTGGATCCGGAATTCCGACAACCGCTACACCTATGTGAACCCGGCATATCTGCGGCGATACGGCTTGGCCCCTTCCGACCGCTTGGGGAAGACGCCCTTCGAGGTCTGGCCGAAGGAGATCGCCGCCCGGTTTCACGAGAACGACAAATTGGTGATCGCTCGGGGGGTCCCGTTGACCTTCGTCGAAGAGGTCCCCGATCCGGACGGCACCAAGCAGGTGTGGTTCAACGCCAAGTTCCCGATTGTCGACGCCGACGGAAATCCCTGTCTGGCGGGTCTTGGGGTGAACGTTTCCAACTACACCCGCGCCGAACAGGACCGCTGGCGCGAATCGATGGCCCACGAAGTCGCGCAAGTCCGGGTGGAGGTCGAAGAGCAATCGCGCCTGATTCACATGCAGCGACTGACCAGTCTCTCGATGTTGGTTTCGGGGGCCGTTCATGACTTCAACAACCACATCGCGGCCGTGTCGCTCTTCGCCACGTTGGCTCGCGAGAATTCCGGTAATCCGACGTTGGTCGAGACATACGCGCGCCAAATCGAACAGGCCGCTTCCGAGTCGTCTCAGCTCTGCCAACAACTGATGAATTCACGGTCGTCCGATGGGGCGATCGGGTTCCGACTCGTGAATCTGGGGCAATTGATCCAAATGCACGAATCGTTGGTGCGGTCGATGGTTCGCGCACCGCATCAGATCGAGTTCGACATTCCCCCCGAACTCCCCGGTGTGTATGGCGATTCGGTGCAACTGCGACAGGTGCTGGTCAACCTGGTCCTGAACGCGGCCGAAGCCTGCGGCGAGTCGGGGAAGATTGTCATCCGCCTGAGAACGGAGGGCGGTGCGCGACGCGGCGACTCGCGAATGGAAGACGATGTGTTGGTCCTGGAAGTGGTCGACAACGGGCACGGCATTCCGGAGTTCGCCCGGTCGCGGCTGTTCGAGCCGTATTTCACCACCAAGCCGAGTGGGCACGGGATCGGACTCTCCGCCGCCGCCGCCATCGCCGCGCGGCATAGGGCTCGGTTGGAATTGGTTTCCGGCGAAACGGGCGGGACCATCGCCCGCCTGCTGATCCCGCTGGAGAAGTCGACCCGCCTCAATCCCGAGCCGGTTTGAGGGCCTGGGGTCGCAGCCAGCGTGTGTCGATCCGCGCACCTCAATACCGTCGTCCGTGCGATCCGTTTCGCCATACGGCGAAGGGATAGACATTGTGACTTTATTTCCGCCCGATTCGCCGGATAAACTCGCGTGGATCGATTGGCCTTTCGGCCTGTTTTCCGCCTCTCACGTCCTTCTCGGCGAACTTGAATCCCAAGTCCCGCTGCGCGGTCGAGTTCCTATCGACCGCCACATCCGACGCTGTCGTTTTCGTACGAGTTCTTCCCGAATCGTCCCTCATGGAGTGCTCCCCATGTTGACGCGTTCCCTTGTGCAATGGTTCCAGTCGGCGTGCGCGAATTCCTTGCGGCGGATCCCGCGTCGGCGGAGCATGCCTTGGCGGACGGAGCGGTTGGAAGATCGATGCGTACCCGCCGTGTTCCTCGTCACCACGACGCTTGACACCGTGGACGCCAATCCGGGGGACGGGATCGCGGCGGACGTGAACGGCGAAACGTCGTTGCGCGCCGCGATTCAGGAAGCGAACGTGCTGGCCGGGAGCGACACGATTCAGCTTCCTGCGGGAACGTACGCGATGACGATCGCGGCGGTGTCGACCGAGGATTTTTCCACGGACGGCGACTTCGACATCACTTCGAACATCACCATTCAGGGGGACACGGCGGCCAACACGATTATCGACGCCAACCAGCTCGACCGGCTGTTTGACGTCACCAGCGCGGGGAGCCTGTTTCTGTCGCGTCTGACGTTGCGCAACGGTTTGGCCACGGTGGGCGGAGCCATCAAGAGCCTTGGTTCGGTGGACATCCGCGACAGCGTGTTGACGGGCAACCGGGCTACGATTCGCGGAGGCGCGATCGAAACCCAAGGAGTCACAGGGGTGGTGCTGGGGGTCTATGACACCACGTTCAGCAACAATCTGGCGAACGGAAACGCCAACCCGGCAACTCCGTCAGGCAACGGGATCGGCGGGGCCATCAGTGCCAGCGGTTCGATGCAGACGACGTTGAGCCGGGTGACGCTGTCCAACAACATGGCGGCGGGGGAAGGTGGGGCGCTGGACGCGCGATCGTTGTCGAGCCTCACGATTGTGCAGTCGGCGTTCTCGGGGAATCGCGCCGCCGCGGGGGGCGCGATCCGGTTGTCCAGCGTGCCGACATCGATCACCGGCACGAGCTTCAACGGCGACAATGCCGTCAGCACCGGGGGAGCCATCCGGTCGAATTTTTCGAATATCACGATGTCGCGTGCGACGTTCGACAACGTGTTCCTGACGAATCCCAACGGAGCGGGGAGCGCTGGGGGGGTGCTGCATTTGACCGGCACCAGTTCGACCGCCAACACAACGTCGATCAATTACAGCGAGTTCCGCAACTCGGGCGGGGGAGACGGCGGCGCGATCTACAACTCGTTCAACAATGTGATTGTCACCAACAGCACGTTCGAAAACGCTTCGGGGGGACGGTTGGGCGGGGCGATTTACAACGCGTCCGGCGGGCGCTTGAGTGTTCGAAATACGACCATCACCGGCAGCACCGGAACACTGGGCGGCGCGATTTACAACAGCGGATCGGGGGGGTTCCTCGTCAACAACACGATTACCGGCAACACGTCGCTGGGGAACGCTGGGGCAGCGGGCGCCGCCGTCCAGAGCAACGGTTCGGCACCGGTTGCCGTGAACAACATTTTCGCGGGGAACACGGGGGGCGATGTCAGCGGGAGTTACGACCGTCAGGGGGGCAACGTCATCGGCGTCGTCGGGACGGCGACGGGCTTCTTTTCGATCGCCGATTTCGGGGGGGATCCCGACTTGCTCGGCACTGCCGGAGCGCCGATCAATCCGCAACTGTCCCCGC
>JBIKMW010000021.1:0-69970 GCA_044359065.1 Planctomycetales bacterium | reverse complement strand
ACGGTGCGTCTGTGGGAGGTGTCGACCGGGCGCTGCCTCGCCGACTGGGAAGGGCATACATCCAGCGTCTCGACAGTGGCGTGGAGCGGGGACGGCCTAAGGGCGCTCTCGGCGTCGGCGGACGACACGTTGCGTCTCTGGGATGTGTCGACCGGGCGGTGCCTCGCAGTCTGGAAAGGGCATGTAGACGAGGTCTATAGCGTGGCGTGGAGCGGGGACGGCCTCACGGCGATCTCGGGGTCGGATGACAACACGGTCCGTCTATGGGAAGTGTCGACCGGGCGCTGCCTCGCCGTCTGGGAAGGGCATACGGGCGGCGTTTGGAGCGTAGGGTGGAGCGGGGACGGCCAATCGGCGCTCTCGGGGTCCGATGACCACACGGTCCGTCTGTGGGAAGTGTCGACCGGGCGCTGCCTCGCCGTCTGGGAAGGGCACAAAGGTCCCGTCGTGTGCGTGGCGTGGAGCCGGGACGGCCTCACGGCGCTCTCGGGGTCCTATGACCACACGGTCCGTCTGTGGGAGGTGTCGACAGGACGGTGCCTCGCCGTCTGGGAAGGGCATACGGAACCGGTCTTGAGCGTGGCGTGGAGCCGGGACGGCCAATCGGCCTATTCGGCGGCGGCCAACGGCGTGATGCGAATTTGGCCTGCGGGAGATTTGGTTACAAGTTTGGGAAAACGAGCGAGACCTACGTCGAAAGGCAGCAAAGCGTACACGAATGCCAAGGTGCTGCTGGTCGGGGAGAGCGGGGCTGGCAAAACCGGGCTGTCGATGCGGCTGGCTCACGACACGTGGGAAAAGAGCGATTCCACCGTCGGAGCGTGGGCGACGCAGTGTCCGTTACCAACGACGTCCGACGACGGAATCGAACGTGAAATCTGGCTGTGGGACTTCGGCGGGCAGGCGGACCAGCGGTTGATCCATCAACTGTTCATGGACGAAACGTCGCTGGCGGTGCTGGTGTTCGACAGTCAGAAGGAGGATGTGTTCGAGACGCTCGGGCAGTGGGACCGGGACCTGACCCGCGCGGGGACCAGGCCGTTCACCAAACTGTTGGTGGCGGGTCGGACCGACGCGGGCACCCCCCGCGTGGGGAAGCCGGCCATCGAAGCGTTTGCGAAGGAGCGGGGGTTCGCAAAGTACCTCCCCACGAGCGCGAAGAAAGGGACGGGCTGCAAGGCCTTGCTGCGGGCGATTCAGAGCGGGATCGACTGGAAGAGCATCCCGTGGCGCAGCACCGAGGCGGTGTTCAAGCGACTGAAAGACGAAATCCTCGCGCTGCGCGATTCCGGGCGGGTGATGTTCGCGTTCAACGAACTGCGGGAAACGCTCCGCCTGCGCGTGGCGACCGACTTCCCCGCCTTCTCCGACGACGATTTGAGGACCGTGCTGTCGCTCCTCGCCGGTCCGGGGGTCGTCATGCCGTTGAACTTTGGCAGTTGGGTGCTGCTGCAACCCGAGCGGATCAACGCCTACGCGCAGGCGGTGATTCAGACCGTGCGTCAGGACGAACACGACCGGGGCTTGATCCGCGAGGACCGGGTCCTGCGGGGGGAGTTGGAGTACACGTCCTCCATGCCGAGACTGGAACCGGCGGAGGAGAGTTACGTGCTGTTGGCGATGCACAAACTGCTCGTGGAGAAAGGGCTGTGTTTGCGCCAATCGACCGATCGGGGGAACCAGTTGCTGTTCCCGAGCTACTATCGGATGGAACGTCCCGAGTTGCGGCAGTTTCCCGCGGTGTTGATGACGTACCGCATCGAAGGCTTTCTGGACGAAATCTACGCGACGCTGGTTGTCTGGCTGCACCACACGGTCGCGTTCGATCAGGCGGAGTTGTGGCGCTACGCGGCGGACTTCACGACCCCGTCAAGAAAACGGGCCGGTTTGCGGTTGGAGCGGAAGGGGCCGGGGACCGGAACGCTGGAAGTGTACTTCGACAAGGATGTCCCCGAGGGGGAACGGATCCTGTTCGGCAAGTACGTCCACGAACATCTGAAAAAACACGCCAAAATCGTGGAGCGGGAACGGCATTATGCCTGCCCCGGATGTCACACGCCGGTAGGGAACCGGGATGTGGCCATGGAGCGGTTGAACGAGTGGCTGGCGGAACAGCCGCCCGATGTGCCGATCGCGCTCGACCGGGAGGACATTCCCACGATCCTGTGCGTGAGGTGCGAGAAAGAGCGGATTCCGCTGTGGGACGCCATCGAAGAGGCATTCGCCAGCCGAGAATTGCAACAAAAGGTGCGCGAAATGCGAGAGGAAGTGGAGTTCGTCCTCGACGCGGAAAGCAAGGAGCGGGCTCTGGTCGGAGACATGATCTCGACGATCGCGCTGGCGGGACAAATCGCCCGCGAGAAATTCGTGAGCGACCACGGCATCGATATGGAGATCGAGTTCAAGAACGACAAGGGGAAGGCAACCAACAAACTGATCTATCTGCAACTGAAATCAGGGGACTCGTACCTGCGCACGAGAGCCTCCGACGGAGCCGAGATCTTCGACATCAAAAAGGAACGGCACGTCCGGTACTGGATGGCTGCGCCGGTCCCCGTGTACCTGGTGATTCGGAATTCCGAAGGGGAAATCCGCTGGATGGAAGTGCGGGACTGGCTGCGCCGCGAGACGAATCGCGGGAAGAAGCCGATCCGACAGATTCGGTTCGAGGGGGAGCGGTTCGACGTGATGGCGGTGCGGAAACTGCGCGAGCGTGTGTTGAAGCTGAAGACGGGCGAAGCGTGAGAGAGAGAGGCGGGGGGGCGGTTCCGCGGATTTCGTGGGTTGGACTGCCCGTCTGTCGAAGGGTGTCGCACGCGACGGACTGGAAGTCCGTCGTACGGGCGGGGGGGGCGCTCGTCGCTCGAAATGGAACGAACCCCCGCAGCCGTAGCGCGGCTGCGGGGGTTCGTGATTTGTCAGGGTGTGATTGCGGGGGGACGCTGCGCGCGTCTCACCGCTGCACGTACACCGCCGGGTCGTCGACGATCCAGCGGGTGGACCAGCTGCGGCCGTCGTCCTGGTTGACGATGTTGAAGAAGAACGTGTGCACGAACTCGGCGCTGAAGCCGTACGGGAGTTGCGACGAGACGTGATCGGCGACGGTCAGGTTCTCGACCCCCTCCTTCACGTAGTAATGCACGCGGCCGTCGGGGGTGACCGACATCCCCAGCGTGTACCACGTCGACGGCTTGATCTTCGGGCCCATCAGGTCGCGGCCTTGTTCGTCGGACCGGATCAGGATGTGGGCCGAGTCTTCCTTGTTGCGGCCGTCGTACTTGCTGTTGAGTTGGATGAACATGCCGGGCCAATACGGCTCGGTGTGGCGGGCGCTGCGTCGCGAACGGAAGAAGCCCCCCTCGGTCACCTTGGTCGTGGTGGTTTGGCAGTCGAGCCGGAACCCGAACGACGAACCGGTCCGCTTTTCCCACTGTTCAAACGGCGGGGTGTAAACGCGGACGACGACGCTGGGGCCGCGCTGCGGACTGAGCGAACCGACAATGTTGCTGACGCTGGCCAACAGGTCGTCTTGTTGATCCTTGTGCGTGAGGTTGCCGGGAATGCCCGACTCCCGCGTCTGCATCAGCATCGAGCCTTTGCTGCCGAGGATACCGCCCGGCGGCGTGGCGACGCGTTGGATCACGTCGGGATGGCCGCGATATAGACTTTCCCACCAACGGGCGTTGGTCGCGCCGCCGGAGGGTTGGCGGGTGTCCTGATCGATGTTGGCGCTGGCTTTGGGGTTGTTGTGGACGTAGGCCCACTTTTCGTCCTCGAAGTCGTCGCCAACCTGCGTCAACTTCGTCCCGGTGCCGGGTACGATGCCTTGCGCGAATGCCGCGTCGGCCGTCCCCCATCCCAAACACGCGGCGAGAACCACCCCGGTTCCCCGCTTCCAACATCTTGCGAAGTCGAATCGCATCCCTGCACCTCGTGAACCGGTTTCGATGCCCGTCCCGCACCGCGGGACCGACGGACCGCGCCATCCCCCTCGGCGCGCAAGACCCCTCCGTCCACGCTAATATCGGACACGGGGACTTCCCGTCCCCGCCGAATTCGCCGGTCGTGTCGTGCGCACCGTCCGCGACAAAGGCCGGTCCGCTACAGCTTGCCCACATGGAGCAGCGTCGGCGCGGGTCAAGTCCCGCCCTTGGCGACTGCTCCCCTGGAAATCCTCTGGCCCATGACTCCCCAGCCCAATTCCGAAGGCCTCGCTGGCCGTGTCGCCCTCGTCACCGGTGGTTCCCGCGGTATCGGTCGGGCCTGTTGTCTGGCGTTGGGACGCGCTGGGGCCAAAGTGGCTGTCAACTACCGCACACGCGAGGCGGATGCGATCGAAACCGAACGACAACTGCGCGAGATGGGTTGCGAAACCTTGCGGGTTGCGGGGGATGTGTCGGTCGAGGAAGACGTGCGACGAATGCTGGACCGCGTGCGTGAAACGTGGGGACCGGTCGAACTGCTGGTCAATAACGCGGGGGTGTTCGACTACCTGGGCCACGAAGATCTCACGCCGGAGATTTGGCGGCGGACGCTCGACGTGAATCTGACGGGGACGTACCTCGTTTCGTGGGGGGTGAAGGACGAGATGTTGGCGCGAGGATACGGGCGGATCGTCAATCTGTCGTCGATCTCGGCACTTCAACCAAGGCCGCTTTCGATCGCCTACGCGGCGAGCAAGGCGGGACTATCGGGTCTGACGAAAGGGTGTGCCGCCGCGTGGGGCCCGCGCGGTGTGCGCGTGAACGCCGTGGCACCGGGGCTGATCGAGACGGAAATCCTCGACGTGGTGGCCGAGGACAAACAGCAAGCACTGGTGGACGCGACGCCACTGGGACGGATCGGGACGCCGGAGGACGTGGCGGAACTGGTGCTGTATCTGCTGTCGGATCGCTCGTCGTTCGTGACGGGACAGACGATGGTGGTGTGCGGAGGCCGGGCCATGGTGCCGTGACGGAGACGGCGATGTCTCGCGGTCGCTCGACGGGAGCTTGTCAGGGGCGAGGGGGGGCGAGCCGGACGGAGGCGGCTTCGACGGCGCGCGACAGTCGGATCAGGTCCTCGGGGGCCAATTCCTCGGCGCGGGTCGCGTCCGGGCAGCCGAACTCTTCCAGGACGGCGTCCACGCCCGTCTTGCCCAGCGTGTCGCCGTACATGCCGACCAGCACCGGACGCAAGGTTTTGCGGCGTTGCAGGAACAGGCGGCGGATGAAGTCGTGGAAGAACGTGGCGTCCCCCAACGCGGCCCGTTTGGCAGGGTCGGGCTCGATGAGCACGATCGCGGAGTCGACCTTGGGACGCGGCCAAAACACGGTCGGGCCCAACTTGCGGAGGATCTCGACGCGGGCCTGGGATTGCAGCCACACGCTCAACGCGCTGTACGCGGACGAGCGCGGCGGAGCCTGCATGCGTTCGGCCAGTTCGTACTGAATGGTGATTACCATCCGCGCCAAGGGGAACGCCTCGGCAAACAGGTTGGACACAACCGGCGTCGCCACGCAATACGGCAGGTTGGCGACGAGCTTCAAACGGGCATCGGGGATCTCGCTCAATCCGGACCGAATTGCATCCAACACTTCGGCGCGCAGGTGGTTCTTGTCACGCAGGGCGTCGCAATTGAGCAGCGTCAGGTTCGTGTATTTGGCGGTGGCCGCGAGCGCCAAGCCGTACACGCGTGGGTCGATCTCGACAGACACGACACGTCCGGCTCCTTCCGCGAGCAACGCTGTCATCCCGCCCGTCCCCGCCCCGACCTCCAGCACCACGTCGCGCGGCTCAAGTTCCGCCGAGGAGACCACCAACTGCAACAGGTTCAGGTCGATCAGGAAGTTTTGGCCGAGATCGTGACGGGGACGGAAGCCCTTCGACTCGAGCGTCTTCATCAAGTTCGTGCGAGTCGGTCGTTCCGGGGAAGACATGCGGCCACGAGGTTCCTGCGTGAGTGTCGGTGGGTGGACGGCCCCGCGCGTTCGGCATGGCGGGAGCGATGAAAACGGCAGTCTAGCATCGCGCGGTGATCGGAAGCGCGATTCGGGGAGTCAATGCGTGGGGAAAGTCGCCGGCCCGCCAAGCAGTTTCGCGACGTATTTCCCAAGGATGTCGGTTTCGAGGTTCACCGCGTCGCCGACTTGCCGCCGCCCCAACGTCGTCACCGCCAAGGTGTGGGGAATCAGCGCGACGGAGAAGCGGTCGTCGGTGACATGCACCACGGTGAGGCTCACGCCGTCGACCGCGACAGACCCCTTGGGCACCATCAACCGAAGCAATTCGGCTGGTGCCGAGAACCACAGGTCGACCCAATCCCCGTGAGGGAGTATTTCGGCGACCCGTCCCGTACCGTCCACGTGGCCTTGGACGAAGTGCCCGCCCAAGCGTCCGTTGACCGGCAAGGATCGTTCAAGGTTGACGACATCCCCAGGATGTGTGGCCCCCAAATTCGTTCGCGACAGCGTTTCCGGCCCCGCCTGAAATTCCCAGGTGGCGCGACGCGTTGTGGACGCGTCCGTGTCGACGGAGCTGCCCAGGGCCACCACGGTGAGGCAGCAGCCGTTGATGCAGATGCTGTCCCCCAGGGCAGGAGTTTCGTTGGCGAGCGGGCCTTCCGGTTGGATCGACAGCCGCTCTCCACCCGCCGAATCGGCGGCGCGGCGGACGAGGGTTCCCAAGCCTTCGACGAGTCCGGTGAACATCTTGGTCGCAATATCCTTTGTTGCAGCGATCGGAAAACGAACACGTCCGCGACAATCCGCGAAGCGGGCGACCGGTTGCGGTGCCCCAAGGCTTGCTCGGCCGAGGGGGCGAGCTTTTCTCCGGTCGCCATCGTGGTCACAATCAGGTTGCGTACTGCATCGTAGACGCCTTGCGGTCCAGATTCTTGTCCAGAGGTCGCCGTGCGACGCTCTTGGCGCGTCGCGGATTCCACTCGTCTTCGCAAGGGCCAGCCGCGACCGGTGCCGTTTCAAAATCGTTTGTCACAGAGAGTCAGCCATGTCCCCCAGCGCGGCGCCTCGACAGGAAAAGACGGGTTCGGTGGCGGGACTGGTGGGCCAGGCGTTCATTGGCCTGTGCGTATTGGTGGCGATCATCGCCGTCGCGGCGCGACAGGTCGCCCCCCTCAGCAAAGTGCCCGATGGCCTGCCGGTGTTGTCGTCCACGGTGCTGGCCGACGGCACGACCGTCAACGTGGTGGCCGTCACAGCGGGTGCCGGCCATTCCTTGGTCGTTCCGCGCCGCGCGAACAATGGCTGGGATCGCTTTTGGGGGCATCGACGAGTCGACACCGTCACCACCCACTCGGGAAAGCCGGCGCTGATGGTGTGGCTGACCCGGCATCGTGCGGGATCATCGTCGATGTTGGTGTTCGAGGCTTTGCGGAGCGGGCGGATCGAATGGGGGGCGAATCGCTCTCTCCCCCACGAGACGGTGCACCAACGCGTTCAGGGGGTGTACGGGGGCAGTGGTTCCACGGGAACTCCCCCATTTTCGTCGACATCCACGCATCCGGACGACATCGTGTTGACGAACCTGCAGTTTCCGTTGATCTCCGATCCCGGTGGCCCCGTGAAACTCCGCCTGCTGGGGGATGCGGGGGCCGAATTGGGAGTGATCGAGGTTCCACTGCCAACCGCCAGTCTGCCCGTGGCGCCGGTGTGGATTCCATTGCCGTTACCGCAAACGCAAACGGTCGGGCGATATTCCGTCACCTTGACCACCCTCGATCCGGAAGAAGTCGCGGGAGGCTTTGTGACATTGCGGCCGAAATTCGAAGCCACCGCCGACGGCAAACCGGTCACGAACTTCGTCCAACAGACGGGGGCGCTGAAAGATCCCCTTGGCAATGTCGGCGGACAGTACCACTGCATCCTCGACCGCCATGCCACGGCGTGGTCGCTGCCGCTGCACGCCCAATTCCGCATCGACCCGACGGTCGAACCCGAGTCGGTTTGGAAGTCGCCCCCCATGGCATTTCCGTCGGCGCCCAACGAGACCGTGCCGGTCGACGTGCATGGAAAGATGCGTGGAGGGCGGGTGGATGTCCACCTCGCGCGTATGTGCGGCTCGAAGAGTCCGCCGCTCTGGTTGACGCCAGGCACGGCTGCTCCCTCGGCAAGCCGGAATTGGAGCTACGGAACGAGCGTGTTTCACAAACCGGTGCGAATCGAATCGAAAGAAGTCGCCGGGAGGCCGGCGCTTGAAGTGACGGGCCCGTTCCCGTTTGTGTTCCTCGAGGCGACCGGGCAGACCTCCGGCGAAACACTGGTGATTACGGAAGCCAAAGACGATGTGTCGCGCGACGTGCCGTTCCAGGAATTCCAGCATGATGGAGCGTTCCTGTGCTTCCTCGACCCACTGCCGGACGCGAAGACGGTGTCGCTGGGCTTCGCGATGAACGAGCGGGTGGACTTCGAGTTCCGGATCGCGCCGCCGCCGCCGGTCACGCCGCCCGCCCCGTGAGGGGAACGGTTATCGGCTCGGTGCGGATAAACTCGGCCGGGGGCCCGCGCGTTACGTCGCGGACAGATGCGGGGATGAACCACGCCGTGGCGTATCTTCCAACCCGCTCGAATCGCAACTTAAAGCCGCCGGTCGCCCGAGATGCCGCTGTGGAAGCCGCCGTCGAAGTCGTTGACGACGATCGCACCGCAGTTGGTCTTGCTCGACTGCATGTCGACGACCTTCGCCCCAGCGCTGTTGAAGATGCCGATCTGGCCACCCGCCCCGCTGCCGCCGATCGACACCGATTTCTGGTCGGGACCCAGATACGTTTGCACCATTCCGACGTTGTTCTTCGAGACCCCCATCCGCACTTTGGGGAGGCCGAGCGAGTCGGACAGGGCAATGAAGCCGTCGCCGTCGGTGGACGAGCTGATCTCGACAGCCGCCCCCTTGTTGTTGACCACCTCGAACCGCTGAGCACGCAGCACCCGCGGGGTACCGAACAGGACGTACCCGATGCCCGCCAGGGAGAGACCCAGCAGGACGCCGAAGGTGAGATTCAGCCACTTGGCGCGGCGGGCCGCGCGTTCGAGGCCCGCCAGACGTTCCTCGACCGTCATGGTCTTTTCTCCCGGAGTCGGTTCTTGGTTGCGGGAGGCCACCCGACTTCCTCGAGCTGGAACAGGCGAGTCCTGGAATCAGGAACGGCCCGTACGCCGGAAGAAATCCGACGCGAACGGGCGCGGCTGGTGGCCGTCGTACGAACCAGAACGTTCCGGACGAACCGATTTCGCCGAGGGAGGCTTCCCCCCCGGTCGTGGCCGGTCCACAATCCCTCGGAACGAACGGTGTGTGATTGACAGGTAACGGCTCCGCCGCGGAGAGACATCCATGCCTCTCACAATCCCTTCGTTCGATTCATCGGTCGAACGAGGTGGAGAACTTCATCGCGCTCGCCTGGACAAACCGCCCCCCGCCGAATTCGCTCGACAGTCGATAATCCGGGGTATTTGAGGTGTTTCGGTTGAGTTTGCCGGGGTGGGGCAAGAGTCACACCAGCTCACATTGATACAAGCGATTGCCGAACATGGTTGTTTGCCGTTTTTGCAACTCCAGGGTGCATGACAAATCGATCTCCTGCCCCACCTGCGGCGCGGTGCTCGACCTGGTGCGTCACGCCGAAGAGGCCTCGAAGCCCGGAAGCGGCCTCGCACTGCGTCCCACGGAAACTCGTCCGGCGACGGATCCGAATGCGCCCCGTGAGGACACCTCGACGGTCCCGGGCCAACGGCCGCGCGACGTGCGGATCTCTCCGGACACGGAGCGGCAACTCGCGGAATTGGCGGCGCGCGGCGAGATCATCCAGGCGGTCAAGATTTATCGCCGCCTCACGGGAGCATCGCTGTCGGAAGCCAAGGACTTTATCGATTCGTTCCCCAAGCCGGCGGGGACCGGGGGATGTGCGTCCGGTTGCCTCCGAGGGTTGTTCGGGTGTTTCGCGATCATCGTCGTGGTGTTCGTCGCGCTGGTGGCGATCGCGATGTTTCTGGGATGAAGCAGGGACGTATTCGAGGGAGGCGATCAAGCGATTCGGGCAGGGGATACTGGCCGGGAATCCGGGCGAAGACGAGGCGATCCGCAGCATGGCAAGTTGGGTGAATGGGTTGTTGCGACCTGACGCGTGGGACCCGCCGACGGAAGGTGTCGAACTGCTGGAGACGCACATTTCGTGGGTGTTTCTGGTCGGCGACTTCGCCTACAAGCTCAAGAAACCGGTGGATTTCGGGTTTGTGGATTTCACCACGAGGGAGCGCCGCCGGCATTTCTGCGACGAGGAAGTGCGACTCAATCGACGATTGGCTCCCGACCTGTATTTGGACGTGGTCCCGGTGTACGGACCGATGGAACAGCCCTCGTTGTGCGGCACGGGCGAACCCATCGACCACATGGTCAAGATGCGACGGTTTCCGCAAACCGCGTTGCTTTCGGATGCGGTGGCGCGCGGAGATGTGCGACCGGATCAATGGGACCGGTTCGCGTTCGAGTTGGCGCGATTTCACGCCGCCGCACCGGTGGCGAATTGCGACACCCACTACGGTGCGCCGGACAGCGTGCGTCGGCAGCAGTTGGCGAACCTTGCGACACTCGAACGATGCCTGACTCCGCACGAAGTCATTGGATTGCGCGACATCGAGGCCGCCGAGTTCGATACGGTTCGTTCCACGATGGAGCGTCGCAAGGCGGACGGCCACGTGCGCGAGTGTCACGGCGACCTGCACCTCGGCAACATGTTGCTCCGCAACGATCACATCGAGGCGTTCGATTGCCTGGAATTCAACTCTGAGTTGCGGTGGATCGACACGATCAGCGAGTTGGCATTCCTGGTGATGGACCTGGCGGATCGCGGCCATCCGACCGAAGGGACGCGCGTTTTGAACGGGTGGCTGGAAGCCACTGGTGATTACGAGGGACTGGCGGTTTGGAAATGGTATGTCGCCTACCGTGCGTTAGTGCGGGCCAAGGTGGCGGCGCTTCGGATCCAGCAGATGGCCACCGACGATCCCGCCATCGAGGCCGTCCGCACTTCGCTATCCCGGTATGTCGACACGGCCCGCGAGGCGCTGCGGCCACGCCGTCCCGGTCTGATACTTACGAAAGGGCTTTCCGGAGCGGGCAAATCGGTCGTGGCCGGACGCTTGACGGAGGCATTGAACGGGGTTCGCGTCCGATCCGACGTGGAGCGGAAGCGCATGTTCGGCCTGTGGGGTGAACCCCGCGTGGCCGTGCAGTCGGGCGATCCGTACTCCGAGTCGGTGACGGAGCGGCTGTATGGGGAGACGCTGCCGCGCCTTGCGGGGGCGATCGTCTCGGCCGGGTACACGGCGGTTGTCGACGCCACGTTTCTGAAGGCCGCTCACCGAAGGTGGGTGCAGGAGTGGGCGGAGAAACGCGGTGTGCCGTGGCTGATCCTCGATGTCCGAGTCCCGGAGGGGATCGCGCGCGAGCGCATCGAGCGACGCCGTCGCGCCGGACAAGACCCCTCGGATGCGGATATTGAGGTCTACGAGCGCCAACTGCGGTCGGACGAACCGTTGGACGCTGCGGAATTGGATCACACGATCATCGTGGACGGCACGAATCCTGATATCGATGACATTGTGCGGCGTTGCCGTCAGGAAGGAATCGAAGCGGTTTGACTTCGTCTGTCGCGGGAACGTAGACCGGATCGGCCCCCTCGGATTGCGACTCGCGTTAAGTCTTTTCAGTGCATGGCGATCCGTCGATTTGTTGGCGTT
The DNA here is from genome assembly GCA_044359065.1 of Planctomycetales bacterium. Lineage (GTDB taxonomy): Bacteria > Planctomycetota > Planctomycetia > Planctomycetales > Planctomycetaceae > JAIXZD01. Next base: position 58,238 of record JBIKMW010000021.1, on the reverse strand, counting down.
CCACTGCGATACGCCTGATTGACTCGGGCCGTATTGACCGACACCATAGTGAACTTATGCAATTTGCCGGGGTCTTGCCTGTCCGGAGACGACGCGGGCGGGAACTCCGGGCGAATGAATGCTTGTGTGGAACTGTTTGCCACGCAACGCTTTGCGTCATCCTGTCGGGAGCGGGGGTCGGGACGTGTTTCAATTGGTGGGATTTGTCGGGGCGACCGGGGCCGTAGGCCGGATCATGCTGGACCTTCTCGAGCAGAAGAAGTTTCCAGCCAAGGATTTCCGTTTTTTGTCATCGGCCCGCAGCGCTGGCAAGACGCTCTCCTTCCAAGGCCGGTCGTTCACCGTGCAAGAGCTGACGCCCGAGGCGTTTCGAGGGTGTGATCTGGTGATCGCCAGCACCCCCGACGATGTGGCGGCGAAATATCTGCCGTACGCCGTCGAATCGGGTGCGACGGTGATTGATGAATCGGGTTACTGGCGAATGAAGCCGGACGTGGCGCTCGTCATCCCCGAAGTGAACCCTCAAGCGGCCATTCAGGCCAAAGGGATGATCGCCAGTCCGAACTGCTCTGCCACGCCGGTCGTGATGGCGCTCAAGCCGCTGCACGATGCGGCCCGCGTCAAGCGCGCCGTCGTCACGACGTTCCAGGCGGTGAGCGGCGCCGGTTTACAGGGGACGGTCGACCTGATGGAAGGGACCAAGGCTCAACTCGGCGGTGGCTCGTACAAGTACGAATGCTTCTCGCACCCGATCGCCTTCAACGCGATTCCCCAGATCGGCTCGTTCAAGGACGAAGGGTACACCAGCGAAGAGATGAAGATCGTCCACGAAACCCGCAAGATTCTCGGCGACGAATCGATCCAGATCTCGGCCACCTGCGTGCGGATTCCGGTGGCGAACGGGCACAGCGTGTCGGTTATGGTTGAGACGGAACGACCCGTCTCCCCCGACGAAGCCCGACGGTTGTTTGCGGCGGCACCGGGGTTGGTCGTCGTCGACGAACCGAACGCCGGGAAGTACCCGATGCCTCTCGACGTCACGGGACGGGACGAAGTGTTCGTCGGGCGCGTGCGGCGGGACTTGTCGCACCCGAACGGCCTGTGCTTCTGGGCAGTGCTGGACAATCTGCGGAAGGGAGCAGCGACGAACGCGGTGCAGATCGCGGAGTTGCTCGCGCGGCACCGGTTCGGGTGGCAGGGGTGAGCGTCGATGGTGCGGCCCGCAAATCCGTCGCGCGAATTCCTGCGTGTCGCGAAAAAGCGGCAAGCGGCGGCGGAACTGCTGGTCCATCACGGCTTTCCGACTGAGGCGGTGTACCTTGCGGGATACGCAGTCGAATGCGGTACGAAGGCGATCCTTTTGGAGTGTGTCCCTCGAAAAGACCGACCGGCATTCATGGCCGCCGAGTTCCGGGGACTTCGCGGGCACAACTTGTACAATCTCAAGGACAGGTTGAGGGAACGTAGCGTTCACTTTCCGGTGGCAGTCCTGGCAGACTTCAGGATCGTGGCCGAGTGGACGACCGACCTGCGTTACGAGACGCGAGATCTGGACCTGACCGAGGCACGGGAGTTTCTCGCGGCCTCCGAACGGATTTTGAACTGGTGCGAGCAAAGGTTGTGAATCATGGCGACCAAAACCACCTCTGCGGCTCGCGCGAAACCCTCTCCCGCTCCCTCGTCGGGAGTTTCTGTTGCGGGGCGAAGTACCCCGGGTGCCCGTTCACGCGGCGCGGCGATGCGAGCCGTTCGCACACGGCTTGGTTCCCACTTCGAATCCGTGGTGGTCAAACCGTTTCTAGAACAACTTATTCGCGTCGAAATCATCGATGTCCGTTTCGCAGGATTGTCGTTCGTGGAACGGCATCGATTGGTCAACGAGCAACTGGATCGACTTGATCCCATCGACCTGGATCGGGTCGGCAAGGTCTTGCTGTTGGCTCCCGGTGAAGACCTCTGAAACGTGTGTTGATACAGACTTCTTTCCACCACTCCTTTGTGCCGGTTCGATTACGACCAGGGTGTTTCGCCTCTCATGGACCATTTCCACTACGTCGACCGTGAACTCTTTTGCGAGGAAGTCCCCGTCGAGCGGCTGGCTGCCGAGTATGGCACGCCCCTCTGGATTTACTCGAAGCGGACGCTGCTCCATCACCTGACGCAGATTCAGACGGCGTTCGCCGAACTCGATCCGGTGATTTGCTACTCGGTCAAGGCGAACTCGAACCTCGGCATCCTCAAGGTGATGCGCGACGCGGGGAGCAGCTTCGATGTTGTGTCCGGCGGCGAGATGTATCGCGTGAAGGCCGCAGGGGCCGACACGTCAAAGGTGGTGTTCGCGGGGGTTGGAAAGACGGATGACGAGATCCGGTTCGCCCTCGAGAACAACGTGCTGATGTTCAACGTCGAGAGCGAGGCGGAGCTGGACGCGATCGCGGCTGTCGCGGGTGCAATGGGGAAGGTCGCCCCGGTCGCGCTGCGACTCAATCCAGATGTCGACGCGAAGACGCACGCCAAGACGACCACCGGCAAGAAAGGGAACAAGTTCGGTATGGATATCGAGCGGGCCGGTCAGCTCGCGAAGAAGGTGCTGGCCGATTCGCGACTGAATCTGCGGGGCATCCACATGCACCTCGGGTCCCCAATTCTGTCGACGGACCCGTATGCCGAGGCGGTCGCCAAGGCGGTCGAGGTCGTGGCCGATTTCCGCAAGCAGGGTCATGACACGCGGTGGATCAACCTCGGGGGGGGGTTCGGCATCAACTATCGCAAGCAGGAGGGACTGCCCGCTTCGGATTACGCCAAGGTGATTGTCCCGCCCGTTAAGGCCGCAGGGTGCCGCCTCGCTCTGGAGCCGGGGCGGTTCATTGTCGGCAACTCGGGCATCCTCGTCAGCCGCGTGATCTACACCAAGCGCGAGGGGGGCAAGCTGTTCGTGATCCAGGACGCGGCCATGAACGACCTGGTCCGGCCTGCGATGTACGACGCGTTCCACCGCATTTGGCCGGTCCACGCGAATGTTGCCCCACCGACGGACTACGAGGTCGAGATTCCCGGCTGTGAACCCGCTGACGTCGTCGGCCCGGTGTGCGAATCGGGAGACTATCTCGCCAAGGGACGCTGGCTGCCGCCGATGGAACGGGGGGACCTCGTGTGTACGTTCAGCGCCGGGGCCTACGGCATGGCGATGAGTAGCAACTACAACTCGCGGCCGAAAGCGGTGGAAGTGCTTGTGGATGGTGCGGCCCACCGCGTGGTCCGCAAGCGGGAAACGTATGCGGATTTGGTCGCGCACGAACTGGTGTGAGCGACCGCTCGCGTGTGCGGCGGATCGCGATTGTGTCGTGTGCGGTTCTGTTGAGGCATGACGAGGCGTCCCGATGTTCGAGGAAGTCGCGGTTTGGATCATCCTCGCAGGGCTGTTGCTCGCCGTGTGTGGGTATGTGTGGCTGGTCGCGCGGGCGTTCCGGACAAAACTGTCGTGGGGCGTGGGCGTCGCGCTGGTGGCGGGCTGGATTCCCTTTCTGATCAAGCACTCGGCCAAGGCGGCGGCCCCGTCGATCGTGGTCGGAATCGGGTTGGTGATGGCGGTGGCCCCCGTGGCGTACACGAAGCTGCGCCCGGTTGATTTGGGGCCGTTGGTGAGAATGGTCGAAGGGGAAAAACACATCACGCTCACGGGTTGGAACCGGTCCGACTACTCCGCGTTGGCGGCGCACAAGGACGCCGTCGTCCTGCAGATGGCAAACCCCGATGTCGACGACGCGACGCTCGAGATTGTCGCGCGGTTGACGAGCCTGCGGGACCTGGATCTTGCGAACACCAAGGTCTGCGACGCCGGGTTGGCGAAGCTGGCGGGGCTCGCGCGACTCAAAACTCTGCGTCTGCGGGGGACCGCCGTGGGGGACGCCGCGCTTGACGGTGCGTTGACGGCGTTGCCGGAATTGAGCTTGATCGACGCCCGACAAACGCGTGTCACGCCCGAGGGAGCGGCTCGTTGGAAGCAGTCGCGAGCCGGGCGACGCATTCAACGTTGAAGCGGCCGGATCGTCGCACCGCCTTCAACCGCGGTGTTTTTTCGACGCCGTGGCGATGACAATGGGCGGAGCGATGCGCGACCCGAACACAGGATCTGGTCGGGGGCGCCGAATCCGGCAGAGAGGTGGTTGCGATGCGACGAGTGCGAACCGGTGGCGGATTTCCGGCGATTCTCTACACCTTCAAAAAGGCCCGAGAGGCCGGGGGGTTGTGGAAACTCTGGAAGGCGATGCGCTCGAAGAACGCCTGCAAGACCTGTGCATTGGGTATGGGGGGGCAGAAAGGGGGCATGGTCAACGAGCGGGGCCTGTTCCCCGAAGTGTGCAAAAAGTCGCTCCAGGCCATGGTCGCCGATATGCAGGGGGCGATCCGCCCCGACTTCTTCTCGACCTATTCCGTCCCGCAAATGCAGCGGTTCACCCCGCGCGAATTGGAAACCTGCGGTCGCATCACGCAGCCGTTGATCCTCGAACAACCGTCGCAGTATTACCGCGTGGCGAGTTGGGACGAAGTGTTGGGACGCATCTCCGCCAAATTGAAGTCTGTCGCGCCCGACGAGTCCTTCTGGTATTTCAGCGGTCGCAGTTCCAACGAGGCGGCATTCCTGTTGCAGGTGTTCGCCCGCGTGTACGGCACGAACAACGTCAACAATTGCAGCTACTACTGCCATCAGGCGAGCGGCGTGGGGTTGAGCAGTTCGCTCGGAACCGGGACGGCGACGGTGGTGCTGGACGATGTCGAGCACGCCGACTGCGTGTTCATCATCGGCGGCAACCCGGCCAGCAATCATCCGCGTCTGATGTCGACTCTCAAGCACGTGCGACGGCGTAAGGGGGAGATCATCGTGATCAACCCGGTCGTCGAGACCGGGCTGGTCAATTTCAGCGTGCCGTCCGATCCGATCAGTTTACTGTTCGGAACGAAGATCGCGTCGCTGTACGTGCAGCCGCACATCGGCGGCGACCTGGCTTTGCTCTCGGGGATCGCCAAACGGGTGATCGAACTGGGGGGGCACGATGTTTCGTTCCTCCAACAGCACACCAATGGCTGGCCCGAACTGCGGGACCGGTTGGCGACGCTGTCGTGGGCCGAGATCGAGCGCAAATCGGGGGTTCCGGCGGCCATGATCGACGACATCGCACGGCGGTACATGAAGTCGAAGAACGCCGTGTTCGCGTGGACGATGGGGATCACGCACCATGCGCATGGCGTGCAAAACGTCGAGGCGATTGCGAATCTGGCGTTGCTGCGGGGCATGGTGGGTCGCGCCGGGGCGGGCCTGATGCCGATCCGCGGCCATTCCAATGTGCAGGGGATCGGCTCCGTCGGGGTGACGCCCAAACTCAAAGACGAACTGCTGACGCGGCTGGAGTCGCACTTCGGAGTGCGGCTGCCGACGACGCCCGGATTGGACACCATGGGCTGCATGGAGGGGGCGCTGGCCGGTTCGCTCAAGCTCGGGGTGTGCCTGGGTGGCAACCTGTACGGTTCCAACCCCGACTCGACCTTCGCCGGACGGGCTCTGTCGAAGCTGGACACGCTCGTGTATCTCAACACGACGCTAAACACCGGCCACGCCCACGGTTTGGCGCGGGAGACGATCATCCTGCCGGTGCTGGCACGCGACGAGGAACCCGAACCGACCACGCAGGAATCGATGTTCAATTACGTTCGGCTGAGCGACGGGGGCCCGCGGCGGCACGAGGGGCCGCGCAGCGAGATCGAGGTGATCGCGACACTGGCCCGCGCGGTCCTGGGAGACTCCGGACCGATCGACTGGTCCGACATGCAGCGGACATCGCGCATTCGACAGGCGATCTCCCGCATCGTGCCGGGTTACGACAAGATTTCGGACATCGACCAAACAAAGAAGGAATTCCAGATCGACGGACGGACGTTCCACACGCCGACGTTTCCGACGCCCGACGGACGGGCCAATCTGCGGTCGCACGAGCTGCCACCGCTGGCGGAAGGGAACGGTTCGCAACTCCGAATGATGACGATCCGCAGCGAGGGACAGTTCAACACCGTGGTGTACGAGGACTACGACCTGTACCGCGGTGTCGACGCGCGGGACGTGATCCTCATGCATCCGGACGACATCGATCGGTTCGGGCTGCGGGACGGGATGCGCGTGATGGTTTCGAGCGACACCGGTCGCATGCCGGGGCAGCGTGTGGTCGCGTTCCCCGGCATTCGGGCGGGAAACGCTGCCATGTACTACCCGGAGGTCAACGTGCTTGTGCCGCGGGCACTCGATCCGCGCTCGAAGACGCCGGGCTTCAAGTGCGTGCTCGTGACGGTGACCGCCGAGCCGGCGGCGGCGTCGCTTCCGGTACTGGCGACAGCCTAGATGATCGGTGCGATGAAGGGGGCTCCCGGTCAACCCGGAGTCTGGTTCACCCGAGTGGTTGGCGGACGGTTCCGGCTTCCCGGTTCTCCCGATGCAGTATCGGGATGACCTCGCCGTCGGCGATGACATGCAGGCCATCCCCCGGCTTGGGTTTGACCGTGGCCAACCCCGTGAACGAACCGAACGCGGGGAGCACCATCACTCGCTGTCCCGCGTGGAAGCACGGGAGCCGGAGCGACTGATCCCCCCGCCCGAACAGACGGGCGCCCGGGTGGAGGTGACCGGCCAACACGTATCCGGCGTCGCTCGGCTCGGGGAAATGCCGGTACACGAACGCTCCGTCGACAAACGGTTCGTCGACAACCTCGAATCCCCAGGCGGTCGGCGGATCGCCCGCCTTCTCGTCGTGGTTGCCCCGCACCAACAGCCGTTCGAGACCGGGATGCCGCGCGAGCCAGTCCTCGATCTGGTCGAGCACGCTCCGCTGCCGTCCCTCGCGGGCGTGCAGCAAATCTCCCAACACGACCAACCGGGTCGCCGACGTGCGGTCGATCGCGCGCGACAAACGCTCAAGGTCGGCGTCCAGATCCGCGCCCGGAATCGGCACGGCCCCCGCACGGAACGCGGCCCCTTTGCCCCAATGGGGATCGGCGACGATCAACGTGCGACGGTCGGCGCGATACAGCGCGCGCTCGGGAAGCAGCGTGACGTTCTCGCCGACGAGATCGAGGGTGACATCCATGTGCGTTGGGAATCCGATGACTTCGAGGACGATCGACGGGGCGGGGCGACCTGGACTTCATTCACCGTCGCGTGCCGGTTTGCGGCGTGTTTTTCCGCGGGCCTCCGCCGGCGGGCGGTCGGCCACGTCCTCCAGAGCCACCTGCATCTTGCGGACCCGGTCGGAAAGTTTCTCCGACGACAGCTTCTCTCGCAACCGGTCGACGAGCAGCGGAAAAGCGAAGGGAGTCGGACGCTCGGTTTCCACCAGCAAGACCTTCGATCCGGCGATGCGGTCGAGGGTGTCGGCCAGGCGGCTTTGTTCGAGTTGCCGGTCGAGCACTTCCGAACGGGCCTGTTTCAGGAGCGGATTGAGCGGGTCGTAGTTCTGGAAAACGTCGAACACCAGGCCGCTGGTCGCCTGCAATTGCTTCACCGATTTGCCCGCGCCCGGAAACCCTTGAAACACGAGTCCGGCGACGCGCGCGACTTCCCGAAACTGACGCCGGGCCATTTCAACCGAATTGAGGCTCGCCAACACATCGCGACCCAGGTGCTCGACCGCGAACAGTCCGACTTCCAGTGCCCGCTCGAGCGGGGCCGGCTCGGCGGAGAGTAACTCGAAACCGAAGTCGTTGACGGCGATACTGAACGAAATCGGCTGCAGGCGCGAAAGCCGGTACGCGCACAGCGCGGCCAGCCCCTCGTGTACCAATCGCCCTTCGAGGGGGTACACAAAAAGGTGATGTCCCTCGCGAGTTTTGGTCCGCTCGATCAGCAACTCGTTGGCGGCGGGCAACCTCGACCAGCGTCCCTGAATCTCCAGCGTCCCCCGCACCCGCTCCATCTCAGGCCCGTCGAAGCGTCCGGCGGAGGCTTCCTCCAATCGACGGCGCAAGGCGGCAGCCAACTCGGACGACAGCGGCATGCGTCCCCCCTCCCACCTGGGAATGGGACCGTCCGCTTTGGGGGCTTTGCGGACATACGCGCGCATGTCGCGGATGCGGACCAGTTGCAGCGCGCGTCCGGCGAACACGAACGTGTCCCCCGGATTGAGTCGGGCGAGGAACGACTCTTCGACCGTCCCCAACCGGCCGCCGCTCATATACTGCACGACCATTTGTGTGTCGCTGACGATCGTCCCCAGTGACATCCGGTGTCGGCGGGCAATCTCGGGGTCGGAGACCAGATAGGTCCCGTTGACGAGGTCGACGCGGCGGTATTCGGGATAGGCACGGAGCGCTGGTCCGCCGCGCGTCACGAAGTCGAGCACCCAATCGACGTCGGACTCCGCCGTGTGGGCATAAGTGCGCGCGGAGCGAATTTCGTCGAGAAACTCTTGCCGCGTGAAGCCGCCCCCCAGCGCCAGGGTGACCGCGTGTTGCGCCAGGACATCCAGCGGCGCGGCCGGGGGCACGCGGCCCTCGATCGCCTTGCGGGCGATCGCATCGCGTGCCGCCGAGAACTCGATCAACTCCAGCGCGTTTGTGGGGACGCAGATCAGGCGGGACGGCAAACCCGGTTGATGTCCGCTGCGCCCGGCCCGCTGCAACAACCGGGCGATGCCCTTGGGGCTGCCGACCTGTACGACCTGATCGACCGGCGCGAAGTCGACCCCCAGATCGAGGCTGGACGTGCAGACCACGCACTTGAGCCGCCCGTCGCGCAATCCGTCCTCGACCCACGTGCGGACTTCTGGGTCGAGCGAACCGTGATGCAGCGCGATCAGGCCCGCCCAATCGGGTCGCAGCTTGAGGATCGCCTGATACCAGGCCTCGGTCTGCCAACGGGTGTTCGTGAACACGAGCGTGGAACGCCCTTGCTCGATCACTTCGACCACGCGCGGCAGGAGTTTGAGTCCGATGTGGCCCGCCCACGGGAACCGTTCCATCGTTTCGGGAATCACCGTCTCGATGCGGTACTCGCGCGACATGTCGCCGCGGACGAGTCCCCCGCGTACAGGATCCGCGCCACCGGGATTTGACGTTCCCAACAGCACGTCGCGGGCTTCCTCAAGATTGCCCAGCGTCGCCGAAAGTCCCCAGATCGGCAGGCGGGGGTGCCAGCGTCGCAGTCTCGCCAGCGCCAGTTCCGTTTGCACGCCCCTTTTGGTTCCGAGCAATTCGTGCCATTCATCGACCACCACCGCTCGCAAATCGGCCAATCTCTCACGGGCGTCCGCGTGGGTGAGGAGCAGACACAAGCTCTCGGGGGTCGTCACGAGAGCTGTTGGCATGCGCAGCCGTTGAAGCGATCGGAGCGATTGGGCGGTGTCGCCCGTGCGGCGTTCGACGGTCCAGGGGATTCCCAGGTCGAGCAACGGTTTGCGAAGCGCTTCTTCCGTATCGGCGGCCAGAGCGCGAAGCGGCGTGATCCACAAGACGCGCAAAGGCTCGGCCCCCATGCGGATGGCCGCGCGGTGCGCCTTTTTCGACGCTTTGTGATGCAAGCCGGATTCGGTGGGCAGAGGTCTGACGGCTTCCGGACCTCGCTCGGCCAGGTATTGCAGAATCGGCCCGAGCCACGCCGCGTACGTTTTGCCGGTCCCGGTTGTCGCGTGAATCAGTCCGCCGCGCCCCGCAAGGAAATCGTCCCAGACGCGCCGCTGGAAGTCGAACGGCGCCCAACCCCGCGCGGCGAACCACGCATCGAGACGGGCGCGGGCAGCGTTCAGAAACGTGGAGTCGGCGGAGGACGGTTCCGCGAGGAGCATCGTGAGGAATTTCGACGAGATGGACCGCGACTCGCGGAGCGAATCGCTTGGTTGTGCGGTGGGATGAGAGCGCGGCGTCGCGCATGATACGGTGGTTGCAAGACGAGGGCGCGGACGGAGCGACTCCTGTTGCGCGGCGAATACAAACCCCCTTCGAGACGAGGCGGCGATGACACAACACGGGTGGACCGGCTGGCGCGCGGTGGCGGGATTGACGGCGCTGTGGGTTTCGGCGGGGTCGGGGTACGGAGAGGACGCGACGCGTGTGCGCGTCATCGGAGCGAATCCCACGACCGCAACCTGCGACGCGGTGGTGGTATCGAACGGCGACTTGATCCACTCGGGTCAGGTTTTCCCCGTCGGAACTGATGGCAAGGTGATCGGCCAATCGCCTGCCGAACAGGCGCGTGCCGCACTGGCTCGACTGGACAGGTCGTTGCAAGCCGCCGGAAGTGGGTTGGCCGGATTGGTGCGTGTGACGGTCTACGCGGACTCCGACGAGACCGCCGAGATCGTTGCCGCTGAATTGCCCAGCGTGCTTCCTGCGGGGACCTCGGTCGCGTTGACCCTGATGGCCGGGCAACTCCCGACCGAACCGACGGGCGCGAAACTTTCGATCGACGCGGTCGCGATTCCGCTCGGGAAGCCGGTTCCCCCCGCGACGGACAAGGTGGCTCCGGCAAACCCGGGAGTGCGCCATGTCGCGGAAGCGGCGACCGCCAAGCCGGGAGAGTTCGCGGAGTTGTCGATGTTGCCCGCCGGGGATGTCTTGTTCATTTCGGGTCAGGCGGAGAAGGGGGCGACACTCGAGGAAGCCACCGACCGCACACTGGAGGGACTGGCTCGAACGCTGGATTGGTTGGGATTGGGCTTGGACGATGTCGTCGAAACCCGCTCGTTCGTCGCGCCGATGGAAGGTGATTTGAATCGCGTACGCGAGCGATTCCGTCACGGGTTCGCGAATCGTCCCGTGCCGGCGAGCACGTTCCTGGAGTGTACCGCCCCGGCGCCGTCCATCGAAATCGAATACGTGGTGTCGTCGAGGAAAGTGCCGCTTGCGGAACGACTCAAGCGGCACAACCTCTCCGCCGAGGCCGGAGATACCGTCGCCTATTTGACTCCCCCGTGGATGACGGCCTCCCCGGTGTTTTGCCGGGCGACGCAGGTGCAACGCGGCCCGTTGGTCTATTTCGGCGGGGTCGCGGGTGACCCGGCGGCGGAGGGTGGGGAGATTCGGGACTTGTTTCGGCGGTTGGATCGAACCGCCCGACAGGCGGGTTGCGACCTGAGACATTTGGCAAAGGCCACGTACTTCGTGTCGCGGGCCGAGTTGGTTCCGCAGATGGGGAAGATCCGGCCGGAGTTCTACGACCCGAAGCGTCCTCCCGCCGCGAGTTTGGCCACGGTTCGCGGCGCGGGGGGGGCGGGGGTCCGCCTCGACATGATCGGGGGGGAGTCTCCCGCGATAGCGCGGTGACGGGAGCCGGACTTGGCCACATCACAACATCGGCCACGACGCCTCACCGCAATTCGCGGAGAACCTATCTTTCCCGGAACCTCTCAACCTGCTACACCACCACGCAGTGGCGAAGGGATGCGCCGTCACCCCCTTCCGTTCGAGCGGGTTCGCTTGAGCGGTCGACCGGTGGCGAAGTTTCCCGGGGCCTTGATGGCTTGCCGAAAGCGCTTTGTTGGCGACGCGGAAACCGCCCGGTTTGGTGGGTGGTGGGGGTCGCTGGCGGGACGACTTCGGCGGTCCGTCAGGAGGTTCTCCCGCGAATCTCCCCCGAAGTCGAAGTGAATTCGACAAATACGACTTCAGGCCCAGGCCTCTGCCGGGTGCTTGTCGACGAGAATTCACAGCGATTTTGGTCGCAAGGAAGCGAACGGCGCCGATCTGTTCGGCCATGGTCCTGAAGAAGCATCCCCGTATCGAACGGCGATGTGTTTCGACGGAGCTTGGCGGCAGGGCGCCCGCAAAGACCCCCGGCGGAGCACTCCGGTCCATGGCATGTGGATCCCCTCCCCCCGGTTCTCGTCCCGTCGTTCCCTTGCCCCGGCCGTCCGTCTCCTGCATGACCGGCACGTCGTTCGATCCCGCGCCAGCGAGGGATTGACGATGCGTTCGTCGAGACGCCGTCCATCGCGCGGGGCAGTCATCCGGGTCAAGCCAGGCTGTGTCAATCGACGCCGTGTCAATCGATGCTGTGGTTCAGCCCGCGAATCGACCGAATGAATTCACGGAACGAACGAGAAACCAAAGAGACGGACAAGGTCGCGTTCCCAAGAATCTTTGTCGACTCCCACCTTCCGACAGCGTCACGGACCGACGACCGGATGGCGGATTGACGACGCCGCGAACGACCAGAAGTTGGCTCGTGGCGGAACGGGGACTTCGAGCACCGCCGAACCACCGTCGTCCCGAAGACGATGGCGACGAGGGAAAGGACTCCCATGAATCAGGCGCTGTGGAAACTGACGGCTCTCGCCGGCGTGGTGGGAATCGGACTGCTGTTTGTCTTGCAGAAGCAGGGCTTCGACAAGATCGGCGGCACGGGATTCCCCACCCTCAACATCCCCGCCGACAACGGCGAGCCCGGCACGGCCAACGCCAAGGACGGCGACGCGAAACAGGGCGAGACGCCTCTCGGTGGTCCCGAGTCGTTCGATCAGTCCGAACCGGTCGCCGCACGCGAAAAGCTCTCGGACAACACGCTGTCCGACACGTTGACCGCCGCGGTCGACACGTTGGCGGGGTTGACCCAGCGCGAACCCGCGCCCACTCCCATCCCCGAGCGTCGAGCCGAACCGACCCCGATACCGCTCGAGGAACGCCCCGCGCCCGCGCGCCAGGTTTCCCCCACGCCCACACTCGTGGCGGATCGCGATCCCGCACCGTCCCCCCCCTTGGAGTCTGCGGACCGCGAAACGACCCCCATTCAGCCGCGTGCCCGGTCGGTCGAACCCGAACCGGTCATTGTCGAAGATCCGTTCGAGCGACGGCAGGCGGCCCCGGCGCAGACCGAGCCGACTCAACCCGAACCGTTGCAGCGCGAGCCGTTGCAGCCCGAACCAGCCCAACCCTTGGACTTCCGCGATTCCCCCTCGGGAAGCGTGCCGCTCGAACCGGACTCCGTGGCAAGCAACCCACCGGCCGAGACCCAGCCGTTCGTTCGCAAGAATCCGCGTCCCCGATTGGACGCGCCGCTCATCGACAGCTCCGACGAGAGCTTTGTCGAGACTGTGCCGGATGGCCGGGACTCGAACAGTCAGCCCCCCGCCATCCCGACCCCCGCGACCACGGAACTGCCACTTGAGCTCGAGCCGGTCGAACGTCCGCGCGTGGTGCTTCCCGATCCGGCGCTCGACACCGTGCCGATTGGTCAAGAACCGCCGACCGTGCGGGAACCCGCCCCGCTGGTGCCGCAACCGACACCCGCCACCGCGGACATCCCGTCGCTGATGCCGGACGACGAGTCCATTCGCCTGCCGGCGGAGGACGCGGCGTCGTCACCCCGCCGCCGCGTGGTGGAACCGTTGCCACTCGAAACCGAACCGCGACCCGTCTCCGTTCCGGATTTCGTCCCCGTGGAACCGGTCGCTCCCCCGTCGGTCCCCCTGGAGCCGGTTCCGTCAATCTCGACGTTGCCGATCGACAATGCCGCTCCCGTCGAAACCGTCGACGCGGCCCCGGCGCGTGCCCGAACGAGCGCTCCGTTGGCGGCCAGTGCCCGTCTTGATGCGGATGCCCCTCGTGATTCGGATGACAATGCCGATTTCGCGAACCGTGATGTCGCCCCCCCCCCGGTTACGCCGGTGCCTGCCGCTCCTCCCGTGGCGGTTCAGCCGGTGCCCGAAGTCCGGGCCGTCACGGTCCCTGTGCAGATCGAACTGCCCCGCGCGGTCAACGAAGCGGCGGCCGACATCGCCAAGTTCTCGGAGGGGTTGGAAATCGACTTCCGCTTCCAAGGCGCGCCGCCGCCGCCACGCATTGCGGCGAATCTTCCGGACAGCACCCCCGTCGGATTGCCGCGTATCGAGCGGGACGGAGTGATGCGCCCGTTGTTGTCGCTGGAGAAGAGCGCGCCTGCGACCGCCGTCATCGGACGACCGCTCACGTATCGGATCGTCGTCCGCAACGACGGCCCGGCCAGTGCCATGCAAGTCCTGGTGCAAGACCGGATTCCCGCCGCAGTGCGGGTCGAAGGAACAAACCCGCAAGCCGAGTCAGACGGCAAGTCGTTGGTGTGGCGATTGGGAACGCTTCGTTCGGGAGACGAACGGACGTTGGACGTGCGCGTGATCCCCACTCGCGAAGGAACCATCGAAAGCGCCGCGACCGTCACCAGTGCGCAGGAAGTCACCGCGGCCATCACCGTCGTCGCCGCCCCGCGACCCCGATTGCAATTCGAATTGATCGCACCGCCGCGAGCCAATATCGGCCAATTGATTCCCTACAAGTTCCGTGTGACGAACGCGGGGGGGAGCGACGCCACCGGCGTGATGATTCGCAACGTTCTTCCGGCAGGTCTGCGACACGATGGCGGTAACGAACTCGAATACGAAGTTGGCGTGCTGCCTCCCGGAAAATCCCGCGAAGTCGAACTTGGATTGCTGGCCGCCGCGACCGGCCGCGTGGTGAATCCGGCGACGGTCACCGCCGACGGTGGATTGCGAGTCACCGCCGAGGCGATCGTCGATGTCGTCGGGCCGCGCGTGGAAGTGACGCGCATCGGACCGAAGAAGATCTTCGTCGGTCGTCAGGGGACGTTCACAAACACCGTGTCCAACCTCGGGAGTCTGCGGGCGTCGGGCCTGACGGTGGTCGAGTTGTTGCCGGAAGGCCTGGAGTTCGTTTCCGCCTCGCAAGGGGGGACCTACGAGCCGCGCCGCCGGTTGGTGAGCTGGCGAATTGATCGCCTCGAGCCCGACGACAAGGCCCAAGTGCAGGTCGTACTCCGTTCCACCGGCAAAGGTCCACAAGTTTCGGCGGTGAAAGTCGTCGACGCGACCGGACTGTCGGTCGAGGCTTCCGGCGAAATGCTCGGGCACGGTGTGGCGGCACTCTCCATTGGCCGGTCCGATCTCGCGTCCCCCATCGGCGTGGGTGAAGAGACGAAGTTCCGCGTGCAATTGTTCAATCGCGGCAACGATCCGGCCACCGGCGCGCGGATGACGATCACCACCACGGCGGGTTACGAACTGTTGGGCGCGCGCGGTCCGACGAACTTCGCGGCAGTCCCCGGCGGCATCCGGTTCGACGCGGTCCCACGCATCGAAGGCCGGCAGCAGGTCGAGTTCGAGATCGTGATTCGCGGCCGCAGCCCAGGCGAGGCCCGCGTGCAGATTGCAGTCGAGTCGGACCAACTCGAACAACCTCTCCGCTCCGAAGAAGCGGGCACGGTCGTCGAGTGAACTCCGGGATGGTTGTGCGGATCGTTGCGCCGGGCGTCGAAACCTTGGCGGGGGACGGGTGTTTGTACAGGATCGGTCGGCCTCGCCTTGTGCAGGCTCCGTCCGCTCGTTCGACCACGATCCGTTCCCAGAGTCGCCGATGTCCCCTGTTCTCCGTGTCTTTTTGCGCGGCACGTTGGTTGCGTTGCTCGTTGCGGCCTGCGGTCTGCCGAGTGTCGACGCGGTCGCCGCCGAGCCTCCCGAGGGCTTTCAATCCATCGGCGGGAAATGGTACGCAAAAACGGGCGACAACCCGGCGTACCTCTACAAGGACGCCGACCGGTTCGTCGACCTGTTCTCGTACCACCGGTTGGATTCGAACAAGGACGGCATCGACAACGTGTCGATCAGCCACGATGCGCGGCACTTGATCGTCCACAGCCAAGGCTATCCGAATCACCCGACCGCGGTGTTTCCCAACAGCGGAAACCCGAATTCCATCCGCGTGCAGAAGTTCACATTCCGGTATCCGTTGGAACCGAAATTGGCGGACCACATCACGCGGGCACCGATGGGACCGATCGGCATGGCGCTCAACGGTGTGGTGTTCTTCAACCCCTTCGAGATGGAGGGGATGAATGCCGTCGAAGGGTACTCGGAGGTGTGGCTCGACTCGTGCTGCGGGCATCCTCAACAAACGGGCGTGTACCACTACCACAAGTATCCCAGTTGCGTGAAATCCCCGTTTCCCGACGATGGCAAGCGGCATTCGCCGATCGTCGGCTTCGCGTTCGACGGATTCCCGGTCTACGGGCCGTACGAAGAATCGGGCGTCATGGCCAAGGACCTGAAAGGGGACCGGGCACTGGACGTCTGCAACGGCCACAAGGACGACACTCGCGGGTACCACTACCACGTCACTCCGGGGCGGTTTCCGTACATCATCGGCGGCTACGCGGGGGTCGTCGAAACGTCGAACAATCGCGGACTCTCTCGGGCGGGAAGCGGCGCCTTGCAGGACAACACGCAACCCGGCTCGCGGATGGCCCAGGTGATCGAGACCGTGCTCCCCGGCACGGCCCGGCGCGGTGCGACACACAGCGTCCGCTTCGAACTGGATCCCGCGAAGTCCCGCCCCCCTTTGCCGACAGGTAAGCCGAGTTGGGTGCAGATTGGACCGTTCGAGGCCGTCGAGATCTCGCGCGACGGGAACGTGGTCTCGGCAAAGATTCCGATTCCCGAGGACGCGTCCTTGGGAGTGTGGCTGGATTGCCACCTGGAATTCGGCGACGGGCCGAACCCCGTCGTAATAAAGCGGAACGATGTATTTCGCGTGACGGAGTAACGGCGGCAATTACGGTCGCCGCGGATTTGGCGCGGCTATCGCCGCGTCGAACGACATCGCCAGCCGCGTGCGGTCATTGTCGCGGGCAAGTCGGAGCCAGTCTCTCGCCATCTCGGCCAGCGCCGGGGTGACCACCAGCGCTTCGCCCATCGGCGGTTCCTCGGGGACCAGCGCCCCGACGACCCGACGCGTGAGTTCGTCCAACCCGCTCCCCGTGAGGGCCGACACCATCCATTCTCCGGGACGGCCCCGGGCACATGGCGCGTCGGACTTGTTCGCGACGCGTTGGCATCGTCGCGGAAAAGCCTCGATCAGGATTTCTTCCGGATCGCTTTCGGTCGCATCGCGTACAAGTAGCACCAGGTCCGCTTCCGCCGCCGCCGTAAGCGCCGCGCCGACCCCCATTCTTTCGAGGGGATCCGCCGTGTCCCGCAGTCCGGCCGTGTCCAACAGACGCACCGGCCAGCCCCCAAGCGACAGGTCGACCGACACAACATCCCGCGTCGTCCCCGGCAACGGCGAGACGATCGCCCTCTCGCGTCCCGCCAACGCGTTGAGCAAGCTCGATTTCCCGGCGTTGGGACGCCCCGCAATGACCACCCGCCAAGGTTCGGTCAGGTGCAACGCGAACTCGGCGCGCTCGACCAACCGATCGAGCCTTTGAACAACCGCCCCCATGTCGCGGTCGAGCAGGGGCCGCAACGCGAGCACTTCCTCTTCAAACGCGCCGTTGTACTGGGCCAGAAGGTGGGGCAATGCCGACGAGCAAGCGCAGCGGGACAGAGCCTGCGCCGTCTCGGCCATGATCCCTCCGCGCGACTTGCGGATCGCCTCGGACCACGGCACCAATTCGACCCCCGCCCCTTCAAGCGTTTCGCAAACTCGCGCGATCGCCGCCCGTCCGCCGTGGCACTGAATCTCGAATCGGCTTTCGCCGCGACGCACGAGCACGACATCTTCCGCCGGTGCGGGACCCCATTCGCCGTAGATGACATCCCCGACCGCCAAGTCCCCCGCGCGACGCTTCCCCCGGAACAGCGGCCCGTGCGGATGATCGCACAGCGCGGGATCGGCATGCACCTCGATGACGGCAATCGCGCCGCGGCCGGCGGGGGTCGCGACCGAGGCAAACCAGTCATCGGAACAGCGGGGGGTCACTGGTGGAATCGGCGAAAAGGCTTGGCTGGTGGTGTTCGGTCGAGTCTAACATCCCCCGGACGATGCGTCGCGACAGGCAACCTACTCACGAGAACTTTCGTGTTGTTGAACCCGCGTTGTGTGGCGAGCGTGCGCAAACAGTGTTGGCCTTCCACACGGTTCGCGATGACGCTGGGACTTTTTTGGATGACCGATGCGTTCGCTCCGGTAGCCCGACGCTTGAGCGCGGAATCGGATCTTTGTGGTCTCACGCAGCGGCGCAGTGGAGTTGTCTTTCTTCGCGTGTCTGCGGCTCCGCTGGGAATCGCGCAACTTCGACACTTACGCGTCGGGCTACAACAATCACGCCCGCGATTTGGAAACGATGTGGGTCACTTTCTCAACCGATCCGAAAACCCTCTGACGCATGGAGCGAACCCAACCGTCAACGAGCTTTTGAACCAGCGCAACCGGGTTTTCGGAAAGGCTCCAAGGCAGCGTCCCCGCCATGCAACGCCCGTTCCATGAAACGAAAGGCCTGCGTGAGGACGGGAACTCGCTGACACCGCAGGCCACGATCGAATAAGATCGTGAGGCTTGGCACTGCGGCGGGAGTTCCGTCGCGAGAGCGTATTCGATGAGCGAGGCCTTTGTTTTGGAGTCGGGATCGACGAGGGTGGCTGGCAACGCCGTGTACGAATTGCTTTGCACGGAGAGGGCGGCTTGCCGGTTTGCGCTTGGTTTCCGGGATTGAGAGTAGAAGGTGCGGCGCTTTGTCGCTCCGCGACCCGGCCACGAGCTGGCCGGGCCACCCACGTTTTTCGGTCTCTACCGACGGAATGCCGCGATGACCCTGTTCGATTTGCAGCGAGGTTGACAAGTGATCGACGCGGAGAGCGATACGCCGAATTCCAGCCCCGTGGCGGGGGATGCCCCGCCGCGCGTCGAGGTGCCGCCGTCCAAACCGACCGACATTCCGGGACCGCCCCGCTATGTGGTCCGTTACGGCAACACGCGGTTGGTGGGGGAGTTCGGCGCGCGGGGTCGCGATGTCTATCGACGCGGTCAAGCGGTCGTCGTGCGGTCCGACCGGGGTCAGGAGGTGGGTGAAGTCCTCTGCCAGGCGACCGACAAGACGCGCGAGTATCTGGGGACGACCGAGTCTCGCGGGAGCATCCTCCGGGAGGTGGGGGATGACGACCGCGAAAAGCTCGCCGAACAGGGCCGCCGCGAACAAGAGGCCTTCCTCGGGGCGCGCGAACTCGTCGAACAGTTCAAGCTCCAAATGCAACTGGTGGATGTCGAGCAACTGCTCGGCGGCGAACGGCTCGTGTTCTATTACGTCTCCGAGGTGCGGGTGGACTTCCGCGAACTCGTGAAGGCGTTGGCGGGCAAGTTCATGACGCGGATCGAAATGCGCCAGATCGGCATTCGGGACGAAGCGAAGCTGCTGGCCGATTACGGCGACTGCGGGAAACCGGTCTGCTGCAACACGTTCCTGCGCGAGATGCCGCCGGTCTCAATGAAGATGGCCAAACTTCAGAAGGCCACGCTCGACCCGACCAAGATTTCCGGTCGCTGCGGGCGATTGAAGTGCTGCCTGCGGTACGAGTACGACACCTACGAGGAACATCGTAAGGAACTCCCCGGCGTCGGCTCGACGGTCGTCACCAAGCAAGGGCAGGGGAGGGTGGTCGCCCAGGAAATTCTGGCGAGGAAGTTGGTGGTGAGCTTCGAGGACCGGCGGCAGATGATCGTCGAAGCGGCGGATATCCTGACGGTGCTGGCGAAGGGGAAGGCGGGGAACGGGTGAGGACGAGGTGACTTGTTCGTTGCAGTCACGTCATCGGTTGCTCTTTGCCAACGAAAAAACGCCGACCGCGTCCGGGTTGCCCCGGTCGCGGTCGGCGTGAATTCTCAGACGTCTTCAGACGACAGTCTTCGTCGGGTTAGTAGGTGATCCCGACATCGGTCGCCAGCAGGGCCTGGTAGTCCTTCTCGCCGTCGGCGAACGGGTCGCGACCGCCAGGATTGTTGTCGGCACCGCTGTACCAGTCGAACCGCAGGTTCGGACGGATGTACAGGTTCTTGGTCGGCATCCACTTCGGACCGAAGGTGACCTGGTAGAAGTTCCCCTGGTAGCCAAACCGGTCGCCGGCCAACCCGCGCACCTGGCTGCCGGGAGTCGTCGGGGTCGGCAACAGCGAACCAACGCGATATCCGCCTTCGTCGCGGAACCACTCGAAGTTCCCGACCCACAACAGACAGTCGTTCTGTTGGTAGAGCAGGTACTGGTTGATCCCGTACCAGCGGGACGTCCCGATTTCGCGGGCACCGGCGAAGTCGCTCGTCCGCCCTTGCGAACCGAAGTCCGATTGCAGGATGTACGTGTACTTTTCACAGAACGGACGGGTCCACACCAACGTGTGCAGATACCGACCGCTGAACTCCCGTTCGCCAGCGGCATCGAACCGGTTGTTCGGCTCCTGGCTCCACAGGAACACCCCGGCCAACGTCGAGTTCTCGAACGCGTAGGTCGCAGTGCCGATGTAGCCCAGGCTGGGCGAACCCGCTCCGCTACCGTCCCAGTTGTCCCAGCCGCGGGTGAAACCGCCGCCGATGGCCAGCTTCTCGTTCGCTTGCCACGTGGCCAGAGCGCCCGTGTGGGTGAACGGCTCGCCGTATTGGTAGGTGTATGGGAGCGTGTTGACGACGTTAGAGCTCATGTCGAGCCCGAGGTAACCGACGGGAGACGCGAAGTGCCCCGCCTTCACCTTGACGTCCTTGTACGCGACTTCCCCGTACATTTGCGGCAGGGCGAACCCGTAGAACGAACGTTGCGTGTTCACATCCCAGCGGTCTTCCAAACCGGCCGAGGTCATGAAGCGGTAGTTCGTCCCGTAGACCATGTCCACGCGACCGCCGATGTCCCAATCCTTGCACTCGTCGGTGCTCGTGGCCTTTTCGAGGTACAGCCACTGTTGATTGAGCTGATAGTCGTTCGAACGGTCGGTCCAGGTGACCGGGCCGTTGAAGCGGTCGCGGGGGCTGCTCCAGTTCCACGTGAAGGACTGGACGGTCGAGCCGCCAATCTTCATGTTGTTCTTCGTCATCCAGTTTTCGCCGCAGCAATCGTCGAAAATGCTGGTCAAAGACCAGAATTCGCCCTGATCGCAGCCGTCATCCGGCTCGCAGCAGGTCGCTTCCTGCGGAGCGCAGGTGCCGGGCAACTCCGAAATCGGAGCCGGAACGGCCGGGGCTTCAGCCGCCGGGGCGGGAGCCGGAGCGGGGGCCGCACCCGGAGCGGGCGGGGCCGGAACTTCTTGCGCCGTCAGCAACAGTTGCTGGCGTTGTTGCGCGGTATAGCGGGACGCGGGAAGATCCTGCGCCCAGCCGGGAGCGGCCCAGCAGTAGCTCGCCAAGCCCAGCATCACGCCGGCCTTGGCGAGTTTCCGGTCGAGCCAACGTGTGGCGGAACGGTCCATTCGATCGCACTCCTAGAGTTTTCCAGCTGACGGGGGAGGTCTTTCCTGACACATCCACGGGGAGACGGTCCACGACGGCGGGGAAGGATTCGCAAAGGAATCGACGGTCCCGATTCGGCGTTTCCCAACGCTGGAAATACTGGCCGTGGAATTTGCAACACCCGTAAGCGCACGGGATCGCAAAGCTTCTCGGGAGATATCGGACGGTTCCGTAAGTCCGCTGTTGTCGACACGATCGGCGCACGCGGCCTCGGCGCGACCGGCGCGCTCGGCAAAACCGGAAAAGTCCACCGGGAATGCCGACTTTTGCACCGGGCGTTCGATTGACAAACGCGCGTGTGTGAGTCGCAAGCCTATGCCGGATAAACGGTTCTGGCCGTGGCGGGGGATCCGTGGATGTCCTCCGCTCGCGACCTGGCACGCTCCGGTGTCACACGATTTCCGCCAGCGCAGGCCGTGGTGAGGCCCGCGTGCTATCCGAACAGCGCGTCGACGAACGCTTCCGGGTTGAACAGTTCGAGGTCGTCGATCTGCTCGCCCACGCCAACGAATTTCACCGGCAGGTTCATGGTCTGCCGAATGGCGACGACCACCCCCCCTTTGGCTGTGCCGTCGAGCTTGGCCAGCACCAGTCCCGTGCAATGCACCGCGTCGGAGAAGGCCTTGGCTTGGCCGACGCCGTTCTGGCCGGTCGTGGCGTCCAGCACCAACAGCACTTCGTGCGGGGCGCCAGGAATGCGGCTGGAGATCACCTTGTGAACCTTCTCCAGTTCCCGCATCAGGTTCTGCTGCGTGTGCAGACGGCCAGCGGTGTCGACAATCACGACATCCGAGCCGATCTCAAGCGCGCGCGTGCAGCCCGCGTGGGCCACGCTGGCGGGATCGGCCCCGGCCGGTTTGGTGACGATCTCGCAACCCAGCCGCTTGCTCCACAGCGTGAGCTGCTCGACCGCCGCCGCCCGAAACGTGTCGCCGGCGGCCAGCAGGACGGATTTGCCGTTCTTCTTGAAGAGGTTGGCGAGTTTGGCGATGGAGGTCGTCTTGCCGACGCCGTTCACCCCCGCGACGAGAATCACCGTCGGTTTGGTGTCGGAGAGGGTCAGCGGTGACAGCGGCTGCTCGGGGTTCCACCGCGTCCCTTCGTCGCCGCGGAGCAACACCTTGAGCTGTGCTTTCACGGTGTCCCAAATGGCGTTCACGTCGACGACGCGGCCCATGTGCTGCTTGCGGATTTCGTCACGGATGGATTCGGCGGCGGCGACCCCCATGTCGGTGGCGATGAGGCGTCCGAAGAATTGCTCGAGGCGGTCCTCGGCGAGAATTTCGCCGGTTTTGAACAGGTCACGGACATCGGTGAACAATAGCTCCCGAGTGCGCTTCAAACCCGCCTTGAATCGATCCAGCAATCCCATCACAACCCCGGTGAGCAAATGTCGTCGCGACCGCCGGACGCGTATCGCCGTCGGCAAACAGGGGAGTGTAGGACCGGTGGCGGAGGAGGGGCAAGGATGGCGTTGGACGGTTTCCCGACGAACAGGGTCCGAAGGCTTTCGTTTTGCCCAGCCTTTGGGAAAATCGTACGTTGGGTGCTTGAAGTGCCGTCCCGGGAACATCTTACAGAAAACACTGTGTCCGGGGGGGCGTCAAAGGAGAGGGCTTTCAATATCCGCCGCGAGGCACTTCAAGACGCCCGAACCTGTCGCATGCCCCATTTCTTCGTTTAGTGCTCCAACGTTGTGTCCATGTCCTCATCCGCACGTCCAGACCGGGGAGGATTGAGTCGCCCATTGGCTTGTGCCGTAGTTGGAACGAGATCAGGGAGTGAACGGTATGATTTCCTCACACCCAGATTGGATCAAGCCTCTCCGATGGCTTCCGTTCATTGTTTGCCTGGGGGCGCCTTGCCTTGCGGGCGCGGCTGAGATTCAAGACGAAGAAACCGCGGTTCGGTCGGTTGCGGACGCTTACTCCGCAAACCGGAATTCGTTCAGCCGTTTCGATTGCCGGTTTCGATACATCACCCACGATCCCACGTCGATGGACGACGCTTTGGCGGGAGGAATCGGTGGTGACGCAATCACCCTCTCGGGGCGGTGGTGCGTGGATGGGGGGAAAACGCTTTACGAACTGCGTTGCCCCGCCGAAGTCAACAAGGCGCTGGCCGAGTTGATTGCGTCATCCAAGTCAACCGAGTTCTCTGTTGACTGCAATGAATTGTTTTACTTGAGAAGTTTGCCCGACTATGCGTTACGGTACATCGACTTTGGTGGAGTGGCGAATCTGTTCACGGCTGCGGACTCGCATGGCTCCGGTATCTGTGTCACTCCCTTTGGAATGCGCGTGCTGGGCGAGGATGAGGATAGCGACCCCCGACGATTCGTTGAGTCCGCCACGAAAGGCAAGTATCCCTACCGATACCATGGCCAACGCAAATCGCGATTGGGACATGCGGAGCTTGTGGTCGAGTTCAACAACAGAGTGACCATGGGCTTCGACCCGGAGCGCGGATACCTGTTGTCGAGTTTTTTTGCACTCCACCCGCGTTCTCGGGAACCGATGGAAGCGGCTTATGTCCTGGATGCCGAGCGCCGTTCAAATGGCGCGTGGTTTCCTACCCGATGCGTCGTAGTCGTCGATCCGCACTTTAGCCCTCCAACTTCGGCGGGGTTGATCATCGTCGACCAGCTGGATACCGACAGCACACCTCCTCCCGAAACGTTCGCACTGGAGCTTCGTGCAGGCGTGCAGGTCAATCGCCCCGGCCACCCCGAGTGGTTGCACCTCACCAAGTCGGAGATTGTCTCGGCGGAGTCATTAGGAGACCTCCATCGCCGGTGTATCGAGTATGGTGGTCGCGCGCGAGAAGCCGATCGCCGCGCTGCGGATGCGCGAGCTGCGGCTGCGCGGGCGGCGCCCCTGCCCAAAACCCGCTCGAATGTCGTGCTGGGATTGACCTTTTCTACCGGGTTGTTGGCGATTTTCTTTTTCAGAATCGCACTTTCACGCCGGGCGAAAGCGTGACCAGGATGGCCAAGGCGTCGATGTTCGGGTCACCGTGGTTCTATTCGCGGGATCGGGGGCCGTGATTCAGGCGGTCGCCATGCGTTTTCGGAGGTTGGTCTGCCAGCGGTCGAGGGACGCGGCGGCGACGATCACCGCGCCGACGATCATTTGGCTGTAGTTTTGGTCGAGGTCGAGGATCACGATCCCCTCGACGATCAGCCGGATGATGAGCGCCCCCAGCACCGCTCCCAACGCGCTGCCGCGCCCGCCCGACAGGCTGGCTCCGCCGACCACCGCCGCCGCGATCACCTCGAGCTCGTAGCCCGCTCCATCGGACGACGCGGCCGACCCGTGATAGCCGATGTTGATCATTGCGGCGATGCCCGCCGTCAGCCCGCACAGCGCGTAGGCCAACCCCTTGAGGCGCGCGATGTCCAAACCCGCGTAACGGGCGGCGGTCTCGTTGCCGCCGACGGCCCGCAAGCGACACCCCGCGACGGTCCGTGCGAGGAACCACGTCCCCGCACCGAGCACCACCAGCAGGATGACCAAGGGGACGGGCGAAATGGACTCGCCGCCCCCCAGGGGGATCCTCCGCCCGATGAATCCGTCGACGAACGAAGGATCGAAACGCCCGATCGACTGGGCGCGGGTCGTCACGAACGCCAGCCCGCGAAAGATTCCCATCGTGCCCAGAGTCACCAGGAACGGATGCAACCCCAGTAGGTTGACCCCCGCGCCGTTCAGGGCGCCGCACAACGTGCCGGTCCCGAGACAAATGGCGGCAGTGACGGGTACCACCACCCAGGGGGAAGTGCCGCTCCAAGGGCCGTCCGGACCGCAATGATGCAGGAACGCGGCCCCCGCGAGCCCGCTGACGACGTAGATGCCAGCCACCGACAGGTCGATGCCGCCGGTGACGATCACGACCGTCGCGCCGATCGCCATGATGGCGAAGAACGAGGTGTTCTTCGCCACCGTCAGCAATCGATCCGCATTCAGGAACTTGTTCTTGATGACGACGTATTCGCGCCCGGTGAACGGATCGCGGAACCGCCGCTCCGTCGATCCGCCCGAGAACGTCAACACCGCCATCAACAGGACGATGACGCCGACCAACCCGAGTTCTTGAAAACGAGAAACCACCGGCCTTCCCTTCCGCGCGAGACCGTCACTCGTCGTCGACGGCGGCTCCCTTCGTCGGTTCGATTTCCCCGATCCGCCAGCGCAGATACGCCTCCATGAACGGGGTCACCCCGCCGTCCATCACCTTGCCCGGGTTGCCGATGATGTGTCCGGTGCGGTGGTCCTTGACGTATTGCTGCGGCGCCATCACGTAGCTGCGGATCGTTTGTCCGCCGAAGCCGATGCGAGTTTTCTCGCCGCGGCGGGCGGCCTGTTCCGCATCCCGCTTTTCGCGTTCGATCAGGTACAGCTTGGCCACCAGCATCTTCTGAGCGAGAGCACGGTTTTTGTGCTGGCTCCGCTCGTTCTGACACTGGACGACGGTGTTGGTGGGGGTGTGCGTCAACCGAATGGCCGACGAAGTCTTGTTCACCTTTTGGCCACCGGCGCCGCTCGCGCGGAACACGTCTTCCCGGACGTCTTTCTCCCAGTCAACATCGACGTGCACCGAATCGTCCACCACCGGGGTGATGTCGACCGCGGCGAAGCTTGTCTGTCGCCGCGCCGCGGCGTCGAACGGGCTGATGCGGATCAGGCGGTGCGTGCCGACTTCGCTGCGCAGGTACCCGTACGCGTAGTCGCCCGAGATTTCGAGCGTCGCGCTGCGGATGCCTGCCTCTTCCGCCTCGGAGATGTCGGCGAGTTCCGTCGTGAAGCCCCGGTCTTCGGCCCAGCGTTGATACATGCGAAGCATGATCGACGCCCAGTCGGACGCGTCCGTTCCCCCTTCCCCAGCCTGGATGCTGAGAAAGGCGTTCATGGAGTCTTCGGGCCGATTGAGCATCGCCTGAAGTTCGACCGCCTCCAACTGCGGGACGACGTTGTCGAGCGCGGCGCGCAAATCGGCCTCGCTCGCTTCGTCCTCCTCGGCGAACTCCAGCAACACGGAGATGTCATCCCGCGCCGCAAGCAGTTCGCGCACCGGCTTCATTTCCTGTGTGAGGCGGCGCAACTCCCCCACCAGTCCCTGGGCCGTGGTTTGGTTGTCCCAAAAACCGGGCCCCTCCATCAAACGATTGATCTCTTCCGTGCGGGATTGTTTGACAGGTAAGTCAAAGAGAGTCCTGCAGGTGTTTGATGCGGGCGATGAGTTCGGCCGTCTTGCTGCGGAGTTCGCCGTCCATGCGGTCATTCCCGTGTCAAAAAACGCGAGGCGCGATCCGGAGGACCGCGCCGAAGTGGCTGTGGTGAAAAATGGCGGGGGGAGGGGCGATGGCAAACCGTTGGTCGAATCCGCCTCGAAAGTTCGTTCACGGAGTGAACGGCTACATTCCGTCGCGAGCCCACCGGTCGTTCGCACCGATCCGGAAGGATATCGGCGGAACACCCCGCGGTCCAAGCGAAAAACCCGGTTCGAGCGAACGATACGTCGCAAACCGGATGGCGCGTGGTTCCCGTTCTGGGAATCGGTTATGACATGCGGGCCGCGCTGGCCAAAAGGTTCGGATCTCCAAACCGAGTCCGCCGCGCGGTCTGGGTGGTCGGATCGTGGTCCCGGTTCCGGATGTGACAGAATGCCGTTTCCGATTGTCAATGTGCGTGGCGGTGCTGTCGCTTCGCGGTGTGTGTGGCTGGCGGCCGTGTTGTGGGGGGCGGCTATCGCGGCCGGTCCCGGCGCGGTGCTCGCGCAGGATATGGACCTGTCGGGCGTGCTGGTCGACGGGGAAGGTTGGACGCTCGTCGGCGAGGGGTACAAGTTCACCGAGGGTCCGGCGGCGGACCGGTCCGGGGCGGTTTACTTCACGGATGTTTCGGGTGATCGCATTCACAAGGCCGAACTCGACGGCTCGGTGAAAGTCGTAGTCTCCGGCGCGGGAAAGCCAAGCGGGCTGAAGTTCGGACCGAAGGGGTTGCTGTACTGTGCCCAGTACGAGAAACAGCGGATCGTCACTTATGACGTGATGGCGGCGGACGTGGGGATGTCGGAGAAGGTCGTCGCGGACGGGATTCCGGTCAACGACCTGGCGGTGACATCATCAGGTTGGGTGTTCGTGACCGCCCCCGCCAAGAAGCAGGTGGTGTCGATCTCTCCCGAGGGAGTCGTGGCCGTGGCGGCGGAGGGGATCGTCACCAACGGTGCGACGCTGTGGTCGGACGAGGGGACGCTGGTGGTGACCGAAGGGAACGAGCCAATCCTGTGGACGTTTCGACTCGCGCGGGATGGCAAGCTTTCGGACCGCGACCGATACTACGGTCCGTTGCAGGTGCCGGCGGGGAAGGACAAGCCCGGTTCCGATGGCATGGCGGTCGACACCAAGGGGCGACTGTACGTGGCGACGCATGCCGGCTTGCAGATTTTCGACCCCACCGGGCGTCATGCCGGAACGATCGTCAAGCCGCAAAACGCCTTTCTGTCGAATGTCTGTTTCGGCGGAGCCGATCGTCGCACTCTGTATGTGACGAGCACCGACAAGGTCTACAAGCGAAAAGTTCAGGCGGAGGGATTGCCGTGGACGAACTGACAACCGCTCGATGCGTTTCCCGTGCCGTGACCGCTTCACCGTGCTTTGCTCGGGCGTTGGTCGGCGTGTGCCTGGGTTTGACGGCGATCGCGACCGTCGGATGTGGCGACGGCGCTTCCAAGCAAGAAGCAGCGTCGGCACCGGCGGCAAAAGCGGAAGACGCGGAGGGTGCCCCGAAGCTGATTCGTCCGATTCCGGAAGAGACCGCGTCCGCAACGTCGGACGAGCCGGCTCCGAAGCGGCGCAAGTTCATCCCTGTCGAACTGGGGGCGGAAGGGGAGGGGGCCGACGCGCCGGCGAAGCCAGCCGCCGAAGGGGGCGTCAAGGACGAAGCCCGGTCGGCGACGGTGGTGGACCGCTTGCAGCCGTTTCAGGTGTTCCTGGGCAAATGGAACTGGACGACGCTCAAGAAGTTCGGCAACTTCGCCAAACATGGCGAAGACCTCGCTTGGGTGTGGGATTTCCGTACGGACAAGTCTCGTCCGGCGCTCGTGTTCGAGACCTCGGAACACCCGTATTTCAAGACGGGCAGCCTCACCTGGTTGGCCGAAGAGGAAAAATTCCGCCTGACCACACGTTCGCCCGAAGGGGACGAGCGTGTGTTTCTCGGCACGTGGATCGAGGGGGGCGAACCGAAGGAGGAGCACGACGGCAAGCGGGTACAGCGCTCGTTCAAACTCGACCTCGAGCAACAAACCCCCGCCGAAGGGGACCGCTGGAAGGTGACGCTGCAGCTTTTGGACAACGACCAATATCAGATGCAGCTCACAAAACGCCCCGAAACCGGGACGACATACGGCCCGCTCGACGTGGTGCGGCAGCAACGGGAGGGGACGAGTTTCGCGGTGGCGGACAGCGACAATCCCGGTCCGAAGTGCGTGGTGTCCGGGGGCTTGGGATCGTCGATGGTGAGCTATCAGGGCAAGTCGTACCCCGTGTGTTGTTCGGGTTGCGCGGCGGCGTTCAACGACGATCCCGAACGGTGGATCGCGAAGATGATGAAGAAGCCGGAGTGAACCGATGGGGCGTCGACGGTGCCGCCCCACACCGGTCACGATTTTTGTTGTGGATGGGGCCTCGGCAGAAATCCCAATTCGCGAATGTACGGTTTTGAGGCGGTTGAGAGCGGAAGGTACTGCTTCTTGTCGCTGCGCGACCCGGCCACGAGATGGCCGGGCTACCCTCGAAACTCTCGATCCGTGTCACCGATTGCGACCTCTCCCCTGAGCCTTTGAACATTTCTGGAGTCTCCCCCCGCGATGTCCGACAATCCCGCGCCGATCGTCGGCGTCATCATGGGCAGCCAGTCCGATTGGGAGACGATGAGCCACGCGGCGAAGGTGCTGGCGGATTTCGGGGTGCCGCACGAATGCCGGGTGGTCTCCGCGCATCGCACCCCCCGCTGGATGGCCGAGTACGCCGAGACCGCCGAGGGGCGCGGGCTGGAAGTCATTATCGCCGGGGCAGGGGGGGCGGCGCACCTGCCGGGGATGGTGGCTTCGCAAACGGTGCTGCCCGTGTTAGGAGTGCCCGTGCAGAGCGCGGCGCTGAGCGGCATGGATTCGTTATTGTCGATCGTGCAGATGCCTGGGGGGATTCCGGTGGGGACGCTCGCCATCGGCAAGGCGGGGGCCACCAACGCGGGGCTGTTGGCCGTGCGGATCCTCTCCGCCAAACGCCCCGAATTGCGCGACAAGTTGCGCGAATTCGCGCGGGCACAAACCGAACGGGTGATGAAGGACGAATTGAAGTGAGCCACAAGACGATTCTTCCCGGCGCCGTGATCGGCGTGCTGGGGAGCGGGCAACTCGGACGGATGTTTGCCATCGCGGCCCGCCGCATGGGGTATCGGGTCCACACGTATTCCCCGGACAACGACACCCCCACCGGCCAGGTGGCGGACGTGGAGATCCAGGCGTCGTACGACGATCTCGATCGCGTGCGAGAATTCGCCCGCGATGTCGCGGTGGTGACGTTCGAGTTTGAGAACGTCCCCGCCGCCACGGCCGAAGCGTGCGCTTCCGGCGCGCTGGTCCGCCCCGCCGGAAGCGTGCTGCACACGACACAGCATCGGCTTCGCGAGAAAACGTTTCTGCGAGATAGTGGCTTTCCGGTCACTCCATTCGCGGCGGTGCGTTCGCTCGCGGATTTGAATGAGGCGATTGTTCGACTCGGCGCGCCGGCGGTGCTCAAGACCGCCGGATGGGGCTATGACGGCAAGGGACAGGTGAAGATCGCCACGGCTTCCGCCGCCGAGGCCGCGTGGAATTCGTTGGGGACCGAAGAAGCAGTGCTGGAGGCGTTCGTCGATTTCGACTGCGAAGTGTCGGTAGTCGCGGCGCGGGGCGTGGACGGATCGTTCGCCCACTACGGAGTGATGCGGAATGACCACGCGAATCATATCCTCGACGTGACGGTCGGCCCGGCGGACCTTCCCGCGAAAGTGGCTGCGGAGGCGGTCGAGATAGCGCGGGGGGTGTTGGCGGCGCTGGATGTGGTGGGGGTATTGTGCGTCGAGTTCTTCCTTGGACGCGACGGGTCGCTGATGATCAACGAACTCGCCCCGAGGCCGCACAACTCGGGACACATCACGTTCGACGCCTGCGTCACCAGCCAGTTCGAGCAACAGCTCCGGGCGATTTGCGGCTTGCCGTTAGGATCGACCGAGTATCTCCGTCCGGCGGCGATGGCCAACCTGTTGGGGGATGTCTGGAGCGGCGGCGAGCCGGACTGGAACGCCGTGTGCGCCTTCCCGGATGTGAAGTTGCACCTCTACGGAAAAATGGACCCCCGCCCCGGCCGCAAGATGGGCCACCTGACGGCGCTCGGCCGGACGGTCGACGAGGCCAGACAGACGGTCGTCGCCGCGAGGAAGGCCTTGCGGCGCGAGCCCGCACGCTAGTTGTGGTTCGGGCGACAGGGTGCGTTTCACTCGTGACGAGTTTCTGTTGAGTCCGCCGTGTTCGCGATATCGGCCACGGCGGCCCGTTCCGTTGGCCGGTTTCCCATGACTTCCATCCACCGATTGTCGCTGTCCCCGGAACTCGAGCGGGAGTTGGTTTCGTATCGAAGCCGCCCGCCGCTGGCCGAGTGCGACGTGCTGGTCGTCGGCGCGGGATTGGTCGGATTGGCGACCGCGTGGTTCGCCGCTGAACGGGGCCTCGTGGTGCAAGTCGTCGACGGCGGGGACCTTGCGGGAGACGCGAGCGGGGCTTCGTTCGGCGGAGTGTGGCCCAACGAACTCGGGACCGGGCTGCCCAACTCGTTTCAGGAGCTTGCGTTCGCCAGTCGCGATCTGTGGGGACGGCTCTCCGTGCGACCGGGCATGGACTTCGACTGGCGCGTCAACGGGTTCGTGCAGGTCGACCCCACACGGTTTCCGCCGTCGGCGGAGGCGTTCGTCGACGCACAATTGGAGCGGGGTTGGTCGCTGACTTCCCTGGACGCGACACAACTGGCGAACCTGGTGCCGGGACTGTCTCCGACAAGGCGAGAAGGGCTCCTGTTTCCGTCGGAGGCCCAACTCGACCCCGTGAAGACGGCGCTGTCGCTGGCGCGGGGTGTCGTCAACGCGCGTGGGTGTGTTCGCACCCGTTTGCGTGCAACGGGCGTGCTTCGCGACGGGGACGCCATCCGTGAAGTGACGCTGTCGGCCGAAGGGGGCGAGACGGTCACCGTGCGTCCTCGATTCTTGGTGGTCGCGTCCGGGTGGCAACTGGATTGGTTGGGAGACGCCCCACCTCGCTTGCCGCTCCGCGCGGTGGGGGGACAGGCGGTGGCGTCGGACCCCGTCGCGCCGCTGTTGAAACCGTCTCTTTCGGGGGGGGTGATGGTGACGCAGACCCGCGCCGGACACGTGCTCGTCGGCGCGTCGATGGTCGAAGGGGCGTTGGCATCGCCGGACGACGCGACGAGCGCACGACTGGTCGCGGCCGCGCGGGAGTTGTTTCCCCCGTTGGAGGGGATTGCGTTTCCCCATGCCTGGGTCGGCAATCGTCCGGCTACGCCGGATGGACTGCCGATACTTGATCGACTGCCGGAGACATCCAATGCCTGGATCGCCGCCGGTCATCTTCGCACGGGGATTCTGCTGGCGTCGGGTTCCGGTCACGCGATCGCGGAATGGATCGCGACGGGAAAGACGACCGTCGACTTGGGGCCGTACAGGGCCGACCGGTTCGGATGAACGTAGTACGGAGACGGGCCGATGCGAGATTCACCGGTACCACAACGCGCCGCGTCGACCGGCCGAGTCACCCGATCGCCCCGGAATCGAAGCTGTCCCCCACACGCGTCATTGCTTTGCGCAAGTGGTCTTCCGGGAACAACAGCCAGGCATATTCCCGGCTGGCCAACACCCGGTTTGCTCGTGACTGAAGCAGTGCCTCCTCGAGTGCCCGCTCGCCATCGAGACGGGATTCGGCGAGTCGCTCGCCAAGAAGTGCATTGATCTCGCGCAGCCGACGGAACCGATCGCGGGCCGAGATTGAGGTCCCGACACCCGGAATTGTCGATGTGGCCGATCCGTTGCGGCGGCGATCGTCGGCCCATTGCTCCATGCACAAACCTCGCTTGTCGGCGATCAGCGTGATCATCTCCGGTTCGGCCAACGCTGCAGCCGACAGAAACCGCTCCGGATTGAACTCGAACTCACGAAGCTTGCGCGCCGCGCGGTCCGCCTCTGCGGCGGCTCCCTGCCACTCGCCCAGCGGGAGGTGCTCCGTGGAGGTGAACGTCAGGAATTCGGGGGGGGCGAGGCCATAATGCTCGGCGACGAGCCGGTCGGTGATCTCGTCGTACTTCGCGCCGCCGATGCCGTGGATGAAGAAATCGGCCAGAAAAACCCGGGCAAACATCGTCATCGTGAGCGCACGAGGGCGCAGCCGCAGCCCCTGGGACGGCCAAGCGGCGAGGTCGCGAGCCGCGCAGCACAGGTCGCCGTTGTCCGTCAACGTAAGTTCCGGCAGCGACCCATGCTCGTCCGCCAGGAGCAGCCGTTGGCCTTCGCGGCGGGCGAACAAGCGCCCCCGCTGCGTTGCACCGGTTTTCCAGACCCAGAGCGGCGCTTCCAGCCACCCACCGTCCCTCGTCCCCAGTTCGGGCACGGGGTGTCGGTCGTTGCGAATCTTGTTGACGCGGCGATACGTCCTCACCATCCGGTTGTGGAGCGCGTGCAGCGTCGGCAGCCGCGACAGCACGTGCGCCGCGAACCAACGGAACGCGTCGGTTTGGGCCATCCGGCTCGTCGGCAACTCCAACGTCCCCGCGCCCCAACTCCGCTCCATCGTCACCCGCGCGGAGACGAATGCGTCGACGATGCGTTCGCCGCCGCGAACGCGGCGCACGACGCCGGGCCAAATCGAGGCCGCCAACGGAGAGATTTCCCAGCTTCGCAGGCTTTCGCTCAAACGATCGCCGAACGACGCGAACCGTTCCGGATCGGCGACGCCTGCCAGCTCTTCCCAGGGACGAGGCCCCTCGAAGCGGTCGTACGCCACCGCTTCGCGCGTGGGGAGTCGGCGCGTCCCGCGCGGCACCCACACCGCGGTGGCGCCACGGGTATCGTGATCGACAATCAGGTTGATGGCCGTGCCGCCCGTCGCGTCGGCGATCGCGCGCGCGGCGAAGTTCTTCGCCCACACACCGGGATGAAACCAAACCGGTTGATGCCCGGTCACCACCAACGGGCCGTCCCCGATCGGCGCTGAATTCGACGTGTCACCGCCGACTTCCGCCGTGTACCGCCGCGCGAGCGCGACCATCTCCCGCCGGGCTTCGCGTCGCAGCGTCGCCAGCGAGCGTCCCCCGATCATCACGTCGGACGAACTCTCGGCAAATGTGTTCGCCATCGCCGCGGCTCGCGCGGCGGCTTGTTCCGGCGGCGGACGAGAGAAAACGCTTCCCGCCGCGGACGGTGCGCGCAGCGCCACACGCGGCCACGATTCGGCGAGTCCGGCGGATTCCAGCGGGTCGGTCATGGATTCGGGACGAACGCGGCTGACGGCACGACGCGTACCGGCGTCGATTTCACGATTGGCAACCGAGTTCGCACCCTGTGGTCGAGGGGGGTGCTTCGACGGGGAGCGCGGACGCGAACTTGGCGATCTCGGTCTCGATCACATCGCGGTAGTGGGCCAAGCGCAACTCGGCCTGATCGAGCGAACCGCCGAACGATCGCTCCTCTTCAAGGTACACCAGCGGGACCGGAAACTCCTTGATCCGCCAGCCGCTCGCCACCGCCTGGACCCAAACCTGCAACGGCATGGCGTAGCCGAAATCGGTGATCGCAAGGTCCGCCAGCGCCGGAACCCGGTACGCCTTGAACCCGCAGAACGCGTCGGTGAGCGACAAGCCGAGCCGCTCGTTCAACTCGCCGGTGATCGTCGCGTTGATCTTTCTCCGCTCGACGGGAGGGGGCGTGTTGTCGTCGAAGACTTTGAGGTAACGGCTCCCCGACACCATGTCCCACGCGTTCCCGACAGCCCCCGCCAACGCGGGGATCAACGACGGTTCGTGCTGGCCGTCGCAGTCGATGGTGACCAGAACATCGAATGCCCGTTCCCGGGCGTACTCGAACGCCGTGGCCAGCGCCGCGCCGTAGCCGCGATTGACGGGATGCGACACCAACCGCACCGACGGGAACTTGGCGACTTCGGCAACGGTGGCATCGGAGGAGCCGTCGTCCACGACGAGGATTTCGTCAGCGTATTCGAGCACGCGTGATAACACCCGAGCGACATGCCGCGCCTCGTTATAAACGGGGAGGGCGGTCAGAATCCGCGGACCTTGGGACATGGTCGGTTTCCTGGGACCTGTGGCCTTCGACAGTTCCGTCGCGAGTGCTGTTCGGGACGACGAGAGATTTTAGACCGTCCGACAGGGGGGCAACAGCGGCGAGCCGAGTTGCGGGGGTTCGGATGCGGAAACCGGCGGGAATCCGTCCGATTTGGCGGACATTTCCGGCGAGGTTGACCGTTGCCAACCCGTTTCCGCGCAGCGGGTTACTGTTCCCGAAAGGGCGTTCGGCCTATAACACCTTCGTATTTCGAGCGAGACACACTGGACAGTTTTCAATTCGAGACGCACGTCCGGTTCAGCGGCTCGACAACCGACCGTTTCGCGGCGGTTCGCGGGGTCGGCGAGGTCGCCGACCGGCGGTTTCCGTGCGCGTGTTCCGACCATTTTCAGGAGCGTTCCACATGGCATTCACACTTCCCCCGCTTCCCTATCCTTTGGCCGCGCTCGAACCGCATATCGACGCCCAGACGATGGAAATCCACCACACGAAGCACCATCAGGCGTACATCAACAACGCCAACAACGCGTTGGCGAACGAACCGGCGCTGGCCGCAAAGTCGGTCGAAGACCTGATCAAGGATCTCGCCGCCGTTCCCGAGGCGATCCGCACCGTGATTCGGAACAACGCCGGGGGCCATGCCAACCACTCGCTGTTCTGGACGGTCATCGGTCCGGGCGCCGGCGGCGAACCGACGGGCGAAGTCGGGGCGGCCATCACCTCGACATTCGGGTCGTACGCGAACTTCAAAGAGGCGTTCACAAAGGCTGCGACGACGCGCTTCGGCAGCGGATGGGCCTGGCTGTCGCTCGACAAGGGGAAACTCGTCGTCGAAAGCACCGCCAACCAGGACAGCCCGCTGATGGAAGGGCGCGTGCCGCTGCTCGGCCTCGACGTGTGGGAGCACGCCTACTACCTGAAGTACCAAAACCGCCGCCCCGACTACATCGGCGCGTTCTACAACGTGATCAATTGGGCGGAAGTCGGCAAGCGGTTCGCCGCGGCGAAGTGATTTCGCTCACAGCGTTCCATGCAAAACGGACCAACGCGAAAGGGGTCGGAGAGTCGCAAGATTCTCCGACCCCTTTGCCGTCATGAAGATTTCAGGTTTCAGGCGGGGGCGCCCAGGTGTTTGGCGAACCACTCGCGGGTTCGTTTCCACATGGCGTCCGACAGCACATGCCCGGTCGCCGCTTCGACGAACGCGTCGAACCGCTCTCCCGCATGTACGGCGTCGTAAGCGCGGCGGATGATGTCGATCCCCGCGCGAACCTCGTCGATGGGACTTCCGCTGTCGGTCTCGCCGAAGTTGAGCAGCAACGGACGCGGCGCGATCAGTGCGGCAATGTCGGGGGTGTCGCCGTACTGGAAAATTCCGGGGACGAAATTCGGGAAGCAGTGGAGCATGTGCTCGCGGTGGATCGCCTTGTACGTCGGCAGGCAGCAGTTCCCGACCAAGCACTTCAAACGAGGCTCCCACGGACCGACCATCCACGTGTGCGTCGACCCCATCGAGTGCCCGTAACAGCCAAGTTTGTCCGCCAGCACTTCCGGTCGGCTGGCGAGGAAATCCACCGCGCGGCGCATGTCGAGGATGTTCTTCCAGGCCATGCTTTTCCCGGCGACGACGTACCGAAGGAACTCGTAACGCTCGAAGGCCCCATCCTTGAGCTTCCCCGTCGGGTCCTGCCGCTCCTCGAAACAGAGTGCGTCCGGACACAGCACGACGTAACCGAGTTTGGCCAGTGCCACTCCGGTGTGATGCATCGGATCGAAACCGAGACCGGCTGGTTCGGACTTCCCCTTCTTCCAATTCCCCGCATGCTGATGCCAAACGCAAATCCCGGGGGCTTTGCGTTCGGCCGTGGCTCGGTCGGGAACCAACAAGAGCGCCGGGACGGCGTCCCCAGGTTCCGCGTCGTACAGCACGGATTCGATGCGGTAGCCCTCCTTTTGGATCGTCTCCCGCAAACGGGGACGCAATTCGCACGGTGGTGGCCAATCGCCCCCCAAACCGGCCAGAAGACGATCGCGAAAGTCGAGGACGGCCATGGGACACCGAAGGGAAAGGAACTACCGAAAAGGAATGAGCGGACTTCGTCGATTCGGAGCCGACCGTCCGCGTGGGTGGCGAACGATCCGCCCTGAATTTGGGCACGACAGGCCGCCTGAGCATGACAGGCCACGGTTCGTCCGACAATTCCGAGGCGGATCCGGTGGCGAATTCGGCGGCACGTTCAACGCGGATCTCGAAAACCGGTGCGGAGGTCTGTACCGTCAACCAACGATGCCAGAGTTTCAAGGTGCGGATGCCGCACGGATGCGGGGGCGATTACCGGGAGTGTCCGGGCGGGCGGGGCGTGAGCGTTCCGCGTGGTTCTCAGCGGACTGCGGGAGTGGGCGGATGAGGATCGCCTTGGGTTGGACCGGGCACGTGGCCGGGGCGATTCGGCTGGCGTGCCATGTGGAAGCGTACTGCGAGAAGGCGGGAAACGTGCATCGGCGGGCCGCGTTCTCGGACCTGACCCACGCGGACTTCGTCCGTGCCGCCGACCTGGTCGCCGAACCGTTGGCCCATGCGTCGTCGACGGGGGTGGGTCGCGCGGTGCTCGACGCCATCACCGCCACGCGGGCCGCGTTGGGCACCAATCCGAACCTGGGGATCGTGCTGCTCATTGCTCCGCTGGCCGCGGTTCCCGAGGGGGTGCGATTGTCGGATGGCGTCGAAGCGGTGCTGCAAGCGTTGACCGTGGAAGACGCGCGGTTGGTCTACGAAGCGATTCGGATCGCCAAGCCGGGGGGACTGGGAACCGCGCCCGACCAGGATGTCGCCCAAACGCCCACCGAAAGCCTGCGGCAAGTGATGTGTCGCGCGGCGGAACGGGACCGCGTGGCCAACGAGTATCGCTCGGGGTTTGGCGAAACGCTGCGTTTTTCCCTGCCCCGCTTGGGGACGTCGCTGGACTTCCCGCGCGAATTCGAGACGCGCGTGCGGACGTTGCAACTGGAACTGCTGTCGCACGGTCCGGACAGCCTGGTGGCGCGGAAGTGCGGCCCGGAAATGGCCAACGAAGTGTCTCGACGCGCTGCGGGCCTACTGGACGCCGGTTGGCCGGAAAGCGGTTCGTCACGGGCCGCGTGGACCGCGTTCGACGCATGGTTGCGTGCCGACGGGAACCGTCGCAACCCGGGGACGGTGGCCGATTTGATCGCGGCGGCGCTGTTCGCGGGGTTCCGGGACCGGAGCCTGCCGATGTTCGAGATGCCGGCGGCGTGAGGGGAGCCGGATTCGGCATGTGCAGCGATGTCGGAGAGGGCCGGTACCCGTGATGCCACGGACCGCTGGTGCGTGTGGATCGCTTGTGGGTCTGGCAAATTCCGCTGTCGGCGAATGATTCTTGTGTTGTGTGCCATGCTTGGCACGGCTTTGCGGGACAAGCATGCGGCCTGGGTACCGACCTTCGCATACGGAGTGCCGAGGTTTTCAACGACCGCCGTCGAATCGGCGATTCGACCCGGAGCGCACTTGCGTTGTTGATTCTCGCGGGAGTTGTGGTCCGATCCGTGGGTGGAAGTCGAATGCATGCTTGTCCCGCAAAGCCGGGCCAAGCATGGCACCCGAAGATTCCCAAGACCCTGTCAAATTGAAACCCCGCCAAGGGGCAAGAGATCCCCTCCGCCAACACTCGTGGTCACCCCTTGCTTGGAAGCGGGGTTGGTGGAAGCGCGTGTTCTTGGGGCACGCGTGCTCACGCGCGGCGGAAATCTTACGATCTCTCCGGCCCATTGGTTGCGTGCCGCAGCCCCCTCTTCAAGGCGTGACGCTACCGGCCGAGCGAGTCGAGGACCGCATCCGCGAATGCGTTTGCCGCCGTGTCGTCGCGCCCGGTGACGAGTCGGCCCCCCTCTTCGATTTCGAGCGGGCGCTCGGTCCATGTCGGTCCGGGAGCGGGACCTCTGTAGGGAAAATCAGACCGCACATAACTCCCTCCGGCGGCGCGGCGTCCGTTCAGGAAGCCGAGATGGGCGAGAATCCCTTGCCCCACGCAAAGTCCGCCAACAACCTTGCCTTCCGCCTGGAACTCCAGGATCAGGCGGGAGGTCTCGTAACGGACCGGTCCCGGATTGATGAACGGGCCGATGCCATAACCGCTGAACACAATCGCATCGTAGGGAGCGGCGGTCAGGCGTTCGTCGACCGCGAAGTCGCTTGTCAGCTCGGGCAAGTCGCGCAGGCGTTTGTCGGGTAACAACACACAGCGGCCCGTGCGGGGACCGGCCACATCGACTCGGTAACCCGCTTGCTCGAAACGGGCTTTCACCGGTCCGACATCCGCATACCAGACCTGGTCGGTCGGAAGCACGAAGAGGATGCGCCGATTTTTGGTGGTGGACAGTGCCCCTTGCGTGTTCGTCGGGGCGCTCGCGGGGATTGACGAACGGAAGCCCGGGTTTCCTTCCCGCCGACCGCCGCTTCCGGCCCACAACGCGGCCAACGTCACCACCGCGACCAAGGACGCGAGGACTGCGATCCGCCCCTGCGACGAGCGGGGAAACGCACTTCCCGGCAGGCCCAACCGGCGCGGGCGAGTGGTCGCCGGAGCGCGATCGCCCACGAGGGTGTGGCCTTCGCTCAGGATGGTCGCGGCGGGTTCGCTCGCGGGGCCACCCGAGAGGGGGCGGGCTTCGCTCCCCTTGGCGAACGGGGCGAGCGCCTTGGCGACTTCCGCGGCCGTTTGGAACCGGTCGTCCGGCGCCTTCGCCAACATGCGAGAGAGAATGTCCAAAACGTCGCGCGGGACATCGTCTCGCACCGCTTCGACCGGCGCCGGGAGTTGGGTCGCGTGGGCCTTGAGCTTGTCGAGCACCGATCCGCCAGGAAACGGTGGCCGTCCCGTCAGCAAGAAATAGAACGTGGCTCCCAGCGAGTAGATGTCAGCCCGTGCGTCGGCGGAAGCGGCGTCGCGTGCTTGCTCGGGAGCGACGTAGTCGGGCGTGCCGAGGAACGAACCCGCGGTGGTTTGCGCGACGGTGACATCGTCCGCAATCGGGGCGGCCGGCCGGCGCTCGCCGCCGGTATTGACGGTGACGATGCCCGCCAATCGCGCGAGGCCGAAATCCAGCAGTTTCACCCGTCCGTCGCGGGTGAGCATCATGTTTTGGGGTTTGATGTCCCGATGGACCATCCCCTTTCCATGTGCGTGAGCCAAACCGAGTGCCGCGTGGCGGACCATCTGGCAGACCTGCGGCACGGGCAATCTGCGCGGCTTGGCGAACAGGCGATCCAGGCTTGTCCCGTCAACGTACTCCATCGCCAAAAAATGCAGGTCGCTCGCCTGCTCGGCATCGAACGACGCCACGATGTGCGGATGATTCAGTTTCGCGGCGGCCTTGACCTCCTTGAGAAACCGCTCCACGGCCTCCGGGCTGGACAGGAAGCGGGGGTTGATGACCTTCAGCGCCACCGGCCGTTCCATCATCCGATGCTCGGCCTTGTAGACGGCCCCCATGCCCCCCGCGCCCAACAGTTTTTCGATTTTGTAGCGGGCGTGTTGCTCCAACTCCGGGGGGATGCGACGAGGATCGACCTCGGGAGCGGGAGGAGCGCCCGAATCGCCGCCCGAACCGTCGGTGCGCGCGGCGGCATTCTTCGCCAACCCCAACAGCGTGTCGTCGGGGACATCCGCCAGGAACAGTCCGCAACGTTCGCACGACTCCAAATGCCGCTCGACCTCGGCGGCCCGCAACGGGTGCAGGCGCCCGACGGCGAAGTCGTGCAGCGTACGCGAATCGGGATGCCCGCCGACGGAGTCCGCCCCTTGGGGCGTCAACGTGGCCTCGGTGCCGGCCGCGATGTTGCCGGGCGCGCCTCTGACGGGCGCGCCAGAGCCGGGCGCGTCCGGAGCGACTTGCGGCGATGGCGGACCGGGCTGGCTCATGACGGATCTCGTCGGACGGGGGGGTGACGCTCCACCATCAACCGGGCTTCCCGGCGGCGGCCCGTCGCGAAAAAACGGCGACAACCACCCCTCACCATTGTATATGGCGAAACCGCCCGCCACCTTTCGGGGAAATCGCCAGATTTCGTCCCCCCGAACGGATCCGCCACGGGGATCGGCCCGAAGATTTGTCGCAACCTGTTCCTGAAGAATGGCTTGCGAAATCAGCCTGCGGCGCG
The DNA here is from genome assembly GCA_044359065.1 of Planctomycetales bacterium. Classification (GTDB taxonomy): domain Bacteria; phylum Planctomycetota; class Planctomycetia; order Planctomycetales; family Planctomycetaceae; genus JAIXZD01. The sequence continues at coordinate 17,429 of JBIKMW010000021.1, read as the reverse complement.
GGTGGGGCGGGTCACCCGCACCAATATCGACGCGTTGCCCGCCGCGATCGGTGGAGCTTCGGCGTCCGGAGCCTCGGGCTCGCTCGCGCTTGGCCGGGGAGTGTCGGTTCCGCCACCCATCCCCCAATGCAGTCCCGCCAGCACCAACACGCGTACGCACGACGACAGGGCGAATACCGCCAGATACGCGTGCGGATTCTTGCCCAGCCACGAGATCAGCGCGCCGCCGACCAGCGATCCCCCGACCAGGGCGGCGGAGTGCAGGAAGTTGAACACCGTCAGAATGCTCGTTCGTTCGTCCTTGCGAACCTTCTCGAAGAACGTCAGCAGCGTGGCCAACTCGAACGCCGCCCACGTCATCCCGCCGACGAACTGCAGCGCGATCATCGCGGGGAATTCGGTCGCGTACAGCCACATCCCGGCCAACGGGAAGATGCCGATCGACCCCACGTACAACAGTCGCCGGGTCCCGTACCGATACGCCAACCGTCCGCACATCGGGTACGCGACGATCTTGCCCGCGAACGACGCCGCCACGAGCAGCATGTAGTTGAAGTACGAAATGCCGATCTGCCCGAGCATGTACGGATTGAAGTACGGTCCGGAGATTTGCACCGCCCACTGCATCGCCAGGAAAAACAGCAGCACGCGCTCGTGTCGTCCGCGCGTCAGCATGCGACGCACGACTTCGGTCATGGACACGGTGAGCTGAAGGTCGAGCGCCGGCTTCCGCTCGCCATGCCGCGCGAGGTACCGCGCGGAAACAAATCGGCACAAGGACGCCGCGACGAAAATCGCGGCGAATGCGGGCAGAACGGCGCCGCGCGCCCGCGCGGCGTCGAGCAACAAGCCCCCGGCTACGAAACCGACCAACAGTCCCGCCTGGCCGAGTCGCGACCGCCAGGCGAAGAACGACGCGCGCACGCGCAGCGGAACGATCGTCTCGATCCAACTGTTCCACGGCGGCCCGCCGGCCAACCCGGCCCCCCAATAGACCGAGGCGATCGCGTACGAGCCGACGAGCAGTGCGACAAACCAATCGGGGTGGGTCCCCCACCACGCCATCGCCGCCAAGGGGAGAAAACAGGCCCCTTGCACCAAGGCGCACGACACCACCCACAGCCGGTTCGACCCCAACCAACGGACTCCCGCCGGGGCGATCAATTGCAGCGTGGCCCCCACCAACAGTGGAATCGCCACCACCATGCCGGCGGCGATCTCGCCCAAGCCCAACGCCAGGATGAACGCTGGCAGGTACGTTTCGCCCAAGCCGACCATCAGATTGAAGGCGGTGCCGTCAATGGCGCTGGCACGCAGGTCTTTTCGCAATCGCTTCACACGGCGAGGGCGGGGGGGGGCCCCGAACGTGACGGACAGCGCATCCGCCGTCGCGGAGACGGTTGTCGCGGGCTCTGACACATTGGATGCCGGAAACGCGATGCCGGTTTCGCCCGAACGCGGTTCGGCTGAGGCCATTGCGGGAGCAGCAGCGTCCTCCACTCCATCGCCATCCCGCTCGGCATCTGCGGAATCCGTCGCAGATTGAGGAGAGGCAATCCGCGCGGCGCGCGGGCTGGCAGGGTGGGCAAACCAGCGGGGGCGGGCGACGAACAATCCGACGATGGGCATGATACACGGCCCGGATCGCCGCAAAGGTCGCCGGGATTGAAGGATGTGAGAGAGCGCGCGCTGTCCGTCCGAAGCCCCGGACGTTCTCTCCCCCCAGCGCTTGTATCCCGTCCGCGAACGGCCCGCCAGTGCGACTTGCCACTTCGGGAGAGCCATTGGTCGGGAAATCAGCGGCGGCAAGGTCGCGGCAAAGGCGAACCGGCGGGAAAGGTGTTCGAGCGGACACCGCCGAGGGGGTCAGGGTTCCGGACAATCCGTCACGGAATTCCCGTCCGACGGGTGCGGCGGCGGAAGCTAGCACGAACCGCCGCTTCGCGCGAACCCCGTTGTGGCAGTGGCTAGCGGGTTGTTTTGCGTCCCAGCGAGTGCCCCTTGTGCTTTGAGAGGGGTTGGTGGGAGCGGGGCGTGCAACGCCGTGGGCGATTGCTCGTCCCATAGCGGCTTCACGGGAACGGTATGCGTGTATGCGTGTGTTTTCTTGGTGTGTGGATGCGGAAGGTGGGGCGTCTTGTCGCTGCGCGACCCGGCCACGAGGTGGTCGGGCCACCCGCGTTTTCCTGTGTTTCTCGACTACCTGTGTTTCTCGTTTATTGGACACCGCGTTGCGTGCCGGATCGGAGCGGGCGAGTTCACTTGTGGCGATGCTTTGTCAGGGAACCGAAACCCGCTCCGCATGGCGCAGGAATTCGTAGCTCGTTCGCGCGGCCTCGGGTGCGAGGTGCGAGTGACGGCTCAGCTCGACGTGGACGCCCCCCGCGTACCCGATCTCCCGCAAGGCGGCGAACACGGGGGGGAAGTCGATTTCCCCTTCTCCGAACATCAGGTGCTCGTGGATTCCACGGCGCATGTCTTCGATGTGGATGTTCCAAACGCGGTCGCGCCAAGCGCGCAGGCAGTCGGGGATCGACATGTTGTCGACGCAGTGCACGTGTCCCACATCGACGGTCAGCCCCAACCAAGGGGACGGGAGTTGCTCGGCGAGCCGCGCGAATTGGTCCATCGTCTCGACGAGCATGCCCGGCTCGGGCTCGAACGCGATCCGCACCTGGCGCTTCTCGGCATGTTCGAGCACTCGTGACAGGCCGTCGCACAGCCGCTCGAACGCGATCTCCTCGGGCGCTCCATCGCGGACGACGCCCGCCCACAGGGAGACCGCTTCCGCCCCGACGTCCGCCGCCGTGTCGATCGCGCGATTCAGGAATGCGACGCGTCGGTTTCGCTCTTCCGAAGAAGGCGAAACCAGTGTCGGCTCATGCTTGCGGCGCGGGTCGAGCAGAAACCGCGCGCCGGTTTCGATCACGCAGCCGAGACGTAGTTCGGCCAGCACACGGCGGAGCCGCTCGCGCTCGTCGTGAAACGAGGGAGCGAACGGATCGAGGCAGTGATGGTCGAGCGTGACGGCCACCGACTCGTAGCCGATTTCGGCGACGAGACGCAGAGCGGTCTCCCACGGATGGTTGGCGAAGCCGTTGGTGTTGTAGCCCAAACGCATGCGCACGTCCCCGGTACGCGTTCGCTCCGCCAAACGCTGTTTTCACACACTTTTCGTTTCACGGACTGAAACGCCACCCTGTGTCTGCCCACGCCTCACTTCACCAATCGCGCGTCGGCCCAATCCGCCCGATCGCGGATGTCGGCGTGCGGACCGGCAAGCACCCGTAACGTCAAAGTCGCACGTCCTTTGACGACGACCGGTGGCACCTCCACGGCCGGATCGTCGCCGGACATCACAGGGGATCGGTACACGGTTCGACCATCGACGAGCACTTCGCCGACGACGCTCCCCGTTTTTCCCGCAGTCAGATCCGCGCCGAATCGGACCCGAAATTCGCGGTCGTCGGAAGCGATTTGGTAGCGGACTTCGCTTGTCGCGTGCATGCCCAATCCCTTGGACGACAAGTGCCCCCCCGGCAGCAAGGGGCCGCCGTTCACCGCGCGGTCCCGGACGAGCGGCCATGCCAATCGCAATAGCGGCGTGTGCCGATATTCGGCTGGCTCAATGTCCGACAAGTACCGCACCGCTCCACCGAACGGTCGCAACTCGGAGATATCCAACAGCGACACCTTCAGCACGGCGTCGAAACGCATGGTCAGTTCGAGCGTTTCGGCCGACAGCTTGACCGAGCGTGCCTCGATCCGCGAGCCATCGATCAACAAGACGACGATGCCCTCCGTGGGCGGCGGGGGAACGGTCGACAGTTCGGCAGAAAGCCGCCAACCCTCGAGCGTCTCCGACGGCACCTCCGTCTCGGCGGTTTCTCCAGCCGCCAACAAGCGGTAGCGGCCCTCTCCCAACCCGCGCAACTCCCCGGTCAAAAGGTCGCCGTTCGACAGCCACACGGTGTCGCGGGGTGCGGACAGATCGAGCAGACGGGGCCACCATCGGCCTACGTCGGAGAAATCGGGTAGCGGGGAAGACTTGCCGACCACCGCGCCACCGAGTGCTTTGGCAGGGGGCGCCCAGACGCCTCGAACGAGTTCGAGCGGGACCGAGAGATGCTCGCGGTCCGGGAAGTCCTCCCACGTCGCCAGCAGTCGATCTTCCGTCATCACGACAGGACGAACCCGCAGTACGTCCCCGGTGGTCAACATCGTGAGCGGTGGGGCGGGAGGGACCAGCGGCGTCCCCGCGGGCCGCGCAAGCGTTTCGACATCCGACCACGGGACCGCGACCGGTCCACCGCGCGTGACGACCTCCGCGCGACGACCGTCGAGCGCCGCCAAGCGTCCGGTCACCCGCTCGCCCGACGAAACGCGGGTGAGGACCACATCGTACGGACCGGCATTCGGCGAAGGGGCCACGCTGGACACGGGGGCGGACTGCGCGAGGCACAAACCCGCCACTCCGACCATCCACGCCACGGCCACGAACATCGCCCGCAACCAACGATCAGCCCACCCGCCACCCGACCGCAAGGCGCGGCGCGATGGCAGGCGGTTACCGTCGGATTCTTGGGGCAGCTTATTCACGGGCGCTCGCAAACCGGCGACTCCGGCCACGGCGGGGGTAGACCGACGCGACCGGGTTACTCGACGATGATGTCTCGCACACCTTTGCCGCCGGGGATCATCGGCAGCACGTGTTCCTGGTACGGGCAGATCACGTCCAACAGGAACGGGCCGGGAGTGTCGAGCATCTCGCGGATGGCCCCTTCCAGTTCCGTCATCTTCGCGACACGACGCGCCTTCACACCAAAACTCTGCGCCATCAGCACGAAGTCGGGGTAAATCTCGGTGTGCGAGCCATCCCCCTTGCCGTGCCATTCCGGGTTGTCGATCGGCCCGAGGTACGTGTGGGCACGGCTTCCCTGCATGAAGCGGTCTTCCCACTGCATCACCATGCCCAAGTGCTGGTTGTTCAGCAGGAACACCTTCACCGGCAGCTTTTCGCAGTGCAGCGTCGCCAGTTCCTGGCAGTTCATGACGAACGAGCCATCGCCATCGATGTCGACGACAAGCGCGTCCGGGAGCGCTGCCTGCACACCCATCGCGGTGGGCAAGCCGAAACCCATCGAGCCGAGACCCGAACTGCTCATCCAGCGGCGGGGACGGTCGAACTTGTAGTACTGCGCGGCCCACATCTGGTGCTGGCCGACACCGACCGTCATGTACAGGTCGCGGTCCTTCGTGATCCGGTACAGTTCGGCGATGGCCGCCTGACCGAGGATCAGATCATGACCGGGGTCCTTGTACCCGAGCGGGAACTTCTTCTTCCACTCGGCGATCTTCGCGTGCCAGTCCTTCGTGTCGGGCTTGTCCGCGTCGGTCATCGCGGCGTTCAGCGCGGTCAGCACCTCTTTGAGGTCGCCAATGATCGGGATGTCCGCGATCCGGTTCTTGTGGATTTCGGACGGGTCGTTGTCGACGTGCACGACTTTGCCGTGCTGCGCGAACTCCGCCAGTTTGCCCGTCACCCGGTCGTCGAACCGCACGCCGAAGGCGAGCAGCAGGTCGGCCTCGTTGATCGCGTAGTTCGCGAACACGGTCCCGTGCATCCCCAGCATGTGCAGCGATTGATCGTGGCTGCCGGGGAATGAGCCAAGGCCCATCAGCGTCATCGCCACGGGGATGCCCAGCTTGGTCGCGAACTCGTAGAGTTCGGCCGAGCACTCGGAGTTGATCGCCCCGCCACCGACGTACAGGATCGGCTTCTTCGAAGCCTTCACTGCGTCCAGCACCTTGCGAACGAGCGACGTGGCCACGGCTTTGCACTCGGGGTTGTAGCCCGGCAGCCGCATTTCGGGGTCGAAACAGAGGTCCTCCGGACGCTTTTCGAGTTGCACGTCCTTCGGGAAGTCGATCAGCACCGGTCCCGGACGCCCCGAGCGGGCGATGTGGAACGCCTCCTTCACGATGCGGGGAATGTCCTCGAACTTCGTGATCATGTAGTGATGCTTGGTGATCGCCCGACAGACTTCGACGATCGGCGTTTCCTGAAACGCGTCGCTCCCGATGAAGTGCCGCGCCACCTGGCCGGTGATCGCCACCATCGGAATGCTGTCGAGCTTGGCGTCCGCGAGGCACGTCACAAGGTTCGTCGCACCGGGACCGCTCGTGGCGATGCACACGCCCACTTCGCCGGTGGCCCGAGCGTAACCTTCCGCAGCGAAGCCCCCCCCTTGTTCGTGACGGGGAAGAATCGTGCGCAGGCGCTTTTGCGCTTTGATGAGGGCCTGGTGGATCGGCATGCTGGCCCCACCCGGATAGGCGAATACCACATCCACGCCCTGGCGAATCATCGCTTCGACGAGGATCTCGGCACCGTTCAGGTCACGGGTCGAGGAACTCGCTGCCGGAGCAGCCTTCGCGGGGGTGGATTGCAGTTGGGTCGCCACGGTGAACGGCACCTTCGTCGAGGAAATACAGAGACCGAGACAGGAACTTCCACGTCGCTTCGGCCGGGAAGTTCCCCACGGGACACCGACGGTCCCGTTACGGGTTCGGGACAATCCGCCATCGCAGCCGACGGTGTCCAAACATCGACACACAAACAGCTTACCCCCCGTCCGGGCAATTGACGAGAGGCGATTTTCGCGATTTCCGGCGAGTTGCGCCGACGGCTAAGAGGACGTGAAGAACTCGCCGTGATGGAGCGCCCGACAACGTGGCCTGCGTCACACGCCCGCAGTCACCCCTCGGAGCGAGAGGGACGCCTACCGCCACGTTGTTTTGGGCGATCAAGAGCGGACGGCGTGGCGTCTTTTCGCGACAAGACCCGGCCACGAAATGGCCGGGCCACCCTCGCGCCGAAGTGCCACGACACTCACTTGACCTGCAGCAATTCCACGAGGAAGTGCAGCGTTGCGCCGGGCGGGATGTCCTTGCCGGCTCCGCGCTCGCCGTAACCGAGCTTCGACGGGATCTCCAACTCGATCATGCCTCCTTCGGCGACCAGTTGCATCCCTTCGGTCCAACCGGGGATCACACCGTTGAGCGGGAAGGAGATCGACTCGCCGCGCTCGTAGCTGCTGTCGAAGACCTTGCCGCTGTTCGTCCAGCCGTGGTAGTTGACTTCGACCGAGTTGCTGGCCTTGGGGAATTTGCCGGTCCCCTTGCGGAGGACACGGTATCGCAGGCCGGACTCCGTTTTGGTGAACGTCTTGGGGGCGTCTTTCGAGATCTCGCTGGCTCCCTTGGGGAGCTTGGGGAAATCGACCTCTTTGCCGTCCGGTGTGAGACCACCCACGCCACCAGCGGGGGGAGCGGCGTCCGCAACGGACTCCGCAGTCGGAATGGAAGCAGCCATACGATTCGAAGTCTCCGAGCAAGCGGCCAACAACGACACGCAACCCAGCGCCAACATGCACCGGCAGATCATTCGCATGAGAGTTCGCCCAGTTTCTGCGGATTGGAAGAAATGGTTCAGGAAAAAGGAACGTGCCAGAGAATTTGAGCGAGTTCGACAGCCCGCAGTCAAACGCACCAAGTCCGGAGCGCGCCCCGAGGAATTGGGTCGAAGCACGTTCAGTCGAACTTGGGGGGCTCGAACTTGGGGGCGGTCGGTTCCGACCGGTCGTCGGAAGCGAGGGGGCGGGATTGCGGGGGTTGCGACGCCGGACGACGAACGTTGTCGTTGATGTCTTCCTCGATGCCCGCCACTCCCTTTTTGAACTCGACAATCCCTTTCCCGAGGCTCTTCGCGACCTCCGGCAAGCGCTTGCCGAACAGCAGCAGGGCGATGAACCCGACAATCATCATTTCCATCGGCCCGACACCGAACATGTTCGCTCCTCGACGGACAACCGGACTCCCGGTGGGGAGTCCAAAACCTTTCACCGCGCGCCACCCGTATTCGGGCCGTCGCAATCACAAACAACGCCGAGACGGGTTCATCGTGCCCCGCACTCAAACGGGACTCGTGAACACATCGAGCAATTGCAGTCTACACGATGGGGATACCGCGAGAAAGAACCGAGCGGTTTGCCAAGGGACTCCGGGGCGTACCGTTTCGGTGGTGGCGGTCCGGCAAACCGTGACACCGGGGAACGACCTTGCGGCCCGTTTGCCACAAGTGATTGCGGACAAACACTCTACAACCATAAGCGGCACACCCGAAGCGGGTGCATGGTGACACGGGGAAAGGGCAGACCACTCCGCCGGGACCACGCCACCTGTGTCCGACACGTGGTCGAAATGCGACATTCGCGGCGTGGGAGGCCCGACATCAGCCTTGTCCCAACTCAACGCCCACCTGAAAGATCGCCTCGGTGTCGAGGACCAAATCGTTGCGCTCGAACAACTTTTGGACAGCCGCTTTGTGGATCTTCATTTTGAGGCCGCCGACACCGATCGCGCCGTAGCAGATCTTGCCATCCCTCTCGACACCCTTCTCGGTGACGGCGATCCCCCCGATGCCCAGCGGAGGATAGGCGTTCAGGTCGATCAAGACCTTTAGCGACGGGTGTGATTTCCACACCGAGGCTGGAACCAGTTCGACCCCCGCCGCACCGGCGGCCACCACCAACCGTGCATCGCGGAGCGCGGCTGCGACTTCGTCCGATGTACCCGCCGCGACGGGCATGGGCTTGGCATCAGGATACATCGCCGCGATGCGGGCGGATGCTTCCTCGGCGCGGGTGATGCTGCGCGAACCCAAGCGCACCGTCGCCCCGCAGCGAGCCAACAACTGCGCCGCCCGGAAGCCGACCGGCCCGGTTCCACCCAGCACGGTGGCTGCGACACCTTCAAACCGCCCCTGGGCGTTCGCGAGGTGCCGCGCCGCCGACAGCACAGCGGCGGCGGCGGTGGTGTTCGAGCCGTTGGAATCCATCATGACCGACACTGTGAGGGGCGGAAACAACGTTTTCCGCACTGCGGAGAACACCGCCTCTCCGGATTCGACATTGCCTCCGCCGACAAAAATCGCCGTGTGCGACAGGTCGCGCGGGCCGCGCGTGAACATGGCCCCGTGCACGAGGGGGACAGCGGACTCGGCCGTCACACCACCGTACGAGAACAACTGCTCGACGCCCGCATCCACCGCGACAACACGGTCAAACACGCTGGGTTGGGGGTCGGTGTCGAGTTGAACCAGGATTTTCGGCAGTCCCATTGTCGATTTCCGCCCCGCGCCAAAAAAAACAACCCGGCCCACCGTGGGCCGGGTCAAACACTTCACGATGCCAATCGTCCGCCCCGGCGCGGATCAAACACCCGAGAACGGGTGCTTGGCGGTGGCCTTCTTGGACAGCATTTCGCTGGCGGTCGGTTCGCCCTTCATGGCGCGGGCGATCGACAGCTTGGTGGCTTCGTAGTTGTACTGGTAAATCTTCTTGTCGTCGCCCGCTTCCCAGTGAATGAAGACGCCGCAGACGATGACGAGTTTGTCGGCCTGGTCCTTGGGGATGATCCCTTCTTCGACCGCGTCGGCCACCGCCTTGGCGACAGCGTACTGCGCCGGGCCGAACATCTGGACGGCTTGCTTGGCCCCCTTGATGGTGACCTTGGTGATCATCACGGTCGCGGGCTTGACCATGAGGTTCGGAGCGAGCACGGCCAGCAGGTTGCTGTGGCCGGCGGATTGGTTGGCGAGGGCGTTCGAGAACGCCACGCCGACCGGACCTTCCTTGTCGCCAATCAACAGGTCGATGTGGGCCACTTCCGCGCCGTCACCCACCAACGCTTCGCCGACGTACAGACTCATCAGATGCACTCCCTGGAGGCCTGGCCGCGGCAGGTCGTCCGCGCGCACAAACTCTAACGGACCCCGAAAACAGACTTTGGCGCGGCGCGAATGTCCGCGAACGCCCGCCACGCCGCGGGTCGGGTTCCTACGCCCGCGCGGGGACCGGCGCTTCCTCAACCCGGTCACAGGCACGACGGGTGATACCAAGTCGCAATCCCGATTTCCAGCATCGGGCCTGAAGGTGTGCGGCATTCGCCAGACAACGGTGAGACCGATGGGCGTTGCGTGTCCCTCGCCGAGCGACCCATCGGCGGATCATGACCGTTGAGAGGCCCCTGTGCGTGCGGCGATCGGGAACCACGTTCCGTCGGATTGCGGGTACGCCCGGTCTGCATGGGCCATCCGCCGAACACGTCGCCACCACCTCAGCGTTTTGCGGGGGTATCGGCACGCGAAAACGCCTGCTCGATGTCGGCATGGGCTTGCGGCAGATTGCCTTCGACGGCGTGGATGCTTCCGCGGTTGTACCAGGCCGAAGAGCGTGACGGATCCCGCTTCACTACGGCGGAATAGTCTCCCTTGGCCCGTTCCGAGTGACCGGCCATTTGTCGGACTTCGGCCCGTTTCTGTTGCCACAAAACGTTGTCGGGGTCGAGCCGCATGGCCTCCGAGAACTCTTTCTCGGCGCGATCGTAATCCCCCAAATCGGTCGCCAACTCCGCCGACGCGACCCAACCGCGCGAGGAAGACGGGTCGACCGTACGCGCGTTCTCGAACCGCGTGAATGCGCCAGCATTGTCGCCACGCTCGGCCAAGGACAGTCCTTCCGCCACCAATCGCGCGCTGTGGTCCGCCGCCTGCTCACATCCGCCGAGGATCAACACGGAGCCGACGAGCAATGCGGACAAGCAACGACACCGCAGCCAGCCGTCGTTGGAAAAGCGGCGTTGCGGAACGCTCGTGTGGGATGGAGTCATGAACCGTCTCCGACAGCTCGGCCAGACGACCTGAAGCCAGGCGCGGCGGCGAGACGGACCGAGTCGATCCGTTTACACCGTGTACGACAATCGCAACGATTGCGTCAACTGGGATGATCGTAGTGATTGCGAAAGTTAACGTCGAGATGTCATGCTGGGAATCTTGGGCGGGTGTCGAGCCGGAGCGTGCCGGTGAGTGGCACCCGACCTTAACCGTTTCTCGGTCAATCGCATTTCTGGAGCGTGGGATGTCTGATCGCCGGGTCCCGAATCGGCCGAGCCGCACCGGGATGTGTTGCAAGGTCCTGGTGGGAATTGGTTTGTGGTCGTCTACGTCGGCGCCGGCGTGTGCACAGCCCCCCATGCCAGCGGACTCGCGAGCCAGTTCGGGCTCGTCGATCCTCATCCGGCCCTGGAACTACGACCCGTCCGATCCCCGGGCGTACGTCGAGAGGCGCGGGCAGACCGACCCCGGTGGGACGGCACTCGGTCCCGTCTGGAATCGCCCGATTTTCGTGTCGACTCCGTTGCGAACCGACCTTCCGCGCGGTGTCGGCCAGCCATCCGCGTTGAAGACACCGCAACCAGCCGAAACGGGGCCGAGGGTCGAAATCGTGGGGTATTCGGTGCTGGGGATTCCGTTGTCGCTCTACCGATTCGGTCGCAGCGGCCCGTTGACGCTGATTTTTGGCGGTATTCACGGCAACGAGCGGAACAGCGCCGACCTCGCGCGTCGGTTGGCCGAGCACCTGATGGCTCACCCCGAAGCGTACGCGGAACGGCGGATAGTGCTGCTACCGGTCGCCAATCCCGATGGAACGGTCAAGGATTCTCGCACGAACTCCCGCGGCGTCGATCTCAATCGAAACTTCCCGGCGAAGAATTGGGCGGCGGGCAAGGAAGGGCCTCAATTCGGCGGAAAGTCCCCCTTGTCCGAACCGGAATCCACGGCACTCGCCAAGCTCGTCGAAGAAGCCGCCCCGGCGCGGATCATCGCCATTCACGCGATTTTCGGCGGCCGGGAATGCAACAATTACGATGGCCCTGCCGAGACGCTGGCGACCTTGATGGGAACGCTCAACCACTATCCCGTGAAGAAGTCGATCGGTTATCCCACACCCGGCAGCTTCGGAACCTGGGCGGGTGTCGAACGGCAGATTCCGGTGATCACACTGGAACTGCCGCAGGGGTTGCCGGGGGAGGCGTGTTGGAAGGTGCAGCGGGAGGCGCTGTTGGGGGTGATCCAGGCGCCGTGAAATTGCGAGAACGGCGGGGCCGAGTGGTTTGCGGGATCGCCCCGGAGTGCGGATTCACGCGCGTCCCTCGGTTACGCGTCGGGCTACCGGATACAACTTGAGACAGTGGGCTTATTTGCCGCGGATGCCGTGGTATTCGAGGGGCATTTCGTAGTCCTTGCGGAGGGGGTGTCCAACCCAGTCCGAGGGGCAGAGGATGCGCTCGAGGCGGGGGTGGCCGAGGAATTCGATCCCCATCAGGTCGAAACACTCGCGCTCGTGCCAATTCGCGGCGGGCCAGACCGAGGTCACGCTGTCCACCTGGGGCAACCGACCGGGTTCATCGTCCCGCCAACGGGGCAGCCGAACGCGGAGCACGATGCGGTGGCGGTGCACGAGGCTGAACAGGTGGTAAACCACTTCGACGTGCGGCTCGTGCGGGAACTTCGCGGCCCGCTTGGGGTCCGGTTCCAGGTAGTCGACCCCGCAGAGGTTGGACAGGGTGTCGAAGGCCAGATCGGGGGTGTCGCGAAGAAAGCGGCAAACGTCCACGACACGGTTGGGGGCGACCTCCACCGACGGGTCGAGCGCGTCGATCTTGACGTGACGGATGTCGTCCCCGAACGTGGTTTGGAGGCGTTCGACAATCTGTTCCGCCGACAATGCGGGCATGGCGATAGGTTCCGTCGCGTATGGATTCGTTTCGCGTCGAGAATGTGGTTGGATGTTGAGCGGGGGAATGGGCGTGAAGTGCAGGGAACGCGTGACCTGCGAGGAGAGCGAAATCCCTCGCTGACGCGTCGGGCTACAAAAAACATGTCCTCGGAGGTCAAGCACAGCCCGACTTACGTCGTTGGATGAGCGTCGACGGTGCCGCGAACCCATTCGAGGTCGCCGCGACGCCAAAGGTACGCGAAACCGACCATCAGGATTCCGAAGAACGCCAGGAACTCGGCGAACACCAATGCCGCCGCCAAATAGGCCATTCGGGCGTCCAATCCCGCGGTGGAGCCCGGTGCGAGTTGGGCCGTCAGTGCGATCCGCGCGGGATCCGAGAGTTGATGGTCGGCCAGTTGGACAAGTGTGCCGTAAACCGCGCTCCACGGAAACAGGAGCGCCAGCTCTACGTCGAACACGATGAACAGCAGAGCGACAACATAGAAGCGGGAATCGAAGCGGATGTCGCTCGATCCGATCGGTTCCTCGCCACATTCGTAGGCGGTGGACTTCGCGGTGGAGGGGAGCGTCGGTCGCAACAACCGACCGACGATGAGCGGCAGGGCGAGGAAGACGATCCCCACCGCCAGGAAAACCACCAAATGCAGCGAAATCGCCATCCGTCCGCCTGTTCGCGTCGCGAACCCGCCACAGGGGGTTCAAGACTCGGATAATCCCGAAGCGTCTCTGAAGACCAGGTCGCGCTTGTTCAAAAGCCCCTTGAGTGTGGGGTTCGCAGCCTGCGTCCGAGGGTTTCCGGACAAATTGTTTCGTGGGTCAGGGTGGTCAAACCTTGTCGTCCAATCCGGGAGCGGAGTCGTCGCCGGAAGTCTCCGCGAACAACGACTGGCGATCGGAACAGTCGGCGTCGTCGACGTGCCAACCGCCGATTTCGTCCTCCTGCGGCGTCCAGCAAAACAGCACCGGTCGCTGGTCGAGCCAACCGGGAAAATGAACCGACCCCCGGTCCATGTCGGCGGACGAGAGTCCGAGCTTCTCCAACTCGGAGACGAAGTCGCGCAGCACCTCCAACTGGGAGTCGAGCTCCCGCTCGAAGTCGGCGACCTCGTCGCGATACATGGAGTCCGAACCGCCGCGCGACGCCTTGCGCTTGCGGAACCGCGACAGCCGCTCTTGCAGCTCGCGGACCACGGCCTGCTGCCGCGCCACGTCTTCCGCGATGGCGCGGACGAGCGGCAACATGCGATTCGCCTCTTCGAGCGTGAATCGCCGCGACGCCCGCGCGGTTCGTGATGGATTGTCCGTCGTGCCCATGAACACTCCGCCCGCCGATCCGTCGGCCACTTCGCCAAGCGACGACACTTCCGTCCGCCGCAACCGCTTCAAAAACCCGTCAAAACCGCCTCAGGGAAGGGGACGCCCGTCCGCCGTGAGCACTCCGGCCTGCGTCACCAATCCCGTACACACGCTTCTAGGGAATCCTTCCCCGTTCCTCAAGGCTACTGATCGGTCAAAGCCCGTGCGACAGGAAAATCGAAATGGGAGAGAGAGGTCGCATGAGCATGCATCCAGCGTTTGGGTTTGGGCAACGCGTCGGGTTGGGTGTCGAATCGAACATCGGGCACAGCCCGACCTACGCGGAGGCACCTGCACGTGGGGGTGTTGTTTCTGGAAAGGGTTCCCCCTTGACCCACGCGGGGGCCGCCACCGATTTGGACAACGCCACGATCGTGGGGTTCAGGGCGACTTGGCCCCATGCCAATTCCACGGGGAGCTTGGCGAAATCCACCACGCAACCGTCGCGGCCGTAGCTGCTCAGGTCGTGATTGGACCCCATAAAAATGCAATCGACCGGGCAGGGGTCCACACATAACGCGCAGAACATGCATTTTGTGTAGTCGATGGTGAACCCGTTGACCTGAAATCCCTTGCCCACCGGGGCTTTGATCTTCTCGATGTAGATGCAGTCGACGGGGCAAGCCGCCGCGCACTTGTCGCAGCCGATGCAAGTCGTGAGGTCAAACCGGTGGAAACCACGGTAGCGCGGCTTCACGGGGACCGGTTGCTCGGGATACTCGAAGACCTTGGCGTAGGGGGGGCGACGATACGTGGAGAGCATGAGGCGCAATGTGATCGCCAGCCCGCGCGACACGGTCACCACCGCGTTCCGCACGTTGCGACACCATTCGCCGAAGCCACCCCGTCGCGAGGTCGTCAAGTCCGGACTCCTGTGATGAGGGTGGGGGATCGTTGGCCGTCAGGCACAGCCTGACCGACGAAGAGCGTGGGTCAAACAGGGCCCGATCTACGGGGCGAGTTTGTGGAGTTTTCGCTGGAGGGACCGTCTGTGGATCCCCAAGCGGCGGGCCGCTTCGGAGACATTGCCGGCGCAGTCATCGAGGACGCGGTGGATGTGTTCCCATTCGGCGCGGGCGAGGGAAGGGGCTTGCGGATGTTCGGAGTTCGGTTCGGGGGAGTTGTGTTCGCCCCGTTCAAACGCGGCGACCACTTCGTCGGCATCGACCGGTTTCGGCAGGAAACTGGTGGCCCCCAACCGCATCGCGGTCACGGCGGTGGCGATACTGCCGTAGCCGGTCAGGATGATAGCGCGCGTGGAGGGGTCGATCTGAAGCAATTCTTTCAGCACGTCAAGACCCGACTTGCCGGGCATGCGGAGGTCGATGACGGCCAATTCCGGGGATTCGCGGCGGGACTCGTCGATGGCCTCGTCGCCATTGGCGGCCAAGCGCACGTCGAATCCGCGGTCGTGCAGCGCCCGGCCCAAGCGGATGCGAAAGACCTCGTTATCGTCGACGATCAGGATACTGGGGCGGCTTTCCGCCCCGTAGGCCGTTTCACTCACGCTGTGCTCCCCGGAAATCGCCGCGCGGCTGCGCGAACCCGATTTCGCACTCCCGCCGGCCAGGGCCGTCAAGATGGTCTTGAGGGGTCCCCCACAACGGTTTATATCTCCCTGCGGGGTGGCGGCGATACCCAGCCTTGATCCGAACATCGGGGAGGTCGGTGGAATGCCTCCGTCGGCCGCCTCCGAGGAGTCGCTCCCCATGAAAACCGTGTTGCTGTGCGTCGGATCCGCCCTGTTGGGGGCCATCCTGGTCGCAACTTCCGGCGACCGCTCCGCCGGCCCGGTCGCCTTCGCTCAGGCCCGCCGTCCCGCCGCCGCCCCCGCGAAGGCCGCCACTCCACCCCGCTTGACGCCCCCGGCGCCCCCCGCCGAGGAAAACCTCGACCTGTTCCCCCCTCCGCGCGACGAGGGTGCTCCCGGCGCGGCGTACGACGAGGCCATCGAAGAACTCACGCCCGAAGAGCGGGTGAATATCGCGGTCTACGAACGGGTCAATAAAAGCGTCGTCCACATCACCACCAAAGGGGTAAAGGCCGACGCCGTGTTCCTGCTCGACCTTCCGACGGAAGGGGCCGGATCGGGCAGCGTCCTCGACTACGAAGGGCATGTGCTCACGAATTACCACGTGATCGAAGAAGCCCGGCAGGTGCAGGTCACGCTCGTCGACGGCAGCACCCTCGATGCGAAGTTCGTGGGGGCCGACCCCGTCAACGACGTGGCGGTCATCAAGCTCGACGCCCCGCGAGAGGCGCTGCACCCGGTGACGCTGGCGGATTCCCGCAAGTTGAAGGTGGGGATGCGCGTGTACGCGCTGGGGAATCCGTTCGGACTCGAACGGACGCTGACCACGGGGATCATTTCCAGCCTCAACCGGTCGTTGCCGTTGTACGGAAACCGCACGATCAAGCAGATCATCCAAATCGACGCGGCGATCAATCCCGGAAACTCGGGGGGGCCGTTGCTCGACACGCGAGGACGGTTGATCGGGATGAACACCGCGATCGCCAGCAAGACGGGGCAATCCAGCGGCGTGGGGTTCGCGATTCCGTCGAACCTGATTTCCCGGATCGTGCCGCAATTGATCGCCAACGGCAAAGTGACCCGACCGGAGGTGGGGATCACCCGCGTGTACGAGACCGATCACGGCCTGCTGGTGGCGCGGTTGGTCGAAGGCGGCCCGGCAGAAAAAGCAGGACTACGCGGTCCGGCGGTGACGACGCGGCGACGGGGACCGTTTTCCGTCGAGCAGATCGACCGGAGTGCGGCGGACCTGATCGTCGAGGTGGACGGGGAAAAGGTGCAGACGGCGGACGACTTTTTGGGACACATCGAATCGCGGGAACCGGGCGACACGGTGACGCTGACGGTGGTGCGCGGCGGACGGGAGATTCAGGTCCCGATCCGCCTGTCGAGCAGCGACGACCCGCCGGCGCCGAAACGATAGGGGGACTTCGGTGATCGGAGAGGTCGGTCGGGCTCTGCCCGAAAGCTGAATCCGACCGCTGAAGGTGACATCTGTCAGGGAGGTAAACGCCTCGCGGTTCTCGGAATTGTTGCCGGGTAACGCAAGGTTCCCGCCACGCAGGACACAGCCCGCCTCGTCAGCCAGCGCGAGCGCCCTCTGGTGGGCCTGCTTCAAACCGTTCAGGGCCTCGCGTTCCGCCTACATGGCGGCGGTGGCCTGCTCCATCGTCATCCCCGACAGGTCCGTCGGCGTTAGCAACGCCTTGTCGCGCGAGTGGCACGGACGCTGTTTGCTGCTCGTTTATTCGATTCCGTCGATCATTGCACACTAGTGCTGTGTCACAACAAGGAACGGGGGTAGACGGACTTCAATTTGATCCTCGCGTCGTCAACCTTCATTTGCCAATCCACGCCGCGTTGGTTCGAGTTCACGTCGGTCGACCAGGCGGTGACTT
>JBIKMW010000020.1:0-70473 GCA_044359065.1 Planctomycetales bacterium | reverse complement strand
GCCGGTCGCTTCGGAAACCTTCCGACGACCACCGCGAGAGGCTTTCAAAGCCCCTCCAGATTGAGGTCCGGAACCGACCTCGGACAAGATACAAGGGGGATCTGAACCGGCTTTCCCCACGCCACGGGACCCTTGCTTTGATCAGTCTGGAGAAGCGAAAGCGTTGTGTGGCGGGGGGGGATTGTGTCCAAAACTCAGGTCGCTTCACTTCCTTCCGAAGTCGATGGTGCTTCCTCATGGGAGTGTTCCATCGGGAAGTCGTACTCCCCGGAAAAGGGAGTCCAGGCCCGACCACGACGTTCGTCCCGCACCCACAGGCTTTCGGGATGGGGCGAGTTCACGTCGCGCGCCGCGCCAAACGATATGACCGGGACCCCTTGGGGGTCGTTCACAGACATCCCCGAGCCATGCATTCCACGGCCCATGGAGATGGCGTCCGACCCGCCAGCTCGGTTGGGGATTCGCAGAAACGCCCCTTCTTCGGTGACGATCAACTCCAATCGCTGGCGACCTGTCTCGTCCAACATCTGAATTAGGGAATCGCCGGGTTCTCCTTCGAGGTGCTCCATGACGATGCGTTCCCGCCCGCATTCGTCCTTCACCACGATTCGTCTCGCCTCGATCGTGTCGACGCTCAGGGTGCTGGCGTGCGGTTTGCGACGGCGTTTTGTCATGGATGCCTCGTGTTTCGCGGAAGGGTGGAATCCGATTCGACATCCGTGCATTCGACTCGATGTGGGATGATCATGGCGTGAGCCATTGGACATCATTCCTGAATCATACCCGGATTCGTGGCGACCTCCCCACGTAGCGGAAATCGTGAGATTTCCGCCGAACGCGAACCCGCCTCCCCCGAAGTCTCACGACTTCCGCGACCCCTGTATCTGGCTGTGGCGCGGCACTAGAATCCCATCTCTCTTGGGTTCGCACCCCAGTTCCGAACGCGCGGGGATACGGCGATGGCGAAGGTCACACAACTGTTCCTCTCCGCCGCGACGAGCGAGTTCGGCGAACACCGCGCGCACCTCGCCAAACAACTGCACCGTCCCGAACTGACGGTGGCCGAGCAGGACCAGTTCATCAACTCGGGGGGCTCGACGCTCGAAAAGCTCGACGAGTACGTCCGCCATTGCGCCGCCGTCATCCACCTCGTCGGTTACGCAACCGGCTCGATTCCCGAGGTCCCGGCCGTCACAGCCTTGAAGGGACGCTACCCCGATCTGGCGGAGAAACTCCCTGAACTTGCCGACGTGCTCGACCGCCCGCAGCCCGGCCTGTCGTACACGCAGTGGGAGGCGTGGCTGGCCCTCTATCACGCCCGTCCGTTGTACGTGTACATCGCGGAGGACTTCGATCCGCCGGGTCGCCCCCGCACGGTGCAGCGCGGTGCAGATTTTAAGCACTCCGCCGACGAAGAGGCCGCGCAGCGCGCGCATCTGAACCGGCTCTGTCAGCGAGGCAAGGATCGCCAGCCGTTCGCGAATACCCAAGAACTCTCGAACGCCGTGCTGCTGCATCTGGCGGACATTCTCGCGATGGCCAAGGCCGATCCCGCCGCGCAGGGGCGGTTGTTTCAGCTACCGGCCCGCACGTTGTTCGTGGGGCGCACGCAAGACCTGGAAACGTTGCGCGCGATCCCCCCCGCAGGTGGGGCGATCATCACCGGCCTCAAGGGGATGGGGGGGATCGGCAAGACCGCGCTCGCGCGGGAACTGGCCCACGAGTGGAAGCCGAGGTTCCCAGACGCCCAGTTGTGGCTCGATGGGCGAGGGACGGCGCAGGAGCCGACCACTCCGGAGCGATTGCTGGAGCAGGTGCTGTTGGCGTTCCATCCCGAGTCGAAACTTCCGGACAACGTGGAGGCCTTGTCGGCACACTATCGCCAGGTGTTGACCGGGAAGCGGGTGCTGGTGGTGCTCGACAACGCACACGACGCCAAGCAGGCGAAAGGACTGCTCCCTCCCGAAGGATGCGGGTTGATCGTGACCTCGCGGGTGGTGGTGGACCTGGGAGTGGTGGGGACGATTCACAGGGTGGGCAAACTCCCTGACGACGATGCGGCGGCGCTGCTGCGGGAACAGTATTCCCCCCTCACCGACGACGAGGCGCGGGAACTGGTCCGGTGGTGTGCCGGGTTACCGCTGGCGTTGCGGTTGGCGGGGGGCTGGCTGCGTGCCGACGCGGTCGACCGGGACGGGGGCCGGGCGGACGTGGCGGGGTATCTGCGAATGTTGCGCGGCGGACGCCTGGCGACGCTGGACCGGGAGGCGGGTGACCTCGACCTGCTCACGATCCACGAAACGCTCGCCTTGAGCGAACGGCCACTCGCGGACGAGGAGCGGACCGCGTGGCGGAAACTGGGGGTGTTCGCGGGAAGTTTTGACGGGGCGGCGGCGCGGGAGGTGGCGGGAGTGGACGACCCGCTGCTGGCCCGCCTGGTCCGACGCAGCCTGCTGGAGCGGGAGGGAGACCGCTATCGGCTGCACGACCTTGCGGCGGAGTACGCCGTCGAACGCCTGCGGGAGACCGATACGGAGTTCGCCACGCGCTTGGCCCACGCGCGGCACTATGCGGCGGTGGGGAGGGAGGCCAACAGGTTGTACAAATCGGGAAACGCGGTGGGGGGCCTCGCGCTGTTCGATCGAGAGCGGGGGGAACTCGAAGCGGCCTTTCGGTGGCTGACGGGACAACAGGCACCGGAAACGGATCGCGTGTTGATCGAGTTGGTGGGTAGCGTGGTCTATACGAGCGATTTGAGGTTTCATCCGCGGGAGCGGATCGCGTGGCTCGAAGGGGAGCGAGATGCGGCACGACGGGTCGGTGATCGCCCTGCCGAAGGAAACGCCCTCGGCAATCTGGGGCTAGCGTTCGCGGCTTTGGGAGACGCGCGGCGGGCCATCGAGTCCCATGAACAGGCGTTGGTGATCAGCCGCGAGATCGGCGACCGACGAGCCGAAGGACAAGACCTCGGCAATCTCGGAAATGCGTACGTGTTTTTGGGAGACGCGCGGCGGGCCATTGAGTTCTACGAACAGGCGTTGTTGATCGTCCGTGAGATCGGCGACCGGCGCGGGGAAGGAAGCGTGCTCGGCAATCTGGGGCTGGCGTATGCAGATTTGGGAGACGCGCGGCGGGCCATTGAGTTCTACGAACAGGCGTTGTTGATCGTCCGTGAGATCGGCGACCGGCGCGGGGAAGGAAGCGTGCTCGGCAATTTGGGGATTGCGTACAGGTATTTGGGAGACGCGCGGCGGGCCGTCGAGTTTCACAAAGAGCAGTTGGTGATCGTCCGTGAGATCGGCGACCGGCGCGGGGAAGGGAACGCCCTCGGCAATCTGGGGAATTCTTACGCGGCTTTAGGAGACGCGCGGCGTGCCATCGAGTTTCACGAACAGCATTTGGTGATCGCCCGTGAGATCGGCGACCGGCGCGGGGAAGGGAACGCTCTTTACAACTCGGGTGTTGAACTTTGGAAGCTCGGCGAGCGGGACGAGGCCCTCCGTCGCGCCGAGGCTGCCCTCGCCATCTTCGTCGCCATCGAAAGCCCCCACGCGGAAATGGTCCGCCGGAACATCGCCACCTCGCGCAACGCCTGACCCCCGCCCCCGCCTTGGGAAGTTGCGCTATCCTCGGCTGAGGCGCAAGAGATTTCGGGATTTCCACAGCGGATTTTTTCTCACGCCGAGGCGCAGTGGAATTCTCTTCATCCGCGTCTCCGCGCCTCTGCGTGAGACCCCAAAACGGTTGTTCTTCGAGTTCTCAGTGACGTTGCGCCAGCAATCGCGCCCCTAAAAAACGCCCCCCCAAAGCCGACGACCTTCCGTCTGACCCCCCTTCCCTCCCTCTCCCGGAATTTCCATTTTCCAGCACACCTCCGGTTCCTCCCCCCCGCACTCCCTGTAGACTATTTGCCAGTGGTGTCGGCAGCGCCACGCCTGTTCCCTTCCCCGTGTTCCCCCCTTCCTCGGCCGCCGTCCTCTCGCGGGAGTCCCTCCATGCGTTCCAATCCCACCCGCGCTTTCCGGTTCGCGGCGGTCGTCGCCACCTGTTGGCTCGCCACCCTCGCGGTCGTCGGGCCCTCCCTCGCGCAAACCACCACCAAGGCCCCCGCGAAGACCAAGCTCGAGGACCAGGTCCCCTCCACCGCCCGCTCCGCCTTCGACGGAGCCGGTATCAAGGTGAGTTCCCTCGGGCTGTCGTTCCCCGAGGAGCAGGAGTTGTCCAAGGCCGTCAAGGACACGCTCGCCAACAAGAAAAAGCTCGTGCTGGCGGACCGCGAGCTGTTCGGGCAGGAGAGCAAACTCGAAGAGATCAAGACGCAGATCGAAACCCTCAATCAGCGGCACACGCTCCTCAGCGCGCAACTCGCCAACGTCACCGACACGTTGACGAACAACCGCCTGGTGGGGGAACTCAACGCCATCGAAGGGCTGATCCGCACGGGCACAACGCAGCAGCAAAAACAGCAGGAGATCGTCAAGACCGCGCGAGGCAAGTCCTCCGACCTCCGCGAGGAGTTCGTCGTCGAACTGCTCGGCATGCGGGAACTCGCCGACAAAATCGTCCGCCGCTGGGAGACCGCCGCCGTCGATTCCGACCTCAAAAAGGCCCTCGACGAAACCAACACGGCCACCGGAAAAACGTGGGCGCTCAAGCCCTCCCAGCAGTTCGTCGCCGCCGAAAAGCAGCTCAAAGCGCTCGAAGAGGCGATGATCTCCGAGTCCATCAAGCTGCGCAACGACGGCGGCTCGCTATGGGTCGACGTCTCGATCAACGGCAAGAAGTCCGAGGAGTTCGTCGTCGACTCCGGCGCATCGCTGATCTCGATCCCGATCAAGCTGGCGACGACCCTGGGGATCGAGCCGAAGGACACCGACCCCGACGTGACGGTCAGCCTCGCCGACGGCAGCACGGTCGACGGCAAGCGGATCAAGATCGAGAACGTCCGCGTCGGCAAGTTCGTCGTCGAAGAAGTCGAGTGCGTCGTCCTCGGCCCGGAAGCGATCGCCGCCCCTCCCCTCCTGGGCCTCAGCTTCCTCGGCCAGTTCAAGTTCGAAGTCGACACCTCGAAAAACGAACTGAAACTCGTAAAGGTCGACTCCGGCGAACAACGCCCCGCCACGAAAGGGAAGACGAAGTCGAAGGTGAAAAAGAAGGCCTGAGGAAGCGTCGCCCCCTTTGTGGGCGTTCGCTCCGCCGAACGCAGCCGAACGCGGGATGACGCCATCCCCTCGTTCGCCCCCTGTCGTTTCGCGCCCGTTCGGCTCAATTCGTTCGCCGCAAAAGCACAAGGGGCGGGAACCCACCGGTTCCCGCCCCTCGCCAATTCCAATCAACGCGTCGCGCAACGCCTCACGGCGCCCGCAGCGCCGTCTTCGCCGGCTGCCCCATCGACGCCGAAATCTTCGCGAACTCCGCCTTGAACACCGCCGGGTCGTACTCGATCAACTTACCCAGCATTTCCTTGTAGGTGTCTTCCAGAAACGTCACTTCCTTCTCGTCCTTGCGGGTCGCCCGCGCATCTCCGTACGGGTCGAGCGCCAGCGATTCCTTCAACGCGGCCAGCGCCCCATCGATTTCGGGGGACGACGGATAGCCCACCGTGGCGTCCTTGTAGACCGCCCGGTACGCCCACGCCAGTTGGCGGGCGGAGTCGTAGTCCCAATTCCGTTCCTTGGCCGTCGCCGCGATCGCCAACATGAACTGACGGGCGAAATCCTTGTCCCACGCCCGGTCGCCGATGGCCGGCAGCACGGCCGCATCAAACGATTCCCGCGACTTCAGGGCGATCCCCTTCAGTGTCGCAGGATCGCCGAACGGACGGCCCGACAGGTTCTTGTTGATCTCGACCAGCGTCCCGTCCACCAGCGACGGTTCCTTGCCCAAGGCCGACAGCGAAGCCCGCGCCAACGCGTCCGGCCAAGCGCGGAACGTCGGTCGCCCTGGCTTCGTCGCATAGCCCCGCTCTTGCCGCCAGCTCGGACGCTTCAGGTCGTGGTGGCAAGCGTAGCAGTCGAACATCGCGAAGTCCGGCCACGTTTGTTCGTCAGCGGACGCACTTTCGAGCAGTCGCAACGATTCGGTGAACGACGCCAGGCTCCCCAGCACGATCTGCCGCGTCGATTCCGACTGACCGGGCTTGAAGTCCTGCACCGCCGCGAATTCGTCCTGCACCCACTTCTCTTTCTTGTCCAGCGTTCGCCAGTGAGCGGGCATCGCCTGACTGAGCGTTTCGGGTTCGACGCTGGGAAGCGGCGGGTGTCCGGCGGCGTACATCTCGTGCGTGACGACTTTCCCTTCGGCCACCGAGCCGAGGTGGCACGACATGCACAACTTGGTCTTCACGGCGGGGTTGTGAATGTCGGCGAAGCCCAGCTTGGCCTTTTCGGCGGCGGGCATATTCCGCCACGCCTTGATTTCGTCCGGTCGGTCGTCGGAGTGCGGGGCGAACCATTTCTCGGCGGGGCCGTGGCACGTTTCGCACGTGACGCCGTCCACGTCATAGTCCTTCAAGGTTTCCATCGATTTCGGGGTGTCGGTGATCTTCGTCGAGTGGCAGTTGAGGCAGCCCGTCGCCGGGTCGGTCACCGACTTCCCGAGGATTTCCCCCATCCGCTTGGACCGCTCCCCCTCCAACACATGAAACGCGAGGGAATGCCGGTCCTGCAGCTTCCACGTCGTGAACTCGTTGAGGAACAACACATCGGTCACGGCCCGTTCGATGCCGTCGTCCCCCTTCTTCTTTTCCTTGTCGCGTTCGCGCGGCTCGCTGTGACAGCGGTCGCAACGGCTGGATCCCTCGAACTTGAACGCGAGCTTCCCGTCGGCCCCTTGGGCCACCGCGACGGATGCGACACCCGGACCGGCGACCAGCGCCGTCGCCGCGAGCGCCCAGAGCGCGGACCGGACCGACCGGCGAACGAAACCCGGATTCGTCATCGACAACCGCCCGTGCATAGTGCCTGCCCCGCTGGACCCCGATTTGGCGTGCTTCGATTTTGCGGATGTCGGACCGCCCTGATTCGCGGCCGCCGTCCCCGGTGTTGTCGCCCGCGGACGGCCGACAGTTTCCGATACCTTCCGTCACAATTCCGCCGACGAGCCCCCGTCGCCACGCCCATCAAGGCAGCAGCGACATGACCCCTTGAATCTGCTGTTGGAACGATTCGGGCGTGAACTCTCGCGGGCTGTCAAAAATCGTGCCGTTCGACGCCGGGAATCGCAAGCCCGTCAAGACTCCGGTCAGACCGCGGTCCCATTGCTCCGGAACCGGTCCGCCGTCCCGCAAGGCCCGGCGATACGCCGCCAGCGCCAAGGTCGACTGTGTGGCCCCGTCCCAATCACCGGATGCGCGAACCTTTTCGTTGTTGAGTTGCTGCACGACCGCTTTCAGGTCCGTCGCCGTGAACGGTGTCGCTTCCACCGCGGCCAACTGCTTTTCGAGCAACAGCCGCGCTTCCTTCGCCGCGCCAGCCACGACCGCCGGAGTTGACTGTGGCCGCTCGATCAATCCTTCCAATTTCGTCAGCGATGCCGTCAGCAGCATCGCGTCTTGATCGTTTGCCGCCAGGGCACCCGTCAACACTGTCGTGTACCACGTTCCCCACGCGACCGATCCCGCCGGTGACGCGCCGGTGTAGCCCCGCGCTTGTCGCCAACTGATTCCCTTGCCGCCGGGTGCGGGACCCAAATCGTGATGGCACGCGAAACAGTCGAACTCCGTCAGTTCCGGCCACGGAGCCGCGTGTTCCCCCCCCTGCCCCGCCCGCGTTGCGCGAATCTCCAGCAGCGCCACCGCCGCATGTGCCGCCGCCACCTGTCCCACTTTCCACGACCGCGCCGAGAAATCCGGATAGCGGTCGAGGTCACCCGGACGATCATCCCCCGGAGAAGCGCGGCGCGGCCAGTGCCGCGGTTCCAGTTCCTGATAGGCCGAGAATTCGAAGCTCAAGCGAGGATGCCCAGCGGCGATCAGGTCGTGGTTGACCTCCCGATCCGCATCTCCGATGTGGCAACCGGTGCACGCCACCGCCCGCGAGGCCAGCGATTTGGTGTCGAACATCCCGAACGCCTGCTTCTGTTCGGCAGGCATCGACTTCCACCCCGCCGTCGTGTGCGGAGCCAGATAATGCTCCGCCGCGCCGTGGCACCCTTCGCAACCCACCCCCATCGAGGCGGTCAAGTCGGGGCCGTGCAGCGCGGGGTCGGCCGGAACCGACGCATGACACACCAGACATCCCGACCACTTGTGGGCCGGAACAGGCAATTTGAGGTTTGCCGCGATTGTGCGCGACCGCTCGTCGAGCAGCACCTTATAGGCTTGTCGGTGCGGGTCCTGCAGCACCCACGTGGTGAACTCGGAGCCTTTCGACCCAGGTCGCCCCGTCCCGCCGTGGCAGTTCGACGCCGAGCACGACGCTGATCCGAGCGTTTTGGGCGCCACCGGCGCGACCGCCACACCCCCTTCGGCAACCGGGGTGGGCACAGCCACACCCTCCTGCGCCCAAGCGTGCGACGCGGGGTACGCAACCCCGGTCAAGTAGCAGGCGACGGCCATCATGCCCGTCGCCGACATCCGTTTTGTCCGCGCCATCATGGCCAAACCCCGCATGCCCCGGAGATGGAGAAAGACACCGTGTCCCCCCCGATCCCGCGCAAGGTATTCGCTGCCGGTCAATTTGAACAGATAAATCCGCCTTCACGGGAGCTTCTTGCTCCCGCTCGCCCCGTCCTTCGCCGACGGCTCACGCAAACGGATTCCGAGGGAATTTGAATGTCGTCAGTCGCACGCCGCGGAAGAACTGCTGATCCGCCGCGAACTGCGCCGGGGGCAGCAATCCCCTCGCTCCACCCACGGTGACGACATCGTCCTGATCGACCCCGTCCCCGGAGACCCCGAAGCCGCCAATCAGCTTGTTGCCAACGTACAGCGCCGTGCTGCCCGGGAAGAACACGATGCCGTTCTGTTTGTCGAGCGTCGAGCTGTTGTCCCGGAAGTTCCGTCCCACGCGAGCCGCGTCGAAGCCCAGCACCGTCGTGTAGTTCAGCGGCGACACGAAGCCCGCAAGGTTCTCGGCGGTGGCCGGGTTGACCCCGACCTCGTTCAGCGTCGAGAACGGAGGAGGCTGGCTGCCGTCGATCCCCGACGGATAACGCGGTTCCGCCAGGTACCGCACCGTCCGGTTGGTGAAGGCCGTTCCCGCGGGCACGCCCGGCACCTGGTCGACCGGATTGAGCGAAGTCGTATCTGCGTAGTACGCCGTGTTGCGGGCCTTGGCGACCGCCACGTCGATCGAGAAGAACGTCGCATCCGGCATCCGGAACAGGCCCAGCACTTCGCCGTTGCGGTCTGCCACCGACAGCACCATGTCGGTCTTCACCCCCAGCGGCAAACGAATCTGCGCCCGTACGCGTTCGGCGTCGGCGACGCCATTCATCACGATCTGTTGGACGAGAGCGGCGGTCAGTTCCGGATCGGAGGTCGAGTTCTTGGGAGCCACCAGCCAACCGGAGGGCACACCCATGCCCGGACGAGTCGTGTCGATCAACGCCCCGGTGGCCAGCGGGTTCCCACTGGTGCTGGACACGCCCGGACCGACCTGCGCCAGAACTCGATTGAGTTCGTTCAATCCTTCGATGCCCGGAGTGGGGCCGAACACCTGGAGGTTAATCCCCACGAGGTCGATTCGGAGTTTTTCGATCGGAACGCCAAACGCCGATCGCGGCACCGGGCCGATTCCCGCAGGAGCCGCCACTGGCGCCGATACCAAACCCACGGTCGCTGCGGCGATGACTTCCGCCTCCAGCACCTTCGGGGCGTTCAGTCGCTGGGCATCGGATTGCCCCACTCCCGCCACAAAACCCTGTTCAAACGTCGCGTACCCATCCGGTCCGGGGAAGAACACCCCCACCCCGCCGACCAACACCCCGTCCTTGTAAATCGGTACCCCGCCCGGAATCGTTGCGATCCCGCGCGACTGTCCTGTCGGCAACTTGCTGTCGGGCGAAACCACGTCGTCCGCCGTCCCCTCGATCCCGTCCGGGCCGGGCAACAAAATCCGACCGAACGACTCCGGTGCGATGATCTCTTTGCCCGAAATGAACTCCGCGTTGAATCGCGTGTTCAGTGCGACATCGTCCCCGTTCCCCTTGACCCCGTCCGCCCCCGGCATCAACCGGCTGTCCCGGTTCGTATGCTCGATCCCGAACAGGTCCACGTGCGGGACGTTCGTAACCCCCGGCAGGAAGTGTCCCCCCACGCCGACGATCCCCACGAACCCCGGCCCGCGACGGTTCGGATCGTTCGGGTTCGACTCGATCTCGCTCTGCGTCAGCGTCGTTTGGCTGATGTTGCGAATTGTTCGCGAGGTCAACGGCGCTTCGTTGTTCCCGAAGAACGCACCGGTCCGTGCCTTGGCCACCGCTCCGTCGACCTTGAACACCAGGTCGGCGGTGCTGTTGATTTGCACACCCGCTTCGACCCGCACCCCCAGAATGCGTCCGCCCCGGTCGACGATCGCAATAATCGCATCCGTGCTCGAAGTCGCCGACGACGCCCGGTCCAGCAGTTGCTTCACGTCGGCCGCAGTCAGGTTCGCCGAGGGGGTTTGCAACCCGAATTTCGCCGGGTTCGCAGGTGTGGCGAATCCGAATCCCAAACTGTTTTGCACCGCCCAACCCGGCAGCGCCGCCACGCCGTTACGCTCTCCCGCGTCCGTCGTGAAGATGTGGCTCCCCGTCGCCGCGTTGTAGACGTGGAAGATCTCCGTCGTTCCCGCCTGCGCCGTTGTGAACGCGGCCCCCTCCGTCCCTTCCGCGGTCCATCCCAGCGAGACCAGATTGTCGCGCTCGAACGTGTTCAGCGTGTAATAGTGTTCCCCGGTATTGGGGTTGTACAACCGCTGGATCGCCAACGCGCCCGGATCGACGTTCTGCAACACCGCGAACACCGACCGACCGGACGATTCGTCCGCGAACCCGGCGTTCAATACGTTCGCGTATTCCGGCTCGCGCGTTGTGAAGAAGTGCAGGCTGGCATTCGGATTGAAGGTCCGCAGGAAGTTGACCCGATCCCCCACCGCCGCTTGCGGCGTCGCGGGCGGGGCCGAACGGCTGCCGGATTCCTCGTCGGCGGTCGTCGTCACTCCCGACAGCGCCAGCCGGACTTCCAGCGCTTCCGTAACCGGCACCGTCGGGCGACCCTGCCGTCGTCGCGCCCCCTTGGCGGGGAACATGTCGGCAAACCATTGGCGAATCGTCGTGGGACGAATCGGAGAATCTGAGGGACTGCGGTTCACGCGACCACCTGTCAAAACCGGACCCGGGGGACTGCCTCCATGTGCTCCACCGACCGCTCCCGAGAGACTGTCGGTGCACACTCCCACGTCAACAATCGGCACGTTGGCAAGCGATTCGACGAGGTAAATTTCACTATGAGGCCGGTATCGAACCGCGCACAACACGGGAAACGGTGGCACCACGAAAATTGATCGAATCGATTTTGCGGAGTCCGCCGGTCAAGCCGTCCCCGTACCCACAATCGTCAGGTTGCCGCCTGGTGCTTTGTCACAGCCTGATTCGGGGGTGCCACTGCGGACTTGTCCAGCAGTGCGAACGACTTGCGACGATCACAACCCCCAATTTCCGTCGTGACAAAGCACGAGCGTGCCCACTCACACAGCCCCGGACACTCGCCACAACTCCTATTTCACCATCCGTTTGCGTCATCCTGGTCACGCAAGATTTCCACCCGGCCCGCCACCATCCGCGCTTCGCCGACCAACCCTGTCGCCTCGTTCCGCTCCCATAGCCGCAACGTCCCGTCCTCCGCCAATCCTCCGCAGATCCCTTCGTGAACACTCTCACCGACACGCACCCGGATCCGCCGTCCGTCGAGGCAGGATCGCCTCCCCCATTCGCGTGCGAGTTCCCGGTCCCCCTTTCCCAGCTCCCCCCAGGCCCGATGCAATTCGTCCAGCAGTCGGTACAGGCACGGTTCGATGGGATGCTCTCGCCCGTCCACTTCGCAGACGGAGACCCCCTTCACTCCGGGAATTGCGGTGTCCTCGATCCGGTTGTTCAGGTTGAGCCCGACACCCACCACCAACCCTCCCTGCCCGGCCTGGTCGACACCCGCCGCACCTCGCGGCCGTTCGACCAGCACTCCCGCCAACTTGCGGTCCCCCCACCACACGTCATTGGGCCACTTGATGGCCGCTCCCCGTCCGTCCCCCGTGTGTGGCGACACCCATCCGTCGACAGCCCGACAAACCGCCACCGCCGACGCCAGCGCAAGGCACGGCCAACGCTCGACCGGCAGCGAGTAGGTGTCCGGGGCGATAGCCACGCTGAACGTCAGCGCCCCCTCGGTCGACCACCAGCGGTTCGTTCCCTGCCCTCGCCCCGCCGTCTGTCGCCCGGTCCACACCACAAACGGCGGCGACTCCCCCCGCGCCAAGCGCTCCAGCGCCTCGTCGTTCGTCGACCCCAACTCCTCCCGCCACACCACCGGCCCCAAGGGAGAGTCTTCTTCCTGCCTCATGTCACCACCAGCGCATGCAAGCCGTCATTGGTCGATCGCATTCGACTCCGCTTTCGCCGTCACCACCTCCGAATACCCGTTGGGCGACAGCACGTCATACCCGGACTGCCGCGTTCCCGACACGAATACCGCGACCGTCTGTTTCTCGGCCGGCACGGTCCGGTGACCATAATGATCGGGGGGCGGCTGCCCCTTTCCAACCCACCTTTTTCGCCAGTGCCGCACGAACACCCGGTCCCCCGGACGAACGTCCGTCCCCTTCTCGACACTCGCAACAGTCATCTCGGCCACGCTGTGTGTGAACTCAAATCCCCCACCATTCACGGGCGTCGCGCGATACAGCCGCTCCACCCGTCCCGTGAATGCCTGTGTCCCTTCCTCGAGCAGATCGTCCCGAGATTTGTCGGGGATCTCGGCGAACGACACCGACCACGCCCCCGCCGCCATAACCATCAACACACCCGATGTCACGACTCGCCACCGCATCTCGGCCTCCCTTGCATGGTTCTCTCGACGGTCTCTCGGCCCCCCTCGGACCTCCGGCATCAAACCACATCCAAATCCGGGCGGGCAAAAATCACCTCCGCCGGCTCCCACGCCTTTTTTCTTTATCCGTGTTTCATCTGTGTTTCATCCGTGGCCAAAACTCTTCATTCCGATGGATCACGGACTGACCGAGGAGGAATTCCCATTTCCTCACCACCTCGTAGCGGAAAACGTGAGTTTTCCGCCGAACGTGAACACGTTCAGCCCGACACCAAACGCGGACATCATCCCCGCTCATCCCTTCAAAACCTCTGCGATATGCGACGCGTGAAAACTCACGCTGTCGCCACACGCGATGCCCCCGACGTGGTGCGGATCATTGTCGAGCGTGCCGGTGAAGACCTCGGTTTCCTCGTCATAGTTGTCGATACGAACCCACATGCGTTCGCACTGACCATCCTTCCGCTCGGCGACTTCTTTCGCGAATCGAAATACGAGCTTTGCGTATACGCCCCGCTTCAATTTCGCGATTTTTCCGCGTGCAGGCGGGCGGATGTCGGCGAGGAATTTCGCCAGCCACGCGGCATCCTCCAGATAAAATCCATCTTCCTCGAACGTAGGATACGGATGATTCTTCGACCGGCGCCATGCGGCCGTCAACGATCCGCGCCGAGCCATCCATCCGTGAGGAAGTTGCGCCAGTTTCGTCAACGACGCATCCCGGCGGACCATCGTCCCCAGCGACACGACCTTGGCGTTGTCGGGTTCGCACGAGTCGTCGGACCCGCCATGGAATTGCCAACCCCCGTCAAAATCGTGATACACCCGCAGGATCGGCCCTCCTCGGAAGACCGACAATGTCGCGAGGCAGACGCAGTTTTTCGGATCGTCGAACGCCCAGTCGCTTGCAGGCATCACTCCGCCTCCATCCGGCCCCGTTGCCCATAGCGGAATCTCGTAGAAGCCGTTTCAAAAACCGGTTGCCGGTACGAAAACCTCGATAGGGGCTCAACGCGGATCTGCCCGGCAGAGGGTTTTGAAACCACTTCCAAGACTTCGGCCAAACCCGCACCCGCTCATCCCGATATCCCTCACCCCCACTTCTTCTGCCTTCCCTGCCACCTTCGTGTCTTGGTGGTGAAACCCCTCCCCACTATCTCTGAAAAATCGGCAGATAATTGTTCGGCATTTGCAGGATGATGCACGCCATCGCCGTCGCGTATTCCGACGTGATTTGGTTGTCGTCCCACATGCCGGTGTTGTCCTGGCGGGCGATCAGGTCGTCCCGGATCGCCGGATACCAGCGGTCCCAATATTCGTCCCCGGCCTGCCACATCGCCTGCACGGCGTAATAGTGGCCGTAGAAGTAATGCGGTTCCGGGCGGAAGAACTCGCCTCGCGGCAGGTATTGCGTCAGGTGCCGCAGGCCGCGGTCGACCTCCTTCCCCTCGTAGATCCCCGCGCTGTACAGCGCCACCAGGCCCGCCGCCGACCGTGCGAACACACTGGGTGACAGCGTCGTCAATTGATAGCGGAAGCCACCGTCCGAGTTCTGGCACCGCTTCACGTATTCGATGCAGTCTTCGACGGTGTCCTTGGGGACGTACAGTCCCGCGTTCCGTGCCGCCCGCAGCGCCATGATCTGACACACCGTCACGCTCACGTCCGCGTCGCGCGGCACCGCCTGGTAGCGCCACCCCCCTTCCCGGTTCTGGCTGGCGACGATCAGGTCCACCGCCAGCTTGAGCTTCTCGCGCAGCTTCTCCGACGGACTCATGCCGTACACTTCGGCCAGAAACAGCGTGGCGAAGCCGTGCTCGTACATCGGGCCGTGGATTTGCACATCGGGGGCGTGCAGGAAGCCGTTCGGCTCCATGATCTCCAACAGGAACGCCGTCGCCTTCTCGACGTTCGCGCCGTACTTTCCTTGCCCCGGCACGTTTCCCGCCGAGAGGAACGCCAACCCCGCCAGCGCCGTCACGGCCGCATTCTGCCGATACGTCCCGTTGCGTCCCCAGGACCCGTCGTCCTGTTGCGCCTCGGCCAGCGCCTTCAATCCGCGGTCGATCGCCCGTTGCGTGGCGGGTGTCACAAACTCGACCCCGCTCGACTCCACCCGTCGCGACCGCTCTTTAGTGGGTCCCCCCGGCTGCGCCGCCGCCACAGCCACCAGCCCCGCCAGGATCAGCCCGCTTCCCAACGCTCGCCACCGCATCGACATCTCCCTTCGTCCCGACCGCATCGCACCAGCGATAAGGTCTTAAGGTAACCCGCCGCGCCGACAAGGGCGAACGTGGGCCGCCTCGTGGCCAGAGCTTTTGCTTTGTCTCAGTCCGGAAAAATGAAAGCGTTGTGTGGCGGGGGCGCACCTCGAAAGGGAAGCCCCCGATTCGTGGGGTTTCCCACCTGGGGCGAGCATGCGAAAAATGATCCGCGGGCTACTCCAAAGCCGGGTCAGGTCTCCTTTCCGGTTCGGCAACGACTCGCCCCGCAGGAGCCGGTTGGTCAAGCATTTTTCGCGTCGTCGGGCTCTCGATTCACTACGATACCCGCTTTGCCACGTCCTTCGCTTTCAGAACAGGCTGGCGTGGTGACGGCCCAAACAAGTCGCCTGCCGCGGTTCGGCATTATCAAGTTGTCCAACGCGTCGCCCGGCGTGCGTTTCCCCGAAGAAAGCCCCGCATCCGTCATGTCTCTTGCCACCCGGCGACTACAACCGGAGTTGATGGACGCGCCCGACGTCGCGGAGGGACCGCATCGCCACGCGCTGGCCGGACTGGGGCGCATCAACCGACTGAGTCTGAGTGCGGCGATACTCTGGCCCGCCTTGCGGGAATTGGCGAAGTCGCAAGCTCCAAGGCCGTTGCGGGTCCTGGACCTCGCTTGCGGCGGAGGGGACGTGCTGTGCGACCTGCTGCGCCGAGCGACACGGCAGCGATTGAGGATCGAAGCGCACGGCATCGACCGCAGTCCGGTCGCCATCGACACAGCCACCCGCACCGCGCTGCGGGCGGGCGTGTCCCCCACGTTTTCGACAGGGGACGTGCTGAAGGGGGAGTGGCCGGGGGGCATGGATGTCGTGATGTGTTCGCTCTTTCTGCACCACCTCGAAAATGAAGAGGTCGTGCGCCTCTTGACCCGCATGCGCGAGGCCGCGGGTCGGAGCGTGCTGGCGAACGATCTTGTCCGGAGCCGGGCCGGCTACTGGCTCGCGTGGTGCGGATGTCGGCTGCTGACACGTTCACCCATTGTGCATGTCGACGGTCCGCGTTCCGTCGAAGGGGCCTTCACACCAACCGAGATTCGCGACCTCGCCACGCGGGCCGGACTGAGCGGATTGCGCTGCACGCGACATTGGCCCCAGCGATTTCTGTTGCGTCGAGATTGCCCGTGAGCCTCCCTCCCAGCCTATCCGCCGCCGAGGCCTGTGCTCGCGATTGGGACGCCATCATTGCCGGCGCTGGTCCGGCTGGGGCGCTGGCCGCATTGCGGTTGGCGCGCGCCGGGCATTCCGTCCTGCTGGTCGAAGCCAAGGTGTTTCCCCGCGAGAAAGTCTGCGGCGGTTGCCTGGGGCAATACGCGCTGTCCGTCCTCTCGTTGTCGGGCCTGTCCGAAGCGGTGTGTCGACTGCCGGCGATCCCCATCACGGAATACAGGTTCCACTGGCGCGGGCGGAGCCTGGACCTGCGTCGACCGGGTGGACTGGCCCTCTCGCGCGCAACCCTCGATCAGTTTCTCGTGCAAGCCGCCGTCACAGCGGGAGCCAGGTTCCTCCCCGCGACGACCGCGACGGTGGTTCCGCGCCTCTCCGAGGAACCGGGTACCGGTTCCCCCTCCAGCCGTCAGGTCGAGTTGGAGCAGTCCGGCGTCGTTGTCGGACGTGCGCGGGGGGGACTGGTCGTCGCGGCGGATGGCCTGGGTCGCCGATCGCTGCGGAACCTTGCGGATTTCCCCGACGACGTCGCCCACGATTCGTGGATCGGGCTGCAAGCGCTGCTCCCCGCGCCGGTCGACGCCTTTCCCGCTGGCCGCGTCGTCATGGCGGGCGCACCGGGGGGTTACGCGGGACTG
This sequence comes from Planctomycetales bacterium, assembly GCA_044359065.1. Classification (GTDB taxonomy): domain Bacteria; phylum Planctomycetota; class Planctomycetia; order Planctomycetales; family Planctomycetaceae; genus JAIXZD01. The sequence goes on along the minus strand of JBIKMW010000020.1, from coordinate 53,375 downwards.
GTCCGGATCGAACCCGCACCGTCAAGTGGGGAAGCGGGTCACGCAGCGGCGACGGACGAATCGACACCGCGCCTCAATCTGGCCGCGGCGGTGGCTCCTCGCCTGCTGACGCGCGGACAAAGTCCGGCCAGCGCCGTCGCCGGGATTCTGCGAACCGCCGGCGTCGATCTCCCCTGGGATCCAACGGAGCTTCGCTGGCGCGGCACCCCGCCACTCACACATCGTTCGCGCAGACTGGCGCACGACCGGGTCGTGCTGGTGGGGGATTCCGCCGCGTATGTCGAACCATTCACGGGAGAGGGGATGGGTCACGCGTTGGCGGCCGCACATGCCCTGGTCGATCTAGTGGGGGCGGAAAAGACGTTGTGGTCTCCCGAATTTCCGGCGTTGTGGCAAGGCCTGCACCGTCGACTGGTGACGCGCGGGCAATGGACCATTCGCTCGCTCCGCGGGGCGCTGCACCATCCCCTGTTGACGGGCGCGCTGTTCGAGTTCGCCCGCCACTTTCCCGCGCTGGCGCGGGGTATCGCCCGGAGCGTTCATCGACCGTTCCAGCCACCTCTCCAGCCACCTCACGAACCCATGCCACCGCACAAAACCGTGCCGCCGCCACATCGCCACGCTTCCCACTCTGGAGTCGTCTCTTCGTGACACCCTCGCTGCAGATCGTCGGACTGGGCACCGCCGTGCCGGAACTGTCGGTTCCCCAGTCCGTCGCGGAGGCCAACGCGATCGCCATCTCGGCGTTCACCTCGAAAGAGCAGCGCACACTCGGCGTGCTGTTTCGAACCTCCGGAGTGAAGTCGCGCCACAGCGTGTTGCTGGAACCGGGCCCCGAAGGCGAACCGGTCCGGCAGGTGTTCTATCAACCCCGCCGTTTTCCGGAGGACGGCGGCCCCACCACGTCCCAGCGCATGGCCCGCTACGCCGAGTCGGCACCGCATTTAGGTGCCCAGGCTGCCCGTCGCGCGCTCGACTCCGCCAACCTCGCGGCCCCCTCCATCGATCATCTGGTGACGGTCAGTTGTACGGGCTTCGGCGCGCCGGGCTTCGACTTGCAACTCATCGACGAACTGGGCCTAAGTCGAGGCGTGTCGCGCACCCACGTCGGCTTTATGGGATGTCACGGGGCACTGAATGGCTTGCGTGTAGCGCGCGGGCTGGCTGCGGCCGAACCCGGCTCGACCGTGCTGGTGGCGGCTGTCGAACTCTGCTCGCTGCATCACTTCTACGGTTGGCATCCCGAACGCCTGGTCGCGAACGCGCTGTTCGCGGACGGTGCCGCCGCGCTGGTGGGCCGCGCCGGCCCCCCCTTCACCGGCGATGCGACGGACCGTGACGACACCCGCTGGAGCCTGGTCGCCAGCGGTTCGCACGTGTTGCCCGACAGCGCCGACTTGATGAGTTGGCACATCCGCGACCACGGATTCGAAATGACCCTCTCCGCACAAGTTCCCAACCGGATCGGCGTCTCGCTCGGCCCCTGGATGGAGTCCTGGCTGGCCCGCTCGGGAACATCGCTGGCAGCGATTCGGTCGTGGGCCGTTCACCCGGGCGGGCCGCGCATCCTCGGCGCCGTGGAAACCGCTCTCGGCCTCCCCCCCGAGGCCTTGGCCCCCTCGCGCGACATTCTCGCCAGCCACGGGAACATGTCGTCGCCGACGGTCCTGTTCATCCTCGAACAATTGCGAGCCGTCTCCGCGCCACGCCCCTGCGTCGCACTGGGCTTCGGCCCCGGCCTGACAATCGAAGCGGCGCTTTTTGACTGAGTTCCGTTCCGATCTGAGCACACGCAGACCACAGTCTCGTTTCGCTCCCACGAAACGAAAATGCTCACTCTGCGCCGACACGCTCGCCCCCCGCGCTATAACCCGCCGCGCTGTAGCCCGCCGCGTCAGCAAGGGACGAGCGTGAACCCGCCCGCGCCAACACTCTCGACCCTCCGCGCGATAACCCGCCGCGTCAGCAAAGGGCACGGGTGAACACGCCCGCGCCAACACGCTCGACCCTCCGCGCTATAGCCCGCCGCGTGAGCAAGGGAAAACATGAACCCGCCCGCGCCAACACCCTCGACCCTCCGCGCCCTTCGCCCGTACTCACCCGCGACCTCGAACGCCCTCATTGCGTCGGTCTTGCCCTTCCCGTGTGTACAAGATCGCCCCTTCCAGCGCGGCATCGTCGAAAAGTGAGCGAACGCTTCCCCGGTCCGACCACCATTGGGTCCGTGACGCGCCGTGGCGTTCCTTGAGGCGGCGGGCCGACCACGCCTTGAGGTCGCTCCGCACCTTGTCGGGAGTCGACTCGGGCGCGCTCACGACCGCGTGAACATGGTTGGATCGGCAATTCACAGCCAGAAGCGTCCATCCGCGCCACGCGCAGGTCTCCGCAATCTGCTCTTCGACCGTCCGTCTCGCGTCGGCGTCGAGCAGACACGCCGTTTCCGTCATTCGCCCCGCCGCATCCAGTTCCAACATCAAATCCGGTTCGCGCCAACCCCCTCGACGCTCGACCCACCCGCGCTCGTCGCCAGGCAACCACGTCCCGTACGTGGTCCACGTCAAGAAGTACGCCAACGGTTCCCCCATCGCCGCTTCCCCCCACCCTGTAGCCCGCCGCGTGAGCAAGGGAAAGCATGAACCCGCCCCCGCCAACACACTCGACCCTCCGCGCTGTAACCCGCCGCGTGAGCAAGGGAAAACGTGAACCCGCCCCCGCCGGCATCTCCAACATCCCCACCCCAAATTTTGATCGCGCGCCCCGCTGCGCGTGTCGCATTCGAAAAGACAAAAAAAGAAAAAGAGCAGACGGCAAATGGAAATACTGAAAAACCGCAAAACGTTACTCGGTCCTCAGGCAACGGAAGCCGTTGACGAGGTCGTTCCGGCTTCCAGGCGCGTCCCTGTTCCGGTTCGACGAACGGCAGCTGCGGCCGCTGCCGACCCAGCAACCGCCACGCAACACCCGATACTTTTTATCTGCACTTACGGCCACTATTGGATTCGCACCTCCCTTCAGTTTGTCAACGTACCAGTCCGCACACCACTCCCACACGTTCCCATGCATGTCCCGCAGACCCCACGCATTCGCGGGATACTGCCCCACCTCGCAAGTCTTCTCCAAGAACGGCCCCCTCGCCCCCCCGTTGTACGGGTAGCGCCCGTTGAAATTCGCTTGCACGCTCGACAGGGAATCCCCGAACGCCGTCGCCGTCGTCGTCCCCGCCCGGCACGCGTACTCCCACTCCGCCTCCGTCGGCAGCCGATACTCCCCAATCCCTGACAATCGACCCGCACTCCGCTCCCGCTCCGTCAGCTTCTCGCAGAACGCCACCGCGTCCTTCCACGAAACCTGCTCCACCGGATGCCGCGCCCCCTTGAAGTACGCCGGGTTCGTCCCCATCACGCTCTTATACAACTCCTGCGTCACCTCCGTCTCCCCCATCCAAAACCCCCGCGTCAGCGTCACCTGCACCTGATTCTCATCCGCGCTTCGACCCGGTTCGCCCTCCGGACTCCCCATCAAAAACGTCCCCGCCCGACACCACCGCAACGGCAAATCGATCCCGTCCGTCACCACCACCAACCGCGTCCCCGCAGCACGACGTACTAAATCGTTCTTTTCGATCTCCCCTGCAAACGTCGCGGGAATGCTCGACGGCGGCGACTCCCTCACCGGAATTGGTGCGCCCGGCGGAACATCGATCCCTCCCCTCTCCAACGCCCCGAGAATTTCTTCCAACTCCCGCGCCACCCGTTCCATGCTCTCCGGCCGATCCCCGGGTTCCTTCGCCACCATGCGCTCATACAACTCGCACAATGGCAACGGGGCGTTTGGTACGACAGATTGCAATTGGGGAATTGCGGCATTCTGGTGCGCCGAGATCACCTCGACGTCCTTTCCGACATACATGGGGCGTCCCGCCAGGAGTGCATACAGCGTCGCCCCCAGGGAATAAATGTCGGCCAAGTGGTTGACGCCACCAGCCCCCTTCGCCTGCTCCGGTGCCATAAAAGCCACCGTGCCAAACAGCGCTCCCGTGCGTGTGTACCCCGCTTCCGACTCGGATTCCAAACTGGCCAACCCCATGTCGAGAATCACCACCCGCCCGTCCAGCCGTCGCATCAAATTGCTCGGCTTGATATCGCGATGAATCACTTTGTTCGCATGCGCGTGTGCGAGTCCGCGAGCGGCTTGTAGCAAGCTCTCCAGACAGTCGCGCAGTCCAAGGCGGCGCCCAACCGACTTGGCGTAGCTCGCCAAATTGTCTCCGGGAACCCATTCCATCGCGAAGTACAGCGACCCGTGGTCTTCGCCGACCTCGAAGGCCTTCACGATGTTGACGTGATCCAATCGCAGCAGCACCTTGAATTCGCGCAAGAAGCGGTGTCGAAACTCCTCGGCCCCGTCCAGCTTTGTCTCGATGATTTTGACGGCGACGTCCGTTCCTGTGGTTCGCTGACGAGCAAGAAACACTTTCCCCATGTTTCCATGACTAAGACGGCTTCGCAGCACATACTCGCCAAACACCAGCGGATGCCCCTTCCATCCTCGATCCAACTCTTCAAGCTGAAACGCAGTCAACAGTCCCTGTGAAATCAGCACTTCGCGCAACTCGTCCAAGCTCGTCGCTTCCGGAATATCCCCGCGAACTGAAGCCAATTGAGCCTCTTCGAACAACCGCAATTCAATACAGCGCTGTAGTAATGCTTCTGCTGGGGGTGTCATTCCGCCTCTCCATCCGGATCGTCAAGTTCGCCGTTTGACATCATCTGTAGACTACTGCCCCGGTTCGGCCAAGTCATGCGACGGATGCCGACGAGTTGAATCCAGCGAAGCAAGCACGCAAAAGATGGCCGGTCGTTGGACCGTCCTCGGCGAATGGCCACTGAGCGCCGACCCTGCCGCGCGAGTCAACTCTTCCCCCCGTTCAGGTCGGTTGGGCGTTGGGGATCGCGTGCCGATTCAACACCGCGTCCCCCCCATAATCCCTCCTCGTTGCGCTCCGGGGACCAATCTGCGCGCGACGTGGCCCTCCCCGTTCCATATTTCGATCCCCGTCGAACATCGGCGCGCACCGGCCGCGTCGCGCGCCCCCCAAAACATCCCTTCCCACCCCCGCGCGAATTCTTCACCCTCGAATTTCCCACGTTTCGGTTTCTCAAAACGTGGGATCCGCGCACGCGCGGCGCGCAAAAACACCCCGGAACTCGATCTCGGTTTCCGACTCGGAAATCATCGAAAAACCCGAAAAAGGTTCAGTTTGCACCCCCGCTCGCTGATTTTCGCGTCCCTTTTCGCACCTTAAAAACACGTCGAAAATCGAAACCGGGGCTGATCGCAATCCGATTGCGAAAACCGCGCAACAAACCCTCGTTCATTGAAGGGACCACAACAGACGCTCTTGTGACCCGCCGTTCCCCCGTCGTACCATGCATCAACACCGACCGCTGTGTCGGCCCGGCATTCATTTCGAGTCGCTCCATGCCCCCTTCCCTGCCGTCGTCAACCCGTCGCGACCTGCTCCGCTCCGCCGGCGCATGGTCCGCCGCCGCGTTGGGGCGCGGACTGACGACCGGCTTCCGCGCCGTCGGCGGAGTGACCGCCGGAACGTTGGCCGCCGGCGTCGCCCGTGCGGGAGTGGAGTCGCCGCGACTGGGTCTGGCGCCGTTGCGCTCATGCATTCTGGTGTTTCAATACGGCGGACCCAGCCACCTCGAAACCTTCGATCCCAAGCCTCTTGCGCCCGACACCGTTCGCGGCGAATTCGGCGTCATTCCCACGGCCGTTCCCGGCCTGTTTGTGGGCGAGCATCTCCCCCATCTGGCACGGGTCATGGACCGATGCGCGCTCGTGCGCAGTCTCCACCACCAGGCGCGGCTGCACGATTCCGCCTCGATCCACATGCTGACGGGGCGACCTTTGGAAGGCCCCGACCGCGAGCTGTTCGCCCCGCAGCCGCAGTTCCACCCCTGTCATGCCAGCGCCGTAGCGAAGCTGACCAAGGCCGACCGCGCGCCGCTCCCCATTGCCTCGCTGCCGTTCAAGTTCCGGAATGTTCACGACGTTCCCGCACAGGGGGCGGGTTTTTTGGGGCTGGCTTGGGATCCGCTGTGGGTCGATGTGCAACCCGAGGCTCGGGCCTACGCCATCGACGCGATCAAGCGGCTGGACGGGACCACTCCCGCCCGCACCGCGGCGCGGCGGGACCTGCTCGACAAAATCCAACCGCTGCCTCGCGTGGAGAATCTCTCACTCCACCGGCAGTACGAACCTGCCTATCGGTTGCTCACCTCGACGGCCCTGGAAGCGGCCCTCGACCTGAGTCGCGAACCAGAATCGATTCGTAGTGCGTATGGCTACGGAACCGTTCCCGCGTCGGACGGCAGCGCGGCGGATCTCGGTTACGCTCGGGGAATGCGGGGCCAAAACCTGTTGCTGGCGCGGCGACTGGTCGAGGCTGGATCGCCGTTCGTGACGGTCAACGATTTTCGGCAGCAGGGTCAGAACTGGGACGCCCACGCGAAGTGCTTCGACCAGCACCGCAAGATTCTGCTGCCCGAGGCGGACCGGGGCCTGGCGACGCTCATCGCCGATCTGGAGTCTCGTGGATTACTGGAGTCGACGCTGATTGTCGTGCTGGGGGAGTTTGGTCGCACGCCGACGATCAATGGCAGCGGCGGACGGGACCACTGGCCGGACTGCTTCAGCGCGATGTTCGCCGGAGGCGGGGCGATCGGCGGCGCGGTGCATGGTTCGAGCGACAAACTGGGAGCCTACCCAGCCACCGACCCAACGACCCCGGCGGATTTGGCGGCGACGATCTATTGGCGGTTCGGCATCGACCCCGCCGCCGAAGTCCACGACCAAACCGGCCGACCGTGGCCGTTGTCAACGGGGCGTCCGCTGGAGCGGTTGTTTGCGGGGTGATCTCCGTCACTCTTCCACAGCGCAGGCGTAGTCCTTGCCAGTTACCGTCTTGAACACGCTGGTCAGGTGGTCGCCGAAGATTGCCGAGGGTTCGACGATTTTGCAGCCGCGCGTGCGGGCTTCCTCAAGGAGTTTCGTATCGTTGGGGATGTCGCTCAGGTCGGTGACGACCATGCCCGGACGCAGGAAGCTGGCGTTCAATCGCATGGCCCCTTCCCCGCGGTTCGAGGCCGCGTGGTCCGCGTCGGATTTTTCCGCGTCGCAAATGATCGCCACGTCGCAAAGCGTATCGTACATGTGCGACATCGGGATGAACCGCGCGCCGAACTGCGTGGCCATCTGCTTGGCCTCGTTGTCGTCCCCCGAGGTGATGCTGATGAGTCCCTTGCGGCGTGAAACGCCGTAGGCCACTCCGCGCGCCACCCCGCCCGAGCCGACGATCATCACGTTGCGGCGGTCCAGCGGACGGTCCTCGGGATTTTTCGCCCCCAACTCCGTTTCGATGACGCGAATCGCGCTCCGCCAGATCGTGTTGTAGCCGTACCAGCCCTCCTTGTTTTTGACCACGAGGTCCGAATACTGCGCGACGCGCGCGGGTTCCTCGAGCGATTCCGCGAGGTTGAGCATTTTCTCGGCCAGCCGTGAATTGCCCAAGACGACATTCACGCCGAGGATGTCGAGCTTTTCCGCGAACTTGTCGGTTCGCGCGATTTCCAAAGGCAGGCAGCGCACGTTGATCCCCAGGTGCGAGAACCCGGCGTTGAGGACCTTCGCCGACATGCGGTCGGATTCCTGGAAACCGGTGACGGCCAGCAACCGCGTTTGCGGGCCGATCTCCTGGTAGCGATACAACTCGCGCAGCGCCGAGACGGTGATTTGGCCGTCGAATGCCTCCAGGCCTTCTTCGAGCGCCCCGTAAATCCACGGCGCACCGTACTTGAGGCCGAGGATCGAGAACATCACCCCTTCAGCCCCCAAACCCATGCCGACCAGGGGGATGTCGCGTTTCTTGCTCATCGCGGCCAGGAGCGGCCACGCGGCCTCCAGCGTGGGGGTCGGTCCGACGAGTTTGACCACGTCCGCCTGCGCCGCGAGGCATTCGGCGTAAAGCGCTTCGACGTTCGTCAGCGGCTTGTCGAGTTCGGTGTAGCTGACGACTCGTTTCGTCTTGCCGAAGCGCGGGACGCGCTTGGCGATGTCGAGTTCGAGTTCGATGTAGGCGGGGCCGGCAACGATGGCCGTGCGAAGCAGCTTGAGGCGTTCTTCCTCGTCCTCGTCCCAATCGCCGCCGTCGCATTTGCGGCGACAGGAGATGAGCACGGGCTTCTGCGTGACCGACAGCATGTCGGGGATGTCAGGGTCCTTCTCGAGGCGGTCCAGCCGGAACTCGATCAGGTCCGCCTGCCCGGCGGCGTTGAGGATGTCGACCTTGCCCAAGGTCCGCGAGGTGGGGGCGACGGCGATACAGAGCATGAGGGCCCCGACGGGAATGGGGTGTTCGAGGACGGACCGCTGCCCGCGGCGCCGGCTCGGAGGGTGGATGATGGTGAATGCGGGATGGGAGTTCGTCGGGGCCCCGCGAGGCGGTCCGATTCCGTACGGAATGCGAGTGGCCCGCGCCGACCCGACCATCACAACAGTCGGGGAACGGGAAAGCAAATGTGGGGGGACGTTCCGACATCACTCCGGTTCGCCGTCGGCCTATGGCCGACGTGGTCTTGCGCGTAACCGACCCAAACAAGTGCGGAACCCGGATGAGGACTAGTTGAGTGCGGACGACGGAGTGAACACGCCTGCCACAGGCAGGCGGCGAACGGACCATTCGCCTCAGCCCCCAAAATGGTGTCAGGTCTTTTTGTCTCTGCGAGGGGTTGTTTTCCGGAGAACGGATGGCATCGACTCTGTCTGCAAACGTGCTCTGAGATTCCTCAAATGAGAAAAGAGACCTGGCCATTTTTCCGCCTCTGACCCCTCCTCCGCCTCCGGGAATTGAGCGTGAGGTGTTGGGCGGGGGCGGGATCACGCTCGTCCCTCGCTGACGCGTCGGGCTACAGAGCATGGAACCGCGAGCATCCTTGCTGCGCTGCGGGAGTCCGTTCGGCGGAGCGAACGGCTACCGAGGATCGCCCTTGCTCACGCTTCGGGTTTTCTTGAGGCCGGGGCTTCGGTGGCAGGCGGCGATGCGGTGGCGGCTGTTGTACAGCGCGAGGTTCGGGGCGGGGATGGTGGCTGGGGGGGCGTCGCGCATCCGGTGGGGAGGGAGCGGTTGCGACGGGTCGCCCGGACTCTGCGTTGAGCCACCGATCCATGCGCGAGTTACTCAAAGCGAGGGGCTTCGGCCAGGGAGAAGATGACGACTTCTTCTCCGGTCACGGTGCTGATGTCGTGGTGCATACTTCGGACTTTTACGCCCGTGACCTCGTGGACAAGGGATTCCAACATCGGTCGGGCCAATTCCACCAGTTGCTTGCGTGTCTGTTTGATGAGGTCGCGACCTTTCTCCGGCGACAAGGCTTTGATGAGTTGTCGTTCGGCCAGTGTCAACGTGCCGTGAATGCGGACCAGCAGGAGGTCTTTGACGAGGTGGGAGTGAATCTGCTCCGACTGCAATCCCATGTACTCCTCTTGAAAAGCGAGGATTCCTTCGCTGATCGCCGCCTGACTCTCGGCCAGTGTCAGGGCTTTCGATTCACGTTCGCTGCGGATTCGCCGTGCTTCCCCGATGGGCAAGCGGGCGTGCATTCCGGACGTGCCAGGTTCGCGTTGCAGCTTTGGCGGCTGGCGGGGAGCAGCGACCGTGGCACCGCCCAACACTTCCTCGATGTCTTTCATCGCAACCGGCTTGGCGAGAACGGCGTTGAACCCCGCCTTCTTCGCCAAGTTGCGGTGGCCTTCGTCGGCATGCCCGGTGATCGCCACGATCCGGGTGTGAGTGAATGCCGGGCGCTGGCGAAACAGCTTCACAAGATGACACCCATCCATCTCCGGCATGGCGAGGTCGATGAGCATCAGGTCGGGCCGAAATGCCGTGGCAACGTCGAGTGCCTGGGTTCCACCGTAGGTGACATGCACCTGGTTGCCAAAGGCCTCCACGACCAGACCCAGGGCATCCGCACCGTCGCGGTTGTCATCAACAATGAGTACCCGGAGTTCCGAGTGGGTCGTTGTCATTCGACGCCTTTCCGTGAGACGGACGCCAGAATCTCTTTGACCTTCATGAAGTCGGCGGGTTTGATCAAATGGTAATCGAACCCGGACTCCTCCGAGCGCCGCAGGTCCCCCACGTTCCCGTAGCCGGTCATGGCGACCAGGACAATGTTCTTGAGGGCGGGTTGTTCACGAATGCGTCGGGCGACTTCATACCCATCGAGGTCGGGCAACCCGATGTCCATCAGCACGACGTTCGGTCGGTGAGCGAGGGTGGCCTGCAATGCGGTCGGGCCGTCGTATGCCAATTGCACAGCATGTCCGGTCGTTTCCAGCAACATCCCCAACGATTGTGCCGAGTCCCGATTGTCGTCCACGACGAGCACTCGCAGGGCCGATCCGCCCGATTCGGTTGTGATGTGTCGGGACAAAGTCGTCGAGTCCGCGGCAGTCGTGATGATTGGAAGATGGACGACAAATTCGTTCCCCTTCCCGAGTGTGCTTTGCAGTTCGACTTTGCCGCCGTGCTTTTCCACGAGCCGCTTCACCAGGCACAGACCGATGCCCAGTCCACCTTGCGAACGGTCCAGTGATCGTTCCGCCTGCGTGAAGAGATCGAAAATGTTGGGGAGCAGTTCCGGAGCGATCCCGACGCCCGAATCCCGCACCCGCAACACCGCGTCGTCTCCTTCCCTCCGAACGTCAATCGCAATGGCTCCGCCGTCGTGAGTGTACTTGGCCGCATTGGTCAGCAAATTGACGACAACCTGTTCGAGTCGAGTGGGGTCGGCATTGACCCAAATGGGTTGCGACGAAAGGGAAACCGTAAGTTCATGATGGTGCTGATCCATCAGCGGGCGAGTCGTCTCGACCCCACGTTCCACAATGGTATTGAGTCCGACGCGTTCGCGTTGAAGGTGGATTCGTCCGGTTTTGATTCGAGAGACATCCAACAGATCATCAATGAGCCGAGTCAGTTGTCCCACCTGGCGCTCGATGATGGCATGCGCTTGACGCTGGAGCCTGTCGTCGTGCCTTTGAAGACTCAGTAGTTGCACGGCGTTGGTGATTGGGGCCAGGGGGTTGCGAAGCTCGTGACTGAGCATTGCCAGGAAATCGTCCTTGCGGCGATGCAACTCTTCCAACGTCGCCGCCTGCTCCTGCATTTGCTTTTCCAGCCTGCTGCGTTCGGTGATATCCCGAATGTTGCACTGAATGACTTTGTGACGGTCTTCCCGGTAAGAGTTGGCAACCACTTCGACCTCGACCCGCTGGCGCTCGCTGGTTTCCAGTGGCAAGTGTTCGTAACGAATGTATCCCTTGTCCTGGAGTGTTCGCACAGCGGCCTCGTTGGCTGCTTTGTCGCTGAACAGGCCAATCTCCCACAGTTCCTTGCCGAGGAAATGCTCGTGGGGATAACCGAGTAATTCGCCCATGAACGGGTTGGCGTCCGTGATTCGTCCACTCACCGTGTCGAGAATCAGAATGCCGTCTTTGGCTGTTTCAAACAGCCGCCGATAACGAATCTCGGAGTCCATCAGCGCCAGTTCAACCAGCTTGATGTCGTGAATATCCGTGTTGGCCCCCATCCACATGATGATTTGGCCCGCCTCGTTTCGCATCGGCACGCCACGGCTGACGTGCCAGCGATACACGCCATCGTGACGTCGGAAGCGGCTTTCGTGTTCGTACACTTCTCCGGCGCTGGTAGCGCGTTGCCACCCTCGCACGTGTTCATCGACGTCGTCGGGGTGAATGAATTGTATCCAGCCCCAATCCCGGAGTTGTTCGAACGACAGCCCGGTGTATTCCATCCACTGCGGGTTGAAGTAATCCACGCTACCGTCGGGCTTGGTGGTGACGAGCTTTTGGGGTATCGAGTGGAGGATGAACCGAAAACGCTTCTCGCTTTCGCTCACCGCAGCTTGTGTTCGCAGCTTCGCATAAGCCACGGCGACGTAGTGGGAGATGGTTTGCAGGAAGGCCAGTTCGTCGGGGTCGAATTCATCTTTCGAACGGCTTCCGAAAGAGAGCGTACCCAAGAGGATGTTGTCGGATATCAGCGGGGTGCATGTGTAGGCACGCAGGCCGTACGACTTGACCAACTCGGTCCGGGAATCGTCGGACTGCTGAATGTGGGTTGCCACGAAGGGTTGGCGTAGCATGGCGACCGTGCCGCAGATCGCCTGGCCGAACTCCAGCCGCTCGATCGAGTGGAGTGTCTCTTTCGGGACGCCTTCGCACGACACCAGTCGCAACGCATTTCCACCGTCGTCCAGCACGAAATTGAAGTAAGTGTCCACGCCCAGTTGCGGGCCGACCTTGGCGAGCAGGCCGTGCAGCATGGCGTCGGGGTCGGTGGCGGACAGCAGTACGCCCGCTGTTTCCCATAACAAACGCAGCCGCTCGTTCTTCTTCTCAAGGGCGACTTCGGCCCGTTTGCGGTCGGTGATGTCCTCGATGGCGAGCAGGATCAGGTCCGATTGGCCGTCCACCGACTCGAAGCGTTGGGCATTGAGAAGCATCATCCGCTTGCCAATCGCCGGGAAGTCGTGTTCCACGTCGAAGTCGTGGACGGGATGGTGGTTGGAGAGGACTTCATCCAACAGCGTCCGCAGTCGAGGAATGTTCCACTGGCTGTTGCCCAGGTCCTGGATGAAGCGGCCCACCGTCTCGTCCGGCGTGACGTGAAAACTCTGATAGAAGGAGCGGTTGGCGGACTGGACCCGCAGATTCGTATCGAGGACGACGAACGGTTCCCGCAAGGTCGAGATGATTTTCTCGGCGTAGGCGAGAGCGACTTGCACCGCTCGCTCCTGACGGCAGAGTTCGGTGATGTCTCGAAAGACCAGCACGACACCGGTCAGTTCGCCCTTGTCGTTCCGAATGGGCGCCGCACTGTCGTCGATCGGGCCGATCGGCAGCTCCTTGCCATCCCTGGCGATGAGCAGGGTGCGGTTCGCCAATCCGACGTTCACCCCCTCCCGCAAAGCTCGAACGGCGGGACTCTCGAGAACCATGCGAGTCTCGGGATGGACGATCCTGAACACCGTCTCCACGGAAACGCCCGCCGCCTCATCCTGCGTCCACCCGGTCAAGGATTGAGCGACCGGGTTGAGAAACGTGACCCGCCCTGCGGTGTCCGCAGTGATCACCGCATCGCCAATTTTGGCGAGGGTGACACGGGTCCATTCCGGTCGCAGGTGCAAGGCCTCTTCAGGCCTGGGGTCCGGCATTCGTGTCTCGCTCTCTTGGTCGGTTACGCCTGCGTTGCCTGCTCCTGCCGATCGGCGGTGAACGTGTCACAACGAATAAAAAAAGCCGACGTGGCCGCACACCCGTGCGGGTGCGGCCACGTCGGCTTATTGAATGACAAGCCTCCCGACTTGAGCGGGCTGCCCTTCGTCTAATCGTCCGAACGAGTTATCACTGTACGTTTCGCACCCGTGAAAGCCAAGGTGGCTCGCCAAAACCGGCGGCGGAGGCGAGTGGCTCGGACGCGGCTGTGAGCGTTTGGGTGGAGCCGTCGCGCATGGTTGTCATGACGTGGCTGATCCGTCCGGTCAACCCGCCTACGGAACCGGTTCAGAGGCGGTGAGGCGAGCTTGTCGGGTGCACTTTGCGCCGTGTTTCGAGCGCGTTTTGTGGAGCGAAACGGGGGCGTGTGTGGCGGAACTTTGAGGAGATTCTGCTACGAGGCTGTGGAGAGATCGGTGGGATAGGCATCCTGCCTGTCGTGTACTCAGGCTCTCAAAGTCAGAGCGACGGGCTGGAAGCCTATCCCACGAGAAACTCACGGTCTTTCGAGGATGGCGGTGGCCGGACGTGGCGGAGTGCGTCCGGGAAGAAACGCCGCGCTGTTGTGCGACGGTGTTCTGGTCGTTCGCCCTTGCTCACCCGGTGGGGGACGCGAGATTGCGCAGGGTGGTGACGCGGCTCGAGATGATGTCGAGGGCGCGGTCGATGTCTTGCTCGGTGTTGTCGATGCCGAGGGAGAAGCGGATCGAGGACTTGGCGAGGTCGGGGGGGATGCCCATCGCCAGGAGCGCGGGGGTCGGTTCCGAAGACCCGCTGGCGCAGGCGCTGCCGAGCGACGCGCAGAGGCCAGCCAGATCGAGTGACACCAGAAGAGCTTCGCCGTCCACACCCGGAAAAGCGATGTTGAGCGTATTCGGCAGGCGCGGCGCTTGTTGGCTGTGCACGACGACGGGGGCGCACCGCGCGGTCAGCCCCGCTTCCAGGCGGTCGCGGAGTTCGGCCAGCCGTTGCTGTCGCGAGGAGGCATCCCGCCGCCACAGTTGCAGGGCGAGGGCCATCCCGGCGACGAGCGGCACCGGTTCGGTTCCCGCACGTTTGCCGGACTCCTGGTGTCCTCCGACAAGGAGCGGTTGCAACGGGACGCCGCGTCGCACCAAAAGACCGCCGACGCCCCGTGGTCCGTGAAACTTGTGAGCGGCGAAGGAGAGCGAAGTCGCCCTCGTCGCGTGGAAGTCGACCGGCATTTTTCCGACCGCCTGCACGCCATCGAGATGCAGCGGCACCCGGTGCTCCGCACAGAGCGCGGCCAAGGGGGCGGGGTCCTGGATCACTCCCGTTTCGTTATGCGCCCACAGGCAGGTCGCCAGGCGGACGCGGTCCCACGGGGCGTCCGCGAGGGAAGCGGCTGTCATCAAACCTTGCGCATCGACCGGGATGGTCCATGTCGCGAAGTCCCGCTCGGCGAGGGCGTCGCACGCTTCCAGCACCGAAGGGTGCTCTCCAGCGGCGCGGGCGATCAACCCCCCACGGCCCCGCACCAGCCCGCGAATGGCCAGGTTGTTGGACTCGGTGCCACCGCTGGTGAAAATCAGTTCGTCGGGTGCGGCGCCGAGCATCTCGGCGAGGGACTCGCGCGATTCTTCGAGAATCCGCCGCGCGGCACGGCCCAAGGGGTGCCGACTGCCGGGATTGGCGTAGGCGTCGCGCCAGCAGCGGGCGACGACTTCCAGCACCTCGGGAAGCGGACGCGTGGTCGCGTTGTGATCGAAGTCGATGGCCGACATGCCGTGCGGCCCGCACTGACAACTGGTCCGGAAACCCTCTGACGCTTTTGCCGCACCCCACGCCCGAAGGGATTCCGAACAGGCGCAACCGGGAATTCGGACAGGCTCGAAGTCAACGCCGGCCGAGCGGGCCACGGCGTTCGACCAGAATCGTCGCAAGTCGTTTCTAGGAAAAGACTTGCGAGAATTCCCCAGCCAGGATTCGAACCTGGACAAAGAGGACCAAAACCTCTTGTGCTACCGTTACACTACCGGGGAGTGGGGCGACAACGCGTCCTGTCGGACACGTTGCAACCCGCGTCGGTTCACCAATTTAGGGGAAGCCGCCGCATGAGGCAAGCGCCGTTTTTGCGGCGGCGATCGTCGACCGCGCGGGTATGCCAGCGGAGCGTGGCGGAGCCGGTTCACGCTCGGCGGAAAACTCACGTTTTCCACGGCCGGAGAGGTCTCTCACGCGAGCAGTTCGCCCAGCAGGTTGTCATGCGGGTACGGGTGCCCTGTGTGCTGGCGGAAGGCTTCGCCGTACTCGGCACCGATGAGTTTCCCACGGCTTTTCGACCAGCGGCGGCAGGCGTCGAGGTACTCGTCCATGCCGTGCTGCTTCATCAGCCAATCACGCTGGCTGGCGTGGGCGGCGAGCATGTTGATCTTGAGTTCGGCGAATTTGGTGATGTCGACGACGAAGTCGTACGGCTGCGTGTTCCCGTACCAGTCGATCCCCTCGACGGCGTCGACGTAATACAGGTGCGGCATTTTCGGGAGCAGCGGAGCCGGATCCCAGGCGTGCGTCGCGTAGTTGTTGACGCTGGCGTTGAAGCAGGCGTCGCGGACGAGACGGCTCGTGACTTCGTGGTCGCTCATGTAGTCGACCGGTGGCGCCGTCATGACGATATCTGGGCGGGCGCGGCGGAGGGCTTCGGTGACGGTTCGCCGCGAGGGATTATCGTGGCAGATTTCGAGGTCGTGGAATTCGAGGCAGGCGTAATCGGCACCGAGCAGATCGGCGGCGGCCTTGGCTTCGGCGCGGCGGACGCGAGCGATTTCGGCCTGACCGAGTTCGGCGGAACCTTTGTCGCCAGGGGTCATGGTGATGATCGTGATGTGATGGCCGCGCTCCTTGAGGATCGCGAGCGTGCCGGCGCACTGCATTTCGACGTCGTCAGGATGGGCGTGAATGGCAAGGATGCGGCGGGGGGAGGCGGACGGCATGGGAAATCTCGGGGGGAAATCTCGGAGGAAGGACTCAAAAGCGCCAGCGGGCCTGCGCGCGGGGGCGAGCGGTCTCCATCGTGCGGGGGGACGGGCGGTTTGGCAAGTTGGGAGGGATGGCGGCCGGGGTTGTCCCGTTCAGCGTTCCCACGGCGACGGTTCCGGGAAGCGTCGCGACAGCCACTCGCGCAGGGTGTCGTCGTAGGCGTCGTCGTCGAAGCTCAGGAACGTTTTACCCGTGCAGCCGCGCTCGAGGTCGTCGGCGGTGGGAGGGCGATTGTGGAAGCCCGCGTAAGGGGGCCGGACCCATTTGCAGGACGTTAAGAGCGAACGGTTCAAGGCTTTGCCGGCTGCGGATTTCTCGGTTGGGCTGCTGCCGGTGGCTGCTGTTTGGAGGGGGCGGGCTTTGGGGGCGTGGCGGGTTCGTCGACGCGCATGACGCGGATCCAGCCGGTGATGCCGAGTTCGTCGTTGCGGGGGACGAAGTCGACGACCTTCAGCCAGGCCTTCATCTCCTTGTCGTCCCGCAGGTTGAACACCGAGTCCTTCGAGACGGTCACCCAGCGGTAAGTTGTATCGAAACTCCTCGGGCCCAATTGAATCTCCTTACCGATTTTCAGGTCAGCGAAGGATTCCGGGTCCTGTCCTTTCGAAGTGTAGAGCTTCAGGCTCCTATCATAGAGCTGGCTGTCATACGTTACGGGATCCCCGTAAGCGCTCACCTTCGGGTCGGCCATGGGGATGGAAAAGACCGGATCGGAGAAGGACGCCTGCCCACCATCGGGGATGGCATCCACTCGCTCGAGATCAATCTCGGGATAGCGCTCAAGAGCGCTTCCCCCCTCGCCTTCCGACTTGATCACCTTGTAGGTCGACTGGCAGACCGCGACATACGTCCCGGGGCGCATATCGCACGCCGCAAGGACATATTTGCTGCCACTCGCGTAAGTGCGCGATCGCAGGGACCTGTCCTCGCGAACCAGCAACCAAAACGGAGATTTGAAGCCGCCGCGGCGAAAAACATTGCCCATTTCGCTCGACCAAGTGAACGGAGCCAGTGCGGCCGGGGTCAACGTCACTTTGATTCGGGCGGGATAAGTGACTTCCGTACCGGTTTTCAGGTCCGACGGATTCTTCTTGTCCTCCGCACGCGAGAATGCCCCGGCCAACAGCCACGCGGTGAGGAGCCACAATGCGGCTGGAACAAGCCGCATCTTTCCGCAGACCGTACCGCGCGAGGACGTGGGATGCATTTCCGCTCCAGCCTGTTCGTTGATCGTGAATGCGTAGGGGTGTTTTCCATCAACAGCCGAGTTCTGTTCACAGGATGTCGATGAAGTCGACAACTTCTGCAAACGTACTCGGAAGGGCAAAGGGGTCAGGACTCTTTATTCTGCCGGGCGGTCATGGGGATGGCTGGGGTTGCGAGGGAGGAGAGGGAGTCTTTGGTGTTGCGGGTTCGTCGACGCGCATGACGCGGATCCAGCCGGTGATGCCCAGTTCGTCGTTGCGGGGGACGAAATCGACCACCTTCAGCCAGACCTTCATCTCCTTGTCGTCCCGCAGGTTGAACACCGAGTCCTTCGAGACGGTCACCCAGCGGTCGACTTTTGGCAGGCCACGGTCATGGAGGGTAGCCTCGCCTTGTATGTTAAGGGTCGCGAACTTCAGGCGGTTCTCGGCGGGTGGTTCAAAGAGTCGAAGTTCCATTTGGACGATTGCACCCCAAGCCGGCGCGTATTCGCCGATCTGATACATGCGAGAATCCAGGATGGGGACGCAGAACACAGGCTCGGAGAAACAGGCGCGCCCCCCGTCGGGCAGGCTGTCGACCCGCTCCAAGTCGATCCTCATCCACTGCTCCAAAACGGATCCGCCCTCACCCGCGGCGCTCACAACCTTGTAGGTCGCTTGCAGGAACGGGATGTATTGTCCAACGGAAGTGAACGGAGCTTTGGAACTCCAAGATGTCTTGGCGG
The DNA here is from genome assembly GCA_044359065.1 of Planctomycetales bacterium. Taxonomy (GTDB): domain Bacteria; phylum Planctomycetota; class Planctomycetia; order Planctomycetales; family Planctomycetaceae; genus JAIXZD01. Next base: position 35,071 of record JBIKMW010000020.1, on the reverse strand, counting down.
CATAAAATGTAGTTCTGATGTCGGAGTCGGCTGATGAGCCCACGCAATACACTCGACGCCTTGGCATCATCCTCCCGCAGCTTGCGAAGCCCGGTCCGGACCGACAGAACGGACTTTCCTGAATCAAATTGAGGCTCAGTCGTACCTTCTGTGGATACGAAACGTCTCTGCCGTTCACAACGATCGTGGGCAGAATGCGGCATGAATCTTCCGCATTCGCTTCCTCGGCATAACCGACCGAGTGCCAGTCGATGACCGCAAACAGGAAAAAGCCGTACAGGGCTGTCAACAAGACTTGGCGAGTTTCCGCGCGTGACGAAGAAGCGATCATGAACGCTCATTCCATTATCGAGACCGAAGGGAGTGCGAACCATGATTGCCGCGCAAGGCTATCACTCCTGAAAGACGCTATTGAATGATGTCTAGAAAGGGCAAAGCGGTCAGGACTCTTTGTTTTGCCGGGCGGTCATGGGGATGGCTGGGGTTGCGAGGGAGGAGACGGAGTCTTTGGCGTGGCGGGTTCGTCGACGCGCATGACGCGGATCCAGCCGGTGATGCCCAGTTCGTCGTTGCGGGGGACGAAGTCGACGACCTTCAGCCAGACCTTCATCTCCTGGTCGCCCCGCAGCTTGAATACCGAGTCCTTCGAGACCGTCACCCAGCGGTCGACCTTCGGCAGGCCACGGTCATGGAGGGTGGAACCGCTTTTTATCCAGATCAAAGCGGATTTCAATCTGTCTACATCGTTCGGCTCGAAAAGGTTCACCTCGAGATCAAAAGCAAAGCTCCAACGGGGAGGGTAATCACCCTTTTGAAACATTCGCGAATCTAGAATTGGAAAGCAAAGAACCGGCTCCGTGAAGCAGGCGCGTCCCCCGTCGGGAAGGCGGTTAATGCGTTCCAAGTCGTTCCTGATCCACTGCTCCAAGACGGACCCGCCCCATCCTGCCGCGCTCACAACCTTATAGGTAGCCTGGAGAATCGGAATATACTCACCGGCGGATGTGATGGGGACTCTTGAGAACCAAGAGTGTCCTTGCGAATAGAAAGAGGAATTGAGGTCCAGCCTGCGCGAAGTCCCGATCCAATAAACCGTACGCATTGGCATCATGCGTCCGGCGTCCGACATCGACCCCGACAAACCACAAAACGGAAGTTTCCCACGATTGTTCAAATCGATCCGAATTCTGTCCGGATACTTCTCGGTGCGTCCGTTGACCATAAACGACGGTAGCGTCGAGCAAGCGTCTTCGGCGGACGATTTGTCCGCTTGACTCCAGCCGAGAAGCACCCTAGTCGCTACAGCAAGAGCCGCTCGTAATCCAAATGCGGATTGTTCAGCGGGCGTTGGATGGCGGCTCTTCATGGTAGGACTGGTCCAGTTCGTGGTCGATTACTGGCTAGTGAAATACGTGGTCCGCCGAGCTGTCGGGGTGGCTCTTGTTACGAGAAGACATCAATGAAATGAACAACTTTATGGGCGTTGACGTTGGATTCGGAAAATTTCACTAGTCGTTCGGAGAACTCGTCATCATCTTCGTTTATTTGAACAGGATTGAAGGCCCTGATCGGGCCCGACTCGCCACTTGATCGCGGTGCCCCGACATAGACGCGATTTCGGATAAAGTCCTTCGCCACCTCCGCCGGCGCCTTCCTCAAATCGTCGGTCGAAATCAGCACGAGGTGGCCGGCTTTGAGCTCGCTGTCGATCCTGCCGAAGTTCGGTTCATAGATGCGATTCGGCGTGATCGGCCCAAGCAGCGCGACAAGCACGGGTGTGGGATCGCCACCCGACGAGACCGCCGCGCTCTTTCCCCCCATTGTAAAGTACGCTTTTTCGAGCAGATAGGCCCAGACTTCCGCACGTCCCTGTGCGTCCACGTCGGCTGGCCCGAGGCCGAACGGCCCCGCGTCGTGATGGGCGGAAACCCGCACCCATTGCCACGTTTTGCTGAGGTCATTGTACAGCCGCACGTCGAACAGGTCCGAATTGAGGTCGACACGCTTGAATCGCGGATTTCCGGCATCCGCTGTCGCCAGGCGATTCCATGCGTACCCGGCCAGCAGCGCGATGGGACTCAGGCAGAAGCAGTCTTCGGCCACACCCTGGCTGATGTCGGTCGGGTCATCGCCGGGATTACCCGGCTGCGCGAGAACTCGCTCGTCATTCGCCCCTTCCACGACGAGGACGAACCCCTCGTCGTCGGCGAGGACTCGCCATAAGCGAGGGGGACTCGTTCAAAGGGCCGGTCTAAGGCTTTGCTGGCTGCGGATTCTTCGGTTGTGCTGGTTCCGGTGGCTGCTGTTTGGAGGGGTCGGGCTTGGGGGGCGTGGCGGGTTCGTCGACGCGCATGACGCGGATCCAGCCGGTGATGCCGAGTTCGTCGTTGCGAGGGACGAAGTCGACCACCTTCAGCCAGACCTTCATCTCCTTGTCGTTTCGCAACTCGAATACCGAGTCCTTCGAGACGGTCACCCAGCGTTTGAAGAACGGAAGTTGGTCTTTCTTGCTCTTACTGTTGTCATATCTCCGTGCGATGTTCAAATCGGCAACATCGGTCCGGTCGCCCTCTTTTGGTTCATCGAGATGAACTCCCATGCGGTAGAGGGTAGTTTCGTAGTAGGGAATCGTATCATGCGGGAACCACTTCGGATTGACGAGAGGAAGTGAGAACACGGGTTCAATGAAACAAGCTTTGCCGCCATTGGGAAGGCGATCCACACGTTCAAGATCGATCCACGCATTTCGTTCCAAAACGTTTCCGTCCTGACCGCCAGATCTAAGGACTTTGTACGTTGCGTGCCCAACAGCCACATAATTCCCGGGACGCACATCCATCACAGACATTGAATAACGACTCCCTCGCGTAAAATAGTCAATATTCAGCGATGTGTCTTCGGCGACTCGCAACCAAACGTTCATGCGCGGATTCGGTCCCGGAGTCTCACCGCCAATGTCCGCGCCCCAGCTGAAAACAAAGCTGCTCTGGTTTGGTGGAGGCACATTTCCCAGTGATACGTCCTTCTTGTCGGGATACGACAAGGTCCGCCCATAAACGGTCACCTTCGGCAAGTCTTTGCAACCCTGAGCGAATGTGGTTCGGATCCCCATTCCAAGGCCGACCATAAGTGCCGCGATGGCCACGTTGAATAGAAGCGACATCGCACTTTTTGAGGGGGGATACGTACCGTGCGAATCCATTGTGTTTCCTCTCTTCGTCCCCACGCGAATAGACATCGAAACGCCACTCTTGCGTCGTTCAGTCAATGATCGTCAAGAAATCGACCACAAGCGGGACCGTGATCGGTGTGAATTTGACGCTTCTGTCGTCAAGCGAGTTGGGGCGTAATGGGTCGACACGCGGGTTGAATGCAAGAATTGCGTTGGCATCCATTGGGTCAACTTTGTCCGCGATGTACACGTGATCGGGGCTGTACTGTGGGGAAGGAGGCGCCGGCGCATTTCGCAGATCATTGGTGGAGATCAACACCAACTTCCCGGCAGCCAGTGCGGCTGTGATTTCGCCAATCGTTGGTGTCTCGTCGTGTTGAGGCTCTTTCGGCAGCGAAGGCCCCAGGAGTGCTCTGAGCATTCTCCACGGATCGCTGCCAACCTCATTGAGGGGACTGTCGATCACACTCGTCGTCATTTGGTAATACGCCTTCTCCAGCAGCACGGGCCAGATTTCCACCTCCCCGGCAGCGTTCACGTCTCCCCCTCCCGCGCCGAACGGTCCCCAGACGTGGTCGGCCGACACGGTCAGGTCTTGCCAGGCATTCGTCGTCGTGTTGTACAGCGTCACCAGATAGGTGTTCGGTTGGCTCTCGATCTTCCGGAATCGCTCATGCCCGTTCGCGGTGGCCAATCGCTCCCATGCATACCCTGCCAGAAGGGCGGCCGGGCTCAGGCAAAAGCAGGTGTTGGACACTCCCTGCACAATGTCCGTTGGGTCATAACCGGGATTGTGTCCCTGGGCTCGCGCTCGGTCGTCGTTTGCGCCCTTCACGACCAGCGTCGTTCCGGAATAGATCGTGAATGTCGCCGAGACGACGTTTCCCGACGGGGCGCCGTTTGCGGGTGTGCGGTCGTATCCCTTGTCAAGACTCCCCCGGTCGGGGGGTAGCGAATAGGCCCACGGAGTTTCCGGGTCCTCAATCAACGTCACATTGAACGACTCGGCCCCTTCGGCAATACCGTCCGCCACGGGCTTCATGATCTTTTTCTCGCTCCGCATATCGCCCGCCGCGATAGTGATGGCATGCACGACGGACGTGGGGGAGGACGAGGGAGGGAATGCCGACATGTCCACATCCGCAGGGTTGGCCGATCCCCCCCAGTCAATCCGCACATAGACGGTCAGTGCCGAGGAACGGGAGGCGGCGTCGGTGAATCGTACCGCCGTGATCGACAGTTCATCACCCGACTCCGTCCCGACATTGTCCACCTCGAGCGCCACGACCACCGGGATGACCCGCAGTATGAGCGTGCGAGGAGGGGTGCTCAGCACCCCGTCTGAGGCAACGACACCGATCGCGAGGGAGCGCTCTCCGGAACCATCTGCGCCGAGTTGTGCGGCGTCCTTCGCCAACCGGATGCTGCCGTCGATCGGGTTGATGGCAACGTTTCCTGCAGGGTCGATCGCTTGGGATCCGGCCGGAGCATTCTGCAAGAGAACGAGCGAGTATGTCACGGGTTTCAAATCAGGATCCACGGCCTTGACTCTGGCGATCTCCAGACTGCTGCGCATGTCGTGGGCGATCGTCAAGCATGGCACACAACTCCAGACTCATCCACCGCCAGCGGAGTTTGCCGCACCGGGCCGCGACGCAGGCCGAGGGCCGTTCGCGCGGGGCGGTTGCGTGCGGCGGAAGCCTTGGGGTGTCCGCCTCAAGGGGGTGTCCGTCGGGTCGCGTCGGGGTGACGCTTCGTCACCGGGCGCGCGTGCTGGAGGCGTGCGGGCGGCGCGGGTAGACTGCAAGGGCGCTGATCCCGCCCTCAAGAGAACCTTTTCCCGTTCGAGCCATGTCCAGCACGACCACGCCCCGCCCCGCCGCCAAAGCCCGCTCCGCCCCGCAGTCGCAGTACCTGCGGAATACGAAGCTCCCCGCGCTGATGTTTCGCACGGCGGCGGAGGCGGACCGGCACGTGGCGCTGGTCGTCGCCAGCCTCGTCCGCGAGAACAATTCCGCGGGTGTGCCGACGGTGCTCGGCCTGCCGACCGGGTCGACGCCGATCGGCGTGTACCGCGAGTTGATCCGCCAGCACCGCGAGGAGGACCTCGACTTCTCGCAGGTGGTGACGTTCAACCTCGACGAATACTTCCCGATGCGGCCGGACAGCATCCACAGCTACAACCGCTGGATGCGGGCGAACTTCTTCGACCACGTGAACATTCCCGAGGAGAACATCCACATTCCGCGCGGTGATATCGCGGCGGAGGATGTCGACGCGTTCTGCGACGAGTACGAACGGCTGATCGAAAAAGCGGGAGGCATTCAACTGCAGTTGTTGGGGATCGGCCGGACGGGTCACATCGCCTTCAACGAACCGGGGAGTTCGCGGAACAGCCTGACGCGGATGGTCACGCTCGACCCGCAAACGCGGCGCGACGCGGCCAGCGGGTTTTTCGGCGAGGAGAACGTTCCCACGCACGCGGTGACGATGGGGGTGGGGACGATCCTGTCGGCCAAAAAAATCCTCATCATGGCCCTGGGGGAACACAAGGCGTCGATCGTTCGCAATGCGGTTGAAGGGGAAGTCACCGACGAGGTGACGGCGAGCTTCCTGCAAAAACATCCGCACACGACGTTTATCGTCGACGAAGCGGCGGCGAGCAAACTGACGGCGGTGCAAACACCGTGGCTGGTGGGGCGTTTCGAGTGGAACGCCACGTCGGAGAAGCGGGCCACGTATTGGCTGTGCCGCGAACTGGGCAAGCCGATCCTGAAGCTGTCGGGGATGGATTTCCGCGAGAATCACCTGCACGATCTGCTCGCGCAGCGCGGTCCCGTGGAAGCGATTCGGCAGCGCGTGTTCGAGGGACTGCTGGGGGGGCTGTGTACCAAGCCCGCCGGCGAGGAAAAGCGGACGGTGCTGGTGTTCAGCCCGCACCCGGACGACGACGTGATCTCGATGGGGGGGACGCTGATCACTCTCGCCGATCAGGGGCACGACGTCTACATCGCCTACCAAACCAGCGGCAACATCGCCGTGTACGACCACGACGCGCTGCGGCATGTCGACTTCATGGCGGAGTTCGAGGAGTTCATCGGCACGGCCACCGAAAAGAGTCGCGAACTGTACGCGAAGATCAAGGAGACGTGCGCGACGAAGAAATCGGGGGACCCCGACTCCACCGAAATGCAGTTCATCAAGGGGCTGATCCGCAAGACGGAAGCGACGCTGGCCGCCGAATTTGCCGGTGTCCCCGCCGACAAATTGCACTTCCTGAACCTGCCGTTCTATCAAACGGGGAAGGTCGAGAAGGCCCCGATCGGCGACGCAGACGTGAAGATCATCGCCGACCTGCTCCGCAAGCTGAACCCGTACCAGATTTACGTGGCGGGGGACTTGTCCGACCCGCACGGCACGCACCGGATGTGCGCGAAGGCGATCCTGCAAGCGCTGGTTGTGGTCGAGGCGGAAGGCTTCAAGCCCGAGACGTGGCTGTACCGCGGGGCGTGGCAGGAGTACGAACCGCACGAAATCGAGCGGGCGATCCCGCTGAGTCCGGAACTGACCGAACGGAAGAAGCAAGCGATCTTCCGGCACGAATCGCAGAAAGACGCCCCGCTCTTCCCCGGCAGCGACAAACGCGAATTCTGGGTGCGTGCGGAAGAGCGGACGAAGAACACGGCGGCGGTGTACAACCAGTTGGGGCTGCCGGAGTATTACGCGCTGGAGGCGTTCACGCGGTACCGCGGGCAGTTGTGAGAGGGGATCGGCGTCTGTCACGCCGTGGGTGACAACTGTGAGAATTCGTCTCTCGTCCGTGATCCGGCATGATGCCCGGGTGGGCTACGCACGTCTCTGGTGGTAGCACGTCCGAAGTGTTGGGATCGGGCAGCGCACATTTTCGACGATCTGTTGCTATACGGATAAGGTCAGCGGTTTATTGCGCGTGCATCGTGCGGGTGTTTGTTCAGGGCATTCTCCCACTCGTCACAAGGACCGGCCCAATGGCTGCATTGCTGCGCGGGTTCTGCCTCGCATCTCTGTTCGTGCTCGGGAATGTCTTTTCACCCGTCTCCGGGCAGGACCGCCCCAAGGCTGTGAAGACGCCCCCCAAGAAGGCCTCCACCCGCGTCGCCGCCAGACCCACCGGTCCCACCACCACCGCCCCTGGCGGTCTTGAGCACCGTTGGGTCTACCTCAAGCTCAACCTGCAGGTTGACGAGTCGGCCGACAAGGCGATCGATATCGCCCGGCGCGCGGCCGCGGCGGGTTACAACGGCATCGCGCTGGCGGACTACAAGCTCAACGTGCTGGACCGCGTCCCTGACCGCTACTTCAGGAATGTCGCGCGGTTCAAGCAGGTGTGCGACGAACTCGGGCTGGAGATTGTCCCCTGCGTGGCCTCATTCGGGTACAGCGAGGGGATCTACACCCACAACGCGAACCTCATGGAAGGCCTTCCCGCGCGCGACATGCCGCTGCGCGTGAAGGGGGGCTTCGCGCGGGCCGAGGGAACCTCGCATCCGCAACTGCGGGGAACGTTTGAAGAGGCGAAGGGAGACCAGTTCTCCGGCTGGAGTTTTCAGGACGCGCCCGGTGAAGCGACGTTTCGCGACACGCAGGTCAAACGCTCGGGTGAGAGCTCCTTGCGGATCGGCAATCCTTCCGGCCAAAGGGCCAAACAACTGCGGATCAGCAAGAACCTGAACGTCCGCAAGTTCACGCAATTTCATATGTCGGCGTGGATCAAGACCGAGGGACTCAGCAATCATTCCAATCTGCGGCTGTTCGCGCTGGGGGCCGATGGCCGCGTGCTGGCCCATCAGAACATCGGAGCGAAGGCCACGCAGGACTGGACCCGTCATGACGTGATGTTCAACTCGCTCGAGAACGAAGCGCTGCACGTGTACGTCGGCGTCTGGGGCGAAACGAAAGGACAGGCGTGGGTCGACGACATGACGTGCGTGGAAGCCCCGTTCGTGAACCTGGTCCGCCGCACGGGTTGCCCCGTCGAACTGAAGACGAAGTCGGGCCGTGCGCTGAAGGAAGGACGCGACTACGAGACGGTCGTCGATCAGCGGATGCACCAGCGACTCGCGGAGGGGGTCTTCGAGGTGGCTGGCGAACCTCCGGCGGTCAAGCTGCTTCCCGCCGCAAAGCTGGCGGACGGCGATGTCGTGCTCGCCTCGTACCATCATGCCGTGTCGATCTACGACGGGCAGGTCCCCGCCTCGCTCAGCGAGGAAGAGTCCTTCGAAGTTGTCCGCAAACAACTCGTGGCCGTGAAGAAGCTGCTCGATCCGAAACGGATGTTTCTGAGTCACGACGAAATCCGCGTCGCGAACTGGAGCGCGACCGAAATGGCCGCCGATCGCACGGCGGGTGAACTGCTGGCGGAGAACGTTCGTCGTTGCGAAAAGCTGTGCCGCGAAGTCCAGCCGGGCGTCGACCTGTGCATCTGGAACGACATGTTCGACCCGCACCACAATGCGAAAGCGCCGCCGTTCTATCTGGTGCGGGGGACGCTCGAGGGCTCGTGGGAAGGGCTGTCGCGCGAGACGGTCATCATCAATTGGAACCAGCAAAACGCGAAGAGCGCGAAGTTCTTCGCGGACCGGGGACACTCGCAGATTCTGGCGGGATACTACGACGCCCCGGTCGGGCAGATTCGCGATTGGCTAGACCAGACGAAGGGGATGAACGTCACCGGGGTGATGTACACGACGTGGCAAGACAACTATGGCGAACTGGAGGCGTTCGCCAAGGCGGCTTGGGGTGCCGGGAAGTGACGACGAGCCAAGAATGATTGGCCTTGTTGCGTCACGGCTGAAATAGTGGTTTGGGGTCGCCGCAAGTTGTTCGCACTGCTGGACAAGCCAGCAGTGGTACACACGCAAACTCATCGTCGACATCACGACGGCGTGACTCGGTGAAGGATCGGTGCCTCGCGGAACTTTCCGGACCGGTTCGCTGTCGATGCGGGGGCGCGATGTGGAAACTCGGCTGGCGCAGCGAATGGGAGTGCGCAAATAGCGCTCGAGGTGTTTGTGCGATGGGCCTAGCGAATAGGATAGCTGCGGGTCAGGCAGCCGATCCGGGGCCGATTCCGGAGTACGGCGGCGATGAATTGTGATCCGGTTGTTCTTTGCGATGAGTACCCAATGAACCGTTCAGCAACCGCCCGTCTGTTTCCAGCCGAGCCACTACGGCTTCGCACCTACAAGGTCCTGATCGCTTCGTTGGCCGTCATCTGCTCCGATTTGCCCCTTCCCGGCGACGAGCCGAAGTGCGTCTCGTCCGACCGGGTGGTCGCATTCAACGACACGCTGCAGGTTCTTCCATGCGCGGGGAAGACCGAACTCACCGTCAAGGTTTGCGCTGTCGGCGAGACGCGGAAAGTGGTGTATATCGTCCCGCTGACCGAACTGGGTAAAAAGGTGGAGCTGTCGTCTTACGGGAGGGTGACACAACTGCAGGCGATCGGTTGGTACGGAGGTCTGATGGTGGCGGCCAAGGCCGAAAGCCTCAAGGACGACACCGCGACTTTCATCCGCATCGAAATACCGAAAGATTCGCTCGAACGGAGAACGGAGCGGCTCACTGTGAACGGTCGGGTGATTCGCATGTTCACCGCGTCGAAAGACCACGATCTGTTGGGGCTGACCAAGCCATCGGGACATGACAATCTTGTCGTGATGGCGGGAGTGATCGACGTGGATGTCGACTTTGAGAAGCAGGGGGCCAGAATCGTCAAGCCGGTGATCTATTACTCGAGTTGCGTGGTCTCAAACTACGACTATCCTGGAATCTCGAAGTTCGAGTGAACCCGGTCCGGGTGGCCGCGTTCATCGTTGTGGCCGGGTAAAGCGGTGGTCGGTGTGGCATGGACTGTGCGCTGAAGTTCGATGAGAGGTGCGCAGAGGCAACGCCGTCGCTCTCGTCATTTCCGTCGCGGTCAGTCCTTGAGGCCGCGCCGGTTACCGCCCTCGCCGCCTGTTACTGCGTTTGTCAGGCGACAGCAGGCATACGACGGGTATTCATACAAGGTGATGCGTCGCAGCGGCTCATCCCGCACGACGGTGCTTGCGGCGGAGCAGGCTGAAGAGACGCTTGTAGCGTGCCGGGGTGGTGTCGCGACCGTCGGCCACCGGCTGTTCCGGGGCGGCGGTACTGGCCGAATTCCGCCGGGGGGCGGGGACCGGGTGGTCCATTTCGGCGGAGATTTCGGCTGACGGGATGTCGAGGTCGGACGCGGCCAGGTCGCGCAGTTCGGCGCGTGGTGGCCAATGGCCGGTGTCGGTCCGCAGGGGGGGGTTGGCCAGCGGGTTGGTGGGCGCGGTGGACTCCGGTTCGATGGTGTCGTAGGCGTCGCTCTCGGAGTCGAGGTCGGATGCGGACGAGTGGTCGTCCGAACCATAGTCATTCGATCCGGTGTCGACGATACCCCAGCCGTCGACGACCGTCGTGGCGGACCGGACCGACGCTCCCGTGGACGGGGAGTCGCTGGCGGGAATCGTTGCGGCGCCGCTTCCGGATTGCGCCGCGGGTGCGTCGATGCGACGGGCTTCTTCGACCAGCGAGAGGATTTCGTCAACCGCGCGGTCCGGACGAGGATCGCGATCGCGACGCATCGCGGTCAGCAAAGGTTCCAACAGCGCTCCCGCGTCCCGGCCGGTTGTTGGTTCAACCGGAGGCAGGTCGGTTTTGCCGTCGTCGAGAGCGGCGTAGCGGTCGGGGACCGGTTCGATTTCAAAATCCGGTTGGGCGCGGCGGCGAAACACCTCTTCGTCTTCGGCGGGCGCGGCGGTTCCCGCGTGCTCGCCGCTCGAGGCAGCCAGGAACGGCAGCACGTCGGACGGTCCCGCCTCGACGGAATCGAACTCCGACGCGGTTGAGTGGTCTTCCTCGTCGAAAGATTCCGAGAATTGGCCGAGGACGTAGCCGGATTGCCGCGACTCGGAGACTTCGGCAATAACATCGCGAGTAGCAAGATCGTGGGCAGCGATGCCGGGATTGTCGCTGGCAAACGCCCCGATGGTGGACGCCCCGATGGCCGTGGTCTCCGCCGCGAACTCCGAGGTGGACTCCGAGGTGGACTCCGACCAGGGATCGCGAACGACCTCGACTTCGTACGGGTCGGACGATTCGTGCAGGGTTTCCCTCTCCGTGTCGGAGGGGGCGAGTGCGATGTCTTCGCCGGGAATGCTCTCAACCGGGATGTTCTCGACGGGAACGTCGAATGCCGTGTTGCCCAAGGCCGTGTTGTCCAATGCTGTGCTACCGAGTGTTGTGCTACCGAATTCTGCGTTACCCAATGCGGTCGTGCTGTCGTAGGAGGTCTCGAAGCGGGCGGGGGCCGCGAGGGCCCAATCCTCGCCGGGGGGGATCTGTCGCGAATCGGCGGCGGCGTAACTGTTGTGCGCCGGTTGGGCCAAGTCGTCCTCGAGTTCGTTCTCGCCCCATGCGTGCGCGGCAGAGGCCTCCACGGGTTGCTCGACCAGTGAGGAGGGGGTGAATTCCGCAACGTCCGCGGGAACGAGATCGCGCAGGCGGGACTCCGTTTCCGCATCGATTTCGCAGGCGGGAGACAGGTCGGCGGCCGTCACGTTGGTTCGGAAGTCGACGGCGCGGTGCTCGCGGTCCTCGGTCCCGAGGTCGGCGGATGGCGGCGGGGCGAACCCGGTGGTGTCGGCACCCACCTCAAAGCTCTCCGCGGCCGAGTTGGATTGGAAGACGGCGTGGGCCAGCTCGTCGTCTCCCGGCCACGCAGCGTCACTCGCGCCGGATTCGGCAAGTTCCGCTGCGTCCTGGTTGGACGAAAATGCGGACGAGGCCTCCGTGGAATCCGGGGTGATCGCGGCGGCGTGCTCCGCAGTCGCGAGCGAACCGGGATTCCAATGCAGCGGGAGCTGTTTCAAATCGCCCAACGCTTCTTCAACCTGCTTGCGGCCGACCACCGGCGATTCGGCCACGTACGCCAACAGCAGTGCGTGGTCGCACAACTGGTTGAGGCACCGCGGCAGGCCGTCACAAATGTTGACGACCAGATCGAGTGCTTCGTCCGTGAACAACGGTTCGCCATCGGCTCCCGCCCAGGCGAGCCTGTGCAGCACGTAGGCGCGGCTTTCTTCGACGTTGAGCGTGCGGGGATAGACGAGCGTCGAGATGCGTTCGTTGAAGGCGCTCAGTTCGGGTTGGACGAGGCGGTCTTCCAGCGCGGGGAGGCCGGCCAGCACCAACCGCAGGTACGGCTCGCCCCCTTCCCCGGCGTCGACCCACGTGCGGAGTTCGCCCAATTGCGTGGTGTCGAACTGGTCCGCCTCGTCGACGATCAGCACGGCCCCTCGTTCGCTGCGCGCCAACCGTCGGAGGGACGTGCGCAGCTCCAGCCGGCATTCGTCCTCGTCGAGGCCCGTGTAGCGTTCGCCGAGTTCGTACAGCACCCCTTGCAGCAGCGCGCGGCGCGTGGTGATGCCCGCCGCCGACAGCGAGACCACCGTGAACCGGGAGACGAGTTCCGCCGCCAGCTTCTTCAGCAGCAGCGTCTTGCCCAATCCGGAGGTGGAAACGATCAGGCCGATCCCCTGCCCCGCTTCCACCGACCGCCGCAACTGCGTCAGTCCCTCGACCATGCCGGGGGACGGAAAGAAGCAGGTCGGGTCGGGAGTGGCCGCGAACGGCCGCTTCCGGAGACGGAAAAACGTCTCGTACATCGGGGACATCCTTGTCGGTCGCGGGGGCGTTCCGCCTCGTGGCGAGACGCGCGGCGTGTCGCGGCGGGGGTTGGGTGCGACTGTGGTGGAGAATCCGGGCACGGCTGCGGGGACGCACCGACTCCCGGCGTTTCCCATTCATCGAACCCTCGGGGAGCTTCCCTTGAGGGAGAAGGCCGCACAACCGTCAGGGGTGTTTCCCGCGTTCGGATCGGCTGGATCGGCACGGGCCGCAAAGTCTTGGTGGACAAGCAATTGGGAGGGGCCGTGCGGAAAGCGGTGGACTCGCCCGACAGCCTTGTCCGGACATAGAATTCGGACGCGCGCACTGTGCGGATTCGCGAACCTTTGATGGCTGTGCGGCCTCTGCCACCGCACGTCGTCAAGTTGGCGAATCTCCGGAGGACGCGGAAGTTTCGCTCAACTTTTCGGCGGGAGGCTCCGCCGACGGGTGGGGCCGAGCGTGTGGTGGTGTTTTCTCTCTGGCTGAGGGACCTTCCCGATGACCGAATCGTCGATCGCGTTCGCAAGTCAGGATCACTACGACGCCCTGTGCGGACCGAACAACCGGCACCTGAAGCGGTTGCGGCAGGCGATCGATTTGCGGTGGTCCGAGCAGCGGGAGATTCCCCAGTTGGTCGTCTCGGGGGAGGAGGACAAGGTCCGCCTCGCCGAGGGGGTACTCGTCAAACTGCGGACGATCATCGAGCGCAAGGGGGGGCTGAACGAGTCGGACTTCCTCTACGAACTGGATTCGGCCGTGGCGGGAAGTTCTTTCGCCACGTTGTCCCACGGCGCGAACGGACACGGTCAGGGGCACGGACACCCTGCCGACGACGGAGGGATGCCGGTCGCCATCAAGACGAAGGTCGTACCGCGAACCCCCGCCCAGAAGGCGTACTGGGACATGCTGCTCGCCAAGGAGCTGGTGTTCTGCGCGGGACCGGCCGGCTGCGGCAAGACGTACCTTGCGGTGGCGATGGGGGTCGAACTGCTGCTCGGAGGGAAGGTCGACCGCATCGTGTTGGCTCGTCCGGCGATCGAGGCGGGAGAGCGGCTGGGCTTCCTGCCGGGTGCCCTTGAAGAGAAGGTCGACCCCTACATGCGGCCACTCGAGGACGCGCTGTCGGAACTGTTGCCGGGCGGGACCGAAGAGGTCAAACGTCGCAAGAGCGACAAGCGGAAGTCGGTCGAGATCGTACCGCTGGCTTACATGCGGGGTCGAACGCTCAAGAAGACGTTCATCATTCTGGACGAGGGGCAGAACACGACCGTCACGCAGATGAAGATGTTCCTGACCCGCATGGGGAAGGAATCGCGGGTGGTGGTGACGGGCGACCCCGAGCAAATCGACCTGCCGCCGGGGATGACGAGCGGCTTCCGCGACGCGCTGGCTCGTCTGGCGAGCATCGAGGGGATCGGCGTGGCGCGGCTGACGACGGAGGATATCCAGCGGCACCGGCTGGTGCGGGAGATCGTGACGGCGTACGAGGGGCGGAACGCTTGATGGGGCGGGATGCTTGAGCGGCGGAAGGGGCTGGGGCTGGCGGATTCCGCGGGCGGCGGATGAGTCTCGAGTTGTGTGCCATGCTTGGCCCGGCGTTGCGGGACAAGCATTTGGCTTGGAAACCGACATTCGCGGGCGGGATGTCGAGGTTCTCAACGACCGCTGTCGATTCGCAGGTCCAACCCGGAGCGCACTCGCGTCGTTGATTTCCGCGGGAGTTGTGGTCCCATCCGTTGGCGGAAGTCGAACGCATGCTTGTCCCGCAGAGCCGGGCCAAGCATGGCACCCGAAAATTCTCGAGCCCCCACGTCACGGGGAGAGAATGTCTCTCTGGCGGGTGGCCGAGGCTGGACCGAAGGGACGCCCCGGAGTGTGGGCCACATGCGGTTTTCCGGGGTTTCGCCCATGGCAGCTCGAACTCCGGCCACCCGACCGTGATCTTTCGGACGACCGGTGAATGCGCGACGGAAACCCGAAGCGTGAGCGAGGGACCCCGCGTGGATTCCGGGGGAATCGTGACCTGCGGGGAGAGCGGGGTCCCTCGCTCACGCTTCGGGTTTCCAGAAAATCGCAGCCGCTCCGCGGTGCGGTTCCGCCGCACATCTTTGTGTATCCTCAGGCGGAGCAGAGCAAACGCACTGCTTTCCATCCAGTTCTTCTTGAATCCGAGCGGCCCCCTTCCGGGACTTGATCACTATGGCACGGGCCTCTGCCGACAAAGCGAATGTCAGGAAGGCTTATCAAAGAGCCGAGCGGCGCATCGCGACAGCGATGAAGGATCGTTCCCAGGCTCTGGACCTGAGTCGAATGGGACTCGCTTCGGTGCCGCCGGAGATCGGGCAGCTCTCCAGCCTGAAACAACTACTCATCTACGGTAACCAACTGACCTCGATGCCGCCCGAGATTGGACAGCTCACCCGCCTAACACAGCTATTCCTCTCCGCGAACCAACTGACCTCTCTACCGCCGGAGATCAGACGGCTCGCCCGCCTCACTCGGCTAGACCTCTCCTGGAACCAGCTGACTTCGCTGCCGCCGGAGATCGGATGTCTCGCCAGCCTCACTGAGTTGGACCTCACCGGGAACCAACTGACCTCGGTGCCGCCGGAGATCGGACAACTTGCCCGTCTCGCTGAGATCAACTTGACGAATAACCAACTCCGCGAACTCCCGAAGGGGTTGCGGAGTCTGAGTCCCAATTGTGCGTTGTGGTTGCATGGCAATCCGAAGTTGGCCCTGCCGGAAACGGTGCTCGGTAGAACATTTCAAGAATGGCTGTTTAAGGAAGGTAGCAAGCGCGAGGACATGCCCCAAGCGGGGCCGATTCTGGATTACCTTTTCCGGACTCGGCGCGTGGCCCAACGGCGACCACTGTGTGAAGGAAAGCTGATCCTTGTGGGACGGGGCGATGTCGGGAAGACTTCGCTGGTGCGACGGCTGGTCACGAACGAGTTCTCGCGCGTAGAAGACACGACGCAGGGGATTCGGATCTGCCCTTGGGAAGTGCCTGTCGGCAAAAAACGTGAGAAAATCCGGCTGCATGTGTGGGACTTTGGCGGGCAGGAGATCATGCACGCCACCCACCAGTTCTTTCTCACGGATCGTAGTCTGTACCTGTTGGTCCTCGACGGGCGGGCCGATCAGCAAGAGCTCGAAGCGGACTATTGGCTGCGGTTGATGTCGGGGTTTGCTCCGGAGTCTCCCGTGATCGTCGTGCTCAACAAGATCCAGAAGAACCGGTTCGACTTGAACCGGGGTGCACTGCGGCAGAAATACCCGCAGATCCGGGATTTTATCGAAACGGACTGCGACAATCCCGGGACCGACGGCCAACCGGGCAAAAGCGGTTACGGAATCGAAAATCTGGAACAGGCCATTTGCCGGGAAATCGATCAACTGCCCGATGTCCGGCAGGTCTTCCCCCAAAGCTGGTTCGCCATCAAGGAACAGTTGGCCACGAGCGATCAGAATTTCCTGACCATCGACGCATACCGCGCGCTCTGCTGCGAGCATGGCGAGACCGTCGAGGAGTCGCAAAACAATCTCAGCCTGTTCCTGCACCGGTTGGGGATCGCGCTCAACTACAGCGATGACCCACGGCTGCGCGACCGGCATGTCCTCAATCCGCACTGGCTGACCGACGGGATTTACCGGCTGTTGAACTCCAAACGGTTGGCGGAACGCAAAGGGGAACTGCGGGTCGCCGACCTGTCCAAGGAGTTGCCCGCTCGGCAGTACCCGCCGGAGATGCACCGCTTCCTGCTGGGA
The DNA here is from genome assembly GCA_044359065.1 of Planctomycetales bacterium. Lineage (GTDB taxonomy): Bacteria > Planctomycetota > Planctomycetia > Planctomycetales > Planctomycetaceae > JAIXZD01. The sequence continues at coordinate 18,408 of JBIKMW010000020.1, read as the reverse complement.
CTGATGGAGAAGTTCGAACTCTGTTTCGGCTTTCCGGGGGACGACGAAAAGTACCTGATCCCCGAACTGCTCGACCTGCAACAACCGGCGGGGGCCGAGGCGTTCGAACCCGCGGCGTGTCTCAACTTCCGCTATCTGTATCCGGTCTTGCCGCCGGGACTCTTGCCCCGGTTCATCACGCGGACACATGTTCTCAGCGAGGTCAATGAACAGCATCGTTGGCGGACGGGGGTGATCCTGTCGTTCGAGGGGAACACCGCCCTGGTGAAAGGGGATGCGGCGGAGAAAAGCGTACAGGTGCTGATCAACGGTCCCCCCGAGGGACGGGTCCGCATGCTGGCGATGATTCGCCAGGAGTTCGACACGATGCACCGGGACATTCCGCACCTGGTGCCGGAGGAACTGGTGGCGTTTCCCACGGCCCCGCAGGTGACGGTCCCCTATGCCGAACTGCAAGTGCTGTATTCCGCCAGCCCGCAGACGCCGGTCGTGCGCGTGGCCCAGGGAAAGGTCATCCAACAGACGGCGCGGGAACTGTTGGAAGGGGTGGAGTTCCGCTTCCCCGAGGGGATCGTTCGCAAGGAGCGCCTGGAAAAAATCGAAATCGGCGAGCGGCCTATGCCGGGTGAAGGTCGCGTGGCTGACGGCTCCGCCAACGCTCCGATTCGGGTGTTTTTCAGCTATTCGCACGCCGACGCGAGACAGCGGCAGAAACTCGCGAAGCATCTGTCGCCGCTGGAGTGGAGCGGCCTGATCCGAACCTGGTACGACCACGAGATTCTGCCGGGGGCGCGATTCGATCAAGTCATCGCCGACAAACTGGATGAGGCGGAGATCGTGCTGTTTCTGGTCAGCCCCGATTTTGTGGCTTCAAACTACTGCATGACGATTGAACTGCCCCGGGCGATCAAGCGACGTCAAGCGGATCGGAACAGCGTGAACAATCTGCTGGTGATCGTGCGGGAAACGAACGGCTGGAAGACTCTGGAGATCGAGAACGTCCGACTGGGGGGCTTGTCGGCGCTGCCGAAGGATGGGAAGGCGATCCCCAACTGGAAACCCAACCAGGACGCCGGCTGGGCGGATGTGGCGCGCGGGGTGGAACGCGTGGCGGAGGAGATCCGGAACGGGCGACGAGGAGGGTGAGCGGGGGCCAGCGTGGGGTCGTACGGTCGGGGCCTGTCAAGGCAGAAACGCGAGTTCACCCCCGGCGGAAATCGAACGATTTCCGGTGCGTTGCGAGGCACGGAACATTCTGACAGGAAATTCGGGACGGTTTCGGCGATGATGAACGATGGGTGAGGCCGCCGGATGATCATGTCGCCGGATGGCTTCGGGCGATTCGCGGGGAGTGGACTCTTCGCGGGTTGCGTTCACGGTCTTTTCGTCGGACTTTATGGCCCTTCCCGGCAATCGTCGTCTTCGCACGACCCGCACCACCACGTTGCGGATCGCGAACTCTCCCGTGCGGGAGTTGTTCGGGCGGCTGCGCCAACCGGCGACGCTGGCCCGCCTCTCGCTCTCTTTTGCGACGGTGGTGGGATTGGTGATCGCCGTCCAGGGCTGGAAAATGCCGTTCCAGTACCGGCTCGGTCAGCGAATACCGCACGGCCTCGCGGCGAAAACCGATTTCCAGCGGGTCAACCGGGCACGGACGGATCGGGCACGCCAACGGGCCGAGGAATCGGTACCGTTCTTTTTCCGGCACGACCCCGCTCCACTCGCACGACTGCCGGGCGAACTGCGCGGGGCGCTGTTGCCGTTCTCGACGGCGAAGTCGCTCGACGATTTGTCCCCCGAAACCCGTGCCGCGTTCGGGCTGGTGGCGACCACCGGAGCACCGACGGCGGCAATCCCGATGAAGGTGGTCGACCGGGCACAGTCTTTCGCAAACCTGAAGCGGATCGCCTCGGACGACACGCTTTTGGGTGAGGTGGTGCAGGCGTTCGCCGGGATTTGCGAACCGTTGTCGACCCGCGGGTTGCTGCGGCCCGAGCACCTTCCGACCGAACTCGGTCCGGGTGGCTCCGTGGCGGTCATCACCAAGGAAGGTGGACAGACGGAAGCGGCGGTCACCGACATCATGATGGTGCCGATCCTGTCGGCGGGGGGGTTATTAAACACGGCATGGGAGAAGTTCCCCGTGTTGCTGTCACTACGGTCGGAACTGGAGAACTTTCTCGTTTCAAAAGGACCGGAGACGCTGGTCTACGACGACGCGGCCACGCAGGCGGCGCGACAGATGTCGCGGTCGGCGGTGATGGACATTCCCGAAGTGTTCAACCGGGGGAACCTGCTGCTGGCCCCCGGCGAAGCGATCGACGAAGCGGCGCTGTCGATCCTGAACGCCGAGTACGAGGAGTCCGAGCGGCACGTCTCGGGAACCGAGCGAACCGTGCGCGTGGTCACGACGGTGGCGCTGCTCGTGCTGGTCACCGTGCTCAACGGGTACTACCTGCTGAAGAACGCGCCGGGTTTGGCGCTGAACACCACGCGGTTGGCGATCTACCTGATGGTGATCGTGCTGACGGTGGCGGCGGGAAGGCTCTTGTCGTACGACCCGTGGCGGGCCTCGGTGGGGCCGATTTTGGCGTGCGTGATGATCCTGTCGATCGCCTGGACGCAAGTGCTGGCGATCATCACGGCGTTCTCGCTGGGCCTGGTCGTCGTGCTGTCGACAACGGGGGACCTGCACGAGTTCGTGGTGCTCATGAGTGTGTGCGCGACGGCCGTGGTTCTGCTGCCGAAGGTGTCGTCGCGGTCGACGTTGGTGCTGGTGGGCTTCGCCGCCGGAGGGATGTATTTCATTACCCACTGGGCGGTGGCGATGACCGGTTGGGGGACGTCGGTCGTACTCGACGGCATGGAACCGTACGTCGTGTGGCAGGACCCCGCCGAGTGGATGAGCGCGCTGCGCGGCGCGGGGTGGTGCGTGCTGGCGGGGTTCATCGTCTCGGGGAGCCTGCCGTTCATTGAAACGACGTTCGGCGTCGTGACCGACATCAGTCTGCTGGAACTGGGGGACGTGTCGCACGCGCTGTTGCAGGAACTCGTGCGGCGCGCGCCGGGGACGTACAACCATTCGATGACCGTGGCCACGCTGGGAGAAACCGCGGCGGACGCGATCGAGGCCAACGGGCTGCTCGTGCGCGTGGGGGCGTATTTTCACGACATCGGCAAGATGCTCAAACCGCAGTACTTCGTGGAGAACATCCTCGCGGGGACGCAGAACCGGCACGACCTCCTCAACCCCGCGATGAGCACGCTCATCATTGTGGGGCACGTCAAGGACGGGATCGACCTCGGCCTGCAACACGGCTTGCCGCAGCCGCTCATCGACCTCATCGCACAGCATCACGGGACGACGCTGGTCGAGTATTTCTACCGCGCGGCCACCAAGCAGGCCGACGCCGACCACCGGACCGACGCCGAGGAATCGCACTTCCGCTATCCCGGCCCGAAACCGCAATCGAAGGAAGCGGCGGTGCTGATGATCGCCGACGCCTGCGAAGGGGCGAGCCGATCCTTGAGCGAACCGACGCCGAAACGGCTCGAACGATTGGTGCAGGACATCGCCATGAAGCGGCTGCTCGACGGGCAGTTCGACGAATGCGGGTTGACGCTGACGGAGTTGGCGATGGTGCAGGACTCGCTGACGAAGTCGCTGATTGCCGTGTACCACGGGCGGGTGAAGTATCCGGATCAACGCCCCACGAAGGAACTGCGGGCATGAGCCGCTTTCGTACGATGGACTTCCAAGTCCGTCGGTGCGGTTTTGAGACCGGGCGCGGGATGGACGTCTCGAAGGCGTGAAGCGGGAAGAGCGGGGTCCCTCGCTCACGTTTTTGAAGATGAGCTATTCCTCACGGAGAGTCGCCGTGAACTCGCAGAACGATTGGATTTGTAGTCTCACGCAGAGGCGCAGAGACGCAGAGAATCGTTCTTCCTCTGCGTCTCTGCGCCCCTGCGTGAGAATGAACCCCCCGGCAATTACCGTCTTGGTTGCGTCCTGCTTGTTGATCGGGTTGGTTGTCGCCTTGTTCTTGTGGAGAGGTGCGGCACCGGTTGCCCTCCCCGACCACGCCATCGGGCCGATCATCACGAACAGTCTCGGCATGCGGTTCGTCGAGATTCCCGCCGGCGAGTTCCTGATGGGAGCGCCCGCCGAGGACACGTTCGCCGAACCGGACGAACGTCCCGCCCACCGGGTACGGTTAACGCGCCCGTTCCCGCTGGGGCAAACCGAGGTCACGCAGGAACAGTATCAGCGCGTCATGGGGTCGAACCCGTCGCACTTCTCTCCGGTGGGGAATGGCCGCGAACTCGTCCGCAGTCTGCCGACGGAGCGGTTCCCGGTCGAGATGGTCTCATGGTTCGACGCGGTGCGATTCTGCGAGAAACTGACCTCTCTCCCCGAGGAGCAAGCCGCCGGTCGCACCTATCGGCTTCCCACCGAGGCGGAGTGGGAGTACGCCTGCCGGGCGGGAACAACGACCCGCTTCGTGTGCGGCGACCGGTTGCCGCTGGACAGGGCGAACGTGCGCGGCGGATGGCCGAGGACAACCGCCGTCGGGTCGTACCCCGCCAACCCGTGGGGTTTGGTCGACATGCACGGGAACGTGCTCGAGTGGTGCGCGGATTGGCACGACGGCGGCTGGTACGCCGAATCGCCGGTCGACGACCCCGTGGGACCGGCGACGAGCATCGAAGATGTGCGGGTGCTCCGCGGCGGGGGATGGTTCTTCAAAGCCGCGAGTTCGTCATTCCGGGACGCGATCTCGCCGTATTTCAAGAGCCCGGCGCATGGGCTGCGGGTGGTGATGGAGATGAAGCGACCGTGATTTCTCGGCAACCCGCTGCGTGTCGAGGAACACCGGCCGTTCGCCGGGTGGGGACGAGTGGCGGGCACGCGGATCACGACGGGAAATCGTCAGAAACCGGACTCCGGGACGGATTCCGCTCCGTTGGCGGTGGATAGGGCTTGAAGGATTGTCGGGTCGATGTTTTCGCCAATCGAGCGAACGGAGCCGTCCGCCATCAGGACGTAACAGAACCGGGGGTGATGGCTGGACAGCAGGCCTGGGGAATGGGTGCGGGAGCGGCCGACAAGATTGATCCCCACGGGATCGCTTCCAAGGGTGAAGTCCCGCGGTTCAGCCCACGGGATTTCGAGGCCACAAGCTTCGGCGAGCAGGATGGTATTGGAGGCTCCGTCGGGAATCGAACCGAGGTGCCAGGTTCGACCGGGGGCCAGCGCCGAGTTCGGACCGTCGAGGGCCACGTAACACGTGACAGGGAACGGATAGCGGGCGAAGTCGACATGCCGTTCGGTGGCGGGACAGGTGTAGAGTGGGATACGAGTGGTGGCGACGGGGCGGTTGTGCGGATCGTCCCAAGGCATGGAGGAGTCGTAGCGGGCGTGGAGTTCACGCTGCTCGATGAACGGGAGCAGACGGACACGCCAGGACGTGTCGACGGCACCCAATCGTTCTCCGTGGAACACGTCTTCTTCGTGGTCATGTATGGCGACGGCAAGCTGTTTCAAGTTGCTTCTGCAGACGGACATGGAAATCACCGTCCACGTTGAAGACCTGCTGATCACCACACCAGTGGTCACAAAGAGGCAGGCGAGCAGGTACACGATGCCGACCGGGAGGCAGCCGTAAGTTGGCCCCTTTATTCGCCGGACTCCCGCAGCGACGGCGCCAAACAGACACAGGCCGACGAGGGTGAGGGACGTGGCGATCGCACACCACTGCAAACGATCGGAAAGAATGGGCGGGCACGTTTTCGTCGTGTCGCCTGTCAGAACCAACGGCAATATGAACGAAGGGATGATGGCGAGGAGCCAGGCGAGTGCGTTCTCGACGAGTCGGCGAAGCGTGCGTCGGCGATTGGACCACTCCGCCCCGGCCGGCGTTTGCTCGCGCAGGGAGCGGCCGAGGCCCAGCCAAAGAATCAGGAGGAAGACGACAGCGATCGCTCCCCTTGAAAGGCCAATGACCGTGTATTCCAACGGGTTGGCCCACGGGTAGAACTCGCGGGCCAGGAATCGGGTGGGCATGGTGGCGAGCCTTGAATAGGTCCCAGATCGGGAACTCGAGGGGCGGCTGAATCGGATGTTATCGTGAAGGGGAGGTACGGCGTGAACGTCTTGATCACGCGGCTGCAATACCCCATGAATTCCGCTCCGGGTCTATCACATGTCCTATGCGATCGTGTTGGGTGCCCTCGGCTGCGGCCTCATGGGCCTTGGCGCCCAACAGGGTTGGCCGGGTGGCGTGATGGTGTGGTTGGGGGCGGACCTTCTCGCGCTGTCGGTCGCCCACGCGGTGGGAGGGCATGGGCTGTCCGGCAAACGGGCGGACGGCACGATCCCTGGGTGGAGTCGTGTGGTCTTTCTGCCGCTCATGCTCGTTCTGGAAACCGTTTGGCGAATCTGGCGGTTCGGTTCGCGCGAGCCCGCGATATCCCGCGTGAACGATTGGTTGGCTGTGGGGAGTCGCCCGCGCGGCGGCGAGGGTTACGAAGCGTTCGATGTCGTGGTCGACCTCACCGCCGAGGTCGAGGACCCGTCGTCCATCCGACGCAAGATGGGTTATCGCCCGTTTCCGATTCTGGACGGGTCGAGTCCCGACGAGGAAGCGTTGCGACGGTTTCTGCGGTCGCTCGCGGGCGAGCGGCTCTTCGTGCATTGTGCGCAGGGGCATGGCCGCACCGGATTGGTGGCGGCCGCGCTCTTGATCGAACGCGGAACGGCCCGCACCCCGGAAGAGGCGATCCATATTCTGCGGCAGGCACGGCCCAAGATCGCGGTCAATGCGATACAGCGGAAATGCCTGGACGCGTATCATGCGTCAAGGGGTTCCTCGAACGGGCTGTGACCGACGAAGAAGGTGTGCGTGCCCAGATTCGTCCAACGAATGCCAACGTACGAAACCACGAAAACCGTGGCACAGCGCCCATCCGAAGGAGAATCCGCCGTGGCGGCCGATCGGTTTGATCACCTGTTTGTGGAGCCGTCCTCATTCGAGGCCGCCGTGGCTTTTTATCGCGATGGTTTGGGCTGGAGCGAGCGGTTCTCGTGGGGAGACGCTGGCGAGCCTCGCGGAGTCGGGCTGAGCGGCGGCGAGATCTCGATCGTGATCGCGGAGAACCACCCGGCGGAGGACAAGTCCAAATCCCACGGCATCAACGGTACGCGGCCCACCATTCATGTCCGTGTCGACGACCTGGACTCTCGCTATGCGGAACTCGCCGCCAAGGGGCTGGCGCTCTTCGCGCCGGAGCCCACGCATTGGGGAACGCGTTGGTTCGTCGTGCGAGACCCGGACGGGAACCTGATCGCGTTCGAGCAGCCGTTGGGAGGGTAGAATTGGCTCAGGAGCTCGTAGAAGTCGTTTCAATACCCGGTTGGCCACCTGGACCGGCCCGCGATTTCCCGGAGAGTTTCCACCGTCCAGAGGGTTTTGAAACCACTTCCAGGTCCAGCGGCTCCTGACGAAGGATTCCAACGTCATTCCGTCGAGTGGCCGTTATCGGCAAACCACCGCCGGATGACGCAAGCATCCGGGGGCGCAGGTTACCGGCACTTGCTCCCAGCTGTTCCACGCGGCCTTGACAATCTGATCACCGGCCACACATCCGTATCCTGCGGCAAGCTCGGCCCAGAATCGCACTCTATGCGGGGGCGTGAAAATGCCTGAGAGCGTAGAGCGGCCACGGAGTGGTGGGCGGGCGAAAATGAACAGTCCGTTGGGCCGAGCTTTGCGAAAACCATGCACACGAACGCGATTCGGAAGACACGACTTGAGTTGCCCAGGTTGGAATTGGAAATGTCGTCTTTTTATGTCGAGTTCGAAATTGGTCCGGAAGAAGGCCTCTCGCGGCTTTCTTCCGTTTTCGAAGCACTCCGGGCTGCGAAATCGTCTGGCGATTGGCGCGACGACGATTATTGGTTGGATTTTTTCGACTCCGAGGCACGAACCCGGTTTTGGTGGCCATCGACGGCGGAAAGGGATGAGTGGCTCAAACGCTGGCTTTCCACCCCCGTACCGCAACGGTTCCATGATCCATCGCTCGTCACGCCCTGGGACTTTGGCTCAATGATCGATGCGTTCCGAAACGGCGATTACGAACTGCTGTCGTGCGAGCGCGTGTCCGAGCGAATCGGTCAGCTTTCATTCGACCCTCTCGGCTGGCCATATGGGGGAACCGAGTGCATGCGTGCGCTCATCGAAGCCTTCGGCCATCGAGTGACCAACGAGGTCATTTGAAACGTGATGAACGAAACCTCGGTGCGAACTCGTGGTCGCGGTCCACACGCAAGAGTTTGTTCGGGCATATGAACACCATCCAACTCGCACTGGTGATGGACCACGGTTGGCTCCAGGACTTCGCGGTCGAAATCCATGTTGATGGGGAACCACTGACCGAGCAGGTACGGCGAATCGAAGCCCCGTATCGGGAGGCGTCCGGCTCGGATCCGTCCGAGAGCCGCTTCAAATGGCTACCAGCCCGCGACCTTCTGCTCCCAGCACGACACTTGCTCGGCGTGTCGTCGACGCCGTGGTGTCCGGGATTCTGCGAGGTTCTGGTCTGCAACTGCGGCGAGGCGGCGTGCGGGGCGATCGCGGTTTCCGTGAAGTTACGGCCCGAGTATGTCGGTTGGCTGGCGTGGCGACAGTTCCCGTTGGCCGAGGCGTATGCGAATTGCGAGTTCCAACCGTTGGTGTTTCGCCGCTCGCAGTACGAGGAAGAATTGACACGTGTCTCGGAGGAGTACCAGTTGACAAAATGACAGACCCGGCCGGATGGCCGGTGTCGACCAAGGGGTACCCCTCGGGCCAGGGGGATCACCGGTGCAGTGGCGTGCTCATTCCTTCCGCTGGGGCGGCACTGCGGCCCGCCCCCCCAAAAAACGTAACTCGTGGTACAATGCAGGAAGGCTGGTCGCTTCCGACGAAAACATGACTCCTTCCCGAAAACTCGCCGGATTCGGAAACCTGTTTGGCAATCGCCTTCCCGCCAAAAGGCAATGGATGGGCCCATGACCCGTTTTCCTGACTGGTGGGAGTGGGAACTGGAGATCAGTTCCCATTGTCTCAAACGGATGAGTGACCGAGGCTTCACCGAAGCCGATTTGAGGGGCATGATCGCGGATGCGGAGTCGGTGGAGTTGCAGGATCATGGGACGTACCTCGTAACGACTTCGTTGGAGCGGGCTCGGTGGGAGGTCATTGTGACTCCCGACGAGACCAAGCAAGTTCTGATCGTGGTGACCGCTTATGCCGTTTCCTGAGCACACGTCGGAAAGACAGCCCGCGATGAAAGAGATGTACCTGGAAGTCACGTTCCATTCCGGCGAACCGTTGGCCGCTTATCTGCACCTTCCGCGCAAAGCGGGGGATCGGAGTGCACGGGTGAAGAAGCATGCGGCCGGGCTGCTCGTCGATCTGTCCGACGACGGGCGTCCCCTCGGAATCGAGATTGCGATTCCCGCTCTGGTCACCGTCGAGGCCGTCAACCGAATCCTCGACTCCTACGGACTGAAGCGAATCGACGCGGCTGAACTGGCTCCCCTGAAAGCCGCCGCCTGAGAAAGCGCGCTCCCGGCGGATAACGCTGGGTTCAACCGCCAGCGTTGCCTTGGAAACCGCCCTGGTGGGTGGAGGTTGACCGAATCGGGCGCTGGCTTGCCAGATGTAACTTCCACTTTCGGCGGGTGGCCGTACAAGCCGACGTAGGTCAGGCTGCGCCTGACGAAGGTTGAGTGCATGTCCGTGGTTCGTCAGGCACAGCCTGACCTACAGCACCATCGCTTCCAACTTCTCGAACGACGCCGACCAGCCCATCGTCATACTCGCCCGCGTGTCGAGGAACACTTGGAGTTCGCCGGGCGTCGGCGATCCGGCCGGGGTGGTGGTCAGTGTGACTCGCGTCTGGCCGTCCTCCTCCGTGGTGAACGTGACGGTGTTCAGCAGCGACTCCGGAAACTCCGGCAGGGCGGGGTGTCGCGAGACTCGCCCGTCGTCATCGCAGAACCGCTGCACATAAACGATGCGGGACGGGCTGCATTCGAGGTACTGGAACTCGACGCCGAACGACACTCCGGCCCCATTGTCCATCGTTCCGACAAGTCGCCCGCCGGTGCGGATCTCGGCTTCGCGGCACTCCATCACGAAGCCAGTCGGCGGCAGCCATTGGCAAAGTTGTGCGGGATTCGTCCACGCCTCAAACAGGCGTTCAATCGACGCAGGGAAGCTGCGGTTGATGACGAAGCTCGGTTGGCTGCGTGCGGGGTCGCCGCAACCGGTTTCGCCAAGGTACTCGGCCAGCCGGTCCCACGTGGCGTTCCCCCCCTTCTCCTTGATCATCTTGCGAATTGAATCGGCGGCGTCGGCGGACGCCAGGGCCATTGTCATCCGCAGCAACGTCTTGCCGTCCACCTCGGAAAACAGGGCCGTCACGCGAAACAGCGGCGGCTGCGCGCCGTTGGCACCGTGGTCGTACACCAGCTTCCGGAACTCTTCGACTTCGTGATAGGCGGTTACGTTGGGGAAATCGGTCCCGTCGGGACCGTGCATCGTGTAGTGCCAATGTCCGCCGGGGCGCAGGTCTTTGGAGTGCGTGGTCAACGTGAACCCGCGCGGGCCCCACCACTTCTCGACCTTGGCCGGGTCGGTCCACGCGTCCCAGACCGCCTCGACCGGCGCGTCGTAGAGGCGTTCGACAACGATCTCGTTCGGCTGGGGAGTGCGGCGCATCTCACGTCTTTCGTGGGCTGGAGGGAGTCTCTGCGGCGGTCGACTTCAGGAATTCTTCAAGCCGGTCCAGGCTCTGTTCGAGCATGTCGCGGTACGCCTCCATGTAGTCGAGCGTGGCCTTGAATCCGGCGGGATTCAGTTCGCACATGCGCTTTTGGGCTTCACGGGTCTTGGTGATCAGCCCCGCCCGTTCGAGCACCTGCACATGCTTCGTGACCGCGGGCAGGCTCATCTTCCGCAGGAACGGTTTCGCGAGGTCCGACACGCTGACCCGTCCGCGGGCGATGCGGGACAACATCTTGCGCCGATTCGGATCGGCGAGCGCGGCGAATTTCTGCGTGAGAGTGTCGCTCATGTTCGATTCGCTCGATTTCTCGCGAAGCCCGCCGTCGGACTCCATCGCGGTGTCGCATACACGCCGGTTAATTAACATGTTGGTTAAGTGTCATCACACACGGGCCTGAAGTCAAGGCCACCGCCGGGTGACGTGTGCCATGCTTGGCCCGGCTTTGCGGAAAAAGCATGCCGGATGCTTCACCGGCCTCCGGATCGCACTGGGACTCCATTCGGCACAGCCTGACCTACCGCGTTCCCCCCTGTCGCCCGCCAGTGCCGCCGCGTAAAATGCCCGATTCGGTCGGCGGAGCGGTTTTGCTTCGCGCCGCCCAACGATCCGTTCGTGTCCAGGCGAGTTTCCATGTTCGAGAAAGTTTCCGACCCCGACTTCATCCACGGCGAGCACGAGGTCCTGCGCTTCTGGCGGGACTGGGGCGTCTTCGACAAGCGCCGCCGCGCGAACGCCGGGAAGAAAACCTGGAGCTTCCTCGACGGGCCGATGACCGCCAACAACCCGATGGGGGTCCATCACGCGTGGGGGCGCACCTACAAGGATGCGTTCCAGCGGTTCTTCGCGATGACCGGGCACGACCTGCGCTATCAGAACGGGTTCGACTGTCAGGGTCTGTGGGTCGAAGTCGAGGTCGAAAAACAACTCGGCCTCGGTGCGAAGTCGGAGATCGAGAAGTTCGGCATCGACAAGTTCGTCCACGAGTGCAAGAAGCGCGTGCTGAAGTACGCGGCCATCCAGACCGAGCAGTCGATCCGCCTCGGCTACTGGATGGAATGGGACGACCCAGCCGCGCTGCGCGCACTGGCGGAGGCGATCGGGACCGGGAACAAGGTGAGCTTCACCACCCCGCGCGGCGAGACGGTGACCGACGATCCGGAGGCGATCGTCGCCAAGTTGGGAAACGTCGATTGGGGTGGCAGCTACTTCACGTTCTCGACCGAGAACAACGAGACGATCTGGGCGTTCCTCAAGAAGTGTTATCAGCGCGGCAAGGTGTATCGCGGGTACGACGTGATGCCGTGGTCCGGTCGCGGCGGCAGTGCGTACAGCCAGATGGAAGTGGCGGACGGTCGCAAACTGACCGTCCACCGGGCGCTGTTCGTGCGTTTCCCATTGCTGACCGACAAACTCGGGAACAAGGTCGACAACGAGTACGTGCTGATCTGGACGACAACCCCCTGGACGTTGACCAGCAACGTGGCGGCGATGGTCAACCCGGACCTCGACTACGCCAAAATCCGCATGAAGAAAGATGGCGCGGTCTACTACTGCGCGAAGGAGAACCTCGAGTACCAGCGGCTGGCGAAGGAGTTCAAGGAGGGCTTCGGACGCCCCGAATGGGGCTGGCCGAAGGAGTGCCCAAAGCTGAAAACGCTGGGGCAGATACTCAAGGAACAGGGAGGGTACGAGGTCGAAGCGGTCGTGAAGGGGGAGACGCTGGTCGGGGCGACGTACCGCGGGCCGTTTGATGACTTGCCTGCGCAGTCGATGGATGGGGGAGTCCCCGAAGAACTCAAAAACAAAGGCAAAACCGGTATCTCGTGCCACCAGGTTGTCGACGGCGGACGCGACTTCAAGGGGAACGCGAATGTCGTCGCCGGTGAGGGAACCGGTGTCGTCCACTCCGCCCCCGGATGCGGGGATGTCGACCACCAGATCGGCGCGGCGCTGGGACTCGTGAGCATCGCCCCCCTCGCCGAAGACGGCACGTTCCTCGACGGCTTCGGTCCCTTCACCGGCCGCAAAGCGACGGATGCGACGACTGTCGATCTGGTGATCGAAACGCTCAAACAGCAAAACCTGCTCATCGCCGTCGAGCAATATCCGCACATCTATCCGTTCTGTTGGCGGACGGGGGACGAGCTTGTCTTCCGGCTTGTCGACGAGTGGTTCATCAACATGGACTGGCGGAAGGAGATCGAAGACATCACCCGCCAGATCGACTGGCTCCCCGAAAGCATCGGTGGCAAAGAGCGCGAACTCGAATGGCTGGCCGGGATGCGGGACTGGATGGTCTCGAAGAAACGCTACTGGGGCCTCGCGCTCCCCATTTGGGTCGATGAGCAAGACCCGCAACAGTTCGAGGTCATCGGTTCGCTGGCCGAACTGAAGGAGCGCGCGGTCGAGGGGTGGAACGACTTCGACGGCCACACGCCCCACCGTCCGTGGATCGACGGGGTGAAGATCCGGAACCCCAACACGGGCAACCTGATGTCGCGCGTGCAGGATGTGGGGAACCCGTGGCTGGACGCGGGGATCGTCCCCTTCTCGACGGTCGGCTACACGACGCATCCCGACTATTGGCAAAAGTGGTTCCCGCCCGATTTGGTCACCGAGTGCTTCCCCGGCCAGTTCCGCAACTGGTTCTATTCGCTGCTCTCGCTCGGCACGATGATGGGGTGGCAGGAGCCGTTCGCGGGAACGCCCCCGTTCAAGACGCTGTTCGGTTATCGGCTGGCCATGAACGAGGCGGGCAAGCCGATGCACAAATCAGACGGCACCGCCATCTGGTTCGAAGAGGCGGCGGAGCAACTCGGCGTCGACACGATGCGCTGGATGTACTTGGCACAGAATCCCGCGCAGGACCTGCGCTTCGGCACGCGCGTCCCCGATCAGAAGGTCACGCTCGACACCCCCGACGGCCCCGCCGACACCACGATCGACGGCGTCCCCACCTGCCTGGTGAAGAGCGGTCCCGCCGACGAAACACGGCGGCAAACGCTGATTCCGCTGTGGAACTCCTACGCCTTCTTCGTCAACTACGCGCGGCTCGACGAGTTCGATCCGAACCTCCCCGCCGTGCCCGTGGCGGACCGTCCCGAGATCGACCGCTGGCTGCTGTCCAACCTGAACCAGCTCATCGCCACCTCCCGCCGCGAGTTCGCCCAATACAACACGCAGACGGTGCTGCGCGAGGCCGCCCGGTTCATCGACGATCTGTCGAACTGGTACATCCGGCGGAACCGGCGACGGTTCTGGCGCTCTCGCAAAGAGGCCGGTGCTGCGGTCGTCGCCGGTGGGTGGGACCAGGACAAACTGGCCGCGTACCAAACGCTGTACGAAACGCTCGTCACCCTGACGAAGCTGCTCGCCCCGGCCATTCCATTCCTCTCCGAGCGGATGTATCAGAACCTGGTGGTGAATGGTGGCGTGACTGGTGCCCCCGAAAGCGTCCACCTCTGCGACTATCCGGACGTGGATGCCTCGCGAATCGACGAATCCCTGACGCGACGCATGGCCCTGGCGCAACTCGTGGTCAACGTCGGTCACGGCCTTCGCGAGAAAGCCAATCAGCGGGTCCGCCAACCGCTGGGGGAACTGCGTTTCGCGACGAATTCGCCGGAGCAACGCGAGGCGGTCGAGCTGCTCTCCGGCGTGATCGGCGAAGAGCTGAACGTCAAGCAGGTCACGGCGGTCGACGACCTCGACGACCTCGTCAAGTACGCCTACAAGCCGAACCTGAAAACGCTCGGCCCGAAGTACGGCAAGTCGCTCGGAGCGATCTCGAAGGCGCTCGCGGTAATCGACCAGAAAACCATGGCCCCGTTGCGTAAGGGAGCGCTCGTTACCCTCACCCTAGACGGCACAGCGTACGAACTGGGCCCCGACGACGTGCTCGTCAGCACGCAACAGGCGGCGGACTGGGTGGCGGGGGACGCGGAGGGAGTGATGCTGGCGCTGTCGACCAGCCTCACGCCCGAACTGGTGGCGGAGGGAATCGCCCGCGACTTCGTCCGCCAAGTGCAGCAAGCGCGGAAGGATGCGAACCTGGAGATCGAACAAAACATCCGAGTGCGATACTTCGTTGAGTCGACGCCGACGGGAACGGATGTGTCGCGAGTCGTGTCCCAATGGGGCGGCACGATCGCTCGAGAAACGTTGGCGGTGGGGTTCTTTCCGGAGAAATCGGCCCCGGACGACCTAAAGGCCGTGCCCGTCGGCGAAGCGACGGTGAAGCTGTGGATCGAACCGGTCTGATTGAGACGCGATGGAGGTTCGAGCATGCTGAACGTCCGGCAACGGCCATCTCGAACCGAATTCGATCCGCCCGGATACGTCCAGAGGTTGGGACGGGGCGTAGAAATGCCGCACCGCAGATCGATATCCCGGGATTGACCATATACCGTATCCGACATACCATTCACCGAATGAAGGGGGCTTCGTGAATGGCAAAAGCACAACCGGCGGAAGAGGAAGCGCCGATTCCAAAGCCGTTGGTGTGGCTGCATGGCGAGATCAAGACACCCCCGTTTACCGCAGAAGGTCGACAGGAAGCCGGGATGCTCCTGCGTCTGCTTCAACAAGGCGAGCAACCGGGAATGCCGCAGGCAGAGCCACTGCCAGATGTCGGCAAACGCTGTGGAGCGTTGCGAGTTCGCGACGCGGATCACAACTGGCGAATCATGTACCGCATCGATCCCGATGCCGTTCTGATCCTGGAAGTCTACGCCAAGAAGACCCCAAAGATTCCGAACGAGGTCATCGAGCGGTGCCAGCACCGACTGAAACGGTACGACGACGCGGTCAAAGTGGCCAGAAAACCACCCGGCAAATGAGGGCAGACTGATGGATGCGACAAAACGCAAAGCGATCGAAGCGGCGGGTTGGAAGGTGGGTGATGCCGCGGATTTCCTCGAGATGAGCGACGAAGAACGCCAGTTGCTAGAGACGCGGGTCGAACTTGCCCAGGCGGTTCGACGCCAGAGGGAAGCCCTACACCTCTCTCAGAAGCAACTTGGGGCGATGCTCAAGACGAGCCAGCCTCGCGTGGCCAGGATCGAACGCGCCGCTTCCGATGTTTCGATGGATCAACTCGTTCGAGCGTTCACGGCAGCGGGCGGAAAGATCATCGTCAAAACGGCGAAGTCGAAAGGCCGGAAGGGCGAGAAAGCCTCCGGCCGGAAGGATACGCTGATTCTCGAAGTCGCGACGTCGGAGTAGCCAGGGAGAGACGAAACACTCCTGTCTCAAAACCCTAGCGGGCCAGGTTCGCGTTTTTCTTCGCTGGCTGAATGTGTCGAGGAGTTTCGCCGATTGCGAATAGGAATTCGCCCGGATTCGCAACAAGCACGATGCGCGACAAGGAGCATTGCAATGCGCGATTCCCATTTCGGCATGTCCGCGTGCGTCGTCGCCTTGGCCTGGTCGATGTCGGGGCCTCCGTCAGCCCCCGTGAAGGCGAGTCCGGCCCCCCCGCCCTCCCCCGCTCCGCCGTTCGACGGCCACCGCCACCGAAAATTCCCCACCCAGGATTCGAACCTGAACTGAATGATCCAGAGTCATTCGTGCTACCGTTACACCAGCGGGGAGCGCTGTGCGTCGATACGCTGGCAACAAGGCTGCCGCAGGCGTCGACACCGTCGATTCAGACACCGCAGGACGCAGTGACGTTCACCCGGTTTACTCCACCGGCGACGGCCGGTCAAGAAGTTCCGGGAAAGTCGTTCCGCGCAGCCGCACTTTCCGCCTCCCGCCGGGGCCTCGTTCAGCGCTCGATTCAGTCGCTCGCCGGGCGCGGCTGGTTGTACCAATGGCCGGTCGCATCCCGTCCGGAGACCCACACCCCCTTCTTGTTCCAGTCCATGTGGGCGCGGACTTCCGCGGCGGCGTAACGAATCGTCAGCGCGCAGCGGCGACGGTCCGACATGTTGGCCTCCGACCCGTGCAAGAGCAGGTCCGAGTGGATCGAACACGAACCCGCCGGCAGGCAGTCGTCGACTGGTTCGCCGTACTGTTCGGGGTTGTCGATGGTCTGGTTCAGCACGTTGTGCTCGGCCGGGTTGCTGTCGCGGAACGTCATGTGCCCGAAGTGATGCGACCCCCGGATGAACCGCATGCAGGCGTTCTCCACGTCGGCATCGTCGATCGCCAGCCACACCGTGACGGCTCGCGAGGGAGTCAACGGCCAATAGCTGGCATCCTGATGCCAGGCCACCGCCTTGCCATCCCTCGGCATCTTGCAGAAGAAGTGGGTCCCCCAACCGATCACATCCTCGCCCAGCAAATCCTTGACGTAAGCGACGATGCGGGGGCTGGTGAGGATGTCCCACACACGGCCGTACTTCATGTGGGCCGTGCTGATCGAGTAGCTGTCCCCCCCGGCGGCGACGACCTTGGCGAGCAACTCGTCGAAGTACGTGCGAATGTCGGCGATCTCGGCGGCGGAGAACACCGGCAGATCCTTGATGTACCCGTCGCGATTGAAGGCCTCGATCTGTGCGGGGGTCAGTACCTTCGGAACCGGATTGACCGTGGGGTGAAAACGGAGGTCGCGGACGACCTTCGAGAGTTCGTCTTTCTCCGGAACCGCTTTGAAGGAAACAGCTTGCGACATGGACTCGGCTCGAAAAGAGGGGCGGATCACGGATTCGGCAGAATGACATCAGGATTCTATAGAATTTCGGGCGGCTTGCAAGAGCGTTCGGGGCGATGCCGTCGCGATCGCCTGTGCGGTACTGTTCGTGGGGCTGCGATGCGCTGCAGAAAATGGCATGATGCCCCGAAGCAAAGCGGACAAACGGCTCTTCCGACGATCCAGGGGACTGCAACCCCAGGGTGGGAGGAAGGCGAGTGGTCCACTTGTTCGCCGTTGTCCAACTTGCGTGGGCCGACGCGTGAGTGAATTGCTTCAATAATAGATGTCAAATAAATGAACCCGTCCCCTTTTCTCATCCCCAGTGGGAGTAAGGGCAATTGCACTTCCGAACGGGAGACCTGAGCTGTGACCATCGAGAGGAAACCAGATAACGACGATGTTTGTAGACACTTTTCAATTGTTTGCGTTGATTTGCTCGATTATTTTTCGAGCGACTTACGGTATAAGCCGTTTTTCCGACTGATGTTGGATTGGCTTTGCAAGAGGATATCGTCATCCGGCCAAGAGTTCCTCAAGGGAGTTGAACTCGGCGTGATGGACATCCATCTTCATCAATCACCAACCGGGTACCCATGTATTGTGTTCACCTGCCCTTCGGACGTTGACGCATGTGCACTTGAGAAGAAAATCATCTCAGTGATTGAATCGCAATTGTTAGGCGTGTCTGCATGGCAGTTTCTAATCGAGATCGAGAAAGTTCGCTCAAGATCAAAAGACTTCTGCTATGCATACAGCGAAGGGATTCTCGGAAAATAGCAGTCTAGGCCATTTCTCAATCGCAGCCAAGTAGGGCAGGCTCCTGCCTGCCTTTCCAAAGTTCGGTGTCGGGAATCGTCTTCCCTTTCGCGGGGATTCGTTTGCGTTGGTCGTTTCTTGGGAATTTCTGGGATTGTGTCAAAGGAGCCGATGCGTTTAGT
>JBIKMW010000019.1:0-71301 GCA_044359065.1 Planctomycetales bacterium | reverse complement strand
ATCTGGCAAGCAAGTTCCCCGCGCAGGCCGTCGACATAACTCCCCCTCCGTGAACGTGAACACAGCTCCGTCAAACTCCACCACAACTCCCCTGCACGTTACGCGCCGAAAAAAGCGAAGGCCCTGCAAACCCTCCTGATCGATTGGGCGCGGTTCCCTCCGGGCGATACTCTGAGCGGTTTCACGGGGCTTCGCGCCGCAGTCGCCCCCCTCCGCCCTGTTTTTCAGCCTGGACCCTCCCCTTTATGACGGTGGACGTTTCCAAAGCCACGCCGGCGATGCAGCGGTACTTGGAGCTGAAAGCCCAATACCCCGACACGTTGCTCCTGTGTCGGATCGGCGACTTCTACGAGTTGTTCTACCAGGATGCCGAAACGGCCTCCCGCGTGTTGGGCATCACCCTCACCAGCCGCGACAAGGGTTCCGCCAACCCCATCCCGATGGCCGGGTTTCCCTACCATCAACTCGACAACTACCTCGCGCGCATCGTTTCCGCCGGTCATCGCGCGGCCATCTGCGAGCAACTTGAGGACGCCTCGCAAGCGAAAGGTTTGGTCCGTCGCGACGTGACGCGCGTCGTCACTCCCGGCACCCTCACGGACGAATCGCTCCTCGACCCGCGCGAAAGCAACTACCTGGCGGCGGTGTCGCTCGAAAAGGATCGCGCGGGTCTGGCGTGGTTGGAGTTGTCGACCGGCCGTTTCCGAGCGCTGGAGTGTCCGACGCACCAATTGGCGGACGAACTCTCCCGCCTGGCTCCGGCCGAACTGCTCGTCAACGAGGCGTGGTCTTTGGCAACGCGCGACTCGCTCCTCCCCGTAGGGGCGAGGATGCTTCTCACGCGCCGGCCGCCGTGGAGCTTTGCCGCCAATCACACGCGCCGCGTGCTCACGGAGCACTTCGGCGTGTCGTCGCTGGAAGGCTTTGGATGGGACGATCCCGCCTCCGAGGGAATCACCGCTGCCGGCGTGCTGCTGGAATACGCTTTCGAGACGCAGAAGTCGGCGCTGGCGCATCTGGAAAGCCTTGAGCCTTACGTGCGCGGCACGTCCCTCATCATCGACGATGCCACGCGTCGCAGCCTCGAGTTGACCCGCACCATTCGCGAAGGGAAGCGCGAGGGGAGCCTGCTGGGAGTGCTCGACGAGACGGTCACGCCGATGGGGGCGCGGCTGTTGGCCGAGTGGTTGTCCAACCCGCTTACGCACGTGCCGTCGATCGAGCGGCGTTTGGACGGCGTCGAGGAATTCGTCGGAGACGGCGCGCTGTTGCGCGACTTGCGCGAGCACTTGAAGCAGGCCTACGACCTGGCGCGATTGACCGCGCGGGTCTCGACGGGTCGCTGTTCACCCCGCGATCTGAAGTGCCTGGGGACAACGTTGGCGCTGTTGCCGAGGCTGAAGGCGCGGTTGATCGGTCGCAAGGCGGCGCTCCTCGCGGAACTCGAGGCGGGTTTGGACCTCTGCCCCGATGTCCGGGCACTGGTCGAGGCGGCGCTGGTCGACGAACCTCCCGCCACTCTGCAGGACGGCGGCATGATCCGCCCGGGATTCGATCCTCGGCTGGACGAACTGCGCGACCTCGCCCGCGGTGGCAAGGAGTGGATCGCCGCATACCAGGCGCGGGAAGCCGAACGAACCGGGTTGCCCGGCCTGAAGGTCGGCTTCAACAAGGTCTTCGGTTACTACCTCGAACTGACCGCGGCGCAGGTCGCGAAGATCGAATTGCCCCCCGATTGGATTCGCAAACAGACTCTCAAAAATCAGGAACGGTTTGTCACCCCCGATCTGAAGCAGTACGAAGAAAAAGTGCTCCGCGCGGAGCAGCAGGCGGTGGGTCTCGAACAGGAGTTGTTCCAGCAGTTGCGTGACCAGGTGGCCGCGCGGGCGGCGCGGTTGCGCACGACGGCGGACATCCTCGCACAGCTCGATGTCTTGATGGGGTTGGCGAACCTGGCGGTCGTGCAGCGTTATGTGCGGCCCGTCGTCGTGACCGACCCGGTCCTCGACATCCGCGACGGGCGGCATCCGGTCCTGGACCGTGTGCAGCCGACCGGTCAATTCGTCCCCAACGACACGCTGCTCGGGGGAGACCACGGGCGGGTGCAACTCATCACCGGCCCCAACATGGCGGGCAAGAGCACGTATATCCGTCAGACAGCGCTGCTGGCGATCCTCGCCCAAATGGGGTCCTTCGTGCCAGCGGGTCGCGCCCTCATCGGTGTTGCCGACCGCGTCTTCGCGCGGGTCGGCGCGAGCGACGAACTCAGCCGCGGACAATCGACCTTCATGGTCGAAATGACCGAAACCGCACGCATCCTGCACTCGGCGACCGACCGCAGCCTTGTCATCCTCGACGAGATCGGCCGGGGAACCAGCACCTACGACGGAATTTCGCTGGCGTGGGCGGTCACGGAGTTCCTGCACGACGCTCTCGGTTGCCGCACGCTCTTCGCGACGCACTACCACGAACTGACCGAAGCGACAAAAACCCTCAAATCCGCCCGGAATTGGAACGTTGCCGTGCGGGAAAGCGGCGAAGGGGTGGTGTTTCTCCACCGCATCGTGGAAGGTGCCGCCGACAAAAGCTACGGGATCCACGTCGCACGGCTGGCCGGTATCCCGATGACGGTCGTCGAACGGGCCAGGGTGATTCTCGACACCCTGGAGAACGACCACGTCGAACCAGACGGCCAAACGAAGATCCCCGCTCGTCGGATGCAGCGTCAACGGCGGCGTCAACTCCAACTCTTCGAGCCGGAACCGCTGCCACATCCGGTCGTCGAACAGTTGCAGGGCCTGGACCTCGAACGCCTGACCCCCCTGGATGCCCTCGCCACCCTGCAACGCCTGCGCGGCGAAGCGGGGGAGAAGCGGTAGAAAGTTCCACCTCGGTTGAAGAGAGCCCGCGCTTCGGCGTTCTTTCTTCGTCCTCATCCCGACGCGTCGCCGAGGGAAACGTTCAACAATCACTCGGTCTACAGGTCGACTTGGCCCGCCAAAGGTCGGTTGACGGACACAACGTTGAGAAGGGCGCAGCCACGCCTCTCGGACTTCAGCTAATCACCGGCAACAACGGCAACTTCCCCTTGCGCCGCCGCTCCCCCTTGCGCGGCGGCAGGATCGCTTCCGCGTATTCCCACAACTGCTCCGCCGTCTCGAACAACTGCTGAAACAGCACGTCGTTATCGTACTCGCACTCCTTCGTGCTGTACTTCCGACAAATCGCCGGACGGGTTTCGTACGTGCCGCACCGGTTGTCGGGTAACAGATGTTGGCAATCCGCGAACACCACCAGGTACCACTTGCCGCCGTCCACAAACAGGTTCACCCGCCCGTGGAACATGTACCACCGAATGGCGTCGTAGTCCTTCCAGGTTTTCGGGGTTTCGATCGGCAGCGAGAAGTAGCGGCAACAACGCGCCGTGCAATAGCTGCACAGCACTTCGCCCGCAGGAAGCTCGCTCCGGTGGATCGGCGTGGGGTGGATCGACGACATGGATCGACGCGGTCTTCGGGGACGAATCGTAACCTCGGGTGACAACTCCTTGGGGGAAGGTATCAACCCGCCGCGGCGCGTGACAGCCGGTCCCCAGAGGCGAGGCCCCGAGCACACGGCGCCGGTCAGGAAGCCTCCCCGTCGGAGGTGTTTTTCGTCATGCTGCTCCAGCTCCCCGTTCCGCTCCGTTTCCACACCGGTCCGCTCCGCATGTCCACTCCGCCCCGTGTCGTCATCGTTGGCGGAGGCTTCGCCGGCCTCCACGCCGCCCGCGCCCTGCGCTCGGCCGCGGTGCGCATTACGCTCGTCGACCGCCGCAACTTCCACTTGTTCCAACCGTTGCTGTATCAGGTGGCCACCGGCGGGCTATCGCCCGGGAACATCGCGGCCCCGCTTCGCGCGGTCTTTCGCAAACAGCGGAACTGCGAGGTCGTGCTGGCCGAAGTCGATGGCTTCGACCTCACTCGCAGGCGGCTGATTTTGGCCGACGGCGAATTGGAGTACGACACCCTGTTGGTCTGTGCCGGGGCGCGAACCAGCTACTTCGGCAAGGATCAGTGGGCCGAGCACGCACCGGGCCTCAAGTCGATCGAAGACGCCATCGAGATCCGCCGCCGCGTGTTGACGGCCTTCGAGGCCGCCGAGCGCGAGACCGATTCCGCCCGCAGAAAAGCGTGGTTGACGTTTGTCGTCGTGGGGGGCGGGCCCACCGGCGTCGAGTTGGCCGGGACGCTTGCCGAGATCTCGCGGTACACCCTGGATCGGGAGTACCGCAACATCAACCCGTCCGACGCCCGGATCATCGTGGTCGACGCGTCCGACCGCATCCTGAGTTCGTTCGACGAACGCCTGGCGGCCTATGCGACGGGGCGACTCAACCAACTGGGAGTCGAGGTGCGGTCGTTCTCGCGGGTCGAGGATGTCCGGCCGGGCGGGGCCACGATCAGCGACAAAGACAAGAATCGCGAGGAGATCGCCTGCGAAACCGTCCTGTGGGGAGCAGGGGTGCTCGCGTCGCCGCTGGGGGCAAAACTCGCCGAAGCGGCGGGAGTCGCGCCGGCACGCGGCGGTCGGGTCCCCGTCGGTCCCGACCTGACGTTGGCTGGGCATCCCGAGGTCTTTGTGCTGGGGGATTTGGCGTATGCCGAGCACGACGGCAAACCTCTCCCGCAGGTGGCTCCCGTCGCCATTCAACAGGGTCAGTACGTCGCGCGGGTTTTGGCCCAACGGGCGCGCGGCGCGGTGTCTCCACCGTTCCGCTACAAGGATTTGGGGAGCATGGCGACCATTGGCCGCAGCGCGGCGATCGTCGAAATCGGCAAGTGGAAATGGACTGGATTGTTCGCGTGGATCGTGTGGCTGTTCGTCCATCTGATTCAGTTGGTACGGTTTGAAAGCCGCGTGCTCGTCATGCTGCAATGGGCGTGGAACTACATCACGTTCAGCCGCTCCACCCGCTTGATCACCGGGCGAACGCTCGACCTGGACGAAGTCGGACACACACGAAAGCTGTAACGGACCGAACAGGCCAGAACCCTCCCGCGCCAAGGTCGCAACGGATTCCCATCGAGACGCGGGAAAAGGGCTTCCGACGCATGCCTCGACCGCTTGTTCAAGATCCCGGGCGAATCGTCACGTGGCGTGCCACGGACGGCGTTGTGCTGCGAGGGCGGGAGTGGGCACCCACCGGTGACATCGCGCCGCGCGGCCTGGTCCTGTTTCTGCACGGCATTCAAAGTCATTCCGGCTGGTATGCGTGGACCTGCGGGAATCTTGCTCGCGCGGGATATCGAGTGCTGGCACCGGATCGACGTGGTTCGGGCATGAACGAGGGTGTCCGCGGCCACGCGATGTCCGCCACGCAATGGATCGACGACACGACCGGCTGGTTGCGCGAGGCGAAGCCTCGGACAGGACAACGGGCGGCAGTGTTGGGGGTGAGTTGGGGCGCAAAACTGGCGGTGGCGACGGCGCGTCGGCACCCGGAGTTGGTCGACGCGTTGGGGTTTTTGTATCCGGGGCTGTACTCACGATTCGAATTGCGTTGGCACCAGCGGTGGCGATTGGCCGTCGCACGCGGGATCGGTTTGTGGCACAAACGCATCCCGATCCCGCTGGATGATCCGGCGTTGTTCACGGACGACCCCGCTTGGCGAGAGTTCATTCGACACGATCCGCTTTCCTTGCGCGAAATGACCGTCGGGTTCCTTTCCGGGAGCCTCGAGTTGGATACGTTGGCCCGAGGCACGCGCGGGCTAGTGCAACCGCTTCTGCTCATGACGGCGCGGCGGGATGCGATCATCGACAACCCGAAGACGGTCGATTGGTTTGCGCAACAGCCGGCGGCCGACAAGACGCTGCTCGACTACGACGGTTGTCACACCCTGGAGTTCGAGCCGTGCCGGGAAGCGGTCCTGGCGGACTTGATCCGATGGCTGGATCGAACACTTGCCGGAAGTGGGGCGATTGGTTGAGCGAAGGACGAAGCGCCAAATGAACCGCCGGAGATTGGCGGAGTATTGCGTCGGAGGCTTGACCACTGCCTCGCAACAGGAGCAAGGGCATCGCGGGATTACGTTCCTTGCTCACGCCGCGGGCTACAAAGTGGACCGGGCCACAAAGCCATCACGTACGATCGCCATGGGACGCGAGTTCCTCGGCTTTCCAGGCGTCCACCGCGAGTTGCATCCCTTGCTCGAAGGGGACCGGAGGGGCGTAGCCGAGAACCCGCTTCGCTTTGTCGATGGAGAAGTCGAGATTGAGCGCGAGGAATTTGTAGCGGGCCATCGACACCAACGGCGCTTCGCTCTTGCCCAAACCCCGATAGAGGGCTTCGCTCCCTTTCGCGAGCCAGTAAGCCACGCGCCGCGGAACGCGGCGGCGAGGTTCGGGGAACCCGGCGAGGCGGGCTGCCGTGCCGATGAAGGCTCGCTTGGACACCAGATGGGGATCGCGGATGTTGAAGACTTCCCCCTCGATGCCGGGCCGTTCGAGCGCCCGTCGCACCGCGTCAACCAGATTGCCGACGTACGTGTTGTTGAGGAGTTGATCGCCCGAGCCGAAGTAGCGGACCTGCCCGCGTCGCAATCGCCCCAGCAACCGCGGGAGCACGGTGCGGTCGCGCGGTCCGTAGAGGAAGCCGGGCCGAAGCACGACGACGGGAAGCTGCTCGTCCCGAAAGTGGCGCAGGACCAAATCCTCGGCCTCGATCTTCGAGAGGGTGTAGCCGTCGAGTCCGACGGCGGACGGGGGCGTGGTCTCGTCCGTCCCGTGGTGATCGCGAGGTTCGTACACGCCGAGCGAACTGATGTGGACGAAACGCCGGAGCGGCGCGGCGGCCAGGGCGTCCAACAAGTGCGAAAGGCCCCGGACGTTGACGGCTCGATAGCCGTCGAGCGGTCCCCAATCTCCAACCTTGGCCGCGCTGTGCACGACATGCGTGACACCCGCGACAGCGGCGGCAAGCGTCTCGGGGAGCGAAAGGTCGCCGGCGACGACCTCGACGCCCCGTTCCGTAAGCCATCGTGAATCGGTGCCCGGACGAATGAGGGCACGCACAGGGATGCTTTCTCCGATGGCCCATTCGGCCACATGGCTTCCGACCAAACCGGTCGCGCCGGTGACCAGCAAACGTTCGACAGTCATGCGCGGTTTTGTCCGATCCACCGGTGTCGGGGGGAAAAAGGAAAGAGGGGTGCGGGGTGCTTTGGCGACGGCCCCGGGCTCACTCGCGCGCGGAAACCTGACGATCACAGCCACGAGTACGAGAAGACTCGGCATCGGCGGTGTGTCGCACAATTCAAACAGCGGCGGGCCACAGGGCGCCGAAGATCGCACCCGTGATGGCCGCGTACGCGAACGACTCGAGGATATGCCCGGTCACCCGACATTGAAACCAGATGGAATGTTGAAGAATGCCGGTGAGGTAAGCCATCAGGGCGGCGGTCGAAACGAACCGGAACACAGGGCGAAAGCCCGCGCCCGCAGGAATGTGCAGGCTGGCCAGATACGCCAAACAGACACTCACGACAAGGAACAGCACGAACGTCAGACCGAGATTGCGCCCCATGTTCACGTCGCCAAAAACGGTCAGGACACCTTTCGGACCGGCCTTGTACTTCGCCTGGAATTCGGGGTTGTTCATGTCCCCCGGAACGGCGGGGGCCGGAAACATATAACTGCCTGGTCGAGCGGAGCCATTGCGCAGCGCGGACATCAGGTCGTCCTCCGCCGCGAGTTTGCCCCAGTCTTGTTTGTGGAACGGCAGAACCATCCAGGACAGAAAACTGGCAAAGAAGACCGCGATCGCCGACAGCAGGGCCGGGAACAAAAGGGACAACAACATGGGAATATCTCCGGAGGGGTTTGTGTCGCGGTGTAGAACTTGAAGATGAAATCCACGGGGGGTTGCCCGCGGAGAGAATCTTCCGCGGTCCGCAGCAACGCGGGGATCCCCGCGTTAGGCAAGGGCCTTGCGGATCACCTCCCGCTCGACGACCCCCGTCAGCTTCTGGTTGAGACCTTGATACGGGAACGTCAGACGCGTGTGGTCGATCCCCATCAGGTGCAGGATGGTGGCGTGCAGGTCTCCCACATGGTGCCGCTCGTCGACGGCGCGGAAGCCGAATTCGTCGGTCGCGCCGATCGCCTGGCCCCCCTTGACCCCGCCGCCAGCCAACCACATCGAAAAGCCGTGCCAGTTGTGGTCTCGGCCCGGCTTGCCGACCCCTTCGCTCGTGGGGGTGCGACCGAATTCTCCCCCCCACACAAGCAGTGTGCGGTCCCACAGGCCCGTGCGCTTCAGGTCGGCGATGAGCGCGGCAATCGGGCGATCGGTCTCGCCCGCATGCGTGCGGTGGTTGGTGATGCAATCGCCGTGGCCATCCCAAGTGTCTTCAAGGTGACCGCCGCCGGAATAGAGCTGAATGAACCGCACACCGTTCTCGATGAGGCGGCGCGTGATCAGACACTTGCGGCCGAAGTCGGCGGTGCGGGGGTCGTCGAGACCGTAGAGGTCGCGTGTGGCTCTGGTTTCCCGCGACAGATCAACAACGTCGCTCGCTTCCGTTTGCATGCGGAAAGCCAATTCGTACGACTCGATCCGCGCGCGGAGTTCGCCGTCGCTGCCGGACCGCGCGAGGTGTTCCTCGTTCAACGATTTGAGCAAGTCGAGGCCTCGGCGTTGCGCTTGGTCGGTGGTCCCCTCGGGGGTCGCCAGGTCCAACAGCGGCGCGCCGCCACCCCGGAACAACGTCCCCTGGTAGCCAGCTGGCATATACCCCGCCGACCAGTTCGAAGCGTTGCCGATCGGTCCGCCACGGGGGTCGGTCATCACGACGAAGCCGGGGAGGTTTTCGTTGGCGGTCCCCAATCCGTAGTTGAGCCAGGAACCCAGACAGGGACGCCCGATGAAAATGTTGCCGGTGTTCATCTGCAAACAACCGGAGGCGTGGGCGGCTGTGTCGGCGTACATCGACCGCACGACGCACAAGTCGTCGGCATGATTCGAGAGGTGCGGGAAAAGATCGCTGATCTCCAGCCCGCTTTCACCGCGAGGACGAAACTCGAACGGCGATTGCATGAGGTGCCCGACGGGGCGACCGTTGGAACCGACCTTCGCGTCCCCCTTGTAAGGCTGGCCGTGGTGCTTGGCGAGGGCCGGCTTGGGGTCGAAGGTGTCGACCTGGCTGGGCCCGCCGTTCATGAATAGGAAGACGCAGTGCTCGGCCCGCGCGGGGAAATGGGGAGCCTTGGGAGCCAATAGCGACTCGACGTGCGACCCGGCGGATTGGTCGGCACGGGCCTCCCGAGAGAGCA
Organism: Planctomycetales bacterium; assembly: GCA_044359065.1. Taxonomy (GTDB): domain Bacteria; phylum Planctomycetota; class Planctomycetia; order Planctomycetales; family Planctomycetaceae; genus JAIXZD01. The sequence continues at coordinate 61,986 of JBIKMW010000019.1, read as the reverse complement.
TGTCGGCCAAGGCCAAGCCCGTGAAGCCGGCGCCGGCTTCCCACAAAAACTCGCGCCGGGTTTGGCCGCACGGGAACCGATGGGGACGGAAGCGTGTCATGCGCGGAAACTCCGGGCGGGCGAGCGGGGAACGCCTTGAGTGTATCCCAAGTTCACCGGTGAATGCTTGCCAGAGTGCGGTCGCTGCGCCGATCGGGAGTCGATGAGGGACGATCTCGAGATCGTCCGCTACTTTCCGCGAAGCCGCAGTTCGACAGTGAGCGGTTTCTCGGCCGAGTCGATGTGGGCGGGGACCGCGAGACGCGCCTCGGCGATCTCTCCCGTATGGGCGTGCAAGGCGTCGACGCGGTAGTCGCCGGGCGGCACTTCCTTGAAGGAAAAGTGGCCGTTGACATCCGTGACGGCGAACCACGGATGATCGAACACGCACAGCCACGCCTGCATTTGCGAATGCAGGTTGCAGGTCGCCGCGTGCGGTCGCCGCAGACCTCCCGCACGCTCGAACGTTTCGACGTGGATGTCTTCCCGGTGCAGACTGAAGTTGAGCACTTTCAGATCGTCGACGATCGTGACGTTGTGCAGGTGCCCGTCGGAGTTCGTGAAGCGGACGCGGTCGCCCGCGCGGATTGCGAGTGTTTGCGGCACGAATTGCAGGTCGCGTTGGTCGAGGGTGTGTTCGACCGGCTTGTCACGCGGGGCCAACTTTGCCAAACCGGGGGCGGTCAGACAGACGACCGCTCCCCGAAGCTCGCCCGCACCGCCGGGCTTGAGGTGCCGCCGATAACGCCACTCCCGGCCCCCCTCGGGCTTGACCACGACGACTCCGGAAACGGAATGGGTGGCGGGCGATTGGGCGTTCGCGAGCGCGGCACCGCAGAAAACGGCAACAACGGCGACGAGAGGGCGGAGCGTGCGGGATCGGGAAATCATGAACAGCACAGCCAAAGTTGCCGGAGATCGTTTCGGGCCGATGTGGTGGAAGTGTGAATGACTGACGATTGCGTCAATCAATATCCCGTTTGTTTCAGTCCGTCGGCGATCTCGACGGACCGGGCGATGCGGTCCCAATCGGCCTGTTGATCGCGAGCCGGACCGTCTCCGATTCGCTGGGCCCGACTCGTGAACTCCCGCAACGGCTCGACGGCGTCCAACTCGGTTCGATCCAGCGGAACCTCGACAACTTCGCCATCCGGATTGGTCGTGCGGAGACAGCCCCTGCCGTAGCCCCCAAGGTCCCCCTCCAGCGTCCAACGGGGAGGTTCCACTCCGCGCGCGCGGTCGTCGACATCGATCGTCAACAACGCACCACCCGTACACCGCGACAAGGCGACCCACGCCGCTCCGCCCGCTTGTTCGAAACGAGTCTGCATCGGAACAAGCCCCAACCCGGACGCCTGGTCGAACAGACGCCACGCTTCTCGAACGGGTGAAACCGCCGCGAGGCCCGCACGCGGTGACGAGGGGGTTCGCGATCCCGGAGCGGCCGCGATCCAGCCCCGACGGACAAACCGCGCCGACCGCAATCGCCCGAGCTCGCCCCGCGCGACACACGCGGACGCGACCGCGAAATCCTCCACCTGCCGGTGGCCGCATAGCACGCGAGCTTCGAGCCCCCTGCGTTCCGCTTCGCTGGCCAGTTCCCGCAGTGTCGCCGGCGACAGTCCGCCAGTTCCGACGAGGCAGACCGGACAACCTTGGGTCAATGCCAGTCCGGCCCAACGTCCCGCGTCGATCAATTCCGCGTCGACCATGACGGCCAATCGACGGCCGTCTCGGACAGTCGCCTCGGAACCCCACCATTCGGAAGGATCGGACACGGACAATGCTCGCGCCCCCTCCATGATCCCGGAACGTCGGGGATCCGGATCCCATGTCGAGATTTCCGTCGACGGGTCCAGCCGCCGCGCCCGGTCGGCCCAAGCCAACGCCTCGAAACCCAATCCGGCGATCCGCCAATCCAATCCCACCACCGGGGCTCCTTGATGTTTACCGCCGTGCCGTGAGGTCCGCCGGAATCGTCTCGTTTTTGCGAAACCGACAGGTTCCTGAGGCATGAAAACATTTTATCCGGGGAGCGAGTCCGCGTCCCGCGTCCGCGGAAGCCCGTCCGCGCCGATGTCGCACGCCGCGGCGGAGACTGTTTCGCGACAACCGTCGCGACGAATCACGTCGATCGGTCCCCACGCGGCGACGGCACTGCGAACCCGCGGATCGTCGAACGCACCGGGCCAAAGTTCCAACGCGGTCCACCTTGATGACGACGGGTCGTGGCTCGGGTGGTAACCGTCGAACATCACTCCCAGCCGGTCGGGCCGCAACGCGGGATCGGGGCCGAATGCCCCTTGCAGCCACAGACAGTGGAACCGGCGACATTCCAGGGGGCGCGCCGAATAGATGTCGCATCCGTCGCGGCGGAGGTGGTCGCACGCGCGGTACATCGGTTTACCAAGGGACTCGAGGGCCGGGAGCACGCAACACGCGCCGCAGGGGCCGCATTCCAATCCGTCGGCCGGTTCGTCGCGCAGGACGGGGAGGGTTGCCGTCCGCCACGCGTCGGTAACCCTCGCGGAGCGGTGGTCCACGGCGACGTCCGGGCGAATCTTCACTTCGGTTCGTCCAAATCGTCGCGGTCGGTGTAGGGACGCACCGTCAGATACCATCGTTTCCAACTTTTGACGGCCGCGAGCTTTTGCTCGTCGGTCGGATCGTCCCCCGGCGGCTCATCGACCGGGCGCCGCGCCAAAAATTGCAAGGCGTTGCGGGCTTCGACCACGCAGGCGGAGTCGGCGTCGCGGAGCGCCTCGATCAACACCGGGGCGACGCGCAGGTCGTCCGTGCGTCCCAAGGCCCAGAAGGCGGTGCGACGCACCTCGACCCGCTTGTCTTTGGCCAGTTTGAGCAGGCGATCCGTTTGGCCGACGAGGGCGCGGATTTCGTCGGTGGAGATCGTCTCGACGAGTTGATCCTGCTGCGAGTCGACTTCGAGCGCGGATGGGTTCTCCAACTGTGCGAGGAGTTCCTCGACGGGGGTCTTGACCTTTTTTGACTCGACCGATCCGCCGTTCAACCGGGCGTCGGAGAGGTTGTCGGGTAGGCCGCGCCCCCCCACCAGCAGTCCGGTGCCGAATGTGGCGACCCGCTTCGGTGGAACCACGATTTTGGCGGTGGCCCGAACGAGAAATAGCACGGCAAACGAAGTGGCTCCGGCGGGGGTCGCGGTGTCGTTCAGGCTCCCGTTGGCGGCCTGCATTTGCACAATGACCGACAGCCCCTCGCCGTACCAGTCCCGCCCGTCAAGAAAGCCGGGGCCGTAAAGCGCCGCCAACCGCTCGAGGCCGTAGAGATAGTACGTCGCCCAGGGCGTTACGGGCTTGGCGGTGAACCGCGCGCGCAGCCACCCGTGGCCGCCACCAACGGCGTTGCGAATGGCGACGGACGAGACGATGGCGTCGGGGGGCGGAGCGGAAGCGGTCTCGGGCGGAGTGGGAGGCGCTTCGACATCCGAGCCCTGCTCGAGCACTCCGTATTTGCGCGACTTTTTCTTGCGCGCCGGCGTGGACGGTTCGAGGGCGGCCTCGTCACGGTCCGTTGGGTACAGGTGTCGCCGACAAACGAGCAAGCTGCCGGTCCCGGCGACGGTCATCGTGAACGTCGTGGCACCGCCCGTTTCCGAAGGGTGGTACATGAAGCCACCGTCGGCGGCTTGCGTGGCGATGTGCCACTTAGCGGCACGGCTCCATGCCTGTTCGGGCACTTCCAGGCCGTGCCGCGCGGCCTCCCACAAACCCAACACGGCGTATTGGGTGATGCTCGTGTCGCCCCCTTGGGACCCTTCGTAATCCCATGAGCCGTTCGGACATTGCGACGCCAGCAGAAATCGCCCGATCGCATGGATCCGCGGTTTGTACTTCTCGCCGTCGACGGCGCCGAGCAACATCGCATCCACGCCGGCGACGTAGTTTTTGTAGTGGTCTTTGCCAGGAGAGTACTCACCCGACGAATTGAACTTCGCCAGGACGTTGCCCACCGAACCACTCACCACCGGATCGGTCTCGGTGACGCCGCACTTCGCGAACGCCAGCGCGACGAGGCTGTCGCGGCCATTCACCGCCTGCCAAACGGCGCGATCCGAACGCAGGAACGCCAACCCCGCTTTAATGCGCCGCTCGGCATCGGGATTGTCGGCGAGTTTGTCGATCGGAGCGGGTGGAGCGGAGACCGCGATGGACGCGGACCACGAGAGACAGGCGGCGAACAACACGCACATCGAGCGGAGCGTCGCGTTCGGCATCGCACGATCCCCAAACAGTGGCCCACTCGACGACAGGTCGGGCACCAAGCGACTTCAGTCACGGCCCGACACATGGACTCAGTACAGAAAACGTTCCACGTCCTTCACCAACTTCGGGTCCTTCTCGCGGAGTTCGTCGAGATACTTGAGCCCCTTGGCCACGTGCGGAGGGACGGGGCCAGCGGCGACGATCGTGCCCGTGCCGACGGGGCTGACCGGCTTGGGATTGGCCTCGGCGGCGGGTTTGGGGGAATCGCCAGCGGCCGGTTGCTCCGGTGCGACCTTCTCGGACGCCCCTTTGTCGGCAGCGGGTTTGTCCCCCGTGTCTTTCGTGCTGGCGAACATGTACCGCACGATGGCCCGTTTGACCGACGGCACGTCGTACGCCTCTTGACCATACATGCCCCGCAATCGGTCCTGCACCGTCCAATCCTTCCACCGCGCCAAGTCGGCGATCACGATGTCGGACAATTCGGGCCGGTCGAGCAACAGCCGCATCGACGCCCGCAACCGCTCCTTGGAAATGCGGTCGTCACCGTACTGCCACATGAAACGGAGCGCTTGCAAGGCCGCGTAGGTTTCGCTGAAGGGAACCTTCTTGTCGAGGAACTTGGCCTTGTCGACCACGTCCAGGCCGGCGGGTCCCTTCAACAACAGATAGCCCCCCATCACGCCGTCGATCCCCAACCGGAACTCGTCCTCCCCCTTGTTGACAACTCGCTGCTCCATGAGCGCGGCGTCCTTCTCGTCGCCACACAGCCCCAGCATCAGTCCGTAAAGTCCCAGCCGCGTGGGAGACGTTTCGGCGTTCATGACCCAGCCGCGAATCTGCTCTTTCGGCATTTTGTCAACGACGCGCGTGATGTCCTTGTAGGGGGCGTTCGCGAACTCGGCGTAAGCATCGTTGGCGATCGTCGGGTCGGCGTGCTCAAGGAACTTCATGAAGTACGCGAGGCGGTCCTTCGGGTCGGCGTCGTACGAAGGGGCGTCCGATACGTAGGAGTAAATCTCTTTGGTGACGGGAAGCGGATCCGCCCATTCGAGCGTGTCGATCTTCGTCCCCATCAGCAGCGCGAGGTCTCCCGACTTGCCGGCGCGGAACCGCGGGATCTCGACGGAACCGTCCTTCTTGTAGGCCGATGTCGAGTCGCGAATCACGTCGACGACCTTGAACGTCGTGGACGGGGTCTCGCTGTCGGTCCCCTCGCGGGACGACTTCAACTCGACCAGCAAGGCGGCGTCCGACTTTGCCAACTGTTCGGTCAGCGTCATTGACGGGGCGGAACAGAACGGGCAGGCGCGTACGCTCGCCGGGGCGAACAGCCCCGCGATCAGCGCAACCGCCGCCAGGCAAACGGCTATCCCGATTCGCGGCGAAAACGACGCAGGCAAACGAACGCTCATCGCGGTCCCCCTATCCCGCCCTCAGGCGGATTCGTTCGAGGTCGTCAGCGCGGGCCGCCGCCTCGGAGTTCATGATTCGAAAGGCTCACTTTTCGACGACTTCCGCGTCATCCAGATAATACAAACCGCCGATCTCGACCGCGTCCCCGACCGCTTCGATTCTCAACGTGCCGATCACGTCGAACGGTCTGTTTTCGATGTAGCGGGTCGAGGAATCCTCTTTCAGGGTCACCTCGATGATGTCGTACAACTTCGGATTCCGCCCGAAGCAGCAGATTTGATTGTCCCGAGCCAGCAAGAAGCGGCGGATGCCGTCCTCGAAATTCGGCGGGTACATGAACCCGCGGATCCGCACGCGGCGCCCGGCGAGCGAGCGCAGCCAGGACGGCATCTTTTCAACCGCGTCGGGGGTGACGGGGTCCATGTTGAGGACCTTGAGCAGGTCGATATCGTCGAAGCTGACCCGCCAGGAACGGTCCCGTCCCTCCTGGCGAAACGTCTTGTCGGGAATGAGCAATTTGACTTCGCGAGCCGCCGGAATCACCGGCACCCCCTCCGCAATCAATTCGGCACCACGCGACACGAACGTCAAGCCCGCGGTGTTCTTCGACGACGCTGAGTCGGTCGGTCCGGCCCCATTGGCGGAACCCCCCTCGCCGATCGACGACACCGCCACATTGTTGTTTGACTTGGGGGACCCGCTGTCGGACGCCGCTGCGGCACCATCGGACTTGCGCGGTTCCGCCAGCATGTCGGCAGCGGGCGAACCGGTGGACGGCTTTTGCGCGGCCGCCGCGGGGCCTGCACCAGAAACATTCTTCGGGACCCGCAAGGAAGCCATATCCTCGCGAATCGCGGCGAGTTCCTCGGCGGAGGGTTGTGGTTCGTCACCCGTCTGATAAGCGGGGCCATCACCCCCCGGCGGTGTGGACGGAGCGGAACCTGGCTGACAGCCAGCCACCCAACCCAACAGCGCAACGCCAAGGAACGCAGGAACCAGCCGACCCACACGCACATCAATTGCAACACGCACCCTTGGCGGTCGCTTCCGTCCGAGTTCCCCCGACTCAGGCGTCGGGGGCGGCGATGCAGCCGGACCCTCGGGCGGAATGTGGTTCATCGGAAGTGAGTTCCTTCGAGCATGTAGACCGAAGTGAGGTCGCCCGACTGCGTCACGGTCTGGGCGTGAAACACACCCGCGACTCCCACGAGCTGCTGCTCCAGCAAATCGACGGTCATGCCGTCTTTCATCTTCACAGCGATCATATCGGTTGGTTTGGGTTGGCCACCAAAACAACAGTCTCCGTTGTCCTTGCAGAGCACGAATTCGGTGAGGCCATGCCGCTGCCGGACAGGGTACATGTACCCTTTGATGTAAATCTTTTTCTTGTCAAGCTTTGCGACCTCGTCCGTCGGGCGGGCACCGGACGGCTCCACCACCATCCCCTGGTTCGACAGCCACGTAAAGCTCACGCGATCATAACCTTCCGGCACTTCCGTCGCATAGACGTAGCCGTGCCAGCCCCCGCCCGCCAAAGTGAACGCAAGCGAAACGGCCAACCCGGTCTTCGCGATCCATGCTCCCGACAACTCTCCCTCGGACCGCCGAATCTGCCAAATCGCCAGGATCGCAAGCAGGACACCCGCCACGCCGATCAGCACACCGGCAATGGTCAACAGCCCCGAAGCCGCGCAGATGCCCGTGAACAACGAAACCGGACCGAGGATCGCGATCGGTTTGTAATCGAACTCGTCGGACGACGGCGAAAAACCGGGCGAATCGCCCTCCATCGCCGGAGCGACCGCGCCGTCGACACCCGTGCGACTCCGCGTGTCCAAACTCGAATCCGTGGCCTCCAACATTCCCGAGACCATCGCCCACCTCGAACCGCGTTGAGACCTGGAAACCGTCGAATAAACAGGATCTTGCAGGGATTTCGGGCCAGCCATGACCGCACGAACCAATCTCGTTGGGTGACCGCCCTCAACCCGCAAGGCGTCTCACCACATGGGGGAGACCAGCCTCGAAGATCGGGACGGCTGCGGCGTGAAGTCCCAGCCGCTGAAACTACGCACGATCCGCCGAAGTCGTTGGACAACCTCGGGCGAGAACATGGCGTCGACACAGGAATGATGCAAACGTTTTGCTTTGGAAGCAAAACATCCCATGCATCATCTTAACCCCGTGTTTTGCCACACGCCAGTGGCCGTTCTCGAACCTGCGCGATAAACCCCGCGCCCGTTTCGGTTTAGGATGATTTCGGGGTACTTGAGGCGACGGTCGGACACAGGCAGCGTACGGCGCAGGGGAAGGGATCAGGTCAATTCGGGGTATTCGCGTTTCTGGAAGAGGGCCGCGCCAATCAACAGGAGTGCCCCGGAAATCGCGCACAGTGCGACAAGAGCCGTTCCCCCTTCCACGGGCAGAAATGTTTCCCGTGCCACCCGCGAGATCGGTCCCAGTTGCAGCTCGGAACCGCGGTCGTAGATCAGGCAGCGGGCGTAGAACGCAACCGAAATCCGCTTCATGATCCCCGGCACGTTGCCGAACAGCACTTCCAGAAAGAACCAGTAGGCGAGCGAGATGATCGTGCCGTGGCGGAACAACGCGCCGACCCCTTGAAACAGGCTGGTGTAAGCCACGACTCCCAAAACGGCCGCCACGCCGAACACATCCACGAGGCCGACTCCCCGTTCCCCCGCCAACATGCAGAACAGCCACAGGCTGCCCGCCGTCCACGCTCCGGCGACCAGCGACGCCGCCAACCATTTGACAAAGTACGTCAGCCAACGAGGGATCGGCACGATCAACAGATAGATGAGCGTGCGGTCTTCCCGTTCCCCTCCCACCGCCGACGCCCCGTGACAAATCGCAAAGACGGGGATCAGGAACCCGACGTACAACGTCACGAGGACCTGCTCGGCGAGCTTTTTGGTGGTGGGGTTCGGTTGGCGCGACCACGCGAGGACGATCAGCGAGACCAGCAACGTCAGACCGATCGACACCAGCGTGTGCCGCGCGAAGATCTGTCGACGGATGGAAAGCCACAGCAGATGCAGCGCGGCGGTCGCCAGTCCGCGGCGTTCGCTGCCCTCGCCAATTGGTTCCTGGGAAAGTCCGACGGACATCAGAACCGTGCCTCCTCCATGACGAGTTCGTAGGCGGCCTCGGCCCCGGCGTCGAGCGGTTCCAAACGCGAAACCTCGAACGCGCCGTCCAACACCACACGCGCGAATTCTTCGCAGAAGCTTTCCGGTTCCAGGACTTCGACGACCAGCGAATCCCGCTGCGAGCAATCCACCCGCAACACGCGGGGCGAACCCAATAGCGCCTTTGCCAACTCGCGCGCGGCGGGACAGTCGACACGCAAGCGGTGCGGACGACGGGCCAGCAAGCGGCGGATTTCGTCGAGCGTCCCCGAAGCCAACAGGCGTCCCCGCGCCATGAAGGCCACGCGATCGGCCAAGGCCCGCATCTCTTCGAGCACATGACTCGAGACGACCACCGCGCGTCCCGAAGCGGCGAAACGGCGGAAAAACTCCATGAGTTCGCGCCGACCGACGGGATCGACGCCGTTGAGCGGTTCGTCAACCACCAACAACCGTGGACGGTGGACGAGGGCTTGCGCCAGCTTGACGCGCTGCCGCATCCCCTTGGAACAGCCACGCAACACTCGGTCGGCGCGGTCGGACATGCCGACTTCGGCGAGGGCCTCGTCCGCGCGGCGACGGGCATCGCGACCGGACAAACCCCGCAGGCGGGCCATCGACCGGACGAACGTGCGGCCCGTCATTTCTTCGTAGAACGCGTCGACGTCCGGGCAAAATCCGACCAATTCCCGCGCGGCCACGCTCGTCGCCGCGTAACCGCCGACGCGAACCTCGCCCAAAGACGGAGCGAGCAGCCCCGTCAGCAGCTTGATGAGCGTCGTCTTACCAGCCCCGTTGGAGCCGAGGAGGCAGGTGATTCCCGGCCCGAACTCCAGCGACACCGAATTGATGCCGATGACCGGCCCATACCACTTGGTCGCGGCACGGAACTCGGCGACGACAGAGGGTGGCGACAGGTGATCGGACGAGGGGGTCGTCATCGCACGACCTCCACCCCGCGCACGCGCGACAGAATCAACAGGATCGAAACAACGCAGACTCCGCCCAACACCAATAGACAGTATTCGACGGTCGGCGCCCGATTGGGATCGAGCGAGCCGAAGCACCAGCGTCCGACACGGTGCATGTCGTCCCACAAGCCCAACAGCAACCAATCCCGATTTCCGCGTATGGCCCGCAGCGCGTCACCCAACCCCTTGAGCAGCACAAACAGGCCGAGCCACGTCATCACCAGCGGGACGGTTTTCGGCACCCAGGCGGCGATGGCGAACAGCACGAGACTCTGCACGACGATCAAAACCGCGCCATAGCCAAGAATGCCGCGCAGAATCCGCCAATTGTCCGTGAAGTAATCGAACGAGCCCCCCAGGATGCCGTACTCCGCGTAGAGCACGAGCGCGGGGAGCACGGTGATGAGGGCGACGACCGCGCCGATCCCGGCGAGTTTGCCCACGATGTAATGCCGCCGCGTGATACCGCGCGACAGGTAAAAGACCATCCCCCCCTGACGGTAGTCGCCACCGATCAGGGTCGATCCGGCAAACGCGAGGAGCAGCGCCGTGATCGACGCCTGGGCGAGCATGAAGTCGGCGAACGCCTGGCCATTGCCCGTCACCTGGTATCCGTCGAGGAACCGGGCGAAATTGCGGTCGCGGACGACGAGCGTGGCCTTGAGGTAGATGAAGGCGTAGTTGAACAGGAAGTTGAGCAGCCCGAGGCCGATGAGGATCCAGAACAACCAGCGCTTGAAGACGAGGCCCAACGAAGTGCGGGTCATCGACCAGACGGACCACCAGGGGGATTGGCGTTCCCCCGTCCATTCGCGATAGCCAGCCAGCTCGAACGAGGCGGACTCGGTCGCGCCGTCGGGGGATGTGCGCGGATCGGAGGCGGCGGTCGACATGGGGTAGCGAGGGATGACTTTCTGAATGGAGGTTGAACAGACCTTATACAGGGGGAGGTGGGATGGGACCACCAAAGGACGAAGGGGGGAGGCGCGCACCCGATTCGTGGCCAGCGTGTGCGGCGGTGTGCGGAGAGTTCGTGGATGGTGCCCTGTCGGTCACCGCAATCGTCACCCGACGGACGCGTTGTTCTGTGTCCTCTGTGCCTCTGTGCCTCTGTGTTTCCAAGGCTTCGACACGCATCCCCTCGACCGGAACGGTGACCCATCAACACCGGGCGCCCAATCATTTTCAATTCCGGTGCCAGGGATGGGGAAATACAGAGGCACAGAGGGCCTCGCTTGGCTTCATCTGCGCGAACGCGTCGCACTCTTTACGTTGCGGTTTTTTGTCGGGGATGGCGCAGGGCACAGCCTCGTATCGCGAAGCGACCCGGCCGCCGAATCACCGTAGAGCGGCGTGCAGCCACAGACTCCATGTCGACCCGCGCGATTGCCGCCGACCGGGGACGCCCCAACGATCGACACCCCTCGGGCGTCGGCGATGCCCAAAAATAGGGTCCGCCCCGCCGACTATCGAATGGGGGGGCAGCAGGCCGCCAGACTGAGGCCCGCGGACGAGAACGCTCCCCTCACGCAGAGGGGAAAGGCCAGCAAAATGTCCCCGGGAGGATTCGAACCTCCAACCTTCGGCGCCGGAGGCCGAAACTCTATCCAATTGAGCTACGGAGACGGAAAACCTTCGACGAACCCTCGGTGAATGCAGGGTTCGCAAACCCTGCGGACCGCATCGCACACCGGCGAAAAAGACACCCGACATGCAACACAGGTTCGCCTCCCGCCGCGCCTTTCGGTGCAGCGGAAGGGGGCATTGTAGCCAACCCGACCGGAGATTCCAGTCGAAAGCCAACGCCCTTCCGCCACCCACAACTTCGTCGTCGCCACCGCACCAAAAACGTCTCGGCCAATCGGCGCGGCCAATCCGCTCGACATCCGGCAACTCCCGACCCAGGCCGATACTCGGCGTGACGCAGGTCTTCGCCGCTGGAAAAATCTCCGTCGTCGTTTGCCACTTTTCCGCGTAGAATGTTGCGGACGGAACAGTCGGCCCCGACTTCCAGCGGGGTTTCCGGTGGACCTTGTGCCCCCGTCGCGTTCCGCGGGTTGCGGGAGGGCGCGATGGCCTCGCTCTGGCACGATCACACCGGTCCCAACAATTGGTATCGGCTCAACCATCCGCCGTCGTGGCGTGCGGAGACGCTTGACAACGCGGTCAGCCTCGTCGGCCCCGAGGGGCGCGGCGTGCTCACCCTCACCTCGTTCTGGCTGGGGGAATCCACGGCCCCCCGTCGCGCCGCTGACTTCATCGACCTGGATCGCTTGTTCCCCAAGCGGCGCAAGGTCCGTGCCCTGCGTCCCCTCGCCATTGGCGACGAATCGGCGGGCTTCGAGGGAGAGGCCCTGTTCGGACGGGACGCCGTGTGGTGGCGGCGCTTGTTCCGCAATCGGACTTGGCGGCGCTGGCGCATCTGGTGTGTGCGGCAAGGCCCGGTTCACATCCTGGCCCTGTATCTGCAAACCGGAGAGGCCGATCCCGAGGGGGAGACCATCGCCGGAATGGTGCTCGCTTCGCTCGTATTCAGCCCGGCCCCGGCCGAACCCCCCGAGCGCTTCGCCGAACGCGTGCTGGACCTGGCTCGCCGCAAATTCCCGCTCCTCAAATGCGAGCCCGAAGCGGATTTTCAACTCCGCCTTGGCGAGTCGAAGATCAGCCTGTTCAATTTTTACAGGTCCTATCTCAACGCGCCCGACCAGTTCGAGTCGATCGTGTTGCCGGCGTTGACGACGGTCGTACAGGTGCAGGAATGGGGCGAGGACCAAATGCGGCCCCCGCTCGATTCGATCCGCGAACGCATCATGCCGATGCTCTATCCGGTCGAGGTCTGGCGCGAACGGTTTCCGCAGTTCGTCGGCTCGCCGTGGGTGGGGGGATTGGCGGTACTGTACGTCGTCGACGAGAAGCAGGCGTACTGGTACGTCCGCGACGACCTGCGGCAATCGTGGAACGTCTCGGACGACGACCTGCACGAATTGGCCCTGGAAAACCTCGACCGGTATTTTCGCGAACGTCCGATGGAGTTCACGATGGCCGGGACCGAGGACGGCCCGCGCCTGCTCGTGCCGGCCCGTCCGGATACGTACAATTCGGCCCGCGTTCTCAGCCCCGCATTCCATCGCAAACTGCGCGAAGTGCTGGGGGGGCAATGCGCGGTCGGGCTCCCCAGTCGCGATTTTCTGGTCGCGATCAATCTCGATTCGGCGGAGGCGGTCGAACAGGTGCGGGTGAAGGTCGAAGAGGACTACAAGCAGATGGATCATCCCCTCACCGACAAGCTGCTGCTGGTCACGCGAGACGGTGTGACGGAGTACGCTCCGTGGGTATAGGCTCGAATCGAGGGTTTCCGCTCGATCTGTGGCGCTCGGAGAGGAGTGGGGCCGATTTCCAAAGAACCGATCATCCAGGTTGTCGATGTCGTTCAGCACTACGGCGTGCGCCCCGTCCTCCGGAAGGTGTCGCTCGATGTCGTTCCGCATGAATTGCTGTCGATTGTCGGTCCCAACGGCATGGGCAAAAGCACGCTGCTGGGCGTGATCTCCGGCGCGCTGTCCCCGCAATCGGGGCATGTCGTCGTCGACGGCCTGCGGCGGAAGGAAACCGAAGAGCGCGAACTGGAAATTCGCCGCCGCATCGCCTGGCTGCCCGATCACCCGTGGCTTCCCAAGGAGCGCACCGGTCGCGAGTTCCTCCTCAGCGTCGGCGGCATGTACGGCGTCGAACCGCTTCGCTTGTTCGACCACATCGACCGGTTGTTGGATGTGTTCGACCTTGCCAAGCAGGGGGATTGGGCGATTCGGAGTTATTCCAACGGACAGCAGAAGAAAATCGCGGTTTGCGGCGCGTTGGTCTCGGAAGCTCCGATCCTGCTGCTTGATGAACCGTTTTCCGGAGGTCTCGATCCGGCGGGCATTCTCGCCCTCAAAAAGGTGCTGCGAGGTTTGGTGGAGCGCCGCCGCGCGACAATCGTGATGACCAGCCCCGTCCCGGAAATCCTGGAGGAACTGGCCGACCGGATTGTCGTACTGCGCGAGGGAAACATCGTCATTTGCGATACCCCCGACGCCATCAAGCGGACCGCCCGCACCGGAGGCTCGCTCGCGGAGGCCCTCGCCCGCCTGATGCACCCGGAGACGGTCGAGACGGTCGAACGCTATTTCGAAGCCGATTGATCCGCATTTCGGCAAAGTTCGACGCGCGCGGATGCGATCCCGCGCTGAAGGTGGATTCCGGGCCGCATTGTCCAGACAATGCGGGGTTTCCCGTCCGCGACTCCACCACGCCGAAACGCTGTTCATGGCCAAAACGCAGAAAACCCGCGAGTTCGACAAGGCCGATTGGCTGACTCCCCAACCCGCGCAAGGGCTGCCCGACAAGATCGCCAACACGATCGTCAATGGCGACTGCGTGGCCGGCCTGCGCGGCCTGCCCGCCGGTTGCGTCGACCTCGTCTTCGCCGATCCGCCGTTCAACATCGGCTACGACTACGACGTGTACGACGATCGACTCGACCGCGAAAAATACCTCGACTGGTCCCGCGAGTGGATCTCCGCGGTGTACTCGGCCCTCAAGCCTTCCGGCACGTTCTGGCTGGCCATCGGCGACGAATATGCCGCCGAACTCAAACTGCTTTCGCAGGAGGTCGGGTTCACCTGCCGCAGTTGGGTGATTTGGTACTACACCTTCGGCGTGAACTGCAAATTCAAGTTCAGCCGGTCGCACGCGCACCTGTTCCACTTCGTGAAGGACCCGCGTTCGTTCACGTTTCGGCACGACCGTCTCGAAAACCGCATCCCGTCCGCCCGTCAATTGGTCTACAACGACAAACGCTCGAACCCCAACGGACGTTTGGCCGACGACACATGGATTCTCCGTCCACAGGATTTGGGGGATTGCTTCTCGACCGGGGAAGACACCTGGTACTTCCCGCGCGTCGCCGGAACATTCAAGGAACGGGCGGGCTTTCACGGCTGCCAGATGCCCGAACAGTTGCTGGGTCGGATCGTGCGTCTGTGCTCGGAGGAAGGGGATGTCGTCGTCGATCCGTTTTCGGGGAGCGCGACGACGCTGAGCACCGCCAAGAAACTGGGCCGACGGTTTGTCGGGTTCGAGTTGTCGACGGAGTACGCGAAACGAGGTAAGGCGCGGCTGGCCCGGATCGAACCGGGGGACCCGCTCGATGGCTCGGCGGAACCGACGATGAGCGCACCGGCCACCCCCTCGCTCGCATTGCCGGCCGGAGGCCCGGGCACGAGGAGTGCCGCTCAGGTCTTCGAGAAGCAGAAGCGGCGGGCGAAGGACTCGCCTCCCACCCCACCCGCGCCGACCGAGAACACGGCGACCGACTTCACCGCCGCGCTGCTCGACTGTTACCGGAGCGTGCACGACGGCTACTCGCTCGACCGAGTATTGGCCGATCCGGCATTGGTCGCCGCGTTGCACGAGAGTTGCGTCCAGCGCGGATTGACGGGCACGCCGCGCGAATGGTCGCGCCGGCTGTTTCAACTTCGCAAGGCGGGTCGATTGGCCGATTTGGTCACGACGAAACGGACCGAGCTGACGTGGGCCGACTGCGATCCGTTTCTCGCGGGGATCGAGTTCGCGTGGCGACGAATGCTTGATTCCGGTGCCGCCAGCCTCGACGACATTCTTGCCGATCCGGAAATGGCCGCACGGTTCGACGCCTGGGCGGCCGTCTCCGCGCCGGGGGGGACTCCCCTCGTGTATCGCTGGGGGGCACTCAAGTTGAGGAAAGACGCCTACGTGGCCCGCAGCCGCGCGCAACGTTTCGAGGAGGTCCCTCCACCGGTCGAGACATGGCGCGAATTCGATCCCACGCGCCCTGTCGACGATGGTCCGGCGGGGTTGTACGCGATTCCCGATCCCGCTGATTCGCGAAAGGTGCTGTACGTCGGCACGACAGAAAACCTCTCGATGCGGCTGGCGCGGCATTTGTCGCGGGGGGCAGGCCGGTCGCCGCAAGGACTGAGCGGTGCCGATCAAGCACTTGTCGCCGCCATGCAACCGGTCCCTAATCGTGTTTGGCGCTGGTTGCCGTGGTCGACCGGTCTGCTTGATCTCTTGGCCGTGCGCGCGGCAGTTTGCGGCAAATCGCCCCCCTCGCTGAACGTGGCCGACCTTATCCAAAATTAGCGCCGTGAGTTCCCGCGTTGGCGTCGGTCCGTAGCGGCCATGCGTTTTTCGTGGGATAGGCTTCCCGCTTGTCGTTCTGATTCGGAAAGCCTGAAAGCTCGACAGGCCGGAAACCTATCCCACCGATTTTGTCACAGCCTCGTAGCGGAAATCGTCGGATTTCCGCCGAACGTGCCCCCGCGTGCGTCCACCGCGCAAGCATCCGACCATCCTGCGATCACACCTTTTTCGATCGCTCCGTCGGCTCGGGGGCCAGCCAGAATGCGAGCAACCCGGCGACGTAAACCAGCGAGCAGACCGTTCCGACGCGGGGATAGTCACCCCCCAGCCAGGTGAACAGCGAACCTGCGGCGAGCACCCCCGCGGCAGTCGCGAATCGGCCCGCGTTGTAGGCAAGACCCGTCCCCGTCGCCCGCACGCGGGTGGGGAACAATTCCGGCAGGTACACGGCCAACCAGCCAAAATACAAAGTCGCCACCAAGCCTTGGGCGAACACAATCGGGTGGAACGACGGCGCCAAGGGCCGGGTTCCCTGAAACATGGCGATCGTCAGCACCGTCGCCCCGACGCTGATGAGCGCGTAGGCCCGGCGTCGGCCCAGCCATACGGCGGCCTGCGCCCCGGTGAAGCTGCCGAGCGTCGCCCCCAGCGCCCACCAGCCCTGCGTGGCC
This sequence comes from Planctomycetales bacterium, assembly GCA_044359065.1. Taxonomy (GTDB): domain Bacteria; phylum Planctomycetota; class Planctomycetia; order Planctomycetales; family Planctomycetaceae; genus JAIXZD01. Next base: position 45,337 of record JBIKMW010000019.1, on the reverse strand, counting down.
GCCTTGTACCCGGCGGCGGAACCCCCAGCGACCTTGTCGGCCCATGGGATCATCCACTTGCTGGCCGCCCACGCCCCCACCAGTGGAATCGCGCTGACGAGCATGGCCGCGAGCGTCGTCCGCCAAAGTTCCGGCCCGAACAGTTCTCGTAGCGGAGCGCCCCGAGGCGCGGTGCCGGCCACGTTCCCCTTCCCGCGCGACGCCAACCATTGGGGGGACTCGGGCAGGAACATCAGCACGGCCAGTCCCAACAACGCTGGGATCCCCGAAAGCTGAAACAACCACCGCCAGGAATCGGGCGTGATCGGATGATAGCGTGCCAATTGCGAGAGCAGCAGGATCCCCGCATTCAGCGCGGCACTCATCACCCCCGACACCAACGGACGATTCGCCCCCGGCCAACACTCGCTGACCAGCGCCATGCCGTTCGGCCACATGCCACCCACGCCCAGTCCCACGAAAAACCGGGCGGCCAACATCTGCTCCTGCGTCGTCGCCCAGCCCCCCGCTCCGGCGAACACCGAGTAAAACAGGATGCTGATCCCCATGCCGGTCGTGCGACCGATGCGGTCTCCGAGGCTCCCCAACACAATGCCGCCGATCGCCGCCCCCAGCATCAGAGCCGCCGTGAAGCGCGCGAACCAATCCCCTCCGAGCGCGGGGGTGAACGCATCTCCCAACAGGCTCTTCGAGACCGAAAGGGACGCGATCGGCATCAACCCCAGCTCGACACCGTCGAACAGCAGGGCGAGGAACACACAGACCAGCATCGACCGCCGCGCCAGCGTGGAAAGGGGGATGAACACAGGACCGGATTCCGGCGGGGACGTGCTTGCGGTCGCTGCCTGTGGTTCGTGGCCCATAGGGTCGCTCATGGCGTGCGTCGCTCCCACACGCGCCGGATCGCGCTGTTGTCGAGGTCGCCCCAACCCGCGGACTCCGCGCGCTCCAACAGTTCGCGGTGCGTTTGTGACAGGGGCAGTTCCAGACCGCACATTTTCGCGGCGGCCAGCATCAATCGCACGTCCTTCAAATGCTGTGAAAGTCTCGCGACCGGAGCGTACTCCCCGGCCAGCATCTTCTCCCCCTTGGCATCCATCTGCCGCGAATACGCGGCCGAGCCTCGGAGGACCTCGAGCGCCGCACGGGGGTCGACACCCGTCGCCTCGGCGAACGCGAGTCCCTCCGCCAGCGCCGCCCGATTGAGCCCCAGCACCAGATTGGTGACGAGCTTCATCCGGGACGCGCTTCCGGTCGGCCCGCAGTAAAACACGTGCTTCGCGACCAGCGGCCACAGTTCAACGCACGCGTCGAATGTGGCACGGTTACCCCCCACCATCGCGGTCGCTTCACCCCGCCGCGTTTGTTCGCTCGATCCGGAGATCGGCGCGTCGAGGTAAGCGATGCCCCGCCCGGCCAACTGCTCGGCGAATCGCAGCGCGTCCTCGGGATTTCCCGTCGTCGTGTCGACGATCGTCGTCCCCGAACGCAAATCCCCCTCGAAGCGTTGCAGCACTTCGTCGACGACATCGCTCGAATAGAGGCTGACAATGACCGTGCCCCCCTCCGCGAAGGGGCTGTCGGTCCACACGGCGCCGCGATCGGTAAGGACCGCAGCCTTTTCCGGTGAGCGGTTCCAAACCCGGACGGTCCGCCCCGCTTCCAACCACCGCTCGACCAGCGCGGTCCCCATGAGGCCCAACCCGACCATCGTCCAAGGTTGGCCCATAACATTCCGCCCGGCAGCGTCCCGTCGAACTCCCAGCTCCGCCGACCGGATTCCTTCAAATCGGTTCGCGGAGTCCCGACCCCGATTGTAGCGCGGCGACGGCCTCGACGGGGACTCACTCGTCGTACCGGAAATCGTCCGATTTCCGCCGCACGCGAACCCGCCCCCCCGGTATTGCCGACTCCAACCGCGCCGTTACAAGTGGTCTCACCTTACGCCGCTCGGGCGAACACCGGCGCGAATCGCGAGACGGTCGGACCGTGTTCGTACGTCTCGGTTCCGAAGAAATCCGAGATCGGCGAACTTCCGGATCGGCGGTATGCCAACGACCGACTCGTCAATCGTTCCCAGGCGGCGGTCAATCCGGCGGAGGTGGCGACCCAGTCGCAAACCTCCGCGGGGCGCAGCCCAATCCGTCCCCCCTCGAGTTGGCTGTCCTGGTTCGCACCGAAAAACGCGAACTGCCACAGATACCGCGCCCGTTGATGATCGATCATGAGCCGCAGTTGGTCCGGCGCGTATTTCCAACTGGAGTTTTCGACGCCGTCGGTGAAGACCGCGAACAGCACCTGCGAGGGGCGATCCGGTTCGGGGATGGCCCGCAACCGTTCGCCCGTTTCGTCGATCCCCCGTCCCAGCGCGTCCCACAATGCCGTGTTGCCGCGCGGCTGGAAGAGGCTGTCGGGAAACCGCGACACGCCCGCGAGATCGACCGCGTCCGCGTCAACTCGAAACTCGTGGTCGAACTGAATGAGGCTGAATGTCACATCCTGTCGCACCGGGAATTTTTGATGGGCGGTGACGAACTCGTTCAAACCTTGCGTCATCTCTCGGCCCAAAGGGGCCATCGAGGCGGAGCGGTCGATGAGCAACGTGATGTCGACGTAGTTGGGGCGGGTCATGGTCCGAATCCTTTCGAGGTCCGAATCCTGGCGGACGCTGGCGTCACGGCTCCGGTTGGCGAAAACCGGCGTGCGACCTTCCGTCGTCTCTTAAGACGTCTGTTCAAACGTCCCCCGTTACGGGAGGCGGGGGCGTGCCGAGAATCCGACGTATCGCTTCACGATTTAGTGCAAACCGCCGATCTGTGGGAGAGCGGATTCGGCTTTTGACGCAAGGTCTTTCCTGACATTGGGATATGAGCAATCTTAGGCTCCAATAGCGTCCGTCTCCCCCGAAACAGGCGTGCACAATCACCCGCTTTTGGGCGGTCATGACATCGCGGAGTCGAAAAGGCGTCCGCGTCCATGTCTCGCGTTAATGCAAACGCAGGCGTTGGAGGCCACATTTTCGCGGTATTCGGGGCCGACGGTTCGTCGGATTCCCTTGGCCGTATTGCGGGAAAAGTTTTCCTGTTCGGGCTGTTCGACGAGGGAAAAGTCGATACACTACAGGGCTTGTTCCTCCGCGAATTCCGCCGTGTGGCGAGATTTGTCACCGAGTCGCATGGTTGCGACGCGTGTGCGGGGCGGGGGTTCCCGGTGCTGTGCGGCTTGTCCACGGCGTCGGGCGACTGTTTGTTTGGTACAGGTTTGTTTCGAGGCGGGAAATGGCGTCGAAGTCCAGCGTCGAGAAGATGAAGAAGATTCAAAAGCTGGTGGCGAAGTACGCCGCCAAGCGCAAGGAACTCCGCGAGAAGGGGGACTACGAAGGTCTCGCCAAGTTGCCGCGTAATTCCAGCCCAACCCGTTACCGCCGCCTGTGCCGTTTGACGGGCCGCAGCCGCGCCGTCTACCGCAAGTTTCAGGTTTCGCGGATCGTGTTCCGCGACATGGCCCTCGACGGTCTCATTCCCGGCGTTAAAAAGGCGAGCTGGTGAGTTTGGCGGGGGCGGCGACGGTTCGAGTCGACCCCGTTTAACTCACATCGGTTCTTGGCTGACTCTGATGAGCGGCCTGAGGCGCGGCGCTGTCCAGGTTTCCTGTCACCCCAGGGTTGGCGAGCCCATTTGATTGGGGCTGGCTTCGGCTTCAGTTTGGAGATGGCTTCGGGAATCGCCCCTCCGCCCCAGGCCCCTTGTTCGGACGGGATCGGACCTCCCCGCGATGCGTTCGTTCCTTGTGATCTCTCTGCTCGTTTGCTGGACAGCCGCAACATGCGTTCGCGCGGACACACCTCCGGCGGCTGAAGGCCACGGGGAGGCTGCGTCGTCTCAGGCCGCCGTTTCCCCACCACTAAAATCGGGTTCCGGAGACTCGGAACCCGCAGCGAGGCCGCGACAGGTTCGCTCGCCGAGCACCTGGAAGGGTTCCCTCGACGACGAGTTGACGGCCTCGCAGCGCGCCGTTTTGCGTTCGATGACGTGGATGACCTATTTCTGGTTTTTTGCGGTCGGTGCAAGCGTCGGAAGTTTTGCCAACGTCGTCGCCTATCGCGTACCACGGGGAATGAGCGTGGCTTGGCCACCCTCTCGGTGTTCTTCCTGTGGTCAACCGGTGCAACTGCGCGACAACATTCCGATCATCAGTTGGTTGCGTCTTGGCGGACGTTGTCGACATTGCGCCGCCCCGTTCTCTGTCCGATATCTCCTGGTGGAACTGGCATTCGGGTTGATGTTCGTCGCCTTCGGGCAGGCGGAACTGTTGTCCGGGGGCGCAAATCTACCGAACTGGCCGGTGCCAGCATACACCGGCCCGGTGTGGATTCTGTGGTATCCCAAATGGGGCGTGATCCTGATCACGTTGTTCCACATCCGGTTGGTCTCGCATTTGTACGTTTGGTCCCTTGCGCAATGGGACGGACAACGATTGCCCCCTTCCCACCGGTTTGGCGATGTGGCTGTCGCGCTCCTGCTCCCGGCGGTGCTGCCGTTTTTACACACGGTCGGTGTGTTTTACGGCTTGTTCCTCGGCGGAGACGGACCGACCTGGGCGAACATGTCCGTGGTATGGGCCGCCGAACTTCGGCTTCCCGATTGGCTGGCGCGTTGGACCGGCACCCCTGCCGTTTCTCCGACGTTCTCGTGCGACCAACTGGCCGTTGGCTTGGTGGGCGCGGCGGTCTCCGGCGGGTTGGCGTGGTGTTGCGCACGCGTGGCTGGAATGTCGAAAACCACGGCCATCGACACCGGATTCATCGGCTCCTCGTTGGGAGCCACCCTCGGATGGCAAGGGGGGCTGCTGGGCGTGCTGGCCGCGAACGTGTGCTTGTTGGCGGGGGCCGTTGGCTGTCGGTGGGCGGGCTGCCGGTGCCTGAATCGCGGGGTGGGTTTCGCGTGGGCCGTGGCCGTGCCAACGACGATGCTCCTGTGGGAGCAATTGCGGGTTGCCACCAACCAGATGGGAATCGAGACGGGAGCCGTTCGCGCCGCGATTCTCGCGGCGGTTGCCGTTGCGTCGGCGACGGTCACGCGACTGCTGTCCGCGAGTGGCGATGAAACAGCGGAATCCGTGGGCATCACTATCGCCGGTCAGCCGCCGGCCCCGATTCCCGATTCCGGTCCCGATGCAGCGTCCGAAAAAACGCCGGAATTGGAACCATCGACGGCACCATTGCAACCGCCGCAGTTGTCCGCAGACACGACCGACGGTTGATGGAGCGGAACTCGTCGCTCCCGGGTTTCCGCACGAATACGCAATTCCCTCCATGCCGCCCGATTTTCAATAACCCACGTCGGACACCCGCCGGGAAAATGCTACACTTCCCGACCGTCACCCGTCTTCGCGTGTTTCTTCGCCAGTCACGGATTTCGCCAGCGCCATGGGCAACTCTTCCTCGTCGTCTCCAGCTCCCCTGATCTCGGTCGAAAATGGCGTGACCATTATCGCCTTGGGTCCCGAGTTCGAGACGTTGGACGAACTGAAGCTGGACCAGATTCGCGAGGCGATCCTGACCGTCGCCGAGCATGGACAGGCTCCGACGGCCCTGCTCGTCGACCTGTCGCACACGAAATTCTTCGGGTCCTCGTTCATCGAGGTGCTGTTTCGCGTATGGAACCGCGTTAATCAAGGGGGCGGAAAGTTCGCCATCTGCGGACTGAACAGCTACTGCCGAGAAGTCCTGCAGATCACGCACCTCGACACCGTCTGGAAGACATTCGCCAACCGGCTCGAAGCGTTGCAGTGGCTCGCGGGCTGAACACCGCCCATCCACGGCGTCGCCCGATCAGACCAGCTGTGGGCTGTCGCTCGTCGCCGCGACGGGGCCGAAAGTTCGTCCCGACGCGTGCTTCCGGTCAATCCCGGCCCACGTGCCGGACTTTGGGCCAGAACTCCTGAAAGTTCCACGTCGGGCTGTTGTCCCCGTCATGGCACTTCGTGCAGACCTTCAGCTCGACGGTGTCGACCGAAACGTTCATCGATTTGCGGCCCGCCAACAACTCGGGGGTGACCTTCGAATTCTTGAGCGCCAGCTTCTCCAGGTCGGTGTGCTTCGATCCGGGGCCGTGGCAGTTTTCGCATTGTTGACCCGCCAGGTGCGGCGTGGACTTCATGCTGAGGAAACCCCCGTCGATGCGGAGCACCTCTTGCGGTTGCCACCCGGTCACGTGACAGGCGAGGCATTCGGGGTCGTGCACGCGCGACAGCCACGTCGCTTCCTCCCCCTTGCGGCCCGTATCCAACGATTGATAGGCCAACGCATGCTTCGACCCGCTCCAGGTTGCGTATGCCTTCTTGTGGCAACTGCCGCACACCTTCGCCCCCACGTACGTTTCCCCCGTGGGATGCGGGACCGATGACTCGGTCTCCGAGAGGTTGCGAGCCAGAATCTCGTCCTGATAGGCCTTCATGAGTTCGCGCATCCGAGGAGCACCCGGATAACGGTCCTTTTCGAGGTCGACCAACTCGAAGCGCAGTTTCGATTCCGACGCCGGATACACCCCCACGACCCCCGCGTGTTTTCCCTTCGCCCCGACCTGGGCGACGAGGGTCGTCCCGACGGTTTTCGGCTTGGGATCGGGATCGTCAGGTCCTCCTGCAGCCAACACGAGGTCGAACTTCGGAAACAATCGGGCGAGTTCCAAACCTTCCTCCGTCTCGCCATGCGACAGCAGCACATACAGATCGGGCTTGGCCGCTTCCATTTGCGGGAAAACGGTCTTCAAGCCTTCGGCCGCCGGAACGGCCTCGACTTCGCCGGCCCCCTTCTCGTCTTCGCGGAGCGGAGCCTTGGGGATCACCGCCTGGCGAATCTTTTCGCCGATCACCCCCGTCACCGCGATCTTCAATCCCGCCGCCTCGACGATCTTGAAGGGCAATGGCAAACCCAAATCCGCCGGAGCGAGGCGGGCGTTGGCGCACACGAACGGGAGTTCGTCGGGATTGTGGTGCGTGAGGAGGTCCAACCCCTGGATCAACTCCTCGCGCCCCATGCCCAGCGCCTTGTATTTCATCTCCTTCAGCGCGGTCAGAGTCACCTCGAACTTCATCTTGGACTGTTGCCGCGTCGCCCGTTTCTGATTGAGGGTTCCCCCCAAATCGAACCCGATCACCGGCCAACCCTTTTTCTCGATCGCGGCGACCAAATCCATGCGTCGCGACATCCCCCCCAATTGCTTGACCGAACAACCGCACGGTTCGATCGAACCGAACTGTTCGCCCGACAACAGGATCGCCAACGCGGGCGGCTCCCAGCCAACGAAGGGCTCCCTGGACGGAGCACTTGCGGGGGCGGCCTTCGCTCCGGTTCCAGTCGCTCCGACCGACGGGGCCGCGTTACCGGACGGATCCGGCTCCTTGTTTCCCGAGAGGTCGACCGCCTCGGCGTTGGCCCCCGCTTCACCGGCGACATTCCCCGCTTGTCCGCCATCGCCTGGCGCGGCGGGAGGGGCGACCGGCGGTTGCGGCGGGTTCGTGACGTAAAAAATCGCGGCGCCGCCCGCGGCCAGAAGAACGAACAGGCCCAAGACCAAGCCGCGATTCATCGCCGAATCCTTTCCCGCCCCGTGCGCGGTCCATCATTGACCGCTTGGTAGCCGCATCCTTTCGCGGAGCGAATCCCCGCTCCGTCCCGCATGGTCGTTTCACGCCGTCACAATCCCGGTCCGGAAACCGGAACGCCCATCCGTCCACGAATTGGACCTGTCGCCTTCTTAACCGTCAATAGGCGTTGAAAATCACTTCCAGACGGATGTCGGGAACGTCCGGATGGTTGGTCTTCGCCTCAATGATCCCCCCGTTGAAATCCTTGCGGCGATTGTTGCGGGGCGCTCCGGCGGGGTACTCGAACTTCAGGATGTGGCGCCGCGTCTTTTGGCCGGGCGTGGTCGGTGCCGGTTCCAGCGTCACCTTGAGTTCCGGCGGATCCGCCTTCACTTCGGTGAAACGCATGCCCTCTTCGGGACATTTCTGTGCGAACAGGTTCACGCTGCGGGTCATCCCCTTCGTTGCGTCAAAACTGCCCAACGTCATCGCCATGGATTCCCCGCGGAAACCGGGGCCGATGATCTGGATCGGTCCCGGGCGATTCCCGCCCAAATCGAGGACGTACTCAATTGGTTCACCCGGCGTGCCGTCCTTGCCCGGGGGGCTGACCTGATCCGTTTTGATCTTCAATTGATAAAGGAACGTCCCGACCGGGACCGTGGGAGCGACCGAGATGTCGAACGCGTATCCGATCTTGGCGGTATGCGTCTTCTTTTCCTCTTCCGTCAGTTCTCGCTTCGCGACCTTGACCAGCGAACTCGACGGTTCGATCGAAACAATGTCGAACTTGTCGAGGATGGACGTGACCACGTATCCCGTGGTCTTCCCTTCGGAGCCTTCCAGCACATCGTTCACGGGCCACGATTTGTGGGGAATCACACGCAGACGTTCCTGCAGCTTGCCGTGAATGATGAGCGACAGTCCGGGCCGTTTGGGGTCGTTCGTGTAGATTTCAGCCGTTTGCCGCATGGAAGTCATGTCGGGTGCCGGCTTCCACGTCAGTTTCACGGTGGCCGACTGACCGGGCGGAATCGGCTTTTCGGCCACCGCGCTCAGCGTGCATTTGCAGGTCGTGGGGCCTTTCGCCAGCACCAGGTCGGCTTCCCCCTCGTTCTTGATCACGAATTCGTGCGACCCTTCGACGCCGACTTCGCTCGTCCCGAAGTCATGCTCCGTCTCGTCGGTCACAACCTTCGGGTACGGCCCCTGATCGGCAATCTTCGGACGATCGTCGACCTTTTTCTCGGCCGCCTTCGCCGCGGTTTCGGCCACCGCGATCGCCTCGGCGTCACCTCCACGGTTTTGGCCGGTCGATCCGATCAACCACAGCGATCCCCCCAAGGCCAGGATCACTCCCAAGAACCCCACGATCACCGGAAAAGGCTTCATGCGAACTCAACCTCGACCGAACAAATCCGCCGGAAACACAAAGTCCCCGAACAACAACGACCACCAATCCTCCTTACGCAACCTGCCGGGAGGACGGTGAACAACAGAATCCGCGAGAACACCTCAACTCACGAGAACAAGCTCGCCGCCGGACCGGGTCCGCCGTCGTCCGTCCGTTCACATTTCCTTAACTCGCGACGAAGCCATATCTTACGGCGCGGTCACCACGCCGGTCAATTTGCAATGGACAGCCGCTTCGCCCTGGCAACCGCTCGTACAGGCCGAAGCTCGCTTCACTTGATGCAATCGTTGTCGTCGCGCCGTCACTTCGCGCACTCCCTTTACGAAGTGCCGCCGTTGCCCGTTGGAAGCTACGACGAGAAACAGGCCGCTGCGGAGATTCCCGCGAGAATCGCGCCACCTGGGTGGACGGCACTGGTCGACTGTGGAATCGTACTCGGTCAGGAGCTGCACCGGTCGCAGCCATGCAACCAAACAGAGTCCTCACGCCACAATCATTCACCTGGTTCCCCAAATGCCTTCCCCCAAACCGCTCGCCCAAAAACGCGTCCTCATGTTTGTTGACGACATTTACGAGGACCTTGAGCTCTGGTACCCGAAATATCGCCTGCAAGAGGCGGGGGCATGCGTCACGCTGGCCGGTCCCGAGGCGAACCGGAAGTACACGGGAAAGAACGGCTACCCCTGCCGATCCGACGCCGCCATCGCCGACATGGACGCCGCGGATTTTCACGGCGTCGTTTGTCCCGGGGGCTTCATGCCCGACAAGCTGCGGCGCGATCCCAAAGTGCTCGACCTGGTCCGCGCGTTCCATGCCAAGGGCCAACTCGTCGCGGCGGTGTGCCACGGCGGCTGGATTCCCATTTCGGCGGGGGTCTACAAGGGGGTCAAGGTGACGGGTTCCCCCGGCATCAAGGACGACCTGATCAACGCGGGGGCGATCTGGCTGGACGCCCCCGTCGTAGTCGACCGTCACTTCGTCAGCAGCCGCAAGCCCGACGACCTGCCCAACTTTTGCGAAGGGATCCTCGAAGTCATGGCGGCGACGTGATCGGTCCGTTGAACGGGAAATGGGGCGAAATCATCGGGATTCCGCCTCACTCACATCAGCAGCCGAAATGACATCGCCTTAACCGTCGGCGCGGTGCAGCTGACACGTTATCGATCGTGATCATGCCCGCCGTGATCATGATCGTGGTCATGTCCCGCGTCGTGGTCGTGATCGTGCCCACAACCGTCACCCCCGTGGGCGTGTCCGTGCGCCAACTCTTCAGCGGTCGCTTCCCGGATCGACACGATGCGCACGTCGAACGTGAGGTCTTCCCCCGCCAATTCGTGATTGCCGTCGATGGTGACCGTGTCGCCGTCGATGTCGGTGATGGTCACGATGGCGGTTCCCTCGTCGAGTTCCGCCTCGAATTGCATGCCGACTTCCAATTCGGCGTCCGCGGGAAACTCCGAGCGGTCCAGCTCGTCGACCAGTTCCTCATCGTGTTCGCCGTAGGCGTCCGCAGCGGGGATGGTCACTTTGAACCAATCCCCCTTTTCACGCCCCGCCAATGCCTGTTCCAAGCCGGGGATGATCGTCCCGGAGCCGTGGAGATACTCCAACGGCTTCGCCCCTTCGGACGTGTCGAGAAATTCCCCTTCGGCGTTCGTCAGGGTGTAGTCGAACGCCACGACGCGATTCTTTTCGATCTTCATGCCCGCTCACTGCGAATACGGTGATCGCCACAAACAGCCGGGCGGGATCGCAAGAGTCCGCCACTCGGACCTCGCCGGCAAGGCCGACACCGGCCCGCGCATCCCCCGACGGTCGTCGCGACCGTGGAAATGGGTTCAAGCGAGGCGGCGGACCGCCCCGCGCGGGGACCACCCGCCGAATCCGTCCCGACCGTCGGCGGGGCGTCCGGTCGTCAACCGGGATCTTCGACGGGCAAAGCCGCGCATGGACGCGTCGAATCGCGAATGTGGTAGAGTAGCCGTCACATTCGCCAAACGGTATGCCACAGCCTCTGAAAACTCCCGACGCACGCTCGTACGCCGCGGCGAGTGGATACCTGAACGGCCCCGGTTTCACGGAAGATCGCCGGATTGATTCCAAAATGACTGTTGCAACCCGAACCTGTTGCGGGAACCGACGATGACTTCCGCCGAACCCGGGCCACTCGTGCTGCTGGGCGAGATCGACGACCTTGTCGAGCGTCTGGACCGCTGGTCGAATCGTCCCGTCCCGTGGGGCCCCGCCCGTCGCGGCCAATTCGCGGTCAAGCGGCTTGTCGAACAGTTGACGCGTGTGCGTGTCCGCCTGACCGCCCCGCTCGTGGTGGCCACGTTCGGCGGCACCGGCACGGGAAAAAGCTCGTTGGTCAATGCCCTCGTCGGAGAGGATGTCTCCCCCAGCGGACGCGAACGCCCCACCACGCGCCGCCCCTTGTTGTTCGTCCCTCCGTCGGCTGATGTCGCTCAATTTGGATTGCCGCTCGACGAAGTCGAGGTGGTCAGGTCCTCCGCACCGTTGTTGCGGGACATCGCACTTCTCGACTTGCCCGACCCCGACACCGCCGAAGGATGTGGCGACGGAGCCGACGCGGACCATTTCGGCGACGCAGTTGCGGTCTCCGAGTCGGCCCGGTCGAACACCTCCCGGCTCCGCCGACTGTTGCCTTTTTGCGATGTCCTGCTCTGCACATCCACGCAACAAAAGTATCGATCGGCCCGCGTGGGGGACGAGATGCTGCGCGGCGCGGATGGTTGCCGACTTTTGTTCGTGCAGACGCACGCCGATCTCGATGTGGACATCCGCGATGATTGGCGGTCGCGGCTGCCAGCGACGGTCGCCGTGGAAGACCTGTTCTTCGTCGACTCGCGTCGTGCTCTCGAGTCGCGTGTGTCGGGGACGCCCGCCGACGGAGAATTCGGTCGGCTCGAGCAGGTGCTGACCACGCAACTGGCGGCGACGGAGCGGGTCCGCGTTCGCTGGGCGAACGTGGGAGACCTGACCGCGTCCGCGTTGGCCGAAATCGATGCCCTGTTGGCCGCCGCAGCGCCGCGTGTCGACCGCTTGCGCGAGGTTCTGGAGTCACAACGCCGCGAGGCGACCGCCCGCATCGTCGCCCGCATCGACGAGGAGCTGTCGCAAAGTCGGGGCCTGTGGGAACGCAGGCTTCTTTCCGCCGCGATCGATCAATGGGGACTGACCCCGCTCGTCGCCCTGTTGAGGATGGCCAACGGATTGGGGGGCTGGCTCGCTTCGTTGGCCATGTTTCGCGCTCGCACCACCGCACAGGTCGCGATCATCGGTGTTTCGGAAGGGTTGCGCCGCATGTCGCGTGCCCGCCACGACGCCCAGGACGACCAGCGCCTCGCCTCCCTTGCCGCCGACGGGTTGGGAGTCGTCTCCGATCATGCGGCTCGCCTGATCGCGGAAGGCTACGCCCGCGAAGCCGAACTGGAACCGACTCCGTCCGCGGCCGCCGGCGGCGACGCGTCCCCTCCTCGCGACGGTCAACTCGCCGAGTTGCTGCTCGTCGAAGCCCGCGCGGCTGTCGACCGGCTCGTCGAACAGACCGCAGCCGACGGAGCACGGTTGGCGAGGTACGGGGCCGAACTCGTGTTGGCCCTGTTCCTCGCGCAGGTCGCGTGGAAGCCGGCGAAGAATTTCTTTTACGAGCACCCGTGGCTCGACAGGCCACTGCTGTCGTCCGATTACTACATCCACGCGGCGGTGTTCGCCACGTTGTTGGGGGGGCTGCTGGTCACTTGGGTCTCGCGCTCGCTTCGCGCGGCCTTGGCGCGGCGGCTTCCCGCGGTGTTGGCCGGCTTGGCGGAGCAATCGGCCCTCGCCTCCGACAGCGGTGCCCCACCGTTGTATCGGGCGTGCATCGAAGTGCGCGACTTTCGCGACGAACTGAGCACCCTGCGCCACCGCGCCTCGGACCTCCGCGCCCGGCTCCAGGGGGAGCCGCTCGGTTCCTCGCTCCCTCCGCGCGCGACGCGGGATGCCGTCTCAACGCCGCGCCCCGCCTCGTCGCGGAAATCGTGAGATTTCCTTCACACGCGATTACTCTACCACGCCTTTTCAGACTCCCAGCTCCTCCCCGAACACGATCCGGTGTCCGTCCGGTGTGACGATGGCGAACTCGCGCATTCCCCAGGGCTTGTCGCCCAGTGCGTGCCAGATTTTGACGCCGTGAGCGACCACCTCGGCATACAGCTCGGCCGCGTCCGTCACATGCAGATACGCGAACCACGAATGGTCGGGTGTCTGAGACATCGGCACCGCGTCGGGGCAGTGCCCCAATCGCAAGCGACACGCCCCCCGACTCAAAAACGCCCAACCATCCACGCAGAAATCCTCCCTGAATCCGAGTTTCTCGCAGTAGAACCGCCGCGACGCCTCCAGGTCCCGCACGGCCAACACATACGTGGATGAAAGGACTTCGGGCATTTGCGTTTCCTCTTCCCAGCGCGTACGGAACCGTACGTTTGCCCCGGCGATGGCTCGTCTTGAAATGTTCCTCGCCCCGATCATCACCCCCTCGTCAAGGATTTCAAAGGATGAAGAAACGGTTCAACGGCCGCCTGCCGCCGGCAGGCGTTTCCGAGAGCCACCGAAGTGTGACCTGCCGGAACAGGCCGCGAACGCTTCGCGCGCCGAGGTGACACGCCCTTCCGGGACGGACCAAGGCCGGTGACGGCGTTGACAGTCCCGACGCCGACTGTCACAACCGGAGTGTGATCGACCCGTAGTCCAAGTTGCTCGTACCTTTTCGACGGACGCGAAAACTCCATGACTTTGCGAGGCGGACTTCGACGGATGACCGGCCGTGTGCGGCGCGTCGTGGCCAAAGGGTGGCGCAAACTGCGGCGGGCGGAGTCCCGCGAGTTCGCAGCCGGCATCGAAACCCGCAAAGCGCAATGTGCTCATCCGGTCGAACCGGGGGAATTCTCGCTGCTGACGACCGTCTACGAGGGAACCTCGGCGGACTTGTTCGACGAAACCGTCCGTTCCGTGCTCGAGCAAACGTCGGGGCTGTTCGAGTGGGTGATCCTCGCGCACGGGCCGATCTCCGACCAACTGGAGCGGCGCTTGGTCGAACTCCACACGGATACGCGAGTGCGCGTGCTGCGTGAACCAAAGAATCTCGGAATCGTCGGCGGAATGCGGCGATGTCTGGAAGAGGCGGCGGGAGTTTACGTCGTGCCGCTCGACGCCGACGACTTGTTGGCGGAGGACGCGCTGCAATGGCTGGCGCACGTGGTGGCGGAACGTGGCCGCCCCGCATTTGTCTACAGCGACGAGGCGATCCGTGCCGGATCGCGCCCCCGCGCGCTATTTCGCCGTCCGGCCTTCGATCGACTGTTGAACCTCGAATGCTCGTATGTGTGGCACCTGTGCGCGTTCCGACGCGACAGGGCGCTGTCACTCGATGTCTATGGCGATCCCGGCTGCGAGTTCTGCCACGACTGGGACACCATCAGCCGGTTCGCGGACGCGGGGGAGACCCCCGTGCACACGCCCGAGTTGCTCTACCAGTGGCGAAGGCACGAAGGCTCGCAGACGCATCGAGCCGGACCGAAAGCCGGGTCGCTGGCATCGCAATTCCATCTGTTGCAGCGGCGGATCGACGCCCGCCCCCGGCCTGAATTGTATCGCACGGCGGACTTCCCGATCTCGCGGGGAGTGGTGGAACCCTGGATCGAACGCCGCCGGCTTGAACCGGGGTCGATGACGCTGGTTCACCTGATGCCGCCCTTCGGCCCCAAGGACACCTGGGGGCGGCATCTGCTGCGAGTGGTGAGCGAGGCCGACTATCCGTTCCAGTCGATCCTGCTCGTCGGCGGGGCGGGCGAACTGGGTGAGGAGCGGGAGCGGATCGAGGCGAAATTGACCGAGATCGGCGCTCGTCACGGGCGTCAGTCCGCAGGGCCGCGCGTGCGATCGCTGACGACGGGGAGCGACTTCGCCGGATTCTTGCGACACGATTTCGATTCGGACTATGTGGCGGTCTGCTCGGCGGGGTACTTGCCAACGGGTGATGGTTGGGCGTGGGAGGCGGTCAAGCTGTTTGAATTCCTTCCCGATATGGGCTTGATCGCCGGGCGATTGGTGGACAGCGACGGGTGTGTGCACAGCGGCGGCGCGCTGTTCGGGGCGGACGGCCAACCCGAGGTTCCGGGGCGCGGATCGCCCGCGACCGAACCGGGTCCGTTCGGGATGTTTTTGAAGCCACGCATGGTCGATCTGGTCGACGACCGATTCTGGATCGGACGCGCTGCTCTGCTCGAACAGGGTTTGGTTCGTCCAAAGTCCTCGGAGACGATCGCATTGATCGACGGTGTTCCACGCGGCGATGGTGCCGCAAACACGGCCAGTCCTGGACCGACCACGACCAGCGCTCCGCCAAAAGTGTGGCCGATCGCCTCCGAGCACCACATCGTCGCTGCCATCGTGCGCGAAGTGGCCGGAAGTCAGGCGTTCACGGTCGGTTCGTCGCCGTTGATTTCCGCCCGGTGGACGGTCTGAGTCGTGCCAGATTTATCGCCGCGCGGAACCACCCTCTTCGTGGCTCGAGCGGGCCGTTGCTTGAACGGGGAGTCGCTCTCGTTACGCCCGATTTCGAGGAATTGTGAAAATCGCGGCGCGAAACAAGATTTGGCCTCTTGCGAATTCGAGGCCGCGCGCCAATACTTTCCGCGCACGGAGGAGAACGTGACCCCCTCGGGGACGAAACCTGCGGCTTTGTGGCTGGACAAAGCTCGGGTAACGGGGTCGCGCGGAATCGGTTGCGGCGTGTGGAAGTGCGCGCGGTTCGGTGAAGATGCCGTGCCGAGGTGCGTGGAGCGGCTTTGGATTTTCCTACGGTAACCACGGGGCGAAGCTCTCGGGTTGCGGGTGCCAACCGTCGTTCTCCTTTCAGCGCTGTGTCGGTGCCGCGCCGTTCGCCAACGGGTGCGGGGATTGTCTTGGGATCGTGCATCGTTGGCCGGGCAGTGGCGACGTTTTGCGTTTCCTTTATCCTTCACCCCTCCACTTCGTGTGGGTCGGTCTTACCGCACTCGTACGAGATGGATGGAGCGACGGAATGTCCTCGGCAAATATCGCGTCACCGGTCATGGACGACTCGGTCGTGTCGCGTCTTCCCGCAGCGGACGGCGACTTCGGCTTCGCTTCCCGGCATCGCGACCCGTCCCGCAGCATGGTTGAGAGGCCGCGTACAGCTGGCGCGCCGTCGGTCGTTGGCGAATCTCGCGACGGTTTCGCAGCCCGCTCGTCTGTTTCCGAGAACGGCGACTCTCCGTTGATTCGCGCCGCGCGGGCGCTGGGCCGAAACCGCGCGGAGATCGAGCGATCGGACGCGTGGCCGGAAACCTCGTGGCGCAGCTTGGCCGACCAAGGCGCACTGCGCTGGAACATCCCCGTCGAGTACAACGGCTCGGCCTTGCCACAGCGCGATTTGCTCGAGGCGTACATCGAACTCGCGTCGCGCTGCCTCACGACCACATTCGTGCTCAGCCAGCGGAATTCCGCCTGCCAAAAAATCGTCGAGTCGTCCCAGGCCGAAGTCAAAGAACGGCTGCTCCCTCCGATCGCATCCGGTGAACTTCTCGTCACGCTCGGGGTCTCGCACCTCACCACGTCGCGACAGCACCAAACCCGCCCCGCCGTCACCGCTTCGCCGCGTGGTTCGGGATGGGTCCTTGATGGTTCGATTCCCTGGGTGACCGCCGCGCCGCGTGCGGACCTGGTCGTGGCCGGTGGCACTTGTGCCGACGGCAAGCAGATCCTTGTGCTGTTGCCCACCGACGCCCGCGGTGTGCACGTGCATTCACCCCAACCGATGATGGGCCTCAATGGGTCTCTGACGACCAGCATCACTCTGGACGGCGTGGAGATTCCCTCCCGCTACGTTTTGGCCGGACCGGTCGACGGCGTCCTGCGGCGTGGTGGCGGAGCGGGATCGTGGGCGACTTCGGCACTTGCCATCGGTTTGGCGAAACACGCGTGCCGCGAAATGCTCGTGGAAGCGGAACTTCGCCCCGACCTGATCGACTACATCGGCCCCCTGTCGGACGAATGCCAATCGCTTGAACGATCGCTGTTGGTGTCGGCGGTCCCTCCGGCATTCCCGCTGGACGCGGCGCGATTGCGCACCGAGGCGAATTCGCTGGTGACCCGCGCCACGCAAGCGTGGTTCGCCGCGTGCAAAGGTGCCGCCTATCTGTCGGATCACCCCGCCGCCAAGGCCGTGCAACAGGCGATGTTCTTCTTCGTCTGGTCCTGCCCGCAACCGGTGCTGGCGGCCGCGCTCCGCGAACTGTCCGCACCGCGCGCTTGAGTCAACGCATTGGTGGCGGAAATCGTGAGATTTCCGCCGTGCGCGAACCCGCTCCCACCCCGGGAGCATCGAGCATCTTTCTCGCGAAAGCACCACGACTCGCGATTTCCGTCCGAGCCGCCGGCCCTTCAATCGTCCTTGTTGGTCGATCCGCGAATGACGAAGCGTGACCCCTCCGGGTGTTTGCCATCGCGCCCGATGTGAATTCGCCGTTCCAAATCGGTCCCGTCGACTTTCAAGTCGAACGTCACCTCCGAGTTCTCCCCGGACACCTCGAAGTCGAAGCCATCGACCAATTCGCGAGTTTTGAACTTATAGCGCAGAATCTTCTTGTCCGGGCTGAGCCAACCGAGATCCTGAGGCGGCTTCTTCTTTTTCTTCGCGCCTTCGAGGCCGCCCAGATTTCGGAGACTGGTGACCTTCCCCCCTTGGACGCGTATCTCCCCCGTGTGCAGGGATCCGTTCTTGTTGTGTCCGGTCCCCCGAAAGTGGAACCCCTCACCGTCCGTCCAAAGGTAAACGTTGACTCCGGGATGATCGAGCTTCATCGGCTTCCCGCGAGGCGAGAAATCGATCAGTCGCGGGTTCTCCCGTTCCTTGTCTTCCGCCAATCCGGTGCGAGACGACATTGCGTCCCCCGACGCCGCAATGCCCAACAGGGCGACACAGCACCACAACCGGGTTGACATGGGGCTTCTCCATCGGCGGTGTGTCCGGGCGGGACCGAACGAATCAAGCGGCCTCCCGTTGCCGATACCCGGCAACGGGGCCGCATCGCTCGATCACTCGTTCCATCCGTGCTTCTCCCGCACCGCGACCATTGCGGCCAGGATGTCGTTCCACGTCTTCGGGCTCGACATCACATCGTTCGGGAACATACAGCCGTCCCAACAAATGTGCTTGAATTTCTTCGTCGGGTTGCCGTAACTGTCCCGCAGCCAAAAACCCGCGTGATGGGCGATATCGAGCTTGCCGTTGGGGTCGGTCGCCAGGCAGTGACGCCCGGTTTTGTCGTGCGAACCCGAGCCCTTGACCGTCGCGTCGTTCTGAGCGACGTGGAAGTCGATCGTCCACGGACGGAGCGCGGCGGTGAGCGTCGCGAGGGCGGCATCGAGGGCCTTCCCGTCCTTCCAGTCGTACCCTTCCGGCAGCAGGCGATCCTCGGGAGCGTTGTACCCCAGCGTGTACAGCAGCGTGTGGGCCATGTCCGCCTGGAAGCCGACGACACCGGGGCGGTCCGTCAGCTCCAGCAGTTGCACCATCCGCTTCCAC
This sequence comes from Planctomycetales bacterium, assembly GCA_044359065.1. GTDB lineage: Bacteria > Planctomycetota > Planctomycetia > Planctomycetales > Planctomycetaceae > JAIXZD01. The sequence goes on along the minus strand of JBIKMW010000019.1, from coordinate 26,720 downwards.
GAGTGCATGCCACCCCAGCAGATTTCCCCTTCGGCGGCCAATCGCTCGCCATGATCCGCCGCGATATCGGCGGCGAGACGGAACGTCTCGGCGATCCGCTGCTGGTTCCCCTCGGGATCGGCCAGCCAGTCCCCCGGCCCCGAAGCACTGTCGATCCGCACGACGCCGTACGAGCGAATGCCGATCTCCTTGAGCTTCTTCGCGATGCGGCAACCCTTTTTCACCTGCGTGAGGAAGTTCTTGCGACCTTCCCCCGCGTCCATCGCCGAACCCCCCCCCGTCGGCGGCCACACGGGAGCCACGACCGAACCGACGACCAGCCCCCGCTTGGCCACGCGGTCGGCCAACTTCTTCAGATCATCGTCCGTCGAATCGATCGACACATGCGGGTCAAACAGGAACAGGTCGACCCCGTCGAACTTCTGCCCATTGACGCTAGCCGCCGCCGTGTGGTCGAGCATCGTGTCGAGATCGATAAACGGCTCGCCATCCGGGGAGCCCTTACCGACGACCCCGGGCCAGGCGGCGTTGTGAAGTTTGGGAAAGGCGTTGGGCATGGGGTGGAGTCCTGAAACCAGTGGAGAGCGGAGAACACGGGCTGAGACGGAGTGTGAGAACACCGAATACCGAATTTCGAATAACGAATGGAAGGACGGATGCGGATCAATCAGGCGGGGATTGTCTCCGAAAGATCGCCGAAAAGATCAGATGCAACTCGCGAGCTTCCTTCCAAAGGAGGCGAAGCTCGTCTTTCAACCACGGTCCCGCCTTGGCAAGCATACGCAACCAATGTGTTGACTCTCGGGCTTCGCGACGACAGATACCAATTCGATGACGGAATTCCTTCCGCGTTGAAGAGTCGTCCGCTTCGCAGTAGTTCGCACCGACGCTGGTCGAAGATCGCACAAGCTGGTCGACCAGCGAACGAGTCACGTGGTCGACCTTGACCTTTCGAGCCAACGTAATCGCAGCTTCGCCGAAAAGGGCTGTTCGTTCGGCAAGATCGAACGGATGATCGCCCCGCGACTCGGCCATGAATATGGTCTTCCTTGTCGGGGCACAGCCGAATGACGAACAACCTTCGCTATTCGTTATTCGTCATTCGGTATTCGTGATTCCACCGGTCGATTCATTTCTTCTTATACGCCCCCACCTCCGGCGCATCCGGGCACGCATCCGGCCCGAAGTATCGCAGCCCCACCAACGGTTCGCTGCCGGTATTGACGAACGTCACCCCTTCCTTGGCCGCCTTTTCGGTGACGAACACTTCGTCTTCGGTCATCGCGCCGAAGCGGATCATCGCCGGGGTTTGCAGGCGAAGTTTGCCGACCGTTCCTTCCCCCTGCACGGTGATCCAGCCGTACGCGCCGCCATCCTTGATGGTGCATTTCGCTCCGGGGTTGACCGTCAGTTCCTTGGCGGTGAACAGTTGCTTGCCGCCAATTCGTCCGTACACGATCCAGCGGTCGACGTACCCTTCCTTCTCGGTGTTGGCCACGGGGATCGGTTCGAGGTAGTGGCTGTCCTTGAAGTTCGGGTTGACGTTCCCTTCCCAGTCGAGCGCGTCGACGAGGTACTTGTTGTCGTTGTGCTTCGCTTCGGGGAAGTCCTTGGTGAGGAGCGCGCGCGGCACGGCACGGCCTTCAACCATCGACTGATACATCCCGAACACGTCGCTCCCCCACTGCGGTTCGTAGGTGACGAGGCTCCCCGGCGCGTGCAGCACGCACGGCGGGATCAGCCAGCCGGTCCCCGGTTGCAGGCGGTACGCCTTCGAGTAGTTGAGAATGCCGTTGTCGCCGTCGTTCCAGCGGTCCAGGCAGCGAATGATTTCCTGCTTGGTGGTGCCGGGTTCCAGACCCATGAACGTGTAGGGGAAGTTGTTCCCGATCGCATTCATTTGTGGCGGGAAGTAATACGACTCGGGCTTCCCTTCCTGACCGACGAGCTTTGCTTGCTTGTCGTTCTGGTGCATGTGATGGGGGATCGGCCCCATGTTGTCGAAGAACTTGGAGTACACCGGCCAGCGGTTGTACTTCTTCCAGATGCGCGGGCCGATCAGGTCGGCGCCGAGTTCCTCGACGGCGTCCTTCAGGGTGACCTTTTCCTTGCCGAAGACGATGTACGAGAGCCCTTCGTCGTGGGCGGCGTTTTCATTCTTCGCGACCGTCGTCGACGCGAACCAGCGTTCGTCGATCCCACCGCGATGGGTCCCCAGAGCGTAGTAATCGTTCGGGTGCAGCTTGAGCCGTTTCCCCGGTTGCAGGAACGACCGCGGCACCCACGTCGGAGCCAAACGCAGAATCCCTTGGCCTTCATTGAGGGCATCGACGACGGTGCGAGCGACATTGGGCATGTGAGGCGGACTCCGAGTAACACGGGCGAAAAGACGAATACTGCGAACGCGGCGAAGCTCCACAGCGCCTCGCCGCAAACCATTGCGAAAACTTTGTCGACTGGGGACGGCCCGTCGGGGCCACTTCATCGAAAGTGGTGGATGCGATATTCGATCGAAAAGACCCGCAAAAGGCGGTTCGAATCCACAGAACAAACGCGGTCGACCAAGCTCGGAATCGTCCGAATCACCCGGCAGCCGCGACCCCGACGGATCGCGAAGCGTACACGAATCGCAACACTTGTCTCAACCACGTGTGCGACAACTTTCTGGCCACCCCTTCGTGCCGCGATTTGGGTAACGTCTGGGTCGACTGCTCCGGAGTGCTGACCGGTCACTCCGTGTCGGCCCCGACTCCATCGGCATTGAGTGTCGACTTCGACAGATCCGCGAAATCAATCCATCGCGACCCGTCATCCCGTGCGACGGCTGCCCGAAATCCGTCGATTTTTGCCGGGTCGAACGATTTCTGTCCGACGCGCACCGAGCCGAAGGCGTAGACATTCTCCGCTGCTTCCCACGTGGCCTTCGGCCAGAGGTGCAGCCACGCCGCCCGGGGCGGGGTCTCCGGAACCGCCCCTCCGAGGATCGACTGCTCGACAACGATCGCCCCGCCCGTCGCTTGCCAATCCAGTCCCGCAACCGTGCAACGCCGCATTTCCAGGCGACAGTTGGGCGACACCCGGACCTCCGCCGCCCCCGCATGCGGCAGCCGTTCGAGCCGCACGTTCTCCAGATTCAGGTGGCAAGGCTCCTCCGGCGCGTCGCGGCCAAGCAGGTAAAGCGGGCGGACGGATGAGGAGCGGATGACAGCGTCGCGCACGGAGTATTTCCCCGTGTCGAGGAAGTAGAGGTCGAAGCCGACGCAACGTTCGATGCGGACGTTGCGGTAGCTGGTTTCGCTCGAGCCGGTGTCGCAAATTCCCGTGGCATTTCCCATCGAGGTGAAGCCGTCGACGGTGTAACAACAAGCGCCATGAGCGCTGATGCCGTCGTCGCCGCAGTCTTCGGCACGGATGTTCTCGAACCGCACGTCCACACAGTCGGAGAGGTTGAATCCATCGTTGTAGGGATGCTTCGAGGTGAGGTTCTTCACGACCAGATGCCGCGATTCGCCGCGAATCAGAACGCCCGCCGTGCGGTAAGGGATCGACAGACCGCACGTGGCGAGCGATTCCCCCTCCGCCAGCCGCAGATAGAACGACCCGAAGATGTAACCGGCACGCGCCGACTTCGTCCGTTCCGCGTTTTTCACGAACGTCCATTCCCCGGGAGCAAGCGCTTCCGGCTTTTTCAGCGGTTCGCTGGGCCCCTTGGAACAGCGTCGCATCCGGTTAAGCGAACCGTCGGGACGCAGAAAAAACCAGCGATCGACGATGGCGTCGGTGAGGGGGAGCAAGTCGTCGTGGCGGTGGAGACCGCCACCGAGATCGACCCACCCGTCGGCGGTCAGCGGGTCGCACCCCTCCAGCGTCCCCCCGTGACCGTCGAGGGTGATCGGCCGATCGGGCTCGCCTGCTTTGTCGAAGAAGGGTGCCCAATCCCGGTAGGTTTTGGGTTGCAGGTGAATCGTGTCGCCCGGAGCGGCGAGACGGATCGCGCGGGCGATCGTGCGGACGGGTTGTGCAACGCCGTTCGCGGCGTCGTCGCCATTGTCGGGGTCGACGACGATGTCAGCGGCGAGGATGGCGGAATGGAGCAGAGCGGTGATCAAAGGAACAAGGAGAGACATCGCGACGTGTACGAATCGCCGTGAGTGAGTGCGGGCGTGGCAGCGGGAGTGGGGCATGTCGGATGCCTGACGGGGCGAATTCGACGTGGGTCATCACAGAACGCATGCTTGTCCCACAAAACCGGGCCCAGCATGGCACAAACAAAGGTCCGGCGACTCCGCGGTTTCACGGACGGCCTACGGCGTGCGTTCGACGTAAATCGCGTAGAGGCGAGTCGCGTTGCTATCCGGGAGCGTGACGCGAACCTGGGCCTTGCGTCCCTTGAGACTCTCCAGTCCACCCTTCCAGAGAGCGGCGACGCGAGTGCCGGATTGTTCGAGGCGTGCCGCAGTATCGCCGGAGAAACCGGGCAGAGGCTGGTCCTTTTCGTCCAGCAGTTCAACCAACACCGGCGCGTCCCTGGTCGCACCGTCGACATTGACGAACACCGCGCCGCCGGACGCCCCGAATGTGAACGGATTGGTCACGCAGTGGCCGGGGTCCCCTTCGTCGTGTCGCGAGAGATAGCCGAATCCGTCGCGGCGCATCGTCGCGAGGCCAATCTCCTGCGAGCGGAACTCCCCTTCGCTGTCCCAATGCGAGTACCAGATCATCGTTTGATCGCCGACGTTGGCGAACGCGTGCCCCTGCAACAGGGAGATGGCGTCCCATTCGCTGGCGGCACCATGCTCGAGGAACTTGTGGTTGGGGATCGGTTCGCGGAAGCGGACGCCGTCCGTGCTGTAAGCCAAACCGAGGTCGATTCGCACGCCGTGCAGACGATCCCGGTTGTCCGCGGTCTTGGTGTTCCCTTGCCACAGTCCGGGAAGGCCGACGAGCACGTTGCCACGATTCCAGACCGCCACCCCCATGTGCATCTGGTTGGCGTGACCAGCCAACATGTCGTTGACCGATGGCTGCGGCAGGAGAATCTGTTCCGGGCGGACCATCGAGAGAGCTTTCGCCCGCGACCAATGTCGGAAGTCGGGTGACCGATAGGTCATCATCACGCGACCGGCCGGACGACCATCGTTCAGCCAGCACCACGGAGCGGCCAACTGCCCGGAGGCGTGATAAAAGCCGTTCCAGCGGTAGAGCGAACTCACCTCGAACCGTTCTCCGCCGGCATTGGCGGGGCGGTCGCCGACGACCTTCCAGCGCAACCCGTCGGCGCTGGTGGCGGTCATGAGCGCCCCCACTCGGGTTTCCTTCACGCCGATTCCGGTCGTGCCACCCGCGATGTGCTTGATGTCGGGGTGCGCGATGTAAGCGCACTTGTAGCGGCGCGAGGGATCGGGGTCGTCCGGTTCGTACAGCACCGACAGGAAGTCGTTGACGAGTTCGAGCGTCGGTGTTTCGCTCTCGACCAGACAGATGTTGTTGCGCGTGTTGCCACCGAGTTCGACCAGCCCCAGTTCCGGCTTCGTCCAATGGACGCCATCGTCGCTTTCGGCGTAGCACATGGGACGCCACCAGCCGGGGGCCTGGCCGCGCTCAAGCTCGCGCTGGATCATGCCGAGGTACCACATGCGGAATTTCCCGCGATCGTGGATCACCGTGCCGTACAGGATCGCATGGCCATAGTCGGGCGACCCCTTGGGGCCGCAGCGGAGTACCGGGTTGGCGGGATGCTTTTTGGGGGATTCGAGCGTCAACCGCAGATTGTGTTGCCAGCCGAGCTGGTCCTCGTCGAATGCGAAGAACACGAGTTCGGGCTGGTCGGGGGTGCCCGGTTCGGCCCGGAGGTTCGGGGTCCCGAACAACACAACCAGGCAAGCCAAGCCAAGAACCAGGGATGCACGCCACTTCCCTCGCGACGTTTGTCGAATCTCAGGCTGCGACCACATCATGCCGACCTCACCGATCCAGGCTGCGTAGTTAAACATCGAGCGCCGTTGATGCACTCTGGCGTGATTGGCGGGTTGCGACAAGTGCTCGCTGGGGCCAATCAGCGCGCGACGGACATCCGGCGATTTCCGCTACGAGGCTGTGAATTTCTTGGAAACCCGCAGCGTGAGCGAGGGACCTCGCTCTCCCCGCAGGTCACGAATTCCCCCGAATCCACGCGTGTTCTCTCGCTCACGCTGCGGGTTTCCATCACAAATTCATTGTTCGCTCGAAAAAATCACATCCTCTACGATGGCGTTGAACGGCATCGCTGACGATTGGTTGCGACCCTTGAAAATCTCGGTCGGAGCAACGGGTGGACGGCACGGACGGTCTCAATATTGCGGAAACACTGCGCGAGACGGCGGCGACGCGCGGGGATGAGCCGGGGGTGCTGGTTCCCGACGGGTATGACCGCGACGGCACGCCACGCCATCGGTCGTTGACATTTGGCGAGCTCAACCACCTCGCGGACCGGTTGGCTGCGGGACTGGTCGTGGGGGGATTGAAGCCCGGCCAGCGGCTGGTGTTGATGGTGCGGCCCGGGATCGAATTCATCGCCCTGACGTACGCGATTTTTCGCGCGGGGGGGGTGGTCGTGCTGATCGATCCCGGGATGGGGCCACGCCATGTGTTTCACTGCCTCGACGAAGTCGAGCCGGATGGATTCGTGGCGATCCCGATGGTGCATGCGGTTCGCACACTTCAGGGGAGACGGTTTCGCTCCGCCAGCTTGAACGTAACGGTGGGACGGCGCTGGTTCTGGGGTGGAGCGACGTATGCCGATCTGCTGGCCACCGATCCGACAGTCGTGACATTGCCGACGACGGCACCACGCGATCCGGCGGCGGTGATCTTCACCAGCGGCAGTACGGGTCCGGCCAAGGGGGTGCTGTACGAACACGGGATGTTCGCGGCGCAGGTGCGGCAGATTCGGGATCGTTACGGCATCGAACCGGGCGGGATCGATCTGCCGGGGTTTCCTCTGTTCGGATTGTTCAATGCGGCGATGGGGGTGACGACGGTGATCCCCGACATGAATCCGTCGCGACCGGCCCGGATCGACCCGCGGAAGGTCCACGCGGCGGTGCATGCGCGGGATATCTCGCAAGCGTTCGGGTCGCCAGCGATCTGGACCCGCGTGGCGCACTGGTGCGAAGAGACCGATACAACGCTTCCCACATTGCGGCGCGTCCTTTCGGCGGGAGCCCCCATACCCCCGGCGCTGTTAAAGTCGCTGTTGCCCCGCCTGGCCGCCGACGCGGAGATTCATACGCCGTATGGTGCGACAGAAGCGCTGCCGGTGGCCTCGATCAGTGCGCGGGAGGTGCTGGCGGAAACCGCGACAGCCACGGCCCAGGGGGCGGGAACGTGCGTGGGGTTGCCGTTTTCGGGAGTCGAAGTGCGGATCATCGCGCGGACCTCGACTCCGATCGACGATTGGTCGCAGGTGCGAGCATTGCCGGTGGGAGAGATCGGCGAGATCGTGGTCAAAGGGGCTGTGGTCACGCGCGAATACTTTCGCCGCCCGGAGGCGACGGCCCTCGCCAAAATCCCCGACGGTGAGGGTTTCTGGCACCGCATGGGGGATGTCGGGTACTTCGACGAGCGGGGGCGACTGTGGTTCTGCGGGCGAAAGTCGCACGTGGTCGAAACCGAACGCGGGCCACTGTATACGGACTGCGTCGAGCCAATTTTCCAGACGCACCGGACGGTTTCGCGTGCGGCGCTGGTGGGAGTCGGGCCGGCGGGACGCCAGACGCCGGTGGTGTGGATCGAACCTCGGCAGCCAGTCGCCACGAGGGATCGGCGGAGGCTGGTGGACGATTTGCTGGAGTTGGCCAGTCGTTACCCGACCACACGGGGCATTCGCGAGTTCCGCTTCCGCACGACGATGCCGGTCGATGTGCGTCACAACGCCAAAATCCGCCGCGAAGAACTGGCCATCGAGGCGTCCCGGCTCGGAATTTCTTAACGGGTGCCGACGGTTGACGGTGGGCGCCGGATCGCGTCCCGCGCTTCGCGTGAAACCCGGTGCCGGTTGTCCGGGTAGCTTGGGAACAGACCGGTGCCCGGCAGCGCGAACATGGGGTGTTCGCTGGTGGCCCGCCCCGTGTTCAGAGCGATTCCGCGAGGAGAGTGGGCGATGACGAATTCGGCAAGAGGTCCCATGTCCAACCGACCCCAGTTCAACCGAACGCCTGTCGCGGCGCGTATTCCCTTGCCAACCCGCGGGGGGCGGCGAGCGATCGGGTTCACCCTGATTCTGGCGTGCCTGTGCGGGCTTGGAACAGGTCGCGCGGAAGACGCCCGACCTGCGGGGCAAGACGATCCGCATCGCGCGGCGCTGCACCTGCTGCCCGCCGAAACGGTGTTGATGCTGCATGTGGACGGTCCGAAGCGGCTTGTCGAGAACACGCTCGTAAAGGACGTGACGGCGCTCGTCAAACAGAGCGTTTTCCGCGACGAGGTCCTCAGGCGACTCGACAATCCGCAGTTGCAGCAAATGAAACAGTTTCTGGAATTCACGCTGAACAAGCCGTGGGACCAGGCACTGGAGGCCATGACGGCTCAGGGGGTGACGCTGGGCCTGGGCCGGACCGACGGCGGATTCACGCCGACGACGGCGATCCTCGCCTGCGACAACGACAAAACCGTGCGGGAAATCAAGGACGCGATCTTCGGCGTCGTGTTCAACAACGCGGGAGGGCCGAAGAAGATGCTCCAGGCGGACTACCGGGGCGTCCCGGCCTTCCAACTGGACGAAGGACACCTCGCGTTCTCCGGAACGCGGGTATTGTTCACCAACAAGCGGGTGCTGTTGGAGCAGGCACTCGACCGATTGCTAGATCCCGCCAAACGGACGGACTTCCGGCTGGCCAAGTCGCTGGACTGGACGCAACCCGAGCCGGGAACTGGGGCCGCGCAGGTCGAAGGTGCCGCGCGTCGACCGGTGTTCACGACGTGGTTGAATCTCGAAGCGGCGCGGCAGGACGAGAAGTTCCGCAAGGGGTTGGAGTTGCCCACCGACAACGTCCAGGCGATGTTCCTCCTGGGGGGTTATGTCGACCTGTTGCGGCGGGCGAAGTTCGCGTCGGCCGCCCTGTTTGCGGACGAAGGGCGGCTTGAGTTCTCCCTGCGGACGGATGTCGGCCGGGAAGGGATGATCGGCACGCTCGCCGGATTTTTCGCTCCACCGACGGGGGAAGCCACGCCTCCCCGATTGGAGGTCGCCGGCGAGGTCGCCAGCCTCTCCTGGACCAGAGACTATGGCACGCTGTGGGAAACGCGGGAGCAATTACTCACGGAAGCGTCGATCAAGAAGCTTGAGGAAGAATCCAAACGGGCCACGCTCCTCGGCACCCCCGGTGCGTTGGAAGTTTTCGGGGGCCTGGGTCGCGAATGGAACCTTGTGGTGACGCTTCCCGAAGAAACGGGGTACAAGCACCCGGCCAAGCCGCAGTATCCCTCCGGGGCGTTGTTGATTTCGCTCAAGGATGAAGCGCTGTTTCGCGAGAAGTTTCTCGCTCCGATCAACAAATTCCTCGACAATCCGGGCTTCGGAGCGTTCATGACGCTCTCGACGGAAACCCATGCCGGCGTCGAACTGCGACACGCGAAATTCCTGCTGGGGAACGCCGAACCGGCGGAAGGTTCCTCGGCGCCAAACTCGATCGATCGCGCACTCCGCAGCTTCGACCCCGTGATCGCCGTCTATCGCGGGCGGTTCCTGTTCGCGACCAACCTCGCACTTGCGAAAAAGGTCATCGACGCTCGCGACAAGGAAGCGGTCGCGGACGCGGCCGCCTCGAATGCCGGGAGCGACCGCATCTCGCTCGGACCGGTCGCGGAGATCGCCGAGTATTACAAGGCCGACGTGCTGCGGGATGTCGTCCTGAAAACCGGTTTGACCGTCGACGAGGCCACGGCCGAGTTCGCCCGCTATCAGGACCTGCTGCGGCGACTGGGATCGCTCCGTCGCGAGACGCGTCTCGGCGACGATGTGTTCGAGATTCGGCATGTGATCGGCGAAACCCCCAAAGCCGGTGGTTGAACGGTCGGGCGGTTGGCCTGTCGAGTGATTGACCGGTCGAGTGATTGACCGGTTGGGCGTCGCCGCGCGGACTCGTTTCCGGGCCGGGAGCAAACGTCATGGGCGAAGCGATTGCAAATTGGACGGCCAAGGACGCATGGGCACCGTACGAACCCGGAGTCGACCGGCCCTGGACGACGGCGGAAGTCGGGCATTTGCTGCGGCGGACATGCTTTGGAGCCAGCGCCGCCCTGTTGGAGGCGGGAACGCGCGTCGAGCCGTCCGAACTGGTCGCGCGCGTGGTCGAGGGACGCGCGATCGCGGACGGCGAGCGTGCGTCCCTCGAGAAGTTCAACCGCGAACTCGAGGTGCTGCGCCCCCCGACCGTCGGCTACTACGTGGCCGACCTGACGGTCGCTCAAGGGCTATGGATGTATCGGATGCTCTACTCACCGCATCCGTTTCTCGAAAAGCTGACGCTGTTCTGGCACAACCACTTCGCGACGTCCGGAGCCAAGGTCCGAAACGGCGGGTTGATGGAACGGCAGATCGACTTTCTGCGGTCGCACGCCCTCGCGAAGTTCGGCGCGATGCTCGAAGGGATCACGTTCGATCCCGCCATGCTCGTCTGGCTGGACGCCGCCTCGAACCGGCGCGGGCGTCCGAACGAGAACTACGCCCGCGAACTGATGGAGTTGTTCAGCCTCGGCGTGGGGAACTACACCGAGCGCGACATCCAGGAAATGGCACGGGCGCTGACCGGTTGGAGCGCCAACGGAAACTCGGCCTTGTTTCTGGAACGGGAGTTCGATCCCGGGCAGAAGACGATCTTCGGCAAGACAGGCCCTTTCGGAGCCAAAGACGCGGTCCGTCTCTGTTTGGAGCACCCGGCCTGCGCACGGTTTCTCGTCGGCAAGCTGTACCGCGAATTCTTCGACGACGCGGCACCGTGCGCGGAGCGGTTTTTGGTCCCGCTCTCCGACGAGTTTCGCAAACGGGGCCTGGATGTCGATTGGCTCGTGCGGACGATGTTGTCGAGCCGGCTGTTTTTTGACCCGTCCCAGCGTTGGCGCAAGGTCAAAGGCCCGTGTGACTATTTGGCCGGAATGGTCCGCACATTGGAAGGGCGCGTCGGGCCCGAGACGGTCGCCAAAGGGGCGGCGCAACTCGGGCAGAGCCTGTTCTTTCCTCCGAGCGTGAAGGGTTGGGAAGGGGGGGCTGAATGGATCAACTCGAACTCCCTGTTGCGCCGCAACAACATGGCGTTCGACGCTACGCGCGGCACCGAGGCCGCCGCGCGACTCGATCCCGCCCGGCTGGTGCCGACGGATCCGCTCCCCTCGGCGGAGGAGATCGTCGGGCGTTTCCTGCGGCTGTTTTTCCAGTCGGAACCGACGGACGTCCTTCGGACGATCGCCGGCGAGGTCGCGCGGACCGGAGCGGCGGGTGACCTGGTGCTGGCCCCGCAACGGCGTATCGCGACAATGTCGCGAACAGCGGCGCACCTGTGCATGACGCTGCCGGAGTTTCAGTTGAGCTGAACCGGCGAGCGAGCGAAGGGGAGGGATGGGTGCCGTCGCGCGAGGTGCGATTGCTATGCTTGCGCGCACGTCGGCGCGATGCGCCGTGGCCAAGCGTGTCCCCGTCCCCGATGCAACATGCCCATCCGCACGTTCTTGTTCGACTTGGGGAATGTCCTGCTGCGGTTTTCGCACGAGCGGATGGCCGCTCAGGTCGCGGCCGAGTGTGGCCGTCCCCCCGCTTGGGTGAAAGCCTGGCTGATCGACGGCGGCCGACAGTGGCAGTTCGAACGGGGTGAAGTCTCCGAGGCGGAGTTCGCCGCCGAATTGTCCCGCGACTCCGGGCAAACGGTCTCCGTCGCCGCGTTTCGGCGGGCGCTGGCCGACATCTTCGTGCCGAACCCGCCGATGGAAGAGTACGTCCGGGATTTAGAGGGGCGGGGACACCGTCTGGTGCTGCTCTCGAACACCTGCGCGTCCCACATCGCATGGATCCGCGAGCGGTACACGGTGTTGGAGCCGTTCGACGAACTCGTGCTGTCGCACGAAGTCGGCGCGATGAAACCGGACGCCCCGATTTTCCGTGCCGCGCTGAACGCCATCGGTTGTCCACCCGGCGAGTGTTTCTACACGGACGACATTCCCGCGTACGTGACAGCCGGTGGCGAGCAAGGCCTCGACGCGGAACTCTTCACGACGCCCGACGCGTTCGTCGAACAGCTTCGCCAGAGAGGGATAGCGCTGTGAGGGGCTTCTCCCCGCCCGGCGTTGGCCATCGTCCGAGTGGCGTGTGTACGCGCGGCGGAGCACTTACGATCCTCCGCAATCATCGTGCATACACCGAACCTTGACGAAGCAGCCCGAACGGGAAAAGATGCAAAAGGTGTATTGACGATATCTCTTTAGCGTGTATCTTTCTCCGAGGCGGTTTACGTGCGGCTCGATCTTCAGACCGATTACGCGCTCCGTTCCCTGATGTTTTTGGGGGCGCGGCCCGGCCGCGCGAAGATCGACGAGATCGCGGAGTTTTTCGCGATCTCAAGGCCGCATGTGGCCAAGGTCGTCAACCAACTTGCGCGGCTGGGGTTCATCCGCAGCGTGCGCGGGGCGGGGGGCGGCATCGAATTGGTGCGGGACCCCGCAACGATTTCCGTGGGCGAGGTCGTCCGTGCTTTCGAAGGGCAAACACACCTTCTGGAGTGCGTGTCGATCGACAACGTGTGCGCCATCCAATCGTGGTGCAAACTGCGGACGGTGCTGGGCGAAGCCGAGCGGATTCAGATGGAGTACCTCGACGGCGTGAGCCTGGCGGATGTCTTGCCACGCTCCGGCGCGATGGCCGGAGCCACGCCGAAAGCGGTCCCCCTCAACTCCGGTCGCAAGCCCAAAGGGTGAGCGGGGAGCTTTCGTGGTGCGCAGACGCGGGATCAACGCGTTCAACATCCGCGACGAGTTTCCCCCTTCACGGACATCGGCGACGCACGATGTCCCGCCTCGAATCTCCCGCGAAAGACCCGCCCGCGAAAGCCCCGCCCACCCCGATTCCCTTCGACCCGGTTTCTCATCAACCCCGAATGGCGGTTGGCTGGTCTTGCCGGCCGATGCGCGGGGGCTGTCACGCCTGTTGAACTCTCGCAATTCCTGAAAGGATCCCGATGCGCGCTCCCCGCACCTTTGTTCTGATTGGCGGTCTGTGTCTTGTGGCTTGCGTCGTGGCGCGTTTGCCCGGAGCCGACGAGGCGAAGGACCCCGCCCTCGAACGGACTCGCAAGCAGGTCCGGATGCTCGACGACCTCTACAAGACCGCCGTCGTCCTGATCACCGACAAGTACGTGCACTCGGAAACCGACTTCTCGGCGGGAAGCGCCGCCTCCGCCTTGTTCGACGCCATGCGCAAGAAGGGCTGGCACGATGTCCGCTTGCTCGACGCCTCGGGCCAACCGTACTTCGAGAAGAACCTGCCGAAGGACGACTTCGAGAAAGCCGCGATGAAGGCGCTTGTTTCCGGGAAGTCCTACCACGAAGAAGTCGTCACGAAGGACGGCGCGCGGGAACTTCGCGCCGCGACCCCGGTGCCGGTCGTCTCCAAGAAATGCCTGATGTGCCACGAGAACTACAAGGACGCCAAAGAAGGCGCCCCGATCGGGTTCCTCAGCTACCGCCTCAAGGTGGAGTGAGTGACGGCGTGGGTTGGCGGGCGACGGCGCTGCGAAGGGCCGCAAACGCGGCGGAGCGGCAATGTCTTCCGCCACGGGGAGCGCGCGTCTGGAATCAGGCGTCGCTCCCCGCCAGGTCTTCCGGTTCCAGGACCGCAATATGCGGCAGGTGGCGATGGTCCCCTTGGTGGTCGAGTCCGTAACCGACCACAAACTCGTCGGGGATCTCGAACCCGAAATGGTCGGGAGTCCAGGGGACTTGTCGCCGGGCCGCCTTCCACAACAGCACAACCGTGACGACGCGACGCGCACCGCGGCGCAATAGCTCCTCGCGCAGGGCGGTGAGGGTTTTCCCGGTGTCGAAAATGTCGTCCAACAGCAGGACCGTCTGATCGGTCAGGTCGGGCAGGCCGTCCAGGTCGAGCCGCAACTCGCCGGGGGAGGTCGCCGCGCCGCGATAACTGGAGGCCTGCACCAGCCCAAGGCGCAGTGGTCGCGGCATCCGGCGGATCAGGTCGGCCAGAAACACCAGGCACCCGGTGAGCACCCCGACGACCGTGACCGGCCCCTCGGGAATCTCGGCGCACAGCCGCGATCCCATTTCGGCGACGCGTTGTTGAATGCGATCTGCGGGGATCAAGACGCGAATGGCGACACCTCGATCGGCTTGGCGACGGTGTTAGAAAACGGCTTTTTCCGGAACGGGCGGCGGACTCACGGCGAATTTCGGGGTGAACCACAAGACTTGGTAGACGTCCGGAAAGGCGTCGCTCATGACGTGGATCGGATGCTCGTCGGTGCGTGCCAACGTGTGAGTCAGACGCATGTTGTGCATCCACCATTCGCGTGGACCTTCCCACACCGGCCCGTCGCCGTTTTTGAAGACAACCACCCGCAGCGCGTCGAAGCGATGTTGAGTGGGAACTTCCAGGTGAAACTGCTCGGGTTCTCGCGGCGCGTAGGCTGCGCGATGGATCCGGTACGAGAAATCGCACAATGTGGGGTGGAAGGACTGCGTGCGGCGCGAGGTCAAGCACAACGTCGTCCAGCCAGTTGGGTCGGGTCGCGTCCAAAACTTCTTCGCGAACGCCGTGTGCTCGGCATCGACCCGCGATTTGAACGGATGAGCGACATCCCGCGCTAAAGTAATGCCCCCGAGCAAGCACAGCCCCACCAGCGCGCCGAGCGTCGCGACGCGCGCGCGTCGAACGTCGCGTAGCTGCGAAATCGCCGCGGCGGCACCCGTGCCGACCAACAGGCTCAGATGGGGTGCCAGGAATTGGACCAACCTCGGATGACCTCCGTACGGGTACTTGTGCAGGACCGACGCCACGAACAACAGTCCCAGCGTTGCGAACGTCGCCACCACGAGCGGCCGTGCCGCGACCGATGTCGATCGTCGCCACAACCACCAAACCCCCAAACCCGCCAGCACCGTCGAGACCACGCTGGCTCCATTTTCGCCCCCCACGGGATAAGCGAGGAATTCACCGGTGTGGACGGTCACCACCCACGCGGCGAACTCCAGCGGGTTGGTCATCGGTGGAAAAGTGTGCGACCAAATTCGCGACATGTCGGCATTCAGGTCTTGATGACTGGCCGAGCCCCCCATTCCGGTGACAATCGCGAACGCACCCAGCATCAGCACACCGAACGCGCAGTACGCTGAAACCGTCGACGCGTTCGCGCGGCGGAGCACCCCCGGCAACAGGGCGAGGGCCGTCCCTCCAGCCACGAACGCCGCCGGGTAAGACACCCACATCGCCACGGGAGTCGCCACCGCCAGGCCCCACAGCCATCCCGTCCTTTCCGGACGCTTCAACCACTCGACCGCCAACCAGGGCAGCAGCGCCCCCATGCAGAGGTCGACGGCATACGGTTTGACCTCGCACGCGTGCCGGAGCGGGTAGTACGCCACTGCCAACACCCCGAGGGCCAGCACCGCCGCCAAACGGTCGACTTCACCTGGCCCCGAAAGTGGTGCTCGAGTGCTCCGTGAGGTCCCGGCCAGCGCCCGCCAAGCCAGCGCGCCGAACACCACCAGACCCGCCGCTCCGCACACTGTCGGAAACAGCCGCAGGCTCCACTCGTGAAACCCCCAGTTCTCGATCAGAAATCGCTCGATCCACAGGAAGCCAAACGGCGCGACCTGTTTGAGCGACAGCGGAACGAGCAGCTCGTCGTAACCGCGGTCCAGCAGGTTGGCCGTCAGCATCAGTTCGTCGTGCCACAGCGGAAATCGCAACGCGTAACGAACGAACCGCACAACCAATCCAATCGCGACCAAGGCCACGCACCATCGCAGTGCCGCGCGGTGGGAAAGGCCGAAAGCCGTCGATTCGGCGAGCGTTGAAAGTTGAGCATCGGACGCTGGGGATTGTCGATCCCCGGGCGAAGGCATCACCGACGGTAACGGCCAACGCATGTGCGGCCCGGCCGGAACGCGGTCCGACGCGACCGCATCCGACTGCGGGCGCGAGTCACAAGATTCTCGTGCATCAGTGGTTACGGCGACTTCGTGCGATTGCTGGCGTGCCATTCCCGACCTTCCCTGGTCCGGCCACTGCGAGTGTTTGTGGAGGCGGGATTTCCGAAATCCGCTCCGAGTGACGCATGTTTTAGGCGGAACTCGCACTTCGCGGCAGCGCCGATTTCCTCAAAAACCGTGCGGCAAAAGACTTCGGTCGAGGGAATCGACCCACCGCCCTGGAAGACAGCCGATTCGCCAAGCCCTTAAAAAGACGTTGAATGCATCGGCAACTATCGATTCGTCTTGAAGGGTCCGCGCCGAACAGCCGGTCCAATCCACCCAAAACGCCCAAAGATTTTCGTTTGACGGTTGGGATCGGTTCTTGGGGTTGTGTATCCTTGTGGACGGTAACGGACGTGATGATCGGGCAAGATCCTGTCATCACACTCGATCGGCGTCGCAAACCACGCCGAGGGGGACTTCGAAAGTGGGTTGGCGGCGTTTGTGCCGCATTTTCGGTTTGGGAGCGAATCATGCGTCGATCGTCGATGTGCGCGGCCATTCTGGGATTGGTGGCCTTGGTCGGCCAAGCCGTGGCGGAACCGTTGTTCCCCGAGGCTCAACTGGGCGAACCGCAACCGGTGCTGCGTGCCCCGCAGTTTAACGGTCCCTCGCAATACAGCGGCCCTTCGAGGGGGTTGCCGCAACGGACATCGTCGCAATACAGCGGGCCGTCGCTGTTTGCACCGCGGGCGCAAGCCCCCGCTCCGGCGCTGGAACCGATTCCCGCTGGCCCGGCCTATTCGCCGGACGCCGTGATCGTGCCGCAACCGGGGAGTTATCCCGCCGGAGCACCCGTCGTTGCCGAACCGTGGCTGGCGCAGCCCGTCCCATATGCGGTGGCGGCTGTCCCGCTGCACACGAAGGTGAAGTACAAGCAAACCCGCAACATTCACCCTTGCTCTCAGGAATTGGTCGTGGCGATCAAGGATCCGTGCGCGGACAAATGCTGTCCCGACCAGTGCCTTTACGTGAAAATCTGCGTGCCGCCGTGCGAAGCTCCCTGTCGGGTCCTGTGTCGCCGCGACGGCAGCACAATGCGTTACGACTGGGGCAAGTATGCGGTCGACGTGACCGCGCGACGAAACGGGATCGTGTACGTGGATTACGACGACTGAGAACGTCGACCGCCTGCGACAACGAACCACGATGCGACAGCGACGACCCGGTGGCGGCAGGCCACCGGGTCGTCGTGTTCTTTGACGAACAGTGAACCGCATCGGTTGGAGTCGGCTCCCGGCACCGGAGCCGATCTTTTGGAATTCCCCGCGCGCGGCGCGTTTGGCTGCTGATTAGGGCTTGGCAGGGCGAAGGCCGTCCATACAATTCGCTACCCCGTCGGGGAGCCGGGACCTTGCGGGATTTCGTTCGCCCAAGCGACCGATTTCCCGCTCCAATCCCCGACGTTATCGACCCGGCGAAGATGCTCGCCGCCATCGCACGAGGAACACGAACGCATGCCACCCCGCGATTACACGCGCCAACGCCAGATGGGCATTGGCGACCTGCTGCTCGAAAACCGGATCATCTTCCTGGACGGACCGATCCACGACGGCAGCGCCAACTTGGTCGTCATGAAGCTGTTGTTCCTCCAGTCCGAAAACCGCCATCAGGACATTCACCTGTACGTGAACTCCCCCGGCGGTTCTGTCACCGCCACCATGGCCATCTACGACACGATGCAGTTCCTGGACTGCGACATCTGCACTTACTGCGTGGGCCTCGCGGCCAGCGGCGGCGCAATCGTGTTGGCGGGCGGGACGAAGGGAAAGCGGTACGCCCTGAAGCACTCGAAGATGATGATCCACCAACCGTACGGGCAGGTGGGGGGGCAGGTCTCCGACATCGAGATCCAGGCCAAGGACATCCTCGATACGCGCGACATCCTCAATCAGATTCTCGCGAAGCACACCGGCCAGCCCATCGAGGTGATCGCCCGCGACACCGAGCGCGACCGTTACCTGTCGGCGGCGCAAGCCAAGGAATACGGCCTCATCGACGACATTCTCGAGCGTCAGGCGACCAAGGACAAAAAGCCCGCGGCCACGACCTGAGCCGCCGAGTCCCCCCCGCTTTCGCCGTACCAATCTTCCCGCATGGCGCGATCACGGCCCCGGTGCGGGATTTCTCCGAACATTTCCGCAGTCAAACAGAGGTAGCCGGCATGTCGATCCTCGTTCCGTACGTCATTGAAAAAAGCGGCCGCGAAGAGCGGGCGATGGACATTTACAGCCGGCTCCTCAAGGACCGGATCATTTTCCTGGGGACGCAGGTCAACGACGTGGTCGCCAACGCGATCGTCGCCCAGCTCCTGTTCCTGCAGTTCGACGACGACAAGTCGGACATCCACCTCTACATCAACTCCCCCGGCGGTTCGGTGACGGCGGGCTTGGCCATTTACGACACCATGCAGTTCATCCGCTGCGACGTGGCGACCTATTGCATTGGCCAGGCGGCCAGCATGGGGGCCATGCTGCTGACGGCTGGCGCTGCGGGCAAGCGTCACTCGTTGCCGCACAGCCGCATCATGATCCACCAGCCGCTGGCCGGCATGGAGGGGACGGCGACGGAACTTGACATCCACGCCAAGGAAGTCATCCGCATGAAGCAGATGCTCAACGACATGATGCGCAAGCATACTGGTCGCACGCTCACCGAGATCGAGCGCGACACGGACCGCGACAACTTCATGTCGGCCGAAGAGGCGAAGTCGTACGGGCTGATCGACAAGGTGCTCGACCGCTTGCCCGGCCCGATCGCCGACGCAGCGACCTGAGACTCGGAATTCCTGGTCGCGGGCGGATGCTTAACCGTCCGCTCGACATCACGCGGCGCGAGGTGTGGAGTTCGGCGGCGTTTCCGCCGGACTCCGGTCGTCCGGCGTCTCGCGCAGGAACGTGAACGCGTAGATCGCCACCCCTGCCGCAAGCGCCAAGAGCGTGTTTTCCAGGCTGCGGTTCGCCGCGAGGAAACGTAGCGGCGCGACGTGCCACGCGGCCCGCCGCACGGGGATTTCGGCGGTGGGAACGTGGGCGTCGGTCGCCGCGCCCCGCATCTCGAGCGCGAGGTCCCCCTCAACGGGGATGGACTGTTCGTCCGGGTCGGACGCTCCGAATTCCATGCGCGTCCACTCGCGTGCCATTCGCGGATCGCTGTCGATGGCCTCGACCGTCTTTTGGAGCGATCGCACCCGCCGCTCCAGCGCGACAAGTTCCCACTGCCGCGCGTGATGCCGCTCCGCCAAATCCTCGAGCGCGACAACCTTTGGGGCCAGCGACACGATCCCGTACGTCAGGGCGGCGAAGAGCAGCGCGCTCCAGAACGCGCACGTGACCAACCACCCGCCGGAACGCGCGGCGGAAGAACGGGGCGCGGCGGTGGTCGTGGCGAGTCGGATCAAGATCGCGCGTATCGTGGAGAGAGTCGGTCGCGGGGACCGGAAGGGCCGCGCACCCGCGCGATCATCGGCCGCGTAAGGTTCGCCACTCGAATGGATTCCTCGGCGCGGGATTCTCCGGCACAACCGCGCGAGACGGTTCCGCAGGAGCGCCGATTCAGGCCCAGGCCACGACTCTTACAACAACCCCACGCGTCACGACCTGCTGAAAATGCCCTTTCGGAAAGCGAGCTGTTCCCTACCCCGGCGACCTCAAACACTCGCCTGCGCACTCTGTCGGACTTCCAGCCCAACGCACCCTGCGCAATACGGTGGGTGCCCCGGCCATTTCGTGACCGGGTTGCGCAGCGACAAGACGCTCCACCTCACGCATTCGTCCACCAAACACCACACAACGACCGGCCCCCTTCGCGGCCAAGGACGGTCGACGACACCGCCGTCCCACTCCTCCGCGTCATTTCGGTGGTTCCGGCGTCCCGATGTGCGTGCACACGACCAGGATGAGCGAACACGGCAGCCACAACGTCGTTTCAAACGCCGCGAGAAACATCGTCATGCGGCCCGGCGGCCCATCGGCGAGATAGCTCACCAGTCGACCCGCCAGCAACCCTCCCATCATCAGCCACAACAGCGCCACTCCTCCCAGCCACAGTTTCGGCGACCGTCCCGTCACGGCGAACACCAACGCCAGCGCCAACTGCAAGCCGCCGTACGTCGCCCGCACTTCCGTCCGCGCGTCGACCCCCTCGATTTTGATTCCCACCCCCGACAGCACCTGGGCGGGACGCCACATCGAAAACGTCCCCAGCGCCGCGAAAGCGACGGCGGCCAACAACAACAGCGCTCGGGCCAGTCGAAACAGGAACATCCGTTTTCCCTTCGGGGACTGAGTCGGAGCCACTCGCCCCGCGTGTTGTGTCGAGACCGCCTCCCATTGAGTCCGTCACGACGGAACCTTACGCCCCCGTTCCCAGGAAATCCACGGGAACTTCGAGGCGAGGTGAGTGCTTTGTCACAGCCTGATTCGGGGGTGCCACTGCTGGAAAAGCCCAATCCTGTTCGGCACGACATCTACGCCATTGTTCCTGGACGGTCGCGGGGCTGTCAAACTGGCCGGGGATGGTACAAGGGGCGACAGGGGATGGGCGAGCGGCACGCGTCGGATGGCGATGAGCAGAACACGCGTCTGGAAGGGCTGCGGATGCTGCAGCGGTTGCGGCCGCTGCTGGCCCGCGTGCGCGATGACGCCACCAGCCGGGACCGGGCCGGGAATCGCGAACTCTTCTGTGACGATGCCTGCAGCCTGATCGTGCGGACCTTCGACAACCCGGTCTGCCGGTCGCTGCGCGATCTGGTCAAGGCCAGCCGCCTGCCCGCGGTCCGCAAGAAGACCGGTTGTCGCGAAGCCTCGCGGGGATCGCTTTCCGAAACCCTGCGGCTGTTCGATCCCGCGCAGTGCTACATCACGGACCGCGGGTACGAAGAGTTTGGGCTGTTCAACGCGAATCTCGCGGCGGGCAGCCGATATGTCTGCCGCGTTCGCAATGACCATCATTTCACCATCGAGCAACCGCGGGATCTGACGGCGGAGTCCGTCCCGGCGCGTCGATGCCCTTCACGCTGCGCGGTGGAAACCAGCGCCCCACTCGCGCCAGAACCGGTACCGCCACCCGCCCCCCCCCAATCATCCCGCCCAGACTCCCCCAACCCCGCCGCACGAGCACACCAGCCAGCGCCCCACAAAATCAACAACTCCCGTGCCGAACAGGATTGGGCTCGTCCAGCAGTGCGAACGTCTTGCGACGATCACAACCCCCTATTTCCGTTGTGACGAAGCAGTAGTCTGGCGGGGGCGCCCTTTTGGAAGCCCCCGAACCCGAAAACGCACATTCAGGGGCCTGCGCTTTCGCGGCACGACTCCGCCACACACCACTCTGATTTCGTCACACGGAGCAAAGAAAGCGCCCTGCAAACGACAACCGAACGGTTTCACGTCGCGGGACGCCGCGTTAGAATGCTTTGTCCTCGGCCGAAGCGCCCGTCGGCCGAGGGAACCGGATCCGCTGATCGCGTGTCCGTCGAAGGCGGGAACCCTGATCTAAAAAAATCGGCGAATCGATTCGCCAAGAGTGCGAGTGCGTAGCTCAGTCGGTAGAGCAACGGACTTTTAATCCGTAGGTCCTGGGTTCGAGTCCCAGCGCACTCACTTCGCGTCCCGCACGAGAAACCCCGGCCTATCCCGGGGTTTTTGCGTTTCTCTTCAGGCAACGACGAGAATTCCCGCGAACCCCTTCGAGGCTGCGGCACTTCCCCCGCGGCGCAAACGATCCCGCTTCCGGGCCGCCTCAGCGAAGCGCTTCCTTCAACCGCGGGTCGGTCGCTTCCTGCAGCCCTTCCCCGATGAGGTTGTACGCGAGGACGGCGAAGAAGACCCCCAGGCCCGGGAACCAGGTCAGCCACCAAAGTTGCAGGTTCTGGCGACCGGCGTTGAGCAGCGTTCCCCAACTCGGATTGGGAGGGGGTGGCCCGAATCCCAGGAAGCTCAGCCCGCTCTCGATCAGGATCGCCGACGCGATGCCGAACGAAATCGGCACCAGGATCGGCGCCAAGGCGTTGGGCAGGATGTAGCGGAAAATGATCCGCACCGGCCCAGCTCCCAACGCGCGTGCGGCGGCCACGAACTCGGTCTCGCGCAACCGCAGGAATTCGGCGCGCGTCAACCGGGCAATGCCCGTCCAACCCGTCACGCCGATCACGATCATGATGTGCCAGATCGTCGCCTTGTCGATGATGGCGATCAGCGCGAGGATCAGGATCAGGCTCGGCACGCACATGACGACTTCGAGCACGCGTCCCAACAGCGTGTCGACCCATCCGCCAAAATAGCCCGCCAACGCGCCGAAGGTGATGCCGATCGAGGCCGCGATCCCTTCCGAGACGATCCCCACCAGCAGCGCGATCATCGTGCCGTGAACCATCACCGCGAAGACATCCAGCCCTTGTTGAGTCGTGCCGAACCAGTTGACTTGGCTGGGGCGACCGTCGTCGCCGGTCGGATTGCCCGGACGGCCCGGCCATTCATCGTCGCGCACACGGCGGTAGGGGTCTTGATAGACCAAAGGCCAGATGGCCCAACTGTCGGGATCCTTCTCTTTGAGGTTCTTCGGATACACGCGACGGAATTTGTCCTTCGCGAAGACCGGGTTCTCCCACGACGGCCAGTAATACCCCATCGCCGGGAAGTAAATGCTCCCTTTGTATTTGCAAATAATCGGCTTCGTCCCGGCGATCAGCGGGGCACAAAACGCGACAACCGTCAGAAATCCGACGTACCAAACGGCCAGCATTGCCAGCCGCCGCTTGCGGAATTGTCGCCACGCTTCGCCCCAAAAACCGAGCGACATCGCCATCGGCGCATCGGACGCGGTTGGCGTGACTTGTTCCACAGGGCTGGGGCTTGCGGCGGACATCGATCCTCACTGGTAACTGATGCGGGGGTCGACGAAGGCGTACAACACGTCGGCCAGCAACTGGCTGGCCAGCGTCAGGATCGAAAACATGAGTGTCAGTCCCATGATCGTCGGGTAATCCCGCTCGGAGATCGACTCGAAGAACAACCGACCCATCCCCGGCCAGGTGAAGATCTGTTCGAGAATCACCGACCCTCCGAGCAGCGACGGAAGCGTCAGGCCGATGAGCGTGACCAGCGGAATGAGGGTGTTGCGGAACGCGTGCACGACAACGATCCGCGACGAGTCAACCCCCTTGGCCCGCGCGGTCCGGATGTAGTCCTGACGCAGCGTCTCCTGCATGGTCGCGCGAATGAAGCGGCTGTAGTACGCCAGGCTCACGTAGGTGTAGCAGGTCACGGGCATCACCATGTGGATGGCGATATCCGAACATTTGCCGACGAACGACAGTTGATCGTGGTTGTCGGAGACCATGCCGAACAGGGGGAGCCAATCGTTCATCACCGCGAAAGCAATCTGCAGGAACAAGGCCGCGACGAACGAGGGCAACGAGTACAGCGCGAACAGCGCGACTCCCGAGACTCGCTCGTCGGTCTTCCCCGACCGGACCGACATGTACAACCCGAACGGAATCGACAGGCTGTACGTGAGGACGAGCGACGTGATCGACAGCAGCAGCGTGGGACCGATCCGCTCGGCGATCAGGCGGGTCACCGGTTGCTTTCGGGAGATCGAGCGACCCAGGTCCCCCTGAAAGACGTTCCCCATCCAGGTGCCGTAGGCGAGGTACCACGGCTTATCAAGACCGTAGGCGGCCCGCATCCGTTCGAGGTCTTCCGGTTTGATTTTCTTGCTCGGGTCCTCGTTCCCGGCGATGACGGCGACCGGATCGCCCGGCATGCTGCGAATCAGACCGTAGATCACGAACGTGATCAGGCCCAGCGTCAGGCACGCCAACAGGCAACGGCGGATGAGATAGCTTGTCATCGGAAAACGGGTCAGCCACCGGCCGGGTTTCGGCGACGCGGGGATCTTTTAACCACAGAGGACACGGAGAACACAGAGCAAGAGGCCCGGTACGGGCAATTGGTGACGCAGGTCCTCTTCCAACAGAAGAATCAGGTAACAGAAAGGGAGACAAGGCGAGTCAAGATGCAACGGCGGGCAGCTTCGCAGCCTTCAACCCGAGAAATCGTCATGCAGGTCATCAGCTTCCACAAAGGGGCAACTCAGCTCCCTCCGCCTTACTCCGTGACCTCTGTGTCCTCTGTGGTTAACCTCCGTTCAAACACCGCAGTTCACGGCTTGACCTTGTACAACGCTCCCACACCCGGTCCGTAGTGATAGGGACCACGGGGGCTGAACGCATAACCGCGCAACTGCTTGTTGAACGCGTAGAACGAATTCCGCGAGTACAGCCACGTGTACGGCTGATCGGCAAACGTCAGTGTGTGAATCTGGCCGTAGATTTCAGCCCGCTTTGCGCGGTCGAATTCCTTGCGGCCCGCCTCGAACAGCTTGTCGACCTCCGGATTCGAATACGACCCGAAGTTGCGCCCTTCCCCCGTCCCCCAGATGTTGACGGACGTGTCGGGGTCGGTCCCGGTCCCCCAACCTCCGAACGCCGCCTGGAAATCCTTGTCGAGCAGTTTCTGCTGCATGACGGTCGGTTCGAGCGGCCTCACGTTGACGACGATCCCCACCTTGTCGAGACATTCCTTGAGCAGCGTGCAGAGCTGAATCCGCTCGGGAATCTGCGGACAGAGGATGTTGAACTCGAACTTCAGCCGCTTCCCCCCCTCGTCACGGTCGAGCACGCCGTCCCCGTCGCTGTCCTCCCAACCCGCTTCCTCCAGGAGTTTCTCGGCGGCGGAAAGGTCCTGTTTGTACAGAGCGGGCGCCGGCTTCGGAGCGCACCACGCGTCGGGGTGGAATATCCCCGCCGACTGTTGATACAGGCCGTAAAACGACTTGTTGAGCATTTCGTCGTAATCGAACGCCAGCGACAAGGCCTTGCGCGTGCGGACATCCGCGAACAACGGATTTTTCAGGTTCCACTGAAAGTGGAACGTGGTCCATTCGACGCCATAGCTCTTCGTGCAGCGTTCGTAAAAATCGTCGCCGGTGGTTTGCGTTTTCCACACTTCGGGGGTGAGCAGCAGTTCGTCGAGATCCCCCTTCTTCAGTGCCAACAGCGCGGTGTTTGTGTCGGCGATAACGCGGAAGCGGACTTCCTTGAAATAGGGTTTGTCGCGGACCTGCTTCCCGTTCACCATGTAATAATCGTCGCGGCGGGTCAGGACGAGTTCCTGCCCGCGGATGCGCTTGGTCAGCTTGTACGGCCCGCCGCTGATCGGATCGTTCTCGTACTTCACGTGGTCGGGATGATCCTGCAGCGTGTAGTCCAGCGGCAGCGATTTTTCATACGCGTGCTTGGGGATCACGCCGAAATTCAGGTTCCAGACGTTGGTCGCCAGCGCTTCCTTGTGGAAGAACACCAGCGTCCGGTCGTCGTAGGCGTGGACCCACCGCAACTTGTCGGTCCCCGACCGCATCGCGGGGACCGGCACCTTGGGGTTCATGATCGTCTGGAAACTGAACACCACGTCATGCGCGGTGATCGGTTTTCCGTCCGACCAGAACAAATCGTCCCGCAGCACGACCTTGTCCAGCAGGCGGTCCTTGCTCGACTGCCACGTCACGACGGTGTCCGTTGCCGCAAACGGTTCCAGCTTCCAATCGAAACTGAACAGACCGAACGCCGTCAGCCCCGAGACATCGAACTCCTCGACGCTGCTTCCCATGATCGGATTCGTGCTCTTCACGTCGCGCATCATGTGGCGATTGAACGTCGCCTCGTAATCGACCTCCGATTCCGAAGCCGGCTGTCGCCCCAGCCCCGCAAGAATCTTCGCATTGTTTTCCGGCGAATCGTTCTTCAGCGCGAGGGCTTCGGCGGGGGTCACCGTCGGAGACGTCTTCGAGAGTTCTTCTTTCCACAACGCGAGGGAATCGCGGACCGGCATGTCGACCCACTCCGCCGTTTTGTCGAGCTCGGCGAGCGGTGGGGGATCGTAGGGTTGGAGTTCTTCACCTGCGGGTTCGGCGGCTGCGGACTTCGGATCTTTGGGGGCGCTCGCGGTACCACCGGCGGTTGTGGCACCGGTGCCGCCGGATGACCCCGAAGCTGGGGGAGTCGGCGTCGATCCATTGCATCCGGCCGCAAGCAGGGCAAACGCCACCCCCCACAACACGCGTCGGGCGGGCTGCCACGGTCCCAATTGGCTTGCCACGCGCTCCCGATCAACTCCTGCGGTCCGGGATTTCTTCGCACCACGCGGGGCGGTTTCCAACAACCGGGAGTCGAGCATGACGAATCCTTTCCAGACCGAGAGGCCTCTCTCGGAGTTCAGCGGGGGAACAGTTGCCGATCCCGATCTTCGGAGCGCGTCCTGCGACCGGCACCGGAATCTTGGCAAAGGGAGCGAATCGGGGCAAGACAGAGGGGCTGGCCGCCAGGGCCTTCGCTTTTTTCGGCGCGTAACGTGCAGGGGAGTTGTGGTGGAGTTTGACGGAGCTGTGTTCACGTTCACGGAGGGGGAGTTATGTCGACGGCCTGC
>JBIKMW010000109.1:0-22492 GCA_044359065.1 Planctomycetales bacterium | reverse complement strand
GTCGTCGTCGACCGGGAAACGGGCTTCGCGGACGCGCTCCGCAGAGCGCGCCCGCGGAGCGGGCATCTGTGAGGATTCAACCGGCGGCGAATCAACGCGATTCTTGAGCCGGAGTGTTGTTCGCCGCCGGGTCGACGCCCCCCGCGGTGGCGGGAAGAGTCGGCGATTCCGTCGGCGGGGTTTCCGTCGGCCGGTCCGCGTTGGTCGCCGGAGGGGCGGCCGGAGCGGTGGTCGTCGGTTGTGCGACTCGGGTTTGTTCGGGACGTTTCGCTTCCGGACGCTTGTTGTCGGGTTGCTTGGGTTCGGGTTTGGTCGGCGTTTTCACGTCGGTGATCAGCCGCTTCCACCACGATCCGTTGTTGCCGCCCCCCTGGACGGTTGCTTCGTCGATCTTGGTCGGTTCCGGAATCAACTCCATCGTTTCGACACGCTTCGTTTCGCCGTCGAAGATTTCGATGCTCCAGATTTCCCGGGGAGCCACGACCGGCTCAGGTTCCGGCAGCGGCGCGGGGGCCGGGGCGGGAGCCGGAGGAGGGGGCGGGGCATTCAGGAAGGCTTGAAGGTCTTTTTGGGGTTCGCTCGGTTCGACTTCCGGGGCGGGGGCGGCGACGACCGCGGGCTTGGTGGGCTCCTCGGTCGGTTGGTCGACTCCCTTCTCGGAATCCATCCCTTCGAACGATTCGTCGTCGATGTCGGTCATCTCGGCTTCGACGGAGTCGGACGACCCTCGCAGCACGAGTTGCAAGTTCCCCTTCTGACCCGCGTACGAGAGCGTTTGCGCCTGCTGCGGAGTCACGAGGAACGAGACGTTTTCGGGTTTGGAACTGGTCTTGGCGGCGTCGGCCGATTCGGAGTGACGGACCCGGTCGACCGCGAACACCTCGATGTTGGCCAGAACCAGTTTGGTCTTCTTGTATTGGAGGCCGTTCTTCTGGAGCGAGTAGGTGACGACGATGTCGACCTTGTTGCCCGGGGAAATCAGCCCCGACAACGCGGAGGTCAGGTTGACGGGAACCGCCACCACGCGCATCCCCTGCGGAATCTGCGAGGCAATCCCGATCACGCCGGGTTCGCCAAGCTTCTTCTGCAGGATAATCTCGCCGGGAAACAACCGGATGGTTGTCGCCCGCTTCATGTACTGTTCCTGATTGACGACCGCCCCCTCCGGAACGGAGCTTTTGGGACGGGCTTCAAAGATTGTGTTCGTTTCGGTGATTTCCGCTCCCGGGTCGATTTCGCTCCGGGCGACGAGCACCTCGAGGGTCTCGGCGACGTTTCCGTTGCGTTCGGCCAGCACCTGCTGGACACCAACCATCGCGACCAGCCCGCATCCGAGGGCCATCGCCAGCAGCACCAGAGTTTTCAGTTTCATGACACCACCTGGGGTACGAGCTTCCGCGGGGAGGACGCCACCCACTTCGCCACGCCGCATCCGGCGATTGCGAAGCGTTCGACATCCTGCCGACGGTCACCCCTCCCTGGGTGGCTGATGTATCAGAGTTCCGGCACCACGTTCACGCACGCGGCGCACACCCCGGAACGGCGTTCGCTCCACGCCCGGTCGTCCCTCAACTTGAGGGAATCCCGGCCTCGAAACGACGATTTCCGAAATGCTTCGGGAAACGTAGGTCGCAAAAAGGCATCGCGCCGGAAAAAACTCTCAAGTTTCGTGAACGGCCCGACCGGCACGGTCCGCACGAGACCCCCCGACCGGCCAGCGCCGTACGCGGGATCACCTGTATCATCGGCACCGACTGGGCCGACTCTTCACTCTGTAACGGTTGTCGGCGAAATGCCGTGCGTGTCGGATGTGCGGGCGGGTGTTCCGAATCGTGTGGTTGGACCATTGGAAATCACCGTTGGACACTGCGCCGCAGGAAGTCATCAAGTTCGACTTGCATTCGGGCGAATCTGGAAGACATGATGGACATCCGTATCGGTTCCGCGTGGGTGCCCGCCTATATTTTCCGGAATGGGGAAGTGCTCGAATGTTGACGATCGCGGATGTCGAATCGGAGTTGAGCTACGCCTATCTGCACGCTGTGGCGTCGTACGCCGGGTTCTCCTGCTGCGTGACCAACCGGCACCTTGATAACCAGGGTGTCGATGCCAGAATCGACCTGGACGGTCGACGACTCGCGGATGATTCCCGATACACCTCGATGACTCTCGACGTGCAACTCAAGGCTACGATTCGAGAATTGCCAACCGAGTCCGGTCGATTCTCATTCAGCTTGCCGATTCATCAGTACGAAAAGCTCCGTTCGCCAAACACGGCGAACCCAAAGCTCCTGGTTGTCCTGCGTCTCCCAAAAGACAAGAACGAATGGCTCACGGTCACCACGCATAGCTTGATTGCCCGTCGCTGCGCTTATTGGTGCAGCCTGCTCGGGGCCGCACAGTCTATGAACACGTCCGAACAAACGGTCCACATTCCCGAGTCTCAAGCGCTGACCAAAAAAGCCTTGGTTGAGATCATGACCCAATGCTCCCGTGGCGAAAGGCCCCGCTATGTTTCCTGACAACGGATCGGCCGGGGCGATGGGTATGGTCAATCCCGGTGCATTGATCGGTTACGCGACAGGATTGGGCTGGCGTCGGGCTCCAGCCAAGCCGGGCGACAGGGTCGCGATTTTGGTCAACCCGAACGATGCCCTACGCCAGATATTGGTGGCGACGGACCGCGATTTGGACGACTACACCGAAACGGTCGCCAACGCCGTCGGAAAACTCGCGGAGTTCGAGGGACGCGGAATTCGCGAAGTGCTTGATCACTTGTTGCTTCCCCCCGCGGATGTTTTGCGACTGAGGGAAGTGGCGCCTGGAGCGGAAACGGGAAGCTTGCCCTTGGAACACGCTGTCCGGCTGTTGGGGGGAGCGTCGAAGATGATTCGGTCTTCGGCGCACAGCGTACTGTTGCCACAGCGGTATCATCCGAGGCTGTCGCGTGCCGAGGCGGACGAACTGCTCAACAGGTGTCGGTTCGGACAGACGGAACGAGGCAGTTTTGTCCTGAACATCGCCTGTCCGCTCTATTCGACTCCGGCTTTGCCGGGCATGGAATCCGACCCGTTCGCGCGTCGCGTCGTGTTGACATTGATGGACGCGGTCGACGGGTTGTCGCGCGTGGCGGAAACCAACACCATTGACGACCTTCTCGGCGAACAAGCGCCGCCAGGAATCAGTGCCAACTTGTGCGAAGCCCTTTTGTCGATGCGTCCAGAGGGGGAATCGGCATCGGTTTCGATCTCGTCGGTGTGGTCGCGCACTCGGCTGCCAGCCTCGAGGGAGTACAGTCGTGAGGTTCGGCTCACACAGGATGTGTTTGACATCGTCGAGGAAGTGGTACCGCACCTCCGTTCGAGCGCCACTCCTCGAGAGATGAGGTTCTTCGGATTCGTCGAAGCGCTCAGCGGACAGCGAGAAGGGGAAGATGTCCGCCCCCGAGGCGAAGTGGATTTTTTGCTCTTGCTCGATCAGGAAGGGGAAGTGCGGGCACGTGGCCTCCTCGATCCCGAAGAGTATGAAGTCGCGTGCCAGGCGCACCTTCGATCCGCACCGGTTTCATTCAAGGGGACATTGCGAAGATTGGTCCGAAGCAGCCGAATCGATGACATCTCGGATTTCGCTCCCGTGCGCATCGAAAGTCCCAAGCCACCGGAGCCGGTTCCGGTTTGACCCGAAAATCGGGTCGGCGGCTACGATTCACCCCATCCGTCCGAAGCGCCGGTCGGGTTCGACCGCGTCTGCTTCGTGCTTGTTGCAAGTTGCAGGTATCAGGCTCCCGAGACCGAAATTGCAACGGATGCGATACCGTGAGCAACCTGCCCCCGGATGCTGGTGTTATTCGAGGGGCGGATTGCAGACGGAGGCCAAGGGGCGTTCCCCCCGCTGTCTGGCATCGAACCGACCAACTCCGCGCCGGAGGGCGGCCGGCGTCCCTCCGGCGCTGTTCGCGATATGGAAATCCGCTCGATTTTCCCCTCGGTCCGCACGCCGAAAGTTCCTTTCCTTCAACGCTTTCCGTAAAATGAAGCGTCGCCGTCGGACCGGCGCATCGTGGTCAGTTGAGAGAGGATCGGCGTGGATATGTCGGAAGCGGAAATCACTCCCGAAACGGGCGGGTCGGGCGATTACGGGGCGGAGCAGATCAAGGCCCTCAAGGGGATCGAGCACATCCGCGAACGGCCGGGGATGTACATCGGCGACACCACGCCGCGCGGCTTGCACCACCTGGCGTACGAGGTGGTCGACAACTCGATCGACGAGGCGGTGAACGGATTCGCCAAGCTGATCAGCATCAAGATCAACGCGGACGGCAGCGTGACGGTGCAGGACGACGGGCGCGGTATTCCGGTCGGTCCGAAACCCGAAATGAACAACCGGCCCGCGCTGGAAGTGGTGCTCACCGAAGTCGGGGCCGGGGGAAAGTTCGACCGCAAGGGAGGCTACAAAACCGGTACCGGGGGGCTGCACGGTGTCGGGGTCACCGCCGTCAATGCGCTGAGCGAGTGGTTGGAGGCGGAGATTCGGCGGGAAGGGTTCGTCTGGCTGATGGAGTTCGAGCGGGGCGAAGTGACGACGCCGCTCAAGAAACTCGGGGCGACCGACCAGACGGGAACGCGGATCACGTTCAAGGCGGACGGGAGCATCTTCCCCGACACGCGGTTCAACTTTGACACGCTGCAAAAGCGGTTTCAGGAACTGGCCTTCCTGAACAAAGGGGTGCGGATCCAGTTCTCGGACGAACGCACGGCGCAGTCCGAGGAGTACCACTACGAACAAGGGCTGATCGAGTTCGTGCAATGGCTGAACCGGACGGAGACCCCCATCCATTCGGAAATCATCGTCATCCAGGGGGAGGGAAAGGTCAAAGTCCGCGACGACGACCATGTCTTCGCGGTCGACATCGTCATTCAATACAACGACGGCTTCAACGAGAACGTGCGGTCGTACGCGAACAACATCAACAACCTCGAAGGGGGAACACACCTCACGGGGTTCCGCGCGGGGCTGACGCGTGCGCTGAACAACTACGGAAAGAAGGAAGGGGTCTTCAAGGATTACGTGCCGGCGGGAGAAGACTTCCGCGAGGGGCTGACCGCGGTGATTTCCGTGCGGCACCCGGACCCGCAGTTCGAAGGGCAGACGAAAACGAAGCTCGGGAACAGCGACGCGGAAGGGATCGTGACCTCGGTCGTGCACGACCAACTCACGAAGTTTCTTGAGGAGCACCCGGCGGTCGGGAAGAAGATCCTGCAGAAGGCGGTGCTGGCGGCGGAGGCGCGGGAAGCGGCGCGGAAGTCTCGCGAGATGGTGCGCCGCAAGGGGGCGCTGACCTCGGGCGGCTTGCCGGAAAAACTGCGGGATTGCCGCACACACGAATTGGACCGGAGCGAGCTGTTCCTGGTGGAAGGGGACTCGGCGGGTGGCTCCGCCGACACGGGGCGCGACTCGAACACGCAGGCGATCCTTCCGTTGCGCGGGAAGATTCTGAACGTCGAGAAGGCCCAGTTGGTGAAGGTGCTCGACAACGAGGAGATCGCGGCGATCTTCAAGGCGATCGGTGTCGCGCCCGGCGGGGAAGACGACGTTTCCAAGCGTCGCTACGGCAAGATCATCATGATGACTGACGCCGACGTGGACGGCAGTCACATTCGCACGCTCTTGCTGACGTTCGTGTTCCGGCACATGCGGAAGCTTATCGAAGAGGGATGCGTGTACATCGCGCAACCGCCGCTGTACCGGGTCACACAGAAGAAGAACGTGCGGTACGTGCAAACCGCGGACGAGATGGACAACGAGCTGATCCAGCTCGGGCTGGACGGTTCGCGGCTCGTCACGGAGAAGGGGGACGCGCTGACGGGCGAGCACTTGGCCCGGGTGGCGGGGATCCTGAAGGATCTCGAGGAACCGCTGGTCACCCTCGAACGGCGCGGGATCGATCTGCGGCTGTTGGAGGCGAAGCACCTGACCGAGACCGGCCTGTTGCCGAGGTACCGGGTGTTCTACGGCAAACAGCAGAAGTGGTTCGCCAACAAAGAGGAGCTGGACCGGTTCATTGCCGAGGAAGAGGCGCGCGTGGGGCATTCGCTGCGGATGGTAGACCATTCCGCGGGCGATGCGGCGGGCCCGGACGAGAGTGCCGGCGGCCAGGCTCCGGAAGCCGCACCCGAAGCGGGGGCCAAGGTCAAGGAGGCGGGCCTGCAAATCGTCGATCTGCACGAGGTGCGGACCATCAACCAGAAGTTGGCGGAACTTCGGGACTTTGGATTCGGCGTGAAGGATTTGAATCCGCGTCCGCCGCGACAGGGGGAGGAAGTCCGCCCCCACCGGGTCGAGAACGACGACCAATCGATGCTACTGGCCACGCTGAGGGAGTTGCGTCCGGCGCTGACGACCGTCGGTAAGAAGGGGCTGAGCCTGACGCGGTTCAAAGGCTTGGGCGAAATGAACTCGGACGAATTGGCGGTGACAACGATGGACGCGGGGACGCGGACTCTGTTGCAAGTGGGGATGGCGGACGCCGAGGCGGCGGACTCGATCTTCCGCGTGCTGATGGGTGACCACGTGGAACCGCGGCGCGAATTCATCGAGAAGCACGCGCTGGAGGTGAAGGAGTTGGACGTGTGAGGAGGGGAGGGGCGGATGCTGTCCGCGCCAAGAGCTGCTGGGGTACGCTCGTCGGAAACATCAGGCTGTGCCTGGTGCCACGTCACGCCCTGAACGGGGGGTTGCCCGTCAGTCGTCGGCGACATTCTCCGGTAGCGGAAAACGTGAGTTTTCCGCCGAGCGTGAACCCGCATTCCCGAAAGTGCCGCGCACAAGCGCCGTTCACCCACACGGGCCGCGCACCGGGTTGCGTGCAACCTCGAAGAACGATTGCCGCACTCCGCCCTCCCGCGGCAACAACGACGCTCTCGAAGAAAGGGCCCAAGCACCGCAACAACGAGCTCGCGTGGCGGAACTCCAACGATTTCCGCCACGTGAGCCGACCGTCGTGCGGCGGGACCCGCCTCAGCCCACGAGTTCGCGGATCGAGTTCATCGTCGACAGGTACTGCGGACGGCCTGTCGGGTCGATCAGGACTGTCGAGTTCGGGTCGATCCCCAGGTTGCGGTACAGCGTGGAGAAAATCTCCTGGAAGTGGACCGGACGGTCCTTCGCGTACTCGCCCAGCCGATTCGTCGAGCCGATCGCCTGCCCGTTCCGCATCCCGCCCCCGGCCATCAGGGCACAGCTCACTTGCGGCCAGTGGTCGCGGCCCGATTGCGGGTTGATTCGCGGCGTCCGACCAAACTCGCCCCAGGCGATGACGGTGACGTCATCGAGCATCCCCCGCATGGCGAGGTCTTCGACCAGAGCGCTGACGCACTGGTCGAGCTTGCCGCCGTGATCGCGCACCAGGCCGAAGTTGTCACCGTGGCTGTCCCAGCGGCCATACGTCAACGTCACACAGCGGACGCCCGCTTCGACCAACCGTCGTGCCATCAGCAAGTGCTCGTTGATCGTCGGGGCGCCGTCGTATTGGAACTTGTACGGCTGGCCGTTCCCGTAGCGAGCGACGATCTCCGGGTCTTCCTTGGAGAGGTCGAGCGCGTTCAGCAGCTTGCTGGAGGTCAGCACGTCGAACGCCCGTTGGGTGAAGGCGTCCATCCCGTCCATCATCCCCTTGGCGTCGACTTCCGCCCGCAGATGATCGAACCCGGCCAGCAGTTGCTTGCGGTCGCCCAGCCGGTCGCTGGAGATGCCGTTGAGCTTCATGTTGGCCATCCCCTCGCCGTCCGGTTGGAAGCAGGAGAAGGCCGGGCCAAGGAAGCCGGGACCACCGGGATTTTTCCAAACGCCCGCGTTGGCCAGCCCGACGAACGGCGGGACCGATTTGTCCGCCGGACCCTGCACCTTGGTGGCCACCGCGCCGAGGCTGGGACGCCGACCGATCGAGGCCAGATCGTTGAACTTCCAACCCGTCATGCACTGATGGCTGTCGTGACGGTCTTCGGCCCCGACAACGGAGCGGATCACCGTACACTTGTCCATGATCCGGGCGATCTGCGGGAACACCTCGCCGATCTGGATTCCGGGGACCGCGGTGTCGATCGGTTGGAACGGACCACGAATTTCGGGCGGAGCGTCGGTCTTGATTTCCCACATATCCTGATGGGGAGGTCCCCCACCGAGGAAAATGTTGATAACCGCCTTCTGCCGCGATGTGGACCCCGCCTGGGCTTCCAGCCGGAACAGGTCGGCGAGCGACAAGGCTCCCGCTCCCAAACCGAGCGCGCCGATCCGCAGGGCACTGCGGCGGGAAATGCCATCACACATGCGGGTGGCGGGGCCGTTGATCGTCAGCATGGGACACCTCGGCGGGCGCGAGTGGTGGCGGGACTGCTGGGGGCGGGCTGGTCGCAGGGGAACGGGCCATCGCGGAATTCCACGGAACTCCGCGCAGGCACGTTTCCTCAACATCGGACGCCTGACATATTCTTCACAATTGATTTATAGGTCCTTTTCAGGGGGAGAGTCAATCACGGGAAAGATTTGGCGAGTTTTGCGGCAGGACATCGCCGCTGAAGTTTGCCGATTGAGCGGGGGGGATGGGGCGGGTAGCATCAACGCGTCCTGATGGTTTCCTGATGTGGAGAGCATATGGAGCGCGAGTTCGCAGTTGTCCTTTGGGTCGATGACAGGCGTGGTCAGGGTGAGGTTATGGCTTCACGATGTGATGAAACTGTCGTGATATGATAAGTCCATGCGTACGCTCTACGTCGAAACCTCTGTCGTGAGTTACGCGACGGCGCGGCCAGCCACCGACGCTCGTGTTGCGGCCATTCAGGAGCAAGCTCGGGATTGGTGGAGCTTTGAAAGGCCCAAATTCGAGTTGGTCACTTCTCAATTGACCCTCGACGAAGCCTCCGTCGGCGATCCCGTTGCCGCTTCGGAGCGGCTCAAATTGTTGAAGGGTTTGCCGTTGACTCCGATCTCCAAGGATGCCGAGGTGCTCGCGGGCCGAATCCTGGCAGGCCACATGATGCCTGGACGAGCGGCTGCGGACGCCCTTCACGTCGCACTCGCAGCCTTGGCTCGCGTCGATTACCTGCTGACCTTGAATTGCAAACATATCGCCAATGCGCATGAACTGCCTCGAGTCTATCGACTGCTGGCCAAGGAAGGCTTGGGCGGCCTGTTGATCTGCACTCCGGCGGAATTTCTCGGAGGGGCTTCCCCTTGATCGATCCCATCCTTGAAGAACTGCACGCCATCCGCGAACGACTTTTGTCGGCAAATGGCGGAACGCTCGCCGGCTTGGTGGCGCGATTGCAGGAGGAACAAGCCGAATCGGGGCGCGTGTTGTGGGTGCCTCGAACATCACAATCGAGTCTCGAAGCGGCTGATCCGCGACTTCCGGAGATTGCGACCTCTCCGTCCACTCATTCGACTCGATAGGCGCATACGCCTTGTGCGACTCCGACGCCCGAGCGGGTGGGTTGGACTGTGCGACAGAGTGAACTTTTCGAGGGCCGACAACTGCAACCGCAGGAAGACTCCATCTGTCACGCGAATCGTGTCCTGACGGAGTGCATCGAGGTCCGGGAGAATAGGCATGCGAGTTTTCCGAACCAAACCGTTGAGGATTCTCCTGCTGATCGGGCTCTCGCTCGGGCTGAGTCACGCCCGCGCCGCAGCCGACGACGCCGAGGCCGTCCGTCTGTATCGCGAAACGATTCACCCCGTCCTCCGTGCCCGCTGCGCGAACTGTCACGGAGCACTCAAGCAAACCAGCGGATTGCGACTCGACGCGATCCAGTTGATTCGCAGTGGCGGCGCGGGTGGCCCGTCGGTGGAGGCGGGTAAGCCGGACGAAAGCCTGTTGCTCGACGCGGTGCTCGGTCGGAACGGCGTCGCGAAAATGCCCCCCGAGGGGGAACCGCTCAAGCCCGAGCAAATTGACGCGATCACCAAGTGGATCGCCGCCGGAGCGCCCGGTCCCGACGAACCGGTCCCGGAAGACCCGAACAAACACTGGGCGTTCCAACCTGTTGTGCGACCGGACCTGCCCGCCGCCGAACCAGGTGGGGCGGCGCATCCCATCGACCGCTGGCTGACCGTCGCGCGAAAGCGCGCGGGGATCACGCCGATGGGGGAAGCGACGAAGGAGACGCTGCTCCGGCGCGTGTACCTCGATCTCATCGGCCTGCCCCCCTCCCCGGCCGAACAACAGGCGTACCTGTCCGACACCCGTCCCGATGCCTATGAGCGCGTTGTCGACGACTTGCTGTCGCGCCCTCAATACGGCGAGCGTTGGGGCCGCCACTGGATGGATGTCTGGCGGTACAGCGATTGGGACGGCTATGCGGCCGAGGTCCGCGAAAGTCAGCCGCACATCTGGCGCTGGCGGGACTGGATCGTCGAAAACCTCAACGGCGACCGCCCCTACGATCAGATGATCGTCGCCATGTTGGCCGCGGACGAGGCGACTCCCGGCGACGAGGCGGAGTTGCGGGCCACCGGGTTCCTTGTGCGGCAGTGGTTCAAGTTCAACCGCAACGTGTGGCTCGACAACGCGATCGAACACACGGGCAAAGCGTTCCTGGGGGTGACGTTCAACTGCGCGAAGTGTCACGACCACTTCTACGACCCGATCCCGCAGACCGACTACTACAAGCTGCGAGCGTTCTTCGAGCCGTACGACGTGCGCGTCGACCCCGTGACGGGCATGACCGACCCTGAAAAACAGGGACTGGCGCGAGTCTTCGACGCGAAACTCGCCGAGCCGACGTTCCTGTTCACCCGTGGTGACGAGGCACGTCCGGTCAAGGAGAACGTCCTCGCCCCCGATTTTCCGGGTCTGCTGCGAGGGCTTGGGGAATCGCCGAAGGAAGTCGCGCTGCCACCCATCGCGTACTACCCCGGTCTGCACCCGGCCAAACGTGCTCTCGAACGAGCCAATCAGGCACGGATCCTCGAGGCCGAACGGCAAAAGGTGATCGCCACTCGGAAGGCATTGGCCGCAGCGACGAAGAAGCATGCCGCGATCCTGGAGGTCGATCCGGAAGGTCCGGCACCGGCGGAGTTCGGCGCCCCGAAACCACTGCTCAACGAATCGTTCGACACGCTCGATACGGCAAAATGGGCGCGGCTTGCCGGTCAATGGCAGGCGGTCGACGGCGTGGTGCGACAGAGCGAAGTCCGCGCGGACGAGGCCCGGTTGCTCCTGAACGCCCCCGCGTCCGTTCCCGCGTCGTTCCTCGCGCGGGTTAAGGTGACAATCACCGGCGGCACGATGTGGCGGTCGGTCGGACTGAGTTTCGGCGGACGAACGGACAACGCCCCTTCGGCGGCGACGGATGCGGCTCCCGCGAACGAAACGGGGGTGTACCTGTCCGCATCGACGACGGGGACGGTCGCCAGCCTGTTCCAAAAAGTGAACGGGCAACCGACCTATCCGCAGAACGGCCGGATGGTGATTCCGGTCGAGCTCAACAAGCCGTACGAACTGGTCGTGGCGGTGGTCGGAAAGACGGTCAACGTGGCGGTGGACGGCAAGGTCGTGTTGGTCTTCCTGTTGTCTGAACCGGCCCAGCCAGGCCGGTTTTCACTGTGGACCTACGACGCGCTGGCCGACTTCGCGGAATTGGAGATCCTCGAGCTGAGCGAAGGGGCGGCGATCGCGGAGAGATCGGGAGGACCGCTGCCGGACCTGCTGGCGAACAACGGTACGGCGGGTTCCCTCGAACGGCGGCTGCGCGCGGAAGTGGGGAAACTGACGACTCAACTCGCACGCGAAGAACTGCGATGCGCGACGCTCGAAGTGCAAGGGGCGTGGACCGAAGCCCGGATCGCGGCGGACGACGCGCAGTACGCCTCCCCCGCAGCGGCGAACGCGGCTGAACTGGCCAAGGCCGCCGTGCGGTTCCAACGAGCGGCACTGCTGGGTCAACGACGGACCGAGGAGGAAGACGCCCGCAAGAAGTTCACCGACGCCGAACAGGCGCATCTTGAGAAAGCCGACGAAGCGACGAAAAAGGCGCTCGCGGATGCCACCGAAGGGTGGAAGAAGGCGGTCGAGGCGACCGTGGCCGCACTGGCGGCCACGAAAGTCGAGGATGGGGACACGAACTATGCGAAGTTCACCCCGCTGCATCCGGCGACAAGTTCCGGTCGCCGGTTGGCCCTCGCCCGAATGATTGCGTCCCCCAACAATCCGCTCACAGCGCGGGTGGCCGTCAATCACGTGTGGATGCGGCACTTCGGCACACCGCTCGTCGAATCCGTGTTCGATTTCGGCGTGAACGGTCGCAAACCGTCGCATCCCGAATTGCTCGATTGGCTGGCCTCCGAGTTCGTCGCGAGTGGCTGGAAGCAGAAGTCTTTGCATCGGTTGATCGTCACGAGTGCGACGTATCGATTGGCCTCCACTTCGACCGGGGACGCCGCGCGAAAAGCCGCCGATCCGGAGAACCGCAACCTGTGGAAATTCGCCGCGCGACGACTCGAAGCCGAAGCGGTGCGGGACGCGTTGCTGGCGGTCTCGGGACAGCTCGACCTCGCACCGGGTGGGGAGGATTTACCTCACGAGTCGGGGCTGACGGTTCCCCGGCGATCGCTCTACTTCCGGGCGTCGAAGGAAAAACGGATGGTGTTCACGAGCCTGTTCGACGGTCCGAACGTGAGCGAGTGTTATCGCCGCTCGGAGAGCGTCACTCCCCAGCAAGCGCTGGCTCTGGCGAACTCGCCACTGGCCCGGACCGGATCGCGACAGGTGGCCCGGTTGATCGCGGAGGCGCATCCGTCTCCGAATGGGACAGCCACGCCGGAAGTCCGCCAAGCTCGAGTGGACGCGGCGTTTCGACGGATTCTTTCGCGCGGGCCGACCGACGACGAAAGGGGGGAATGCCTCGCGTATCTGTCTCAGCTGGACGCGGCCTCGGGCGAAGAGGGCAAGTCGGACGTTCCGACGGAGGCGTTTTCCGGAGCCACGGCGGGGACATCGCAACCCGCAACCGACGGGGAACTGCGGCGCCTCGAGGAGTTGTGCCACGTGTTGGTCAACCATCACGAGTTCGTGACGGTCCGCTGAGCCGGCAGTCGAGCGCCTCGGGTGGGAGTACAATCGATCCACGCCGGTGACGACCTTCCAAAGCCAGAAACAACCATGGGTGGCCTGGCCAACTCGTGGCCAGGTCGCAGAGCGACAAGACGCCACACCTTCCGCTCTCAACCTCGAACACACGCACCCCTCGCGCCAGGTCGCGGCTGCGGTGAGAAAAACGTAACCGTTGTCGGGTGCACTATTTGGCATCCCTCGCTCGGCGGAAATCTCACGATTTCCGGAACAGGGCAACGTCGCCACGCATCTCGGCGACACTCGCCCCTCCGCCGCGAATTTCGGTGATTCCCAATCCGGCACCTTGGTGGTATCGTAAAAGTTCGATGAAACCGGCTGCGCGACGCTTCTCCGGGCGTCCACCGGCACGGTGGTGTTTGGCTGTGGTGATTTGCTCGACACGTTCCATTCGGCTCACACGGTTCGGAACTCACAGGGAGACGGTTGTCATGAATGAATTCGCGGGTATGGGCGTGTCGCGTCGCGAGGCACTGCGGACGGCCGGTTCGGTCGCCGCCGCCGCCACCATTCTGGGCGGCATCAGCACGCGGGCTTTCGCGGGCGAAACCAACACGATTCAGGTCGCGCTCGTCGGCTGCGGCGGTCGTGGCACCGGTGCCGCCACCGACGCGCTGAACGTCAAGAATCAAGGCCCGATCAAGCTCGTGGCAATGGCGGATGTGTTCCAGGACCGCCTCAACAACAGCTACGGGGCGATCAAGCCCCGCTTCGACCAACAGGTCGACGTCCCCGAAGAACGCAAGTTCGTCGGCTTCGACGCCTACAAGAAAGCGATGGACTGCCTGAGGCCGGGCGATGTCGTGATCCTCACGACTCCCCCCGCGTTCCGCTGGGTGCAGTTCACCTACGCCATCGAACGCGGCCTGAACGTGTTCATGGAAAAGCCGGTCACCGTCGACGGCCCCTCCAGCCGCCGCATGTTCGCGCTCGGCGAAGAGTCGGTGAAGAAGAACCTGAAGGTCGGCGTGGGTCTGATGTGTCGCCACTGCGATGCGCGCGGTGAGCTCTATCGCCAGATCCAGGACGGCCTGATCGGCGACCTCGTTCTGCTCCGTGCCTACCGTCAGGCTGGTCCGACCGGTTCCGCCGCTGCCGGTCCCAAGCCCGAGGGGATGAACGAACTCGAGTACCAGATCCGCAACTTCCACGCCTTCCTGTGGGCGTCGGGTGGTGGTTACAGCGACTTCCTCATCCACAACATCGATGAATGCTGCTGGATGAAGGGTTCGTGGCCGGTTGAAGCCCGCGGCGCCGGCGGTCGGCACTATCGCGAGAAGTACGTCGACCAGAACTTCGACAGCTACTCGACCGAGTTCACCTTCGCCGACGGCAGCAAGCTGATGCTGGAAGGCCGGACCATGTCCGGCTGCTACCAGGAATTCGCCAGCCTCGCCCACGGGTCGAAGGGTTCGGCGGTCATCTCGCAAGCGGGTCACGCTCCGTCGAAGGCCCGCGCCTTCAAGGGGCAGCGGATGCACAAGGATGACATCGTCTGGCAATGGGGCACGCAAGAACCGAGCCCGTACCAGCTCGAATGGAACCACCTGATCGACGCGATCCGCAACGACAAGCCCTACAACGAAGTCAAGCGCGGCGTGGAAGCCAGCCTGACGACGGCGATGGGCCGCATGGCGTGCCACACGGGTCAGAAGGTCACCTGGGAAGACGCCCTCAACCACACCCAGGAATTCGCGCCGAACGCCGACAAGCTAAGCTTCGACGGCCCCGCGCCGGTCGTGGCCAACGCCGAAGGCAAGTACCCCGTCCCGATGCCGGGCCTCGTCACCAAGAAAGAATACGACGTCGCCTGACCGGGGCACGGCCCTCGACCCGGGTTCGAGCTGCCGCTCGGAGATGTGAACCAGCGCTCCCGTTGGTCGCTGGCCGGGTGAGGCGATGAACGGGAATTCAAGAAACACGGACCGGTGCGCGGCCTTCGCGTGCCGGTCCGTTTTTTTGCACGTTCTCGACAACCTAAGATTTCAGAGCCGGATGCGGGAGTCGGGGCCGGTCATCATCAAGGATTGATCTGGCGCGACGCCCCGCCGCACTTCCGGCATGTTCACAATCGAATTGGTCTTTCTCCGTGTCGTCCGCTCCAACATCGCCACTCCCCGATGATGTGTTGTCCGCTCCGCCCGGTTCGACGGCGGCGCACGACCGTTTGTTGTTCGTCGGGTTCGACGACTGGCAATCCGCCCACCAGCGGTTGTGTTGGATCGCCGGCGCGGGCGAAGAGGAACGCCTGTTCCGCAAGTGCTTGCCTGCGCTGTTGCAGGTACTGTCCGATTCGGCGGCACCCGATCAAGTGTTGATGTACCTCGAACGCCTGGCCTCCGCCGTGCCCGACCGGGCCGGATTCTTCCGGATGTTTCTCGAGCGGCCTCGCGGATGGGAGATTCTCGGGCGGGTGTTCGCCGGCAGTCAGTTCCTGTCGGAAATCCTGCTGTCGAATCCCGCCTATCTTGATCCGCTGACGCGCCAGCGTACGCTCTCGGAAATCAAGGGTGTCGAACAATTCTACGACGAAGCGCGGGCCGGGCTGGCGGGGTGCGCGACCGAGGCCGAGCGCTGGGACGCATTGCGACGGCACCAGCGGTGGGAGTTGTTGCGCATCGGGGTGTGTGACTTCTTCGGCCTGCTCGACCTGCGGCGGGTCACGGTGCAACTGTCGCTGCTGGCGGACGGGTTGATCGCCTGCGCGCTCGATTTGGCGGCCAACACGCCGGGGGCCGACGGGGAACGTCCGGACCCGACGCGACCCGCGCTTGAGCGAAGCGGGTTCGTCGTGGTGGCCCTCGGGAAACTGGGAGGCGAGGAACTCAATTACAGCTCGGACATCGATCTGTTGTTCCTGTCGGGAGCGGGGCCGACAGGAGTGGGGCTCTCCGGGGCGAGTCACCCGGACCACACGCGGATCGGTCAACGGCTGATCAAAATCCTCACGGCGGCGACCGGCAACGGATTCTTGTATCGCGTCGATATGCGCCTGCGTCCGTGGGGTCGTGCGGGGGAGTTGGTGCCGACGCAGGGTGGTTACGTCGAGTATCTGGAACAACGGGCCCGCATTTGGGAGAAGCAGGCGCTGCTCAAGGCACGCGTCGTCGCCGGGGATCGCGAGGTTGGGGCGGCGTTCCTCCGCCAGGTGGGAGAGCGGATTTTCGGCGAATCCCCCGCCGCCGTGCGGGACGAGATTCGCCGGATGAAGGAGCGAATTGAAGGGGACCTTCGCAAGCAGGGAAAGGACTGGGGCGAGATCAAGCTCGGACGGGGTTCGATCCGGGACGTCGAGTTCGCGGCGCAGTCGCTGCAACTGGTGCATGGTGGACGCCTTCCGGACGCCCGTTCGTTCAACACGCTCGACGCGCTGGTGCGGCTGACGGATCTGGGGTTCCTGCAGGCGGACGAGTACCGCATGTTGAGCGACGCGTATGTGTTCCTGCGGACCGTCGAGCACGCTCTACAATTGCGGCACAACAAACAGACGCACGAGCTGCCGCGCGATCCGGCGGAATTGATGTCACTCGCGCGACGGCTCGACTTCGGCAGCGACACGCAGTTCCTGGACCATTACCGGCGGCACCGGGACGCGACGCGGCGGGTGTTCGACCGCTGCCTGGGGGACTCCGAGCCGCGTCGCCCGGAATTGGAACCGCCCGCCGCTGAGCCACCCGGCCACACGCGGCCGACCTCGCAGACGCCGGGGCGTGGCGCGCGGTCCGCACGGACGCGGAGGCACTTGTCGCGGTTGGCGGCCACGTACGAACAGGCGTTTCCCCCCGCCGACATCGACCGTCACGCGGCGTTGGCGGAATCGTTGTCGCCCGACGTGTCGGTGTTGGTCGAAGCCAAACCTCGGGGCGACGGCGCGTGGACCCTGACGATCGTGGGCTACGATTTCCACGGCGCGCTGTCACTCATCGCGGGCTTGCTGCTCGCGCACGGTTGCAACGTCATCGACGGGCAGGTGTTCACGTACGACCCCGCCGCGGAAGGCGACGCCGCTCCGGCTCTCCCGTTGCCGCCTCCCCCGCGCGACATTCGCCCGGCGCCGTCGGAACAGCGGTCGATGCACCTCCGTAAACAGTCGCGGCGGGAAGCGCCGCACGTCGGCGGCGAAGCGGGGGTCGACCGCGGTCGACGGATCGTCGACGTGTTCACCGTGCGTCCGACATTCGCCGAAGCCGGTCCGGAGAACTGGAAACGGTACGAGGACGAACTCCGCGCCTTGTCGGACCTGGCGGCACAAGGGCGCGTCGACGAAGCCCATGGACGATTGCTCAAGCGGGTGGCGGCCACGCTCCGCGCGGCGCCGCTCCCCGCACAATCGACGCTGTATCCCATCGAGATCGCGGTCGACAACGAACTGTCCGACCGTTTCACCGTACTCATCATCCGGGGGCGGGACACGTTGGGGTTCCTCTACGAACTGACTTCGGCCCTTGCGCAGGCCGGAGTGTCGATCAACCGCTTGCAGGTCGGATACGCGTTGGGGGATGCGTGCGACACGATCCATGTGACCGACCGTCAAGGCCGGAAGATCGTCGACAACGACCGCCGCCGCGAACTGCAGGCGACGACCGTGCTCATCAAGCATTTCACGCACCTGCTGCCGCAATCGCCCGACCCCGAGGGTGCGCTCGTGCGATTCCGCGACTTCCTGGCGCGGCTGTTTCAGCGTCCGAACTGGCCGGACGAAGTCGCGGATCTGGAACGTCCCGAAGTGCTGCGCGCGCTGGCACGGCTGTTGGGAGTGAGCGACTTCCTGTGGAACGACTTCCTGCGGATGCAGCACGAGAACCTGTTTCCGCTGGTGCGGGACGTGGACGCGCTGGCGACGCGAAAGTCGCCAATTCAATTGGAAGCGGAACTGCGCGACTGGCTGGCGGCGGCGGGTCCCCAGTGGCGCGGCGCGCTGAGCGATTACCGCGACCGCGAAATGTTCCGGGTCGATATGCGGCAGATTTTGGGCCACACGGAGGACTTCGTCCGCTTCAGCGAGGAACTGACGGACGTGGCGGACGCGACGGTGCGGGCGGCGCTCGGGCGTTGCGAGGCGGAGTTGGCCGCGCAATTCGGAAGGCCGATGTTGGC
Organism: Planctomycetales bacterium; assembly: GCA_044359065.1. GTDB lineage: Bacteria > Planctomycetota > Planctomycetia > Planctomycetales > Planctomycetaceae > JAIXZD01. The sequence continues at coordinate 4,269 of JBIKMW010000109.1, read as the reverse complement.
CGAGGGAGGGGCGTGCCGGATTGCGGTGTGCGCGCTGGGGAAATGCGGCGGTCGGGAAATGGGGTTCGCTTCGGACATCGAGCTGATGTTCCTGTTCGAGGGGCGCGGCAAGACCGACGGCGAACCGATCCGCAACGAGCAGTACTGCGTGAAGCTGGTCGACGCGTTCCTGCATACGCTCAAGTCGCGCCGCGAGGGGGTGTTTGAAATCGACCTGCGCTTGCGCCCGCATGGGCGGGCGGGGAGCTTGGCCGTGTCGCTCGACGCATTCCGCGAGTACTTCGCGCCCCACGGCGCGGCCTGGCCGTTCGAGCGACAGGCGCTGGTCAAACTGCGGCCGGTGTGGGGAGATGCGTCCTTCGGCGAGGAGGTCGTGCGGTCGCGCGACGAACTGATTTACTCGGGGGAACCCTTCGACACGGTCGCCATGCGCGGGATGCGGGAGCGTCAATTGCGGCAGTTGGTCGCGCCGGGGCGTTTCAACGCGAAGCTGGGACCCGGCGGGTTGGTGGACATTGAGTACCTGGTGCAGGGGTTGCAGATCTCGCACGCGGCGGCTGACCCCGGATTGCGGTCGACGAACACTCTGGAGGCCCTGACGGCGCTGGCGCACGCGGGGGTGGTGCCGGACGGCGACGCGGACGAGTTGCGGGAGGCGTTTTTGTACCTGCGGGGACTGATCGGCGCGATGCGGATGGTGCGCGGGAACGCGCGGGAGTTGTCGGTGCCGGACCCGCAATCGGAGGAGTGCGCGTTCCTCTGTCGGAGACTGGGGCACGACGACCCAACGCGGCTGCACGCGGACCTCGCCCGGCACACCGGGCGCGTCCGCGAGATCAACCAGCGATTGTTGCCATGAAGCTCGCGGCACTCGCAAGGGGGGGCGCGGCAACGACGGCGATTCAGTCCGTCAGGTCGATCGCAAAGTCGTTGGCGCCGGAGGCCTTGACTTCAAATTCCAAACCGCTGGTCCCGGAACTGGTGTATTTTGCGGGAACGAGCGAAGTGGACGTGGACTTGGCGGCGGGCTTTTTGGCCTCGGCCGCGGCAGCTTCCATCGACAGGTTGGCGGGCGGGGCTTCGTCGACGGGAGTGTTCTTGACGATCGCCACCTGATGCTTGCCGGCGACGGCCCCCGTCCCGGACAACGACGAGAGCGAGAACCGCCCGGAGTCGTCGGTGACGCCGACCGATGGCGGGGACTTGCCGTCACCCAGGAACATCACCTTCGCGCCGGGAACGGCCGTCCCCTTGTACTTGAGCGTCCCCGTGACGCGGTACAACTTGGGTGCGTCCTTGGCCCCTCCGCCACACCCCGAGACACTCGGCAGCGCGATCGTCGCGAACAGCATCAGAATCAAGACACGGCGGGGGACGGCGCGGACGAGCATGGCGTGGTCTCCTGGGGTGGACTCGGGACGACAACAGGCGGGGAGGGCCCCCCGCGCGGAGAAATGTCGAGGGAAATCGCCAAGACGGACTTGAAAAACCGCCCGTGTCAGGAGCATCATTCACGAATCGGCGATTCTGGATTTATTCTGCGCGGTTCTCTCCGCGAATTCCACCGCCGGGCTGGGGATGGTTGCGGTGGCGCGGGACGGTTGGCTCCGACGCCGAGCGCGGCCGCTCCCGCAGTTTCCGTGGGCGTTGTTTCTCCTTCTTCGAGTCGTTGTTTCGAGGAGATTGGCCATGGTTTTGCGTTCGCGACGCGGTCGTCCCGCGTTCACTTTGATCGAACTGTTGGTGGTGATCGCGATCATCGCGATCCTGATCGCGCTGTTGTTGCCGGCCGTGCAACAGGCGCGGGAAGCGGCGCGGCGTTCGCAGTGTCGGAACAACTTGAAGCAGTTGGGCTTGGCGCTTCACAACTACCACGACAACTTCAACCGTTTCGTCGCGTTGCGGATGGGACCGAACGACGGCGCGGGGCGCAACGGCGACCAGTGCGGTCACATCTACTTGCTGCCGTACCTCGACCAGGCCCCGACGTACAACCAGATTCCGCAGAACGCGACCGTGCCCGTCGTCTGGACGACCTCGTTCCAGCCCTGGCGAAACTCCATTCCCGCCTTGCTGTGCCCAAGTTCACCGGTCCCCTCGACTGGAAGCGGCGTATCGACGAATGGCCCGTTGGGGTTCAAGAGCTATCACTTGTCCGTCGGGACGACGATCAACAACAGCTACAGCGGAGCGACGACCGGGATGTTCCAGTTCGGCGTGACGAACAGTGGCTACAAGGCGACGCGGGACTGCACGGACGGACTGAGCAGCACGATCATGATGTCCGAGCGGGTGCTGGGGAACAACGGGACCCGTTCGATTTTTGGGCAATCCGCGTTCGGCGTGCCGGGGATCGACACCAATCCCCTGTTGTGCGTCGCCACCGCCCAAAATCGCCAGTACATCGCCGGAACGAATATCAGTTCGTGGGGCCACGGCACGCTATGGGCATTCGGGCACCCGATGGTGGCGGCGGTGACGACGGTTCTGCCTCCCAACAGCCCGTCATGTTCCATCTCGAATGACAATCCCAGCAACGAGTGGGGCATTGCTTCGGCGAACAGCCTGCATGTGGGCGGTGTTCACTGCCTGATGGGTGACGGCGCGGTCAATTTCATCAGCGAGAACATCGACGCCGGCAACTTCGGCGTGACGCCCAATCCGAACTTCGGAGTCTGGGGGGCGCTGGGAACGCGTGCCGGCGGGGAAACCGTCGGCCAGTACTGAAAATTGACCAGCGGGATGGTGCCGGGTGTGTCCGCCGGGTTGGAGTGTGAGCGGCAACGCCGGACGAGGCTGGTGTTTCGGTATGAAACGTTGGACCGTTCCCGTCGCGATGGCTGCGATCGTCGCGGCGGGATTGTTTTTTTGGGGGCGGCTCTCGGCGGTCGATCCGGCGGAACGGTTGCTGGCCGCGCGGGAGGCGTTGGTCGACGAACGGTTCGCCGAGGCGGAGCGGTTGGCGCTGTCGGTCGCGCGGGAACCGGGAGGGGACGCCTGGGCCTGGATGGTCGCGGCGGAAGGGGCGGCGCGCGGCGGTGCTCCGGAACGGGCGCTGGCGCATTACGAGCAGGTCCGCGAAGGGACGGCCGAACTCAGGGCGTCCGCCGCGCTCGGGCGCGGCGGAATGCGTTCGGCGTTGGGTGACTGGATCGGAGCGGAGCGCGAGCTGCGCGACGCCCTGACAATCGATCCGGGCCTCGCCCCCGCCGCCCGTCGCCTGGCGGACGTGTACGTCCTGACCGCACGGCGCGACGAGGCGCTGCCGTGGTTGCGGCGGCTTTTGGCCACGCAGTACGCAGCGCCGGACGACATCTTTCATTTGGGGGATGTCGATCATGCGATACAGCCACCACCCGAATTGGTCGCACAGAGCCGCCACGACCAAGCCGACCCGTGGGCGTTGTACGCCGTGGCGATCGCGGCGCTGGCGGAGAACCGCCCTCGCGACGCGATGCCGCTCTTCGAACGCATGTTGCAAGCACGCCCCGACAGTCGGCACGGTCTGGCGGGATGGGGTATCGCGTTGTTGGAGACGGACGATCCCCGGTTGTCCGACTGGGAGCGCCGCGTGGCCGAGTTGCCAGCGATTCCAGGGAAGGACGAGGGGCGCCTGGAGTTGCAGGCCGCGCGATCACGGGTGTCGGAACGGCGCGGGGACCTGAAGGACGCGCTTCACCGCGGGCTGATCGTCGCCGCCGGACGACCGGGATCGCGCGTGGCATGGCATCGCGCGGGGCAGCTCCTGGCACGCGTCGACCGCGCGGTGGACGCCGAACGGCTCCTGGAGCGGGCACGTCGACTGCAACAGATCGGCCTGTGGCTGGACGATCTGTTCCGTCACCGGGACCACGTCGAGTTGATGCGACGGGTGGCGGAAACTCTGGTGGAGCTGGGACGCGTCGACGAGGCCCGTGCCTGGGCCAGCCGCGCGCTTTCGACCGCCGCGGGAACGGGGGCCGCGCGCGGCGATCAACGTTTCGCCTGGGCGGCCCGGATCCTCTCGTTGGCGCCTGTGGCGGCTGCACGCGACGAACTGGCCGAACGAGTTTCGCGATGGAGCGTTGAGCTTGAGTCCGAGGTCTCACCCGCACCCCACCCCACGCGTGAATCCGCGCGGTTGGAAGCGGACCCCGAGCCACGCGAGTCGGAGTCCCGCATTCGCTTCGCCGATGTCGCGCCGGACACCGGCTTGGCGTTCATACATCACTCCGGGCGAGACGACCGCACCACGGGTGCGCGGATCATCGAGACCACCGGGGGCGGGGT
>JBIKMW010000017.1:0-72365 GCA_044359065.1 Planctomycetales bacterium | reverse complement strand
CGGAGTTTCGGGCATGGGATTTGGCAACCAGCGGTGTTGACAACGTCGAACGGCAATCGATGTCTCGAAACGGGGCGCGAAGAGGGACTCCCCGGTCGAACACCAGCACTGCGGCATGATCGCCGCAGAACTCACGTTACCGCCGTGTACCTCGTTTTTCACGGCTTCTTCGGTTCCGTGACGACCACCGTCAGCGGCGCGGTCGGCAGCGTCACCAACGTGTTCTGAGGCGGTTGCTTGGCGGGCTCTTTCGAAAACGGCACCTGCGCCTGGCACCAAATGGCCGTCGTGTAGGTCCCCGGTCGCAGTCCCCCCTGGACGTTGAGGCTGAATTTCAACTCCGTTTGGCCCGCTGGAATCGTATTGTTTCCGATCTGGATGAAGCCCGGGACGCCCGGCGACACCAGCGGAATCGCTGCTTGAAACTCCGGCCAATTCCGCTGTGCGACGACGCGCACCTCCACCATCTTGCCCGCTTCGCACTCCACGCGGTCCGGCTCGAAGCGAACAGCGAACGGGGCGGACTCCCGCACGCCCAGCACCAATTCCCGCAGCGGACGACTACCCGACTGTTGGCCGAAGACTGTCACCGCCGGCTTCACCTCCCGTCGCACTTCGACATCGCCAACCTTCCCCGTGGCCCACAACTTGAACGCCCTTTCACCTTTGGGGGCATTCGGCTCCGCCTTGAGGACCAATTGCCCGTGGATCGTGTTGAACACCACACATGGCAGTGCCGACACCCCCGGCGGCAGTCCCTCCGCCGTGATCGTCACCGGGTTGGCGAACCCGTCCGACTGATTGAGAACAATGTCCAGGAATTCGTACCCGCCCGCACGGACGTTCTGCGTGTTGCCCCACATGGCCACGGCCTGGAAATCCGGCTTCGGCGCGCGAACCGCCAGAACGTACTGATACCGCGGCCCCCCGCGCGAGTAGCGGTCTTGCACGAGCAATTTGTACGGCTTGTCTTTTTGCAGGTTCATCGAACCGTACGGATCCCGCAAATGTGCGTCGATCGCCCTCACGCGGTGGCCGTAGTCGTCGAATTCCGCCACGACATTCATCTTGTCGTCGAACACCATCGCGAACGGGTCGGCCCGCGCGCCGATCCGCTCGGAGAAAATCTCCAGGTAATAAGTTCCGTTCTCCGGAACCTGAAACGCGTACCAGTCGGCGTCGCGTGGCTCGTCGAATCGACCAGCGACAAGGGCGGGCAACGTCAGCGGCTGCGCCCGTTCCGCGTCCGTGTTCGGTTCGGACTCGACGAGCACCGTTTGGTCCGCGACCACCAAACTCACCGGCCTCACGCTGTCCAACCCTTGCGGGCCGCGAGTCTGAAAGCCCGTGAGCGGGAAGTTCACCAGCGTGCTCACCACACTGTGATCGGTGGGGTGTTCGAGAAACCGAAACGCCCCCGTCGCCCCCAGGTCGCTGGGAACGTCCAGCCCGAAACGCAGTTCCTCGAACGGGGGGATGTTCCCCGCCGCCTGTTTCACGCTTCCCGGCAGGTTTCGTCCCAAGGCGGTCAATTCCGCCCGTTGGCCCGCCTGGACGACCCGGGGAAACACCGTCTCGATATGGGGGCGGGTCGTCACGACAATCCGGTACGGCAACCCCCCCCGGTACGACAGGTCGTTTACCGTCAGCAGATAGTCCCCGTCGGCGGGGGAGACGAAGTCGATGAGGGGATCGCGTCCGTAATAGTCGGCGCTCGCCGCGACGGGACGGCCGTCCGCGGTCGTCAACGTCAGGTTGGCGTCGAGCATCGACTCAAGCCGCTGGGCCTGACAATCGAAGACCACCCGCTTCCCCGCCGGAATCTTGACCCGGTAAACGTCCTGGCCGTTGCCGTCGCTCGTCCCGTACACGACCGAGTCGAGTTCGAGCCGTTGGGCCTCGTCGGGATTGTTGTTCGGATCGACATCGCGCGCGTCCGATAGCCCGCGCGTCACTCCGAACACGCGCGAGTTCGTGACCCCGTACTTTCCGACCAACCGCGCTTCGTACATCCCCTCCGGGACTTCCGCCGCGATGGCGATCTTGAACTTCTTTCCCTCGACATGTTGCCCCGCCAGGCCCGGTTGCTCGAAACGGAGCACCGTGGCCTCTTCGATGTCGGGGCCGTCCACTTCGACATCCACCGTTGTGCCGGCCGCGCCGCCGAACGGAAACAGCCGCGTCAACCGGGGATTGGGCAGTTCGGCCCGGCACACTTCGCCTGCGGTGATTGCGGCGAACAGCGATCCGTAAATCACCCACCGTCGGTTCGTGCTGGACATGCAAACCCCCATCCGCCTTCGCCCCAAACAATCGGTCAGTCTGTGCCTGACACCCCGTCGGTTCGCGTCGCATCGCACGCTTCAGGCACAGCCTGACCTACAGGCTACGATCGTGTCGCGGTACTCACGGCACCAGGAACTTGATGCACACCGGACGCCCCATCTTGAGTTCGTGGCCGGTGTCGGACAGATGGCCCGTGGCCGGATCGATCTTGAACACAAGGATGTTGTTCGTGTCCTGATTCGCGCACAGCACCCATTTGCCCGACGGATCGATGTTGAAGTTCCGCGGGAATTTTCCCTTCGTCGGATGCTGGCCCAGCAACGTCAGCTTGCCCGACCCTTCGTCCACCTTGAACACCGCCAGACTGTCGTAGCCCCGGTTCGAGCCATAGAGGAACCGCCCGTTCGGATGCACGACGACCTCCGCGGTGTAACTCTTGCCCGTGAAGTCGACCGGCAACGTGGACAGCGTTTGAATCTCCGTGAGCGTTCCCTTGTCGGCTCCCCACGCGAACGCCGTCACCGTGTTCCCCAACTCGTTGATGACGTAGCCGAATTTGCCGTTGGGGTGGAACGCAAAGTGCCTCGGTCCCGCTCCCGCCGCTGTCTTGGCGAACGGAACCGCAGCGGGAACCAAGGTCCCCTTCGCGGCGTCCATCTTGTAGACCAGCACTTGATCGAGCCCGAGGTCGGCCGACACCGCGTATTGATTCGTGGGATCCGGGTAGATCGAGTGTGCGTGCGACTTCTCCTGCCGAGATTTGTCGACGCTCGAACCCTTGTGCTCGAACACGCTGACCGCAGGCGAGACCTTGCCGTCGTCACCGACGGTCATGGAGCAGACGCTACCGCCGCCATAATTTGCCGCCAGTGCCGTCTTGCCCGTTTTGTCGAGCGTGACGTGACACGGTCCCGCCCCGGCTGACGACTCGGCATTCAGGAATGTCAACTTGCCGTCCGGGTTGATCGAGAACGCGGCCACCGAGCCGACCGGTTTGCCCCCCGCGTCGGAGACTTCGCTCACGGCGTACAAAAACTTCTTCGAGGGGTGGATCGCCAGGAACGACGGGTTCTTGATCTCCGCCGCCAGCACGACATCGGAGACCGTGCCCGTGTTCGTGTCGAACTTGCCGACGTAAATCCCCTGGCTGCCCGCTTCGGAGTACGTCCCGAAATAGACGCGGACCACGTCCGCCTGCGCCAAGGCCGTCCTCGGCACCGTCGTCACCCCGAGGGCGAGCGCCCATACGGCCAAGGTCGCCATTCCGAATCGACGCATCTCGCCGCCGCTTTCCTTGGATCGGCCCGCTCCGGAAACCTCGCGCGTCCAGCGCGCCTCGACGTTTCCGGCCTCGTTCGACTCCGTGCGCACTCCGGTGACATTCGTCATGAACCATCCTTCGACAAAAGGTGTCGCTCTCGAAACGAACCCGCCTCTAACCGATTATTGACGCGATCCCGCGCAAGGTTCCACGCTTCCCGCCTCTCGCCGCCCGGATTGACGCCCCTCAACGGCGGAACGCGCCGGGAAAGAGGGAGCGATTCGCCCGGTCTCACGCCAAGAGCTTGTCCACCACCTTCCCCGCCACGTCTGTCAGTCGAAAATCCCGCCCCTGGAATCGGTACACCAGCCGCGTGTGGTCGATCCCGAACAAATGCAGAAGCGTGGCATGCAAATCGTGGATGTGGATCGGGTCCTCGACGATGTTCCAGCCGATTTCGTCGGTCTTCCCCACCACGCGCCCGCCGCCGATGCCACCCCCGGCCAGCAGCAGACTGAAGGCGAACGGGTGATGGTCGCGACCGGTGTTGTGGTTCTTGGTGTCGCTCCCTCGATTTTCCCCCAGCGGAGTGCGGCCGAACTCCGCTCCAAACACCACCAGCGTTTCGTCGAGCAGTCCGCGCCGCTTAAGGTCCGTGATGAGGGCGGCCACCGGTTGATCGGCCATCCGGCTGGCGAAGGGGAGTTCCCGATCAAGCCCGCTGTGATGGTCCCACGACGCATGGAACAGATTCACGAATCGGACACCCCGCTCCACCATCCGCCGCGCCAACAGGCAATTCTTCGCAAACGACGAAAACGTCCCCGCGCCGCCGCTGCGCCCACCCGCCATCCCCTGTTCGTCCCGGTTCACTCCGTACAGGTCGAGGGTTTCTTTCGTCTCGCCTGACAAGTCGATCAACTCCGGCGCCGCCGACTGCATGCGATAGGCGAGTTCGTACGCCGAGATGCGGCTGGCGATCTCCGGGTCTCCTGTATCGTCCAGGCGGCGACGATTGAGCCGCGCGAGCGTGTCGAGTTCCGCCCGCCGATCGCCGGGCGTGACTCCGTTGGGGGGATTCAGATTGAGAACCGGCTCGCCTTGATTGCGGAACAACACCCCCGCGTGGTTCGACGGCAGAAAACCGCTCGACCACAGCGATGCCCCGCCGCTCGTCCCCCGCCCCGCCGTCAACACGACGTAGCCGGGCAAATTGCTGGAGACGCTCCCCAACCCGTAATTGAGCCAGGCCCCCATCGCGGGGCGTCCGAACAGCGGCACTCCCGCCTGCATCGCCAATTGGCCGGGATGATGGTTGAACGACTCCGTGTGCATGCTCCGCACCAGGCACAGATCGTCCGCCACCTCCCCCAGGTGCGGCAACAAGTCGCTCAACTCCATCCCGCACTGCCCGTGGGGTTGGAACTTTCTCGGCGATCCCATGAGCACCGCCGACTCCTTTTGGATGAAGGCGAAGCGGACGTTTTTCGTCATCGACTCGGGGAGCGGTTGACCATGCAACTCGTTGAGCTTCGGCTTCGGATCGAACAGGTCCAGTTGGCTCGGAGCACCCTCCATGAACAGAAAAATGCACGATTTCGCCTTCGGTGCGAACGGTGCCGGCCGCGGTTCGATCCTCGGCCCCCCCTCCCCCGTAGCGGAGTCACCCCCGGCCGCGAGCACACCATCCCGCATCAACAGCGACGCCAGCGCGACATGCCCGATGCCCGACGCCGATGTCGCCAGAAACGACCGACGCGACCGGTCGATCTCCTCGCGTATCGGCGTCGCTGAGTGGTCCAGAACGCTGCTCATCGCGTCACTCCCTCACCAGCGCTTCGTCGAGGTTGAGCAACACGCGGGCCACGCCGATCGAGGCACGCTCGTCCGCCGCGTCCCCGCTCCGGTCGGACCGCAACAGCGCGTGGAGCGAAACCAGTTCGGCCAGTTCGTCCGCCGATGGTTCACGCGACAAGACCCGCACGAACATGTCGCGAACCCGCCTCTCGACATTTTGCGGTTCGCGAGCGATGGCACCGCGCCCCAGGTGCTCCGCGCATTCGACGAACACCGGGTCGTTCAGCAATGTCAGCGCCTGGATCGGCGTGTTGGATCGCTCGCGACGCACGCACGCGGTGTTCGAGTCCGGCGAATCGAACGCCATCAACATGGGGTATGGGACCGTCCGCTGGAAAAAGATGTACAGCCCCCGGCGATAGCGATCAGCACCGCTGCTTTCGGCCCATTTGACCGATCCGGCATACCCCAATTCGGCCACGCCTGCCGGAAGGGGCGGTCGGACGCTTGGTCCGCCAATCTTCGGCTGCAACAACTCGCTGGTGGCGAGCGCAACATCTCGGACGGTCTCCGCCTCGACGCGCCAGCGGTTTTGCCGCGACAGCCATTTGTTCCGTGGATCGATCGCACGGTGTTGCGCCGTCTGTCGCGACGCCTGGCGATACGCATGCGACGACACCACGAACCGCACAAATTCTTTGCGGCTCCACCCATTGTCGACCAGCCATCGAGCCAGCCAATCGAGCAGTTCCGGGTGACTGGCCCGTTCTCCTCGAGTGCCAAAATCGTCGGGCGTTCCCACCAATCCGCGACCGAACAAATGTGTCCACCACTGATTGGCCACGACGCGAGGCGTCAACGGATTGTCGGGCGAAACCACCCACTTCGCCAAATCCAGCCGCGTGGACCGACTTGCCGCTCCAGCCTCGAACTTGTGGAGCACTTTCGGAGTCCCCTCCGAAACCGCGTCCGCCGGCCGCAGGAAATCTCCCCGCACCAAAAGTCGCGTTTCGCGGGGTTGCGAGCGCTCGGAGACCACCTGGGCGAATTGGTCGGTGACGGTCGGCTTCTCGCGGCGAATCTTCGCCAACGCCTGATCCAAGCGCATCCACGCGGGGTCCGCTTCGCAAACCTTCTTCGCGAGCTTCTCGCGGTCTTCCTGCGACAAGCCGTCGTCCGTTCCCATTGGCGCGACCGGATCGAACTCCGCCAGCCACCATCGGATCAACCTCGGCGCGTTTTCGGTCTCCCATGCCTGACGGGCCGCAAGTGCCTCCTTCTCCCCCTCTTGCCATTTCAAAAGCTTCGCGGGAAATGCCAAGCGCTCGGCCTCGGTCGGCACCGGCAGATTCGTCTCTTCGATCGAATTGAAGAACGCGAACAGTTGGTAATACTCGCGCTGCGTGATCGGATCGTATTTGTGCGTGTGGCACTGCGCGCAGCCCAGCGTCAGGCCGAACCACACTCCCCCCAGCGTGTTGACCCGGTCGATGGTCGCCGCGACGCGAAACTCCTCCTGGTCGGCTCCCCCTTCTTTATTCGTGAGCGTGTTGCGGTGGAATCCGGTGGCCACACGCCGCCGCTCCAGCTCTTCGGGGGGCACCCCTTCCGTCTCCAGCAAGTCCCCGGCCAGCTGCTCGATGGTGAACCGATCGAACGGAATGTCGGCATTGATCGCGTCGATCACCCAATCCCGGTAGCGATACGCGAACGGTCGGGGTGAGTCTTTCTCGTAGCCGTCGCTGTCGGCGTAGCGGGCCAGGTCCAACCAGTATCTCCCCCACCGCTCGCCAAAATGGGGCGAAGCGAGCAACTCGTCCACCAACCGGTCGTATGCGTCGGGGCGCCGGTCGTCCACGAACATCGCGACTCGCTCCGGAGTCGGCGGCAAGCCCGTCAGGTCGAGCGACAAACGCCGTAGCAAGGTCGTCCGATCCGCTTCGGGAGACGGTTCCAACCCCGCCTTCGCGAGTTCAACACGCACGAATTCGTCGATCGGATTGTGCACAGGCGTGCCGAAAAGAGACGCCGAATCCGGAACGGCCACCGCGCGAATCGGCTGGAACGCCCAATGAGTGGACTGTGATTTGGCCCCGGCCACTTCATTCGGCCAAACCGCCCCTTCGTCGATCCAACGGCGGATCAACGCCGTCTCGACTTCGTCCAGTCGAGGCCCCTTGGGGGGCATCACCCGATCCGGATCCTGACCGGAAACCAACTCGTAGAGGAGGCTGGCGGCGCCGCTCTTCGGCTCGATCGCACGGCCCGAATCCCCCCCAGCCAGCGCGTCGTCGCGAATGTCCAGCCGAAGCCCACCCTGTTGCTTCTCGGGGCCGTGGCAGGCGTGGCAATGTTTGGCGAAGACCGGGGCGATGTCGCGGGCAAAATCGACCGGCTCGGCGGACTGCGCGGTGCTCCTTCCTGGAGCCCACAGTGCGAGCACGACGGTGGCGATCCACACCCCCCGCGCGACCGACGCTCGTCGCCCGGCGATGCCCTGGAAACGTGTCAGCCACCCAACTCGAAGGTCGGTGTCGTATCCGCCGACGCTCAACGATTCCCTCCCGGCTCGACCGCTTCCAACACACTCGTTACATCAAAAAGCGTAGATGCGGTACGTCGGGGTTGTCAATCGGCAATCGCATGGAAGGCGTCCGAAGCTCATGTCTGGCGGTCCAACTTCGTTCGCTCAAACCTGCCGCGGCCTTTACCCGCTCTAAATTCGCCGACATGATCCCCGGTTCGAGATGGGCGAATCGGATCCATTTTCGCACCGGATGGGCGATGTTTCGGGAGCTGATGGTCGATGTCTCACGCTAAAAAAAGCGTCGTGCATTCACGCTCATCGAGCTACTCGTCGTGATCGCCATCATTGGCGTCCTTGTGGCGTTGTTGCTCCCCGCCGTGCAACAGGCGCGGGAAGCAGCGCGTCGGACGGAGTGTCGCGACCATCTCAAGCAGCTGGGGTTGGCGCTGCACAACTATCACGATTCCCATCGCACGCTCCCCTCCGGCTACGTGTATCGCCCCGACGCTTCAACGTCGCCCGTCAGCAACGGTGCGGGCTTTGGTTGGGGGGCGATGGTGCTGCCGTACCTCGACCAAACGCCGCTTTATGGGACGTTCGACTGGAATGTTCCGCTGCACGATACGCAGAACCTGGCGGCGCGGGAGAGGCACTTGCGGGTCTTCATTTGCCCGAGCGACACCGTTTCGCCCGGTGGCTTCGTCGACATGGGGCCGGTACCCGAGCGCTACGCCATGTGCAGCTACGTCGGGTCGTTCGGTCCGCCCGACCTCGACGCGGTTCAAGAACAGCGGGATGGCATGTTCAGCCGCAACAGCCGAACCCGGTTTGCGGATGTGACCGATGGGTTGTCCAACACGCTTCTCTGCGGAGAGCGGGAGAACGGCCCGTTTCGAAACGGCGCCGTTCACGGGAATCACTTCGAGTATGAAACCGCTTGGTCCGGGGCCATCCGCGATTGGGACGAACCGGACGACGATCACGGCCACATGACCCTGTTTCAAACCGGGCATCCGCCCAACAACGCCGACAGCGACGACCGGGACGTTTCGGCCCCGCATGTCGGCTACGCCAATTTCCTTATGGGTGACGGTTCCGTGCGGGCCATCACGGAAAACATCGAGCTGGGTCTGTACCAAAAACTCTCGACCCGCGCCGGTGGCGACATTCCCGGCGAGTTTTGACGGAATCGCCCCAGGTCGGAGCGGAACGGCCCGTGGACATCGTCACGCGACGGCTGGTCACTTCTTCCCGTCCGCCGCTGGCTTGACCGTTTGTTTGAGCAGGTGCGCCAACAGATCGAAGTACTCCGCCTCGCTCATCAACTCGGCGACGTTCGCTGGCATCGCCGAGAGCAACACGACCGCCGACTCTTCGACCTGATTCGCGGGGACACGGATTTCCTTTCCCTGCTGGTCCGCGACGATGTCGACTTCCCCCTCTTTGCGGAGCAACAGACCGGTGAGCTGCGTGCCGTCCTTCAGTTCGTAAACGCGGGCGCGGAATTCCTGATCGACGTTCCGGCTGGGGAGCAGCGTGTCCTCGAGCAACCGGTCGACTCCGCGGATGCCGACGCCGTCGAGTTCCGGTCCGACCTTCGCTCCTTCGCCCCCCAGCTTGTGGCAGTTCGCGCAATGCTTGGCGAAGACCTGCTTCCCCCGCGCGGCATCCCCCTTGGCTGTGGAAAACCCTTGGCGGCGGCCTTCGAGCAGCGCGGCCAATCGTTCGTCCTCTTTCGGCAAATCTTTCACAAGTCCCGCGACTTTCGCGTCGAGATCACTCTGTTTGTGGTTGGCCAACTTGGCGGCAACCGTCGGGTCTTTAAGTACCCGTGGAGAGAACTTGCCCCGTTCCGCCGCCTCGACGAGCGCTCGTCCCCCTTCCCTCGATCCGGCCAACCCCCGCGCCAACGCCAGAGACACCGACTCCGGAACAATCGACCACAGCTTCTCGACCTCGCCACGCGCCGCCTCGCTGTTCGTCCCCCCCACACGCTCGGCCATCCGCTGCCGGAACGGAACGTCGCGCGTCGCGTCCGCAACAAATTGGGCTTGCAGCGGGATCGCCACGGCGGGATCGAGCGCCGCCAGGGCGTCGGTCGCCGGTTCCACGAGTTCCGGGAACTTGACCGTCGGTTCGATCAACCCGCGGATCGCGGGAATCGCCGCGTTCAGTCGCAATTCCCGCGCGAACTCCAATCCCCCCCGCACCTCGCCAGCGTCACCCTTGGCAAGCATGACCTGCGCTTCGTCGGTCCCCCAGCGGATCAACGCCTCCGGAAAGGGGACGCCTCGCTCCGCATAGCCACGGGCGGTTCCACGCAACAGCGTGGCCGTGGCGGCGCTCGACAATGTCCCCCGATGTTGGAGCAGCCCTTCGGGAAGTTTCGGCAAACCGCCATCCGCCGTGTGTCGCGCCACGTGATGGCAGAAATCGCCGAATCGGGCGTCGTTGGACAGCCCCGCCAATCGCCCCGCCAGGAACGCCGCCGCGCCGGGAGTTCTGACTCCCAGCACGACATCGAGCAGAACGCCGAAGTCCGACTCTGTCACCCCCGCTCGACTCAGCTCGCCTCCCCAGCGGCCAAGTGGTGACAAATGATCCCGCAAGGCCATCCGCAACACGTGCAAGCCGTGCGCGTCGTCGCCTGCGGTGTTGCGAATGGCGGCGACCAGCTTCGAGATTGAACTCCCATCGGGGTGAGCGCCCAACGCGTCAGCGGCGTTTCGCCTCACGAACGGATCGGTGTCGGTCAGCATGGGTTCGACGGTCCCCCGTTCGTTGGCCGTCCACCTTGGACGACTGCCCAACGCCCGCGCGAGGTGTGTGCGGACCACCGGCGAAGGATCGTGCGCGGCATCCGCGACCAAACCGGCGTCGAGGCCTCCCAGTCTCTCGAACACCCACAGCGCGTGGGCACGGGTATTGACGGCATCGTCGTCGACTTTGGCATCCCGACCGAACGAACCTCTCAGCAATGGGAACGCAGCGACACCGATCCGTTCCACGAGTTGATGGGTCGCGTGAGTTCGCAGAGTGATGTTGTGCGACCCGAGAGATGCCACGAGTTGATGCTTGTCCGCAATGGCCAGATTCGGCCCGGCCTTCGCCGGCCCGCCACCCGGCCAAACATAACTCACCCGCCAAATCCGTCCTCGCTCCCTGTCCCGCTGTGGATGCGTCAACGGCACCTCGTAGTGGCCGATGATCTTGTTGTAAAAGTCGGCGATGTACAGCGCCCCGTCCGGGCCGAGTTTCAGATCGACGGGGCGAAACCACGGGTCGTCGCACGTCAGAAAATCGGGAAGTTCGACGGCCTGGTATCCCGCCCCGCGCTGTTCGAGACGGTCGTGGTTGACCCGACCTGTAACCGGATTCCCGATGAACATCGTTCCGCGATAGCTCGGCGGGAACTGAGCGGCGTCGTAATACGTCAATCCGCATATGCCCGTTGAACCGTGACTGTGCGCGATCATCTCGGGCGCGTAGCCCAGCCCGTCGTGCGGCTTGCCGAAGCTCGGGTAGTACCCCCCCCGCAGCAACATGTAAATCGGCCTGGAATGACAATCCGCGCTGTACAGGTTGCCCAGATGATCGAACACCAGCCCGAATGGGTTCACCTGCCCGTGCGTGAAGTACTCGATGTGCGATCCATCCGGACGGAATCGATAGCTGTTCCCCGATTGCATGGCGATCGACTGGCCGTCGTTCCCCGCCACCTTCGATTCGTTGGCGAAGCCGTGACAGGCGTAGACCCAACCATCCAGCCCCCACGTGAAGGAACTGGCCATGCCGTGGGTGTCTTTGAAGCCGAACGACTCGTACAGCGACTCGGTCTTGTCGGACAGCCCATCGCCATCGGTGTCGGTGAATCGCTTGATCGAGGGAATTCCGTATCCCAACGTCGTGCGTCCGGCCCCCGTCGGCCCGGCCAGCGGCAGAACGCCGATCGGAATGTTCAACCCGTCGACCGCCGTCGAGACCTTGTCGGGCCGTCCGTCCCCATTGGTGTCGGTCAGCATCTTGATCGTGTCGCGCCCTGGCCCGCCCCCGTCTTTGGGGAACGGGTACTCCAGCGAGCAGGTGACGAACAGTCGTCCCGCGGCGTCAAAATTCATGTTGATCGGCTTGGGGACATCCGGCTCGCAGGCGACCAATTCGATCTGGAACCCTTCCGGCAAACGAAACATCGATTGCTGTTTTTCCGGAGAGTTCGGCTCGGACGATGCGACCAGTTCCACCTTGGGCGGGTCGGCCGCGAGGAGGACTCGAGCGGGGAGGGACGCCGTGATCGCCATGAGGCCGACGGAAACCAAAGTGGCCACAAACACGTGACGTGAACGACTCATAGACGGCGGCTCCGACGGGCGCGACGGGATGCGGCATCAAACGACGAATGTCTTGGATGATCGTTTATCAGATCGCCCCATCGGGCGGTATCGTCCGCGAATTGCCCCTTTAAACCGGCACCAATCCGTGAATGGCCACGTCCACCCCCTCGGAGAACGCGACGTGGCTCGGATCGCCGGTTGGCACGATGCCGTGACTTGCCAGGAGCGAGTCGGACCATTGCTCGATCCGCGCTTCGCGCAGCGGATACGGAGTGTGATGGACCCGGCCGCGGAGCAGGCGTCCACGCCGATCGACCGTATAAAGGTAGTACCGCTCCGCCAGGAAATGTTCGAGAGTCCCCGGCGCTGCGTGGCCCGGTGTCTCGGTCTGTCGAATCAGTGGCCCGAGGTTGGCGGAGATGTCGTAACCGGCTCCGGCCGGGGCTGGCCAACGCCGTCGCCCGGTGAAACTCAACGCATCCCCGTCGCGCCGCAGTGTGAGGGTCGAGCGGAAGTACGGCAAGCACCAACCCGCGCGGGCCGCCAGCACAGCGATGGTGTTGGTCGCTTCCAGGCTCATGAACCACACACCGGGCACCCCTTTATGGTGCACATAAGTCCGGACGTTGGTTTCCAGGAACCACGACACGCCGGGAATCGGCGGTGACCACCACGGCCGCACTCGTTCCATCGCGAACGGCACGACGGCTACCCAAGCCTTGCCTCCCCAAGTGTCCAGTTCGAGTTCGGGCGGGATGAGCGGGCGAATCTGTGCCACCGGTACCCGCCAGTGGATGAACGCCAAAGTGCGCCAATTCTGCCAACCGACCGGCTTGTCGGTCGGTGCCAGAGTGGGCGAAATGCGATCGAGGTCGTGATCGGCGGACATTCCGAAACCCTCTCCATCGTGGTTGCGAGAGACATTGCACCTCGTTCTCGAGCTGCCACGAATGTAACCGTTCACGCCGGGCAAGCGTTCACGGGACAAGCTTCGACGGCAATTTCCCGGACTTCCACGGCGATGCTTGTGCGGTTCCGTGTACCTGTGTCAGATTGAGGGGTGTTGATGTTCGTTCAACTTTGCGACTGCTCGACGAAAGCGGGACGAGATGACGGTGACTGCGGGTGGGGAACGAGTGCGGCGAGGCCCTCGATCGATGGTCGCCGGTTCCGTGTCAATGGCGATTTCCATCGTCATGTTCGCCGGATTCGGGCCGACCGCGTTCGGCGACGACGCGGCGGACGTGGCATTCTTCGAGCAAAAGGTGCGGCCGGTCCTCGTCGAGCATTGTTACTCATGCCATTCGTCGAAGGCGGAGAAGATCAAGGGGGGGCTGCTCCTCGACACCCGTGAAGGGTGGAAGCGCGGTGGCGACGGAGGCGAAGCCGCCATCATTCCCGGCAAGCCGGATGAGAGCCCACTCATCCACGCGGTCCGACACGAACAAGGGTTGGAGATGCCCCCAGGCAAAAAGTTGCCGGAAGCGGTCGTAGCGGATTTGGTGAAGTGGGTGGCCGCCGGCGCCGTCGATCCTCGTGTCGAGGGGGCGGGAGAGGCCCGCCGGGCCGACAAGTCGTGGTGGTCGCTACAACCGCTGGGCCATGCCGCGGTGCCGGAGGTTACCGAGCTTCCGGAAATCTGGCGTGTCGGTGCCATCGATCGATTTGTCGGTGCAAAGCTCATCGAACACAAATTGACGCCCAATCCACCGGCAGACCCGCGCTCGCTGATTCGCCGGATGTCGTACAGCACGATCGGGTTGCCGCCGACGCCGGGCGAAGTCGACGCGTTTGTCGCGGACTTCGCCCGCGATGCCGACAAGGCCGTCGAAGCCTTGTCGGATCGCCTCCTCGCCTCGCCGCGCTACGGAGAGCAGTGGGGGCGGCATTGGTTGGATGTGGTTCGATTCGGCGAAAGCAACGGTTTCGAGCGCAACTTTCTGATCCCCGACCTGTGGCCGTTCCGCGACTACGTGATTCGCTCGTTCAACGAGGACAAGCCGTTCAACCGCTTCGTCCTGGAACATCTCGCGGGAGATGTCGTCGGCAGTGGGGACCCGGATGTGGAAGTCGGCAGCGCGTTCCTCGTGGCGGGCCCATACGACGATGTCGGCAATCAAGACGCCGTGGCCGCCGCCAACACTCGCGCGGCCACGTTGGACGATCCGATCTCGACCACGGCTTCGGCGTTCCTGGGACTGACGGTCAACTGCGCCCGCTGCCACCACCACAAGTTCGATCCGATTCCCACCGAGGACTATTACCGACTCCGGGCCGCGTTCGAGGGAGTGACCCACGGTCGCCGAGAGGTTGTGCGCCCCGAGGAACGGACGCGGGTCGCCGCGTTGACGAAGGAGCTGGACGAAGGCATCGCCAAGTTGACCGCCGAACTCGCGGCACTCGACAAAGCCATCGATGCACGCGCTGCCGAGCGCGCGAAGGAGCAGGCCGCGACACGCCCCAAGGTCGATCCGGACCTCGTGGAAGAGAAGTTCGCTCCGGTCTCCGCCAAACTGGTGCGGCTGCGAATTTTTTCGACGACGGGGCGTGCGATGCCGCGTGCGGCAATTCGATTATCACGGGGGTCGGAAACATCCGGGGACGCGGCCCGCGGGGCGCGGGGGCTCGGCGCGGGCGGGCGGCTCACCGAGGTCGAGGTGTGGACGAGCGGCGGCGAATCGCGCAACGTCGCGCTGGCTTCCGCCGGCGGTCGCGCCGAAGGAGCCAGGTCGACCCGCGCGGAGGACCACCCGGAGGCTCACGGGCCCGGATTGACGATCGACGGTAAACAGGGAGAGCAATGGTTCATCGGGGACCCCGCCGATTTGACCATCACTCTTCCTCAAGTCGAATCCATCGATAGAGTCACGTTTCGCAATTCCAAGGGACCCGGCTTGTCGGACAAAACGCAGGGGGCCACCCCCTGCGAATACGACGTGCTCGTGTCGCTGGATGGGGAGAAGTGGACGTTGGTCGCCGACGGTTATGACCGCGAATCGTGGTCGCCCGGCCATGCCGTCGCGCGGGAACGCCAAACGGTCGTCACGGACGACGAACGACGTCGGATGGCCGAACTCGGGAAGGAGTTGGAAGGACTGCGAAACAAACGTGGCCAAATTCCGGCCTTCCCGCAGATGTGGGTGGGAAACCACACACAGCCCGGCGTGCCCACTCGGGTCCAAAAGGGAGGCGATCCTCAAAAGCCCGGAGAAGTGGTCGTTCCGGCAAGTTTAGAAGTCTTGGCGAGCGCGACGAAGCCCTATGCCTTGGCGCCCGACTCACCCCAGGGGGAGCGCCGGTTGGCCCTGGCGCGGTGGATCGCGACGGACGACAATCCACTGACGCCGCGGGTGCTGGTCAATCGGTTGTGGCACCATCATTTTGGCACCGGGTTGGTCGACACACCGGGAGATTTCGGGTTTCTGGGAGGCAAGCCGTCGCATCCGGAGTTGCTGGACCATTTGGCGCGGCGATTGGTTCAGGAAGGCTGGCGAATCAAGCCGATCCACCGGGAGATTCTGCTGTCGCGGGCGTATCGCCAATCGTCCGCACCGCGCGAATCGGCTTTGGCCGTCGATAAAGACGCCCGTTTGCTATGGCGTTATCCGCCGCGGCGGCTCGCGGCGGAAGAGATTCGGGACACACTCCTGGCCGTCGCGGGCAAACTGGAGCATCGTGGCGGCGGGCCGGGGTTCCGGCTATTTCGTCACACGGAGAACAACGTCAGCACTTACACGCCTTTGGACGAGCACGGACCGGAAACGTATCGCCGGGCCGTGTATCACCACAATGTGCGGGCCGGACTGTATGACCTGTTGAGCGACTTCGATCTTCCGGACAATGCGTTCGCGGCCCCCAAACGAGCCAATACCACGTCGCCGTTGCAAGCTCTGACGATGCTGAATCATGCGTTCACACGGGACATGGCGAGGGCGCTGTCGGAACGTGCCGCGAGTTCAACCGGTCCGGAGGCGATCCGCACGGTGTATCGTCACGTGTTGCAACGGGATCCGTCGCCCGACGAAGTTGCGTCTGCGACGTCGCTGATCGACCGTTTCGGACTCGAGGCGTTTTGCCGCGCGGAACTCAACTTCAACGAGGTGCTGTATGTCGATTGATCCTGCGGCGACCGCGTTCGAAACCAATCGCCGGCACTTTCTGGAACGAATGTCGACCGGCTTCGCCGGTGTCGCCCTCTCCGGCATTCTTGCCGGGGAGGCGCGCAGCCAGGCGAATCGGGTGGCCACTCATCACGCTCCGCGAGCGAAGCGCGTGCTGCAGATTTTCTGTCCCGGCGCGGCCTCGCATGTCGACCTGTGGGACCACAAACCGGAATTGGAAAAGCGGGACGGCCAGCCGTTGCCAGGGGCGGCGGAAGTGACGTTTCAGGGCAAGAACGGCAATCTCATGAAGTCGCCGTGGCCCTTTGTCCCGGCGGGGCAAAGCGGCAAGCGGATCAGTTCGATGCTGCCGCACATGGCTCGGCATGTCGACGACATCGCTTTCCTGCACGGGATGACGTCCCGAACCAATACGCACGGCCCCGGTTGCGTGTTCATGAATTCGTGCTTCACACGCGAGGGGTTTCCGACCGCCGGATCCTGGATCGGGCACGCATTGGGGACGCTGAACGAAAACTTGCCTGCTTACGTCGCCATCCAGGACATTCGGGGCGAACCTCCCAACGGCAAGGCCAACTGGAGTAACGGGTTCCTCCCGGCGCGGCACCAGGGGGTGGCGATGTCGGCGCAACAGTCGCTCCGCAATCTCAACCCGCCATCCGGCATTTCGGCCGACGCGGACGCCGCAACACGCGAGTTCCTCAAGATTTCCAATGAGCGCCACGCCAATCAACGGGGTGGCGGGGACGAACTCCGCGCGCGGATCGCCGCCTACGAGTTGGCCGCTCGCATGCAATTGGCCGCGCCGGAAGCCGCCGACCTCTCGAAAGAATCATCGGAAACGCACACGCTTTACGGCACGGGTGACGAGAATCCACTCAAGGCGGCGTACGCGAGGAATTGCCTGCTCGCGCGGCGTTTTCTTGAACGGGGAGTGCGGTTCGTCAGTTTGTACTGCGCGTCGCGGGCCAGCGCTGTCGACGGCCTGCTCAACTGGGACGCGCACAAGACGCTCAAGGCGGACTACGAACGACATTGCCCGGTGTTCGACCAGCCGACCGCCGCGCTGATTTCCGATTTGCGTCGATCGGGACTGCTCGACGACACGCTCGTCTTGTGGTGCACCGAATTCGGACGGATGCCGACCCATCAGGAAGGGACCAGTGGGCGCGATCACAATCCGGATGCGTTCACGACGTGGATGCTGGGGGCCGGAATTCGAGGCGGAACCAGCCACGGCGCAACCGACGAATTCGGTCGCCGCGCGGTCGAACCCGTCACGACTGTGTACGATTTCCACGCCACGGTCCTGCACCTGTTGGGACTCGACCACGAGAAACTGACGTATTACCACAACGGGGCGAACCGCCGCTTGACGGACGTGCACGGGCACGTGATTCAACCGATTCTCGCGTGAGGCTGCGGTCGAAACGTGGGAAGAGCGACGCGGAGTCCACATCGTCAGGCACCGACTGACCTCCCGGCTAGCAATACGAAGGAACGAATTATGGGATGGTTTGGCGGCAAAGACTGGAACGTGCTGGCGATCATTTTCGAGCGGCCGGACCTGTATCGGGTGAACGCCAATCGGGTGAAGGGGGGTGACGCCACCACCGCCCGCGACAACGTCAAAGTGCACTCCCGCACGGTCTGCTGGGCGGTGTTCGATCAAAAACGAGCGCACCTCGAGGGGGGAACCGGGCCGGGGTTGAACTCGGTCCCGACGGCGGTCTCGTCACGGCTGATTCGTGAACTTCCCACGTTGCCGACCGTCCGCGAGATTCTCGAAGCACTGGAGAAGGGGACCAGTGACAAGGTCTCGAAGGCGCTCGTCTGGAACGGGTATCCAAAAAAGGAAGAGCCGCCCGCTCCGTGAGGCGACGCCGTTCGATGCTCCGGTCCACTCTCAGACTGAGTCCCGATGTGAGGTCTTTCCCATGCAAGCGATCGCGCGACGGTTTTGGCTGCCCACGTTTTGGGGGCCGGTGTTGTGGGTGCTGTCCGGTGGCATCTGTTCGGGCCAATCCCCTGCCGTAGCCAAGCCGACTCCCGCTGACGAACGGCTCGCTGAGTACTTCCGCGTCGAAACCAAACGCGTTGCCGACAAGTGCCTGGCCGAAATTGGGTCCGCCGAGAACTGGAACGCCCGGTTGCCGGAATATCGCCGTCAACTGCGCGAGATGATCGGTCTCGATCCGCTCCCCGAACGGACGCCCCTCAACGCCGTCGTCGAAGGCACTTTCGAGCATGAGGGTTTTGTCGTCGAGCGGATTCAGTTCCAGTCGCGACCGGGATTGTACGTGACGGCGAATCTCTATCGCCCGAAAGAGGTTGCCCAGCCATTGCCGACGATTCTGTACGTGTGCGGTCACGGCCTCGTGAAAAAGGACGGGGTCAGTTTCGGCAACAAGACCCACTACCAGCACCATGGCGCGTGGTACGCCCGGAACGGTTACGTCTGCCTGGTGATCGACACGGTCCAGTTGGGGGAGATCGAGGGACTGCACCACGGCACGTACCGCTATGGCCAATGGTGGTGGAATTCGCGCGGATACTCGCCGGCGGGCGTCGAGGCGTGGAACGGCATGCGGGCGCTGGACTATTTGGAAACACGTCCCGAAGTCGACAAGACGCGGTTCGGCGTGACGGGACGGTCGGGCGGAGGGGCGTACAGTTGGTACCTCGCGGCGCTCGACGAGCGGATCAAGGCGGCCGTGCCGACGGCGGGAATCACCGATCTCGAGAACCACGTGGTCGACGGTGTGGTCGAAGGTCACTGCGACTGCATGTACTTCGTCAACACCTACGAGTGGGACTACCCCATGTTGGCCGCGCTGGTTGCGCCGCGGGCGCTGTTGATTTCCAACACGGACAAGGATGGCATCTTCCCGCTGGAGGGGGTGATGCGGACACACGACAAAACGCGTCGCGCCTACCGGGCCCTCGGGGCCGGCGCGAATCTCGGCGTGCAAATCACCGAGGGGGGGCATGTCGACACCCAGGAACTGCACATCCACGCGTTCCGGTGGTTCAACCGATTTTTGAAGGGCGACGAGAAATCGCAGGTGACCATCCTCGCCGAAAAGCTGTTTCCGCCGGAGCAACTCAAGGTGTTCGAGTCCCTGCCGACGGACGAAAAGGTGACGACGGCACAAGACTGGTTCGTTCCCGTCGCAGCGGCCGCACCCGTCGCAAGTCCGGAAGACTTCCGCGCCGCCAAAGCGCGGTGGTCCGACGGCCTGAAGTCCAAGGTGTTTCGCAACGTGCCGGGAGACCCGACAGCCGACATCGCGCGGGCGGGGGCCAGGGAGATTTCGGTGCAAACCAAGAACGGGGTGCGTTGGTCGGTCGTCGAGTTCGAGAGCGAACACGACACGCCGTTGCGCTTGTACACGGCCCTACCCGAGGGGAAAGACGCGACGAAATTGGTGGTCTTGACGGCGCTCGACAACGCGGGGTGGGGAACGTTTGCCCGAGGGCACGGGGCCATGTTTCCCGACCTTGCTGACGAGGGAAAGGACGGTGACGCGCAGGAGTCGACCGGTGCGATGGTCGCCAAAATGGGTTGGGGAATGGCGTGGTTGGCGCCGCGTGGCGTGGGGCCTTCGGCGTGGTCGGGTGGCGAACGCAAGCAGACGCAGATCCGTCGCCGGTTTCAATTGTTGGGCAGGACCCTCGACACCTTGCGTGTCTGGGACGTCGCGCGGGGGGCGGCGGTGCTGCAATCACGACCGGAACTCGCCGACGCTCCGCTGTGGTTGCAGGGGGAGACCCCGTCGGCATCGGTATGGAGTCTGTACGCCGCCACATTTCTTCCGCAAGTGGCGCGCATCGACTTGCACCACCTGCTCGCTTCGCACCTGGAAGGTCCCGACTTCCTCAACGTGCTGCGCGTGCTGGACGTTCCGGACACGGTGCTAATGGTGGCCGAGCGGACCAATGTGCGGCTTTACGGACATCGGCGCGCCGAGTGGTTGGCGACGCTCGCGACGGCCAAATCACTGGGGTGGGACGCGAAACGGATCGAATACCGGGAACTGCCGCCCCCCGAGGATGTGGTGCTTGGCGATGCGGTGGTCTCGATTGTCTACAACGGTAAACCGGTCTCGCACGGCGAGGTCGCGTTCGAGTCGGAAGCGGGTGAAGCGGTCCTCGCACCGGTGAAAGCGGGCCGGGTCGAATTTCCGGTGTATCGAGGTCTGCGCCCGGGCTTGCCGGTGGGCAAGCACCGCATCGCCTTGCGTGCCGCCGGCGGCGTTCCGCACAAGTACGCGAGTGTGGAAACTTCGGGACTGTCGATCGATGTGAAGGAAGGGACGAACTCGTTCGACATCGACATCAAGGATTGACCCGACCGGGAGAACTGGGCCGACTTCCGCGACATCGGCCGCCGCGGACCGCACTTTCAGTGTCCCTCGAACGACACCAGGGAATGCACGTCCATTCCGGCGAGTTTCGCGCGCCCCCCCAGTTCGGGCAGTTCGATGATGAACGCGCAGCCAATGATGTTTCCGCCAAGTCGGCGCGTCAGGTCACACGTGGCGGCGCAGGTGCCGCCTGTGGCGAGCAGGTCGTCGACAACTAGGCAGTTCTCGCCCGGGAGCAAGCTCCCCTTGTGCATCTCGATGCAATCGGTCCCGTACTCAAGGGCGTACTCCTGCCGCTCGACCTGGAACGGCAGCTTCCCCTTTTTGCGGGCCAGCACGATACCGCAATTCAAATGATGGGCGAGCGCCCCCCCGACGACGAACCCGCGCGACTCAATGGCCACAACCTTCTGAATCGGGCGGTAGCGGTAATGCGCAACGAACTCGTCGATCACCTGTTTGAAGCCCCACGTGTTCTCGAGCAGCGTGGTGATGTCGCGGAATTGAATGCCCGGTTTGGGAAAATCGGGAATCGTGCGGACCAGCGATTTCAGGGAACTCATGTCGATCCTGCGGGAGGGCGTGGGTGGGTCAGGTGAAGGACATCCGTGCGTTTCGCGAAGGCGACTCCGCATGGCCGTTAAGGTTTGGCGGAGCGAACCGCGATCATGTCGAGCGTTACTTACCGGAGGGAATAGGGAACCTCGAGTCCGTGGGCGTCCATGAGACGTTCGTCGGCGAGAAGCACGTGTGTCGGGGCGTCGGCGATGACGCGTCCGCCGTCGAGCAGAATGGTGCGGTCGCAGAGTTCGAGGACCAACTCCAGGTCGTGGCTGGCGATGATGAGGGCGGCATCGCAAGGTCGCAAGGCGCGGACCAGTTGTCGACGCGCGCGGGGGTCGAGGTTGCTGGACGGTTCGTCGAGAACCATCACCGCCGGATCGCAAGCCAACACCCCCGCCAGACAGACGCGTCGACGCTCCCCCAGGCTGAGGTCGAACGGACCGCGCGGCCCGATGTCCGGGAGACCGACGGCTTCCAGCGCCGCAGCCACCCGGCGCGCGATCTCGTCCCGGTCGAAGCCGAGCTGACGGGGACCGTAACCGACATCCTCTTCGACCGTCGCACAAAACAGTTGGTCGTCGGGGTGTTGGAACACCAGCCCGACAAGGCGCCGGATCTCGATCAGATGGGGCGGGGCGACGGGCATGCCGAGCACCTCGACCGGGGCCGACGGTTCGTCGGCGCGGCGTCCTTTGGACTGGCGGTTGCGATCGCCCGGCAGCAGGCCGTTGAGGTGCAAAAGCAGCGTCGTTTTTCCCGCTCCGTTGGGGCCCACCAAGCCGACGCGCTCGCGCGGAGAGACCGAGAACGACACGTCGCGCAGCGCGAACCGACCGTCGGGATACGCGAACGACAGCCGTTCGACGCTCAGAACGGGTGTCGAACGGGGGGCAACGGCGATGTCGGGCAGAACGGCGGTCACGTGACGGACATCGGCATAAAGTCGAGGAACGGAGAGGGACGTCCGACGAGGCGGCCGCGAGTCGAGTTGCCGCGTGTCACAAGGCGCCACCGCGGCTTTGCATCGCCTGATGAATGCGCTCGGCGCGGTCGAGCGAGCGGATCAACAACATGCCGAGGGAGCGGGCCAATCCCACCCACTCGTCCCAGGTCGAAGCGCGGGAAAGCGTCCTCGCCCGCCGCGCCGTCCGCAGCGTGCCGAGTTCCTCCAGCAGCACGGAGATATACCGCCACGCCAGCATGACGATTTCGAGGAACATGCGCGGCACGCCCCACCGCCGCAATTCGCCCACCAAAATGGGAAACGGCGTGGTGTTGACCAACCAGAGAGTCGCGAGAAACAGCAACGTACCCCGCGCCGTGACAAGCAGCCAGCGTTCGACTCCGCCCGGTCCGCTCCACACCATTCCCAATCCCAACGCGCCGAAAAACGGCCAAAGTCCCAGCACGCGCCGCGTCAGGAAGCCGGCGGAAATGTCGGCCCACGCGTGCATGGCGATCAATCCCGCGAACAGGGCAACCAACATCGGCCACTGCTCGAGAGTTGGCTGAAACACAACCGCCGCGAATGCCAGCGTGGCCGAAAGCTTGATCGTCGGCGAAAGCCTGTGACAGCCGGTCGTCCCTCGGGAATAGGGTGCCAATCGATCAGGCGACATGCTCGCCTCCGCCGATTCCGTTCGGATCGCCACCGGACTCCGCTCGAACGGGGACCGGAACGAACAGCCGGTTGCAAACGCAAGCGATGATGACCACGACGGCAGTTCCGGCCAAGCCGGCGAACGAGACGGCCAATCCTTCCCACATCGCGGGGGCCTGACCGCCGGTTGTCAACGGCCAGGAGTAGTCGGTCAGCCACAGTGTTCGCGGTTCCGAGGCGAGTTCCGCGAATCCGGCCCGCTCCGCGACCGCCTCCAGTCCGTCCGCATACGAGGACGCGAACGGCGCGGCAAAGGCGGCGACCACGAACGCCGCCACCACGCCCCCCCAAAACCAGCGCCCCGCTCCGGCCGCCGCTCCGCCGAACTCCGGTCGATGAAGCAGATCAGGACGCCGAGCCACGCGCACGACGAACGCGACGACCAAACCGGTGATCAATGCTTCCCCCAGTCCAATCATCGAGTGGAACAGCGCCATGAGCGCGAACACCCGGGGAAGCGGGAACGAGCCGGCGGGATGGGACAGCGCGAACTCGACGCAAAACGCGAAGGAGGCGGCCATCACCCCCGCCCATGCGCCGACGACCGGCCCGATGATCAGCCCGGCGTCGCCGCGAATCCTCGAGCGGACGAGGTTCGAGACCGCATAGCCTCCTGCGCCGCCGATCACTCCCATGTTCAGGACGTTCGCGCCGTACGCCAGCCACCCCCCGTCGCCGAACATCAGCATTTGTATGGCCAAGACCGCGGCGATCGCCACGATCGCCGCCGCCGGACCGACCATCGCGGCCGCCAACATTCCCCCGAGAAGATGCCCCGAGACGGGCAACCCCAACAGCGGAAAATTCACCATCTGCCCGGCAAAAACCAACGCTGCCAGCATTCCGGTGAGCGGCACGGTACGGGAGGGCGCACGATGCTCCAGATCCCGGAGCGACCAGGCGAGCACTCCCGCGGAGACAACTCCCGTGCCGACGCACACGGCGGGGCTCAGAATGGCGTCGGCAATGTGCATGGGGGTGAATTCCTCGGCGTAAACGGCCTTCCCTCGGGGACACGTCGCCACCCTTTGTGGCGACGTGTCGACACCCTATGGTAACCGACCGTTACCCGCTTTTCAGCGATTCGAGGCTGTTTCTCCGGCGTCCCCCGGGTTCCCACGGACCAATTTTGTCGATTGGTCGAGGGCCTGATTCCAGAGTAGCCATGCCGTCGGGGCGAGCACCAGCGCCGTTCCCAAAAGGTGCTCCGGGACCAGTTCGCGTCCCCACAACCAACGGTCGAACGCCAACCCGAATGCGACTTGCGTCAGCCCGGCCACCGCGACCTTGGCGGGGTCCCCCAACGTGAACGCCTTGGTGAGGGCGAATTGTCCGAGCGTGGCCGAGCCACCCACGGCCAGCAGTACGGGGACGATCTTCGAACTCGGAAGCATTTCGGCATAGCGGTCGGGGGTGGTCATCCAGGCCGCGAGGCAAAACACGAGGGACACCGCCGAGAAGTGCATGACGATTGTGCGTGGCGACAGCATCGTCAATCGATGCAGCCCCAACATGGCTACCGCCGAACAGAGTGACGAAAACACGGCCACCAGCGTCGCGGCGTTGCCCGTGGCCAGATGCGGCTGCTGAATGAGGGCGACTCCCGCCATCCCCGTCGCAATGGCGACCCACGTCGATGCGCGCGGTACGATCCCCAGCACAGGCCAACCCAGCAGCGCCAACCAAATGGGAAACAGGTTCGTGAGCGTCAACACGTCGCCGACCGGCAGCCGGGTGAAACTGTAAAACGTGCATAACAGTGCCGTGCTGCCTGCCAAACTGCGCACCCACAGCGACACCGGTCGCCACACAAGAATCGGGCCGCGCTCGCACAACCCCCATACGACCGTGAGCACCAGGGGAATGACGGCCCGCGCCAAGGCGATCGTGCGCCAATCGCACTCGTCCTTCAGCGAGTGCGCGGCTGTCCCCATCACGGAGAACGCCAGCGCCGCCGACAGCATCCACAAGTACGGTGCCGCGCCGTGCGCCGATCGAGCGACGAATGGGTCGCGGGGGTGATCGGTCACGAGGGGGTCCACAACGTCGGAGCGGACGGGTGCGCGGGCCCTGCCACGCGGCGGGCTTTGAGCCGGACATAGGGCGGGGTGAACAACCCGCGGTGTTTGTAGTGGCCGACCGGGGCCGTCTCGTCCCCCCGGAACGGCTCTCGGAGATCTTCAATCACAAACCCGGCACGGCAAAGTACGCCGACCAAGTCCTCCCAACGGTGCAGGTACTCCAGCGTGCCGCGCTCGCGGTACGACGTGTCTTCCTGAACGGGGAGCGCGCCGGAGCGGTAGTACCGTGTTCCGATCACATACCGGTCCGCGGCGTCCCGCCCGACGATTTGCAGGCTTGTGGGCTGCTTGTGCTGCGAGATGTACAGGCCGCCCGGACGAGATACCCGAGCGATCTCCTTGTAAACAGCCAGAATGTCGGGGACGTAACAGGTGCTGACCGGTTGATGGACGATGTCGAACGACGCGTCCCCCAGGGCCGACAAATCGTCCATCGACGCTTCCACCACGCGAACACTCACGCCGCGTCGCCGAGCCTCGGCCAGATCCTGTTCGAGCATCGCCGGACTGAGATCGACCACCGTCACGCGCGCCCCCGCCAGGGCGTAGAGAATCGATTGCCAGCCCCCCCCGGCCGCCAGGCAGAGTACGTCCAACCCCTCGACGGTCGCCGGCAGCCAGCCGCGTGAATCGAGTGTTTGCAGCGGCGTGCGACACTCTTCGTCCGTGGCGATCTTGGCGAAAACGCTCCCCGCTTCGCACAAGGCGTTCCAGGCGGCTTTGTTTTGGTCGCGAAAAGACATGGATGATCGTGGCGGGGCGCGAGAATGGCCGCAAAAGCGGACGATCGGTCGCGAAGTGTCAAACCGGCGGGCGGGAAGTGCAATTGCGACCCCAGCGTAACTGCGCGGACTCCGCTCTCCAAACCGGTCGGCCTCTTCGTCGTTTCGGACATCGTGCCATTTCCGACATAAGGGAACCGGTTGTCCTCGTCCAAAAAGGCAGTCGAGCCGATTCGTGCGGTCCGTCCGACTACAATTCGCGAGACGTCGGTCCGCACCACCGTTACGCCGACCGCCGCTCGACCTCGAAGTCCCGCGACTTGCCCTTGGGAGATTCTGCACCATGGCCCGCTTCGAATACTCCGCCTGGGACGGGTCCGAAGAGTTTTCGCCGCAGTCGGCCGATCGTGTGTTCGACCAGATCGCCGAGTACCTGCTGCAGCACGGCGAGGACGCCATGTCCCTCCTGGACGAGTTGGAAAAGCAGCGTCCGGAATTGCTGGACAAGCTCATCAAGGAGGGACGGATCGAGCGGGACGCCGAAGGGAAGTTCCAGGTCACACCGCGCGGAATCAAACGGGTGGCGAATCGCGCGTTGGCCGAGTTGTTCCAGCGCGGGCGGGGCAGCCGACCGGGGGCACACGAGTCGGACCGCAAGGGGGCGGGAGAACCGCTCGACGACGAAACGCGGCCTTGGCGCTTCGGGGACGCGCCGTCGCTGATCGACGGGCACGAGACGCTGCGCAACGCGATGCGTCGAAACGCGGTATCCGGGCCGAATCGCGACGGCCACCCGCTACGGATCGCGGAAGAGGATTTGGTCGTGCGGGAGACTGAGGCCCCAACGAACTGCGCGACGGTCGTCTTGCTCGACATGTCCGGCAGCATGGCCCGGTACGGGAAGTACGGCGGGGCGAAGAAGGTGGCGCTCGCCTTGTGGGAGATGATTCGCTCGCGGTTTCCGGGAGATTTTCTTTCCGTGGTCGGCTTCCATACCTATGCCACGACTTTGACCGAACGCGAATTGTTCCTGTCCGCCCCCAAGCCGGTCAGCATCTACGATTCGCGCGTGCATCTGCGGATCGACCTGGACCATCCTCCGAAGTTCGTCCCCGAGCACTTCACGAACGTCCAGGCGGGTTTGAAATTCGCACGGCGAATTTTGCGACGCCGGGGTGAGGCGAACAAACAGATCATCACCATCACCGACGGCGAACCGACCGCGCACATTGAGGGGCGCGAAGTGGTCCTCATTTACCCCCCGTCCGAAAAAACCGCGCGGGCGACGCTGGCCGAGGCCAAATCCTGCGCCGCCGAAGGCTTTCACATGTCGAGCTTCGCGCTGGTCGAGGACTACTTCTACCTGGGCCTCGTGAACTTCGTGGATCAGATGGCGGCGGTCACACGCGGCACCGCCGCCTATTGCGACGCCGACAACCTCGGCAATCTTGTCATCGAGAGTTTCCGCGACGGACGCAAGCGAAGGCGGGCGGTGCGGTGATCGCGCGTGCGCGGAAATCTTCGAGTTATCGCACGGGGCCCCGGTCGTCCTTGTCGAAGTCGACGGGCGCCGCCAAGCGGTTTGGCGCGGCGAGGTAGCGCTGCAACAGGATTTGCGCGGCGAGCATATCGCGGCGTTTGTCGCGGCCCTTTTTCGAGAACTCCCCGGCGATCAGGTATTCGTCGGCGATGGCGCTGGAATAGCGCTCGTCCCAAAACGCGACCGGAAGGCCGGTGATGCGTGACACCCACTCTCCGAACGTTCGCGCTTCGAGGGATTTGCCGCTTTCGTCTCCGCTCATGTGGACCGGCAGGCCGACGACCACTCCGACCACCCGATAGTCCTCGACGTGCGTCTTCAGCCGCCGCTCGTCCTGACGCGGGTCCCCCATGGACCACGATTCGAGCGGGCTGCACATGCTCTGGTCGGGGTCGCTGACGGCGTACCCGACCCGTTTGGTGCCGTAGTCGATCCCCAGGAGTCGCCCCTTGCGCGGAAGAACAACCGGCGGTGGAATTGCTTTCGAGCGTTTCCCCGCCGCCACGGGTCGGATCGGGTGAGGCTCGGCGTGCGATTCCGCAGGGGTTGACGCGGCAGCGGGACCGTCGGGGGGATCAGAGGAACTGGCCATACCCGAGAGTCTCCAGATGCTCGACCAGTTTCCGCAAGGCGGACTCGTCGTTTCGGGCGGCGACGAGTGTCGCTTCGGGGGTATGCACGATGATGGCGTTGGAAACGCCGTAGGTCGCAACGAGGTGCCCGGGAGTGGTCTGAATCACGCAGTCGCTGGTTTCGCGTCCCGCGTGCAATCCGATCACCGTGTTGCCATGTTCGTCCGTCCCCAACAACCGCGCCAGCCCCTGCCAGCTTCCCACGTCGTCCCACTGGAAATTCGCGGTCAGCACTCCCACTTCCGTCGCCTTCTCGATGATGGCGTGGTCGATGGAAATCGATCGCAGCGTTGGAAACACGCGGCGGACCGTGTCCGTTCCGCCGGGTTGGTTGCGTGCCGTAGCGATGGACCGCACCCCGTCCAGCAATTCGGGCTCGTGCAATGCGAACAGATCGAGCACGCGCCGCGCCTTCCACACGAAGATGCCGCAATTCCACAGGAATTTGCCCGACGCCACAAACTGTTCAGCCACGTCGCGGGATGGCTTCTCGCGGAACGACGGCACCGGCTCGACGCGGCCGTGAATTGTCCGCGATTTGGCCGATCCCCGTTCGATGTACCCAAAGCCGGTCGCCGCGTAGGTCGGCGGCACGCCAAACAACACCGTGGTGTTGGGGGCGGCCTCGATGGCGGCGACCGCCTCTCCGACGCACTCCACGAACGCTTCGTCCGGCGAGATCACGTGGTCGGCGGGTGTCACCAGCAAATCGTCGTCGGCCGCGCCCAGCCGCTCCAACTCGGCGGCCGCCCAACCGATGCACGGGGCGGTGTTGCGACCACATGGTTCGGCCAGCACGTTCGACGGAAGCAGCTCGGGAATCTGGCCCGCCGTGAGTGTGGCGTGCATCTCGTTCGTCACGACCCAAATCCGCTCCGCGGGAACAAGCAGGCGGGCCCGGTCGACCGCCTGTCTGAGCAGTGTGCGGCCTTCGCCGAACGACAGGAACTGTTTGGGAAGCGCGCGCCGACTTGCCGGCCAAAATCGGGTGCCGCTCCCCCCCGCCATAATCACCACATGCAACATCGCGCCTCGATTTCCCCCCCGAGGGGAACTTCCGTTTCGGTCCACTCCAATACGGCCCGGCCAACATCGTGGAAGCCGATCCCGTCGTCCGCCCGCTCGTCAAGACGCGGGAGCCACCCACCAACCCCCATCGCGCCGTTCAGTCCGCGCTCGTCCCGCCTTCTCGACGAAGTCTAGCCGATCCACGCCGGAGTCGGCGGAGATTTCGACGAAACCGTCTGCGGGGACAGAGATCCCCGCGTCAGCCATCCACGATCGCGCTCGTGCCGACATGCCGGCACGGACATGATCCGGAGAGAACTCTCCCGTGGCGTTCTTCAACGGGGCGAACTCCTCGCTCCGGTCGGTCTCCACCACCAAGGCGACGCGTGCCTTCGGCAGAGCGTCGAAGATGAATCGTTCGAACTTGATGGCGTTTTCCGTATCGGGTTGGACTTGCCCGGCCTCGGGGTCCCAGTACGGGACTTTTTTGACCGCCCGATGAAACGGCAATTCGTCGCGTCCCGAAACAAGTCGCTCGAGAAACGCCCGCTGAAACACGTGGATCGCGGTGTTGCCCGCCCAGAACCGCAGACCGCCACCATTGCCGGATTCGCGGGCTTCGGCCAACTCGCGTGGCAGATCGCTGTATTCGACGATGGCGGTGCGACCAGCCACCTCGGCGACGACCCCGACTTTTTCCTCCGGTCCGGTCTTGGCGACGACCTTCGTGGTGACTTCGGAGTCGCGCAGCGTGTGCAATCCCAAGCACACGGGATCGCACAGGATCGCCAACGGATTGTCGACCTGATGGTAGTACAGCGTATCGATCCCCCGCGTCGCCAATTCGGCCAGCAACCCGGCCCCCGCCAACGCGGCGACCATGCCGCCGTGCCCGTCGGGGCTGGAACTCATGTCGTCAGGCCCCGACATCAAGATGCGACCCGACTTCCGGTCGAACGCGGGGAGTGTCCCTTGTCGAAAGAACAATACGTTGTCCGGATCGAGTCCGAAATTCCCGCTGGCGCTGAAGGCGCGGACGGTGTCGTCGTGCGTGGCGGGGCTGGTCATCACCAACCACGGGACCGGACGGCCAAACCGCCTTCCCAACGCACGCAATTGATCCGCGAACATCGCGAACAACGTCCGTCCCGTGACCGGCCCCAACGGGTACAGCCCCTTCGGTTGGTCGAAACCCAGACGCGTCCCTTGGCCACCCGCCACAACGATCGCCGCCGCGCGACCCGCCGCAAGCAGTTCACTTCCCGCTTGCCGCGCCTCCGCCGACACGCGGGGATCCGCCAGCTCGGGCAACCGGACGAGATGGCGCGGCGGTCCCGCGTCGCGGATGTCATTGTGCGTCGATCCTGCGGCATGTCCCGGATGTCGCGCGATTTCCGACAACTCCGCCATCCGCTTCCAGTCCAACGCGGCCAGACGCGAGGCCAATCGCCCGCGTCCTGCAGGGTCGAGTCGGTCCCAACCGGCCAACACATGCGACTGTCCGGCCTCGTCGAGGATCGGTTGCCAGTGCTCTCGCAATTCGTCCCGCATAAACTCTTTCTCCCGCGTCCTTACCGTCATTGCGGTCCAAAGGTTAACGAATCGGCCGGTACGCCCATAGACGACCCAGGCCCGCAAGTTCCGTCTCGAACCTTACGCCTCATGCTCCCGTTTCGCACCTCGTTGCACCTTTCGACAGGCGGCGTCCTCAAAGCCGAACCCGAAGACTTCTTCGTCGAGGAGATTCCGCTGTACCCGGCCGCGGGCAGCGGGGAGTTTCTCTTCGTCGATGTCGAGAAACGGGACGTGTCGGCGGAGGAACTGGTGCGCAGCCTGTCGCGTCGGCTCGACGTGCCCCGGCTCGATATCGGTGTGGCCGGCATGAAGGATCGCCGTGCGGTCACACGTCAACGGATCTCGCTCCCAGCACGATGCGAGGACCGGCTGCGCATCCTGCGGGCGGAATTGGAGCGCATGTCCGAAGCCTCGGATACGCAAGGGCCGGGAATCACCATCCTTGGTTGGGAGCGACATCCCCACAAGCTGCGCACCGGGCACCTCGGGGGCAACCGTTTCGCGATCCGCTTACGCCGTACACGACCCGATGCCCTGGAGATAGCCCACGCCGTGGCCGCGGAGATCGGCCCTTCCGGCTACCCCAACTACTTCGGGGACCAGCGATTTGGTCGTGAACAGGAGACCCTCGAATTGGGACGCGCGCTCCTCGCGGGTGCCAAAACACCGCGCGACATCCCGCCGGCGCGGCGCAAATTCCTGTTGCGACTCGCGCTATCCGCCGTGCAATCGGAGTTGTTCAACGAGGTCCTGACCCGGAGAGTCGTTAACGGCAGCTTCGAGACGGTCTTGTCGGGGGACGTATTGCAAGTCCGCGCGAGTGGCGGGCTGTTTGTCACCGACGACGTGCCGCGCGAGCAAGCGCGACTTGAAGGCGGCGAAGTGTCGCTCACCGGTCCGTTGTTCGGCCCGAAAATGAAACAACCCTCGGACATGGCCGCGCAAATCGAAGCGGCAGTGCTGACCGCGTCCGGCTTCACCGCCGACACGTTCTCGCAATTCGCCAAACTGACCAGCGGTTCCCGCCGCCCCTTGGGCATTGTTCCGACGGAATTCTCGGTCACGCCGGACGATTCGGCGGAGGGCTTGATCTTTCGCTTTGTGCTGCCACCGGGGGCGTACGCCACAACGGTGCTGCGAGAGTTCATCAAAGATGTGGGAACGTCGCCCAAGCCTTCGAGCGATGTCGATGGCGTCGAGAACGATGTCTCGGAATCGGAATAGCGCAGTGGCTGGCCAATCTCACATTCGTTCGACCACGTCGATCCCCAGCAACGACATTCCCTTCTCGATCACCCGCGCCGTCAGGTCGCACAGCCTCAAGCGGCTCAGTTTGAGTTCCTCGGACTCCGCCTTGAGCACCGGACAATTCTCGAAGAACACGCTGAACAGTCCTGCCGTCTCGAACAGGTACTGCGTGAGGAAATTCGGGCGATATTCCGACGCCACGAGATTGAGTGCCTCCGAAAACCGGTGCAACTGCAGCGCCAGCGCCCGTTCGGCGGGGGCGTCGAGGATGATCGCCGCTCCGGTTCCGGTCCGCAGAGTCTCCCGCGCCACATCCCCTTTTCGCATGATGCCGCAGACGCGCGCGTACGCGTAGTGCATGTACGTCGCGGTGTCCCCCTTCGGATTGAGCATCGTGTCCCAATCGAACACGTAGTCCGTTTCGCGGTTCTGGGACAGGTCGGCGTATTTGATCGTCCCCAAACCGATGACTTCCGCGATGCGCTGCTTCGCCGCTTCGTCGAGCGAGGCGTCGATCTTTCCTTCGCGCTGGCTTTCGTCGACCTTGGCCCGCGCCCGTTCGACCGCCTCGTCGAGCAACGACTCCAAACCGACGGTGTCCCCCGATCGCGTCTTGTACGGTCGACGGTCCTGCCCGAGGATCGTGCCGAAACTCACATGCGCGAATTCCACATCGGTGAAACCCCAGCGCCGCGCGGTTTCAAACAGCAGGCGGAAGTGTTCCCCTTGCCGCGAGTCGACCACGTACAGGATCGCATCGGCGTTCCATTCCCGGATGCGGTAGCGAATCGTCGCCAGGTCCGTGGTGGCGTAGGTGAACGCGCCGTCACGCTTCCGGACGATGAACGGCGCTTCGTTCCCCGGCAAAAACACGCACAGCGCCCCTTCGCTCTCGGTGGCCAATCCGGCGTTCTTCAGTTCGGAGACAACTTCCCCCAACCACGGCTGGAAGAAACTCTCGCCGAGCGTGTGATCGAAGCGAATGCCCAGCCGCGCATAGATCCGCTCGATCATCGCCAGGCACGGGGGGAGGAATTGTCGCCACAAGCGCAAGTTCTCGTCGTCCGCCGCGTGGAGCCTGGCCGTTTCGCGGCGCGACAGGACCACTATCTCCGGATGGTCCGCCGCCAGTTTCGCCAGCGCCGCGTCCCCCTCCACCGCCGCCACCTTCTTCCGGGCCGATGCCACTTCCTCATCAAGGGCGGCGACCTGCGACTGATGCCGTTTGATGGCCTTCTTCCGCTCTTCGACCGCTGGCTTCTCTTTGGGCTGGGTGGCCTCGACCGCGGCCAACTCCTCCCGCGACGTTTTCAGGCGGGACTCCAAGCCGGGAATCGACTCGAGAGCTTCCCGGTAATCGCACAATTGATTCACCAGCCGGTACAGCCGCGACAGTTCCCGCACGAGGTCGCGCTCGAACGCGTCCGTGTCGAGAAAATGCTTGTAGCCGTAAATGATCATCCCGAACTGCGTGCCCCAGTCCCCCACGTGGTTGTCGCTGACGACGCAATGCCCGAGAAACCGCAGCACGCGATCGATGGCGTCGCCGATAACGGTGCTGCGCAGGTGTCCCACGTGCATCGGCTTCGCGACGTTCGGCGACGAATAATCCACCACGATGCGGCGTGGTTCGGCCGCCGGGAGCACTCCCAGTCGGTCGTCGGCGAAGAGGGATGCGGTGTCGCGCAGGAGGCGGTCGGCCTTGAGACGCAGATTGATGAATCCCGGCCCCGCCAATTCCGGCGGTTCGCACAGGTCCGCCACGTCCAGTTTCGACACGATTTCCTCGGCGAGTTGGCGGGCCGGTTTGCCCACCTTTTTCGCCAAAGGCATCGCGCAATTCGCCTGGTAGTCGCCAAACTTCGTGTCCTGGGAGACCCGCACCATCGCGGCGAAGGGGCCGGGTTCGTCACAAAAGCCCCGCAGGACGGTCTCGAAACGGGAACGCAGTTCGGAAAGAAAATTCATGCCCGGCCCACAGAAGCGCTACGGTGGATATCCGTTGAAAACCCGGTTGGCGAACGGGATGGTCCGCGCGCTCGCGCGAAACATGCCTCGACCAAAGGGTGATTCAACAATCCGTACCTGTTCCAACAAAACCAAAACCCCGCACATTGGAGGGGTCGGGATTGTGAACGATGCGATTCCCATTCGCCAGAGGAGGGGAACCGGCAAGCTCGGAGACGCGCGGATATCGGCTGCGGGGCGAAAATCGAGCCGGGCGATCGGCGTTCACCCGTTTCCTGCGGGCGGAGCGGATGCCGTCGCGTGTTGCGCCACGTTACGGACGAACAGCCCTTTCAGCCGATGCCACGCGGTCGGGTCTCGATGCGCGGCGTATCCAATAAGCCCTGCCACAAACAAGGCGAACAGACCCCACACGGCCGGACTCGGGGCCAGGTTGTGGCGACGCCAATCGCCCGCCTTCGGTGTCGGTCCCAAGCCCAACCACCAGCGCCAGCGGGGCACATCGGCGGGGACGAAGTCCCGCAAGCGGGCCATGCCCACGTGATTGGCCGCCCCCCCCGGCTCCACGTGCATGACGATCCCTTCGGTCACGCCGGAACACGTGCGCAGCCAAACGTGATCCCCTGCTTGCAGGTGTCGACCCTGCGGCAGTTCGAGGCCGAGTCCTTCCGACGACTGATCGGTGACGCGGACCGGCGCTTGCCCCCCCGCCCACTTCAATTTTCCTTCGGGCGCGACGATCTCGGGCCAACGACGAGTGTTGCGGCGGTTCTCGCTCATGTTCGTCACAATGCCTTGCCGAGCAGCGGGTTGTGCCGTTTGTCGGGCAGGGTTCTGAAAAGGGGGGGGCCACTTCGGGACTGGAATGCTCCGACACAGCCCCTCGATGGTCGTGCGGAAGACTAGCTCGCGGGGCATGTTGTGCCGGGACGACCGCATCGTTTTTGGCCCATCTTCCACGTGGCGAATTCGCAACCGCGCCGACGGATCGGTACAGACCGCACGATCCCCCCTTTTCTGCTCCACCAAACGGGGGGTAGCATTCCACCCATGTGGACCAGCCGTTTCTCCCGCCGCCGACTCCGAGACTTGCCGTTCCGGGTGAGCGTGTGGCTTGCGGGTATCGCGTTCGGTTGGTGTGGCCTGATGCCGGACTTGGTCGTCGCGGACCCGCTCACCGCCACCTTTGCCGAGGTGCCTTCGGCGGCGGACTTTCTACGCGAGTTGGAGCGTCGCGAACTCGATCGCGTCGCGATGGCTTGGTGTCGCGAGCGGTTGGCGAACGGCAAGCCTTCCCCCGACGAACGCTTCGAGCTGACGCTGGGGATGGCCCGCGGTGCGGCACGGGGAGCGATGGCCGAATTTGGCGCCGACCGCGAAACCTTGTGGGACGAATCACGAAACTGGCTGGAGACGCTGCGGGCCGAAGTCCCCGCCGCGCGCCGGATCGAGGTCGATCTGGCGTCCGCCGATCTCCTCCGCCTGCGGGGTGATTGGGAACGCCGATGGGCCGAACTTCGCCCTTTCGACCCCTCCGCCGCCAAGCAAGCTCGGAACCGGTTGGTCGCAGCGCTCGACGGTGTCGGAGCGGTGATCGCCCACCTCGAAAGGCAGCCCGCCAGGAACGAGGCCGCCGCGGACGGTGCCTCGCGTCCCCGGGCTCTCATGGATCGCGCGGAACGATTGCGAGCACTGGTGTGCCTGGATTTGTGGGAATTGTCGCGTTCTGGTTTAGCGGTGACACCGGGCGGTCCAGACACGGCAACGCTGTCGCGCGAGGTGTCGACCGCCGTGGCGTACCTCGCCGAAGTGGCGAAGGAACGTCGCCTGGAAGGTCCGGACCGCGACGTGCTTGTCCTGCTTCAAGCCCGGTTCGCACGCATGCGGGGGGACGCGGTTTCCTTCGAAGACATCGTGCGGAGGTCCGCGTCGTCCGCCACTCGCGTGGCCCGCGCTCGGCTGTCGGCGGAACGCATGTTGTTGACGAAATCCGTTGGCGACGCGGATGGTGTGGAGATTGAAGAATTCGCGCTGAGTGTGCCGGAGTACGAGTGGACGCGGTTGTGTCTCGAATGGGATCGCACGCGTGGCGCCTTGCGCGAGCGTCCCCAGGTTGATCGCCGTCAGAGGGAGCAGGTTCTCGCACCCCTCTTGGAGCGGATTCGACGATTTTCCGTGACGGCCCCCCGCACTTGGGCTTTATTGGGGCAGCAACTCGACGACACGGTCGTCCACTTTGCGAAATACGGGCCGACCACAGCCCCCTTGGCCGAGCGGGCCAAATCGGACTACCTCGCGGGGCAATTCGACGACTCCATCAAGGCCTACCTCGAAGCGGCGGAATCGGCGAGGAAGCAGGCGGACCGCAACTCGGCCTTCGAACTGACGTATCGTGCGGCGTCGATTCTTGTCGACCGTATGCGCTATGACGAAGCCGCGCGTCGGCTGTCGACCCTGGTCGACGGTCACCCGGAGCATCCGGACGCGGCGGCCGCCGATCTGCTCGCCTGCCACGCGCTGGGGATGGTGGCCGAAGCGACTCCGGGCGAGGACGCCTCCGCGGCGGTCGTCGCGCGGTTGATCGCCCATATGCAACGGTTTCCGGAATCCCCGCGCCTTGCGGAGGTGGCCCTTCGCTTGGGGCGTGCGCATGGAGCCCGGTCGGAATGGCCCGAGGCGCTGGCCGCCTTTCAGAAAGTCCCCTCCGCGCACGCGTCGTCGCGCGAGGCTCTGGTCGGTTTGACAGCCGCTTATCGGTCACTCATCGAACAGGAACGGTCCGATCCCGAGGATTTGGGCCGCTTGGCGGACGACGCCCAAATGCGACTGGGGGAACGCTTGCCCGTCGAGTCCGACGCCTGGACCGTCGAGGAATGCGCGGCGGCGGTGTTGCTGGCCCGGTTGCACCTCGTCCGACAACCGCCGGATGCCAACGCCGCCGACGACCGGTTGAATCGCGCCGAAAACCGCCTCGCCACACTTTCAACGGATTCCCCCGAGAACGCGAAGAATGCGTCCGCGCTCTTGGCCGAAGCGCGTCAGTTGCGGGTGGTGTCACTGGCCGGGCGGGGCGAACTCGATGCGGCGCGGGTCACGTTGGGACGCCTGGCGGACGCCGAACCGGGGGCCATTCTCGAATTGCTCGACGGGCTGGACCGCGTCGCGCCCGAACGCCCCGAAACCGCCCGCGCTTTGGCGCAGCTGCAACGCGAGACGGCGTTACGACTGGCGGATCGCCGCGACACCCTCTCCGACGCGCAGCGCGATCGCCTTGATCGCGTGTTGGCGCGGGCCTATGCATTGACCGGAGACGGCCCGTCGGCGATTCGGTTGTATCGTGCGCTTGCCGCTTCGCACCCACGCGAGGTGGAGCTGAAAATCGCGCTGGCCGACACTCTGGCGAACCAAGGCGGGGCGGAGCAATTGAGCGAAGCCCGAGGGGTTTGGAAGGGGATCGAAACGCTTCGGGTTGCGGGTACCGTCCCGTGGTGTGAAGCCCGATTGAAGCAATGCGAATTGCTGGCGCGAGGCGGGGACAAACCGGCGGCGGAGAAACTCATGAAATTGACTCGCTTGTTGCATCCGAAACTCGGCTCGCCGGAAGTCTTGCGGCGCTTCGCAGAGTTCGAGGCGACCCTCCGCGGCCCATAGTTCGCAGCTGTTTGTCGACGCAGGATGTAGCGGCGGGCCGGTCCGCAACCGCGCCGGTCACCCGCGACCCGCCGCAAGGATTCCCGCCATCCCGGCCAGCACGACCCCGGCGACGATCAGCGCAACGTATTGCCTGAGCCGTCCGGAATGCAGGTGCCGCAGCGCGTCTCCGGCGGCCGGCGTCGCGGCGCCCACCCAGCGGACCGCCCCATCGATCACATGCTCGTCGAAGCGGCGGTCCGCGACCGCGACCCGCACCGTCGCCACCGCGGCGGCATGCAACGATTTGTCGAGCACCGACCGGTCGAACCGCGCCACCAACCGGCCCAGTTTCACCGCCGGGTCCACGAACACGTGCCGGTAAAGTTCGTCGAACAGCCCCATGCGGACGGCCCACGTCCGCTCGAATTCGTCCGAACCCGGATCTTCAACCGCACGCGCTCCGGCCAAACGGTGCAGGCCCCAGGCCAGCACGATCCCCGCGAATGCCGCGGTCAATCCGAACATCGCCGCCCGATCGTGTACGCCTGCGACCGCTTCCGGAGTGGGATACGCCACCGACGCGAAGGGAGCGCTGCCAGGCCCGACCGGCTGTCCACCCGGGCGTGAATGTTCCAGCCAACCTGCCAGCGGACCGTGCTCCCCCCCGAATCCCGCAAACACGGCCGGCACCGCCAACGCGATCATCGGCCACAACAGCAATGGCGAAGGTTCGCGGACTTGCTCCCGCGCAATCGCGCCGCGCGGCGCGCCCGCAAACACCATCAACCACAACCGCATCATGTAATACGAAGTCAAACCCGCCCCCAGCGCCGGGAGCGCGAAGAGCAGCGTGTGTCGCGGGTTCGCTTCCACGAACGCCAATGCGGACGCCAGGATCGCGTCTTTCGAGTGGTGGCCACTGAAGGCCAGTGGTTCGCCCAACACCGTCCCCGAAAACGGGATCGCCAACCCGGAGATCGCCACGACTCCCGCCAGCATCAACCCCGCCGTCCAGGGCAGTCGCGTTCCCAACCCTCCCATGCGTCGCAGGTCCTGCACATGGTGCAGCGCAACGATCACCGAACCCGCCGTCAGAAACAGCAGGGCCTTGAACGACGCGTGCGTCGTCAGGTGGAACACCCCCGCCGTCCAGCCCCCGGTCCCGAGTCCGACGAACATGTACCCCAACTGACTGATTGTCGACCAGGCGAGCACCTGTTTCAGGTCGTCGGCGAGCATCGCCTGCAGCGCCCCCAACAGCAACGTGATCGCTCCGACATAAGCGATGAACGTCAGCACCTCGGGGGGCAGCACGGGAGCCAGACGTGCCACGAGATACACTCCCGCGGCAACCATGGTCGCCGAGTGCACCAGCGCCGAAACCGGTGTGGGCCCCTCCATCGCATCCGGCAGCCACGTGTGCAGCGGCAACTGCGCGCTCTTGCCCGCGCATCCCGCGAACAGCCCCAACCCGGCGGCGATCAGCCAAAAGTAAGGGATATGTCGGCGTGCTCCGGTGCCCGGCTCGAGTTGGTCGTTCCCCGATGTGTCTCGCAACACGACCCGACGTGAGCCGGTCGCGGGATCGAGATCGACCCGCCACGGACCGTCCTGCCCACGGATCTGGTCGAACAGGCCGGGGATTTCCACCGCTTCTTCGCCTGTTCGAGCGACGGCGCGGAACGTGTGGGTCGCGGAGGCCGCCCGAAAATCGAGCGTTCCGCACATCCCCAACAGGATCATCAGGCCCGCGAGGAACCCAGCGTCCCCGACCCGATTCATCAGAAACGCCTTGCCAGCGGCACGCGCGGCGGAGGATCGCTCGGAGTAAAACCCGATCAGCAGATAACTGCTGAATCCGACCAATTCCCAGAACACGAATACTTGCAGCAGGTTTCCGGCCAGCACTAGTCCTTGCATCGAGAACGTGAACAGCCCCAACCCCGCGTAAAACAGGTGCAGTCGCCCCGGTCGGACCAACGCCAGCCCGCGGTCGTCGGCGACGTGGTCGTCGTGGATCTCCGGTTCACCCTCTTCGGCGAGGTAGCCCAAGGCGTACACATGCACGGCCAGCGACACGCAGCCGACAACCGCCGACATCGTCAGCGTCAACGTGTCGACGTAGTACCCGGCCCGAAACACCAGAGACCCGAAGTCCGCTAGGTCATACCACGTCCCGACGAGCGGCTTGTCGGCCACTCCTGTTCGCGCTCCCGACACCAGCGCGGCCATGCTGGAGAGGGTACTCACACCGCACAGCGCGACCGCCACGCGGGGCGCGATCCGCCGCGCATGATCGGTCCACGCGTTCGCAAACGCGCACAACACTCCCCCGACGAGCGGCGTCAGCCAAGCGAAAGTCAACAATTCGATGGTGGTTGGTGACATCGGGGGCGAATTGTGGTGAGAGGCGGAACTTGTCGGCAAACGGATGGAAAGTGTCCGGTTGCTCGGAAACCGCCGGTTGGCCCTGCGGCGCAATCATTCGGCGGTTCTCCGAACTCGGAAAGCCGCGTTATCCCTTGAAGGCTCGTCCTTCGTCGACATCGATCGTGTCGTGCGTGTTGTAAAATCCCAGCACGATCGCCAAGGCGAGCGCCGCCTCCGCCGCCGCCAACACGATCACAAACAGCGACGCCACCAGTCCGTCGAGCGCCAACGGCGTGAACCGTGCGAACGCCACGAAGTTGAGGTTCGCTGCGTTCAGCACCAATTCCACCCCCATCAACACGCCGATCGCGTTCCGTTTGGTTGCCATGCACACCACGCCGCACGTGAACAGGATCGCGGACACGGCCAAATAGCTGGTCAGTTCGTGGGCCACGGCGCCCCCCCTTCCACCGACGGCCGCTCGCTCGCGAAGGTCGCCGTCGGCGAGTCGGCAGCGGTCGTTCGTCCGTCGTTCGGTATCGAGCGGCGTTTCGCCCGCGCAAGATAGGCCGCGCCGACCAGCACCACCAACAGGTGGACCGACACCAACTCGAACGGCAAGAGATACCCCGGCGTCCCTGACGGCATCATGGGGGCCGGTGTCCGCAACCGGTCCACACGCACACCCAACAGCGCCATGCCCAACGGCAACGTCGTGCCGTCTCGACCGGTTTCGACGGTCGCCTCCTGGAACCGGATTGGCCATGGCGCGGCCAGCACGGTGTTGATCAGCACACCCAGCAGACCGATGCTCAGCACGCCCGTCACCAGGACTTCCGTTCGGGGAGTGCGCAACACGCCTCGCGCTCCCCCCGCTGTCAGCATGGCGCCGAAGATCAACAGCACCAACGTCCCTCCGACGTACACCAACAGTTGCGCGATCCCCGTCAAATCCGCATTCAACAGGAAAAACAGCCCCGCCGACGA
This sequence comes from Planctomycetales bacterium, assembly GCA_044359065.1. GTDB lineage: Bacteria > Planctomycetota > Planctomycetia > Planctomycetales > Planctomycetaceae > JAIXZD01. The sequence goes on along the minus strand of JBIKMW010000017.1, from coordinate 31,687 downwards.
CACCAGCGTGACAATCAGCCACAGCGCCATGCGCGCGACCGTGGGGGTCAGCACCACCGCCACGGCACCGAAGCAGGTCCCCCCGGCGAGAATCAGGAACAACAAATCGCGAACGGACATGACCACCCACGGATATCAAACTCACGTCCGTCGGCGACGAACTTCCACTTGCCCGCCGCGATGTTTCTGGCGCGAGGGTCGCGGCGCCGGCCTCGCCTGTCAAGACTTCGCCTGGCATCACGCGGTGATTGCGCGCGCCACGGATCAACCATCCCCGGCGCGTACTTCACCGCGCGGCTGACGGACCTTGAGCCATTTTGGCCCATCGAGTTGATGCACCGGCACGGTCGGAGCTCCGACGACCAGACTTGCGGGGATGTTGGCCGGATCGTCCTGCACCCGCCGAATCCTGGCTCCCAGAGCGTTGAGCTTTTTCTCCAACCCGTCGTAGCCACGGTCCAGATGATAGATGCGTCGCACGATCGTTTCCCCTTCCGCCGCCATGCCGGCCAGAACCAATGCCGCGCTGGCCCGCAGGTCGGACGCCATCACCGCGGCCCCCGACAATTGCCGGGTGCCGCACACGATCGCGGTCGGTCCCTCGCGGCGAATTTTGGCACCCATGCGGGCCAGTTCGGCCGCATGGAGAAAACGGTCCGGGAACACCCGGTCGGTCACCACGCTGAGTCCATCCGACACCGTCAGCAGCGCCATCAACTGCGCCTGCAGGTCGGTCGGCAAGCCGGGATACGGCAACATCACGCAATCGGCGGACCCGATTCGATCCGCAACCGTCACGCGGAGATCGTCGGCGTCCGCACCGCCACACAACCCGTCGGTCGCTGCGGCCGAAACGCGCTCAATCCGTACGCCGATCTCCCGCAGCTTCTCGATCACCGCGGTCAGGTGCTTCTCGCAGGCCCCTGTGATCGTCACGTCGCCGCCGGTGATTGCGGTCGCCATCAGCAGCGTTCCCGCTTCAATACGGTCTGGAATCACGCGGTGGGACGCCCCGTTCAATCGCTCGACACCGTCGATCGCCAGAAAGGGGGTTCCCAGTCCCGAAATCCTCGCTCCCATTTTGTTCAGGTATTCGCCGAGGTCGACGACTTCCGGCTCGCAGGCGGCCGCCTCGATGGTCGTTCGGCCTTCGGCCAACACGGCGGCGGACAGCACGTTGCACGTACCTGTCACCGTGCTGCCGAACGGCCCCCCCAGGTACACCGCCGCGCCGCGCAATCTCCGTGCCCGCGCGTGGATGTAACCCTTGCGGATGTCGATCTCAGCCCCCAACGCGGCCAAGCCCTTCAGGTGCAAGTCCACGGGACGGTCGCCGATGTTGCAACCGCCGGGCAGCGACACGATCGCCTCGCCTCGCCGCGCCAAGAGCGGACCGAGTACGCAAATCGACGCCCGCATGCGCCGGACAAGGTCGTATTCGGCAACGACGGGCCCGCTGTCGTGCACTTCCAATTCCAACGGACGCCCGTCGGTTTGGCCGGCTTCGCCGTCACTCGCCCCACGCTCGACGCGCAGGCCCAGAGAACGCAACAGATACGACAACGTTTGCACGTCCACCAGTTCCGGGACGTTCTCCAACCGCGTGCACCCGTCGGCCAGTATCGAGGCCGCCATGATTGGCAGCGCGGCGTTCTTGGCGCCGCTGACCGCAACCCGACCTCGCAACGGCGTTCCGCCGTCGATCACGAACATGTCCATCCGTGGACCCCTCGGTTTCCGCGACGTGGCGTCCCACCATGGACCCCCGCAGGACCCGGATTCTCTTCCATTCGGGGACCGACCCGCAATCGGAGTCCCGTCGAAAACTTCCCGGATTTCGCGGCTGGCGCGGTGACAGTTCGTCTCGATGAGAATACTGATTCCGTCCCCCACTCCGCAGGGGACGGTTGCCATTTCCCGCCAATCGCATCAGTATTCGCGAATAGGAGTTGCTACGAGTGCGCTCCGGTGATGGACGACTCGCCCTCTCGCCTAGATCTCTCGTTTTCGCAATCAGGAGCGTCGAATGATCGCGCGCGGCTGTTGGATTCTCGTGTTGTCGTGCGCTGTCTGCGGTGAGTTGCGGGGTGCGGACGACAACAAACCCACACTCCCGAAGCCGCAGTACGAGCACGATGGCGTCGTTGTGCCCGGCGCCTCGGCCGACGAGCCACTCGCCAAGGAATTCAATCTGACCGCCGGGTTGGAGTACCTTGAACGGGGCAACGCCGCATGGAACGGTGCTCGCCAATGCGTCAGTTGCCACACCAACGGCATATACATGACGGTTCGCCCGGCCCTCACGAAGTGGCTCGGCCAGCCGACTCCCGCAGCCCGCGAGCATTTCGTCAAGACGTTGGCGACGCTTGAGGGGGTGGAGCGCAAAGACCTCAAGAAATCGACCCGTCCTGCCCAGGTGATCTACACCGCCGCCGGCCTCGCCGAATGGGACGCCCAGGTGACGGGCAATCTGTCGGACGAGACCCGTCGGGCGTTGCGTCTGATGTTGGACGTGCAGCTCGATTCCGGCACGTTTGGAACGCTCGAATGTTGGCCCCCTTACGAGTCCGATGCGTACCACGAAGCGACCGTGGCCGCGATGGCCTTGGCGACCGCGCCCGGTTGGTTGGCCGCGATGGACGACGCCTCGAAGACCAAGGTCGAACTCCTGAAGAAGTATCTGGTGGAAACCAATCCTCCGCACGACTACAGCCGCTTGTTGCTGCTCTGGACCGCCACCCGCTGGCCCGGTTTGGTTTCCGACGAGCGACGGCGGGAACTCGTGGACGGCGTCTGGAAGCATCAGCGAGAGGACGGTGGCTGGTCGATCCGAACGTTCGCCGCCCCCGAAGCGTGGGGCAACGGCTCCCGCGCCGCCAAACTCAAGGCCGAGCCGGAATTCGCCACCACTCCCAGCGACGGGCACCAGACGGGATTGGCCGTGATCGTGCTTCGCGACGCCGGGGTCGAGGCGAACGATCCCCGGCTGGAAAAAGCCGCGCGATGGTTGCTCGCCAATCAACGCGTTTCGGGACGGTGGTGGACCCGGTCCCTCAACACGGACGGACCGCACTACATCACGTACAGCGGCACCGCGTTCCCCCTACTTGCGCTGGCCAAATGCGGCAAACTTCCCGAAGCCCGGACCGCGCGCTGACCCATCAAGCCGGTTCGGCGAATAGGCAGAAGCGTTCTGCCGAAGGGTTTCGGGGGGGCGCTTCGCGAAAATGCCGGCACCAGGGTTGCGACTTCGTGCCGAACCGGTCTTCATCCGCAGCGCGGACGATTTGGTCAGAACGACGGCGGCGGTTCGGCGATCCCCAACTGTTTCTGAAACACGGTCCCCGCGTCGATGCGCCGGAACCCGAACGCACCGAGCAGTCCCCGCGCTGCGGAACCGTCGGCTTGGGTTTGTTCTGAAGTGGACGCTTCAGTGCCGGGCGCTTCGGCCTCGGCGGTCAAACTCTCGGGGATCGCGATCTCGACCGATTCAAAATGTTCCGCGCGAAGGTATTTGAAGGTCTCCGCCAGCAAGACCTTGGCATAACCTTTCCGCCGATGGTCCGGGAGAACGGTCAAGTCCCCCATCCCCACGCACGCCCCTTCGCGATCCGCCGAGTGAAAGTTCATCGGCCACGCCGTGCACCAGGCCACCGGGTGCCCCCCCCCCTTCGGACGCAGGCCGAACCACACCCCGTCCAAGCGTGCCTCGCGGTTGAGCCAGCGATCCAGGTGGCCGGGTGGAACATCCGAGTGATGCAGCTCGAACTGTCGCCGAATGGCCGCCGCTCTCGGGTCGAATGGTTCGGGACGTCCGGTGACGGAGCGGGTGTGCACGCTCCACCGCAAAAACGGGGCGAATCCAATCGACGTGAAAAACGGTGCCGCGTCCCAGTCCGAATCGAGGAATCCGACCCCCCGTGCCGAACCGTAAAGCCCCTGATAAAACGGGTCGCACGGCGCGCTCTCCCCCGCGACCACCCGACGACATCCGCGCTCCACGAGGTAGACGCAGCATGCGTCCACAAGCGCCCGCCCGATTCCCCGGCGGCGCATTTCGGGGTGGACGACCACGGCCGAAATCACGCCGTCGCGACACGTCGCGTCCCACGGGCGTCCCGCGAACGGCGACGCCGCGTGCGCATACCCGACAACCTTCCCGTCCACACAAGCCAACAACAGCCCGGCCGGGTCGAAATGCAACTGCGACAGCACGACCTGGTCGAACCAGTCGACCGGAAATCGATACGCGGCACCTCGGCCCAGTTGGCTTTCGCGCCACAGGCGACACAACGTCGGTGGATCGTCGTTACGAAACGACCTGATGGACCACACGCCCCGCGGACTCCCTCCCCCGGTGTGCCTTGAAAAAGCCCGCTCCGCCACCATGCGTCAACTCGCGCTGCCGTCGCTTCTGCCGATCCTCCAGCGAATTCACGGCTTCTTCTCGGCCCCCTTCTTTTCTCCCTTCTTCCCCACACCGAACGGATCTGCGGCTTCCGTCGGAGCATCCTTGGGCTTTTCCGGGGGTGCTTTCCCATCCTTCTTGCCGACGGAAAACGGATCGGCCGCCTCAAGCGGCGGTTCCTTGACACCACCCTTCGGCGTTTTCCCGTCTTTCTTGCTCATCACTCCGAACGGATCCGCATCGCCGACCGCCTCCCCGTCCGCTCCCGCCTTGGTCTTCTTCGCGGCCGCGCTTTTCGGGGTGGCTTTCCCCTTCGTGGCTGTTTTCGCGTTGCCGAACAGGTCGTCCACCTTGAACGGCTCCTTGCGAGTGGCCTTGATCGAAGAGGGGAGCAATTTGCCCGCCCGCATCAGCCCCGTCAACTCGACTTCCATTCCCTCTTCCAGGAAATTGACGTCCGACGTGACGACCACCACCTTCGACACCACGCCGTTGTCGTAGTTGAGACGTTTTTGTCCGCCACCTTGCGGTCCCAGGTTGAGCATCAACCCGGTTTCGTCCACGCCGGTCACCAGCGCGCTCAGCTTGTATTGCTCGGCGACTTGCGGATCGCGTTGCGCGCCCACCTGGGGTGCCCCTTGACCCACATGCACCCGGAACGACGAGGAAAAGAACAGCGAGTTCGACACCACTGCTTCGCATTCGACGACCGTGTTCGGGCGGAGGCACTCGCGGTCCCCCGGCCCTTCGATCATCAAACGCATCTTGGGTGTCAGCGTCAATTCGATGTCATCACCGTCGTCACGTTTGACGGTGATCTTGGCCGTCTTTCCTTTCTTCTCGACGGCAGCCAACGTCCCGGAGACCGTCTCTTCCGCGACCTTTTTCGATTGGGCCTGCGCAATCCCCGCGTCGCCCGGCGACAGCCACATCAGCGTCACCGCGACCAGCGCGGCCCACCGAGCCCGACCAACCGACCAAACGCCACGGACAGTGAGTGACATGACCAGCTTTCCGGCAAGCGAACGCGGCTAAGCCCCATCACGGCGGCCACGCCGAACGAACATCAACAATGTCCACTTCTTCGTGCATCGCGCGAAGGTTCGCGATGCAGCACGAACTCCTGTCGGAGGATATCCCCAGCCGCATCGCACGCCAAGAGTGGACATCCCGGACTCGTGGCGGGGTGAACACTCGATCAACAACAAAACCCTCCACGGCCTCTCGCCACTCGTACGGCTGGACCGTCTCGAAATCCGGTGGCCCGAGGCGGCAAACGGTCAAGAACCGGCGCTCCCGCCCGTTTTGCGTGTCAAACTTTGCCGACATTGCCGCCTTTGCCGGTCGATTCTCCCGACATTGCCTGGCAAACCGATTCCGACGCCTACAACGGCAATGCCGGACGCCTCGCCGCGACGAACACAATCGACAGGCTCCGCCGCGCGTTTCGGTGGGGTCGCGTTGCCGCCGCCGTTTCTTGGGCTTGGCCATGTCCCTCACCTCCGCACTGTCGACCGCATCGCGATCGCTGGAGGTGTTTTCGGCCGGAATCCAGGTCGCCGGCAACAACATCGCGAACTCGAGCACGCCCGGCTACGTTCGCGAAAACCTCGTCCTCTCGTCGGCGTTCCCTTCCAAACGAGGGAACCTCATCTTCGGGAACGGCGTCTCCGCCGACGGCATTCGACAGCAAATCGACCGGTACCTCGAAAAACGCATCCAGAGCTCCAACGGCGACCTTTCCGGCGCCAAGGCCCGCGAGCAGATCTACAAGCAACTCGAATCAACCCTCCAGACCTTTGGCGATAGCAGTCTCGCCAACGAATTCCAAACCCTGCTCAGCCGCATCAACGATCTGGTGAGCCAACCCGAATCCGGTGCGACGCGGGAGATCGTCGTTCGTCAGGGGGAGCAATTCGCCGAAGCGGTCCGCAATCTGCGCGGACGGATCGACGATGTCCGTTCCGCCTTGGGGGTCAAAGTCAACGACCTTGTCTCCGAGGCCAACCGCCTCATCGACGAAGTCCACGAAATCAATCCCAAAATCACCTCGCTGGAGTCTGCCGGCCTTTTGCAGAGCGACGCGTCGGGGCTGCGAAACCAGCGTTTGGCCGCGCTGAGTCGCCTCTCAGAGATTCTGCCGATCAACACCGTCGAATACTCCAACGGCCAAATGGACGTGTTCCTCGGCACCGAGCATTTGGTCCTCGTCAGTAGCGTCCATCACCTGGAAACCGTGGCCGCCGCCGACCGCGGCACCGCGATCGCCAACGTGCGCGTCGCCGAAACGCTGGCACCTCTCACCGGTTCGGCGGGAGAACTCAACGGCACTATCGCCGGTCGCGATCAGGTTCTGGGCGGATTCATCGACGACCTCGACAACTACATCTCGAACACCATCTACGAATTCAACAAGACCCATGCTTCGGGTGAAGGAACGATCGGCTTCGATTCGGTCACCGGCACTTACACCGTCTCCGACTCCACGGTCGCGCTCAATAACGCCGGGCTGGCGTTCACCCCCGGTCACGGCAGCTTCGAAGTGCGTGTCGTCAACAAGGCGACGGGCATCGCCACCACGCAAACCATCAACGTCAACCTCAACGGCATCGGCACGCAGACGACGCTCGACGGCCTGCGGACCAGCATCGACGCCCTCGCCAACGTCACCGCGACACTCACGACCGACCGCCGACTCACCCTCACCGCCGCCAACGGCTACGAGATTCGCTTCGGCAATGACACCAGCGGCGCCCTCGCCGCACTCGGCATCAATACGTTTTTTACCGGCACCGGCTCCACCGACATCGACCTCAACGCGACGATCAAAAACGATACCCGGCTGTTCGCGGCCGGTTTGGGGGGCGGGCCGGGCGACGGACGCAACGCCCAAAAACTCGCGGAGATCATCGATCGTCCCATCGCCGCCCTGGGGGGAAAGTCGCTCGACGAAGCGTACGACAACATTATCTCGTCCCTCGCTCAGTCCTCCGCAGCCGAGTCGGCGCTGACGGGGGGTTACCAACAATATGGCGACTCCCTCGCCAGCCAACGGGCTCAGTTCTCGGGCGTCAGTCTCGACGAAGAATTGATCCTGCTCATGAAGTTTCAGAGGTCCTATCAAGTCTCCGCAAGGATCGTCTCGACCATCAACGAAGTGTTCGACGCCCTGATCCGCATCTGACATCACCGGCGTCGTTCGCCTCAACACTCAATTCCGTCGTCACACCGCCTCTCAGGAATCGCCGTCGCCCATGGACCTCGGGCCGCTACTTCCCGGACGCATCCCCGGCACGCTGGTGACGGAGCGCTTGCGTTCCAACATCGCGGCCGGTCAGCGGGAACTCACCCGCATGCAGGAGCAGGTGGCCACCGGCCAACGGTACTTCCTTCCCAGCGAAGACCCCGGCTCCGCCGTCCGTTCCATCAGCCTCAAAAAACTGCTCACCCGCAAGACTCAAGCCCTTACGAACATCAATTCCGACCAGGCCCTCCTCTCCGCCACCGAAACCTCTCTCACGACGATTTCCGACGCCCTCAACAAGGCCAAGCAACTCATCACCGCAGGCATCGGCGATTCGGTCTCCTCCGCCGAACGGAAGGGGCTGGCCATCGAGGCCGAGGGGGTACTGCAGGGGCTGCTCAACGCGGGCAACACCACGTTTCGCGGACGCCGCCTGTTTGCCGGGAGCGAGAACGGACAAGCTCCGTTCACCGGCCTTGCCGAGAACGCCGTCCGCTACGAAGGGGACGTGTTCTCCATCGACTCCTTCGTCGACATCGGTCTGCTGCAATCCAACAACACTGACGGAGCGACGGCCTTCGGCGCGCTCACCCCTTCCCAAGGCCGGGACGTCAATCCCGCCCTCGGCCTCAACACCCGCATCGAGGACCTCTACGGCGGAACCGGAGTGCGTCTCGGGCAAATCTCCGTCTCCCTCTCAGCCGCCCCTCCCGTTCAAACAGTCGATCTTTCCGGCGCCCAGACCATTGGCGACTTGAAGGCCATCCTCGAGAACGCCTTTCCTGGCGGATTGACGGTGGCGGTCAACGGCACCAACAACGGGCTCTCGATCACCCCGACCGCGGGGACCGTTACTATCGCCGACATCAACGGCGGATTCGTCGCCGCCGATTTGGGGATCCGCGCCACCGCTGCGGCGACAGTCACCGGCGGCGACCTCGATCCCCGTTTGACGATCAAGTCCACGCTCGCGTCGCTCAACGGCGGCACGGGGATCGGCGCGACCGCAGGTAACGGTCTGCGGATCGTCAACGGATCCATCACGAAAGATGTCGACATCTCGACGGCGACGACCGTCGAGGACCTGCTCAACCTCCTCCGCGATCCGGCCCTCGCCCTCTCCGCCGAGGTCGCCGCCGACGGCAAAAGCCTCGACATCCGCAGCCGCCTCAGCGGCGCGAACTTTTCCATTGGCGAGCATGGCGGAACCAACGCCACACTGCTCGGCTTACGAACGACGATCGCCTCGACCGAACTGTCGGACTTCAACTTCGGACGTGGGGTGCCGGTCGATAACGGGCAAAAACTTAACGTCACCCGCCGCGACGGCACGGTCTCGCAAATCGATCTCGCCGGCAGCGTGACCGTGCAGGACGTGCTCACCAAAATCAACGCCGTCAGCCCCGGCAACCTCGTCGCCTCCCTCGTCCCCAACGGCAACGGGCTGCAAATCACCGACAATTCCGGCACCGGCCCACTGTCGATCGAACAGAACGAAATCTCCCTGGCGCTGGCGCTGAACGGCTCGGAGACCGGGGCGGTCAACACCGTACCGTTGGTGGGCCGCGACCCAAATTTCCAGGAGGCGACCGGCAGCCTCAACATCGTGCTGCGGCTCAAGGACGCGCTGGAGCGCAGCGACAGCGTGGAGCTGACGCGGCTCAATTCGTTGGTGGACAAGGAGATTGGTCGCGTCACACAGTTGCGAGGCGAGTTGGGCGGTCGGCTGAAATCCCTCGACGACGCGCAGAACCGCTTGCAGGACAACCAGGTCGAAATTCAAAAAGCGCTCTCGACGGAATTCGACGCAGACCTGTCCGAAGTTCTCACCCGCATCGTCACGCTGCAAACCACGCTCGAAGCGACGCTTAAGGTCGCCTCGCAGACGCTGCAAGTGAGCCTGGTCAACTTCCTGTAACGGGTCGCACCGGGAGAACTTGGACTCGTGTGAGTTCTGCAACGCGGGTGGCCCCGCAAAGAACCGTGGACTTCGACACGGGAGCCGTTGGTGGCGTTCGTCCCGTGGTCGAGCACACCCAGACGCTTTCGTCGGCGTGGTTCCTCAACGAGTTGAGGAGCCACGCGGTCCTCTTTCGGCAGCCCGTGCCACGTTTCGCAGCATGCCGGGAAACACCAACGCATGCAGGGGGGAAACGCCGTACCAGTACAGCAGCCCGGCCAGTCCCAACGGATCGAACAGTGCGGTCTGGCGAATCGTGCTTCCCTGCTCGCAGGGAGTCACCTCGAATTCCAGCCAGGCCCGCCCCGGCAGTTTCATCTCGGCCTTCAGGCGCAGTCGATGCGGTGGCTCGAACTCTTCGACACGCCAAAAATCGAGGTGTTCTCCCACGTGCAGGTTATCCGGATCGCGTCGCCCCCGCCGAACACCCACTCCCCCGACGAGCAAGTCGAGCAGTCCGCGCAGCGACCACAACCAGTCGCCGTAATACCAACCGGTCCGACCGCCGATCCGGCGAATCGGTGCGAACGCTTGCTCAGGGGGAACATTGACGGTGATGGTGCGAGAATCCACCAATCGCGAACCGAACCGCTCACCCCCCCAGTTTCGCGACGGTCCCGCCGAAGACAACGCGTCCGACCAGCGCGTTTCGGCGATCTCCCGATCCTCGTTCATAAGGGCTCGGGCAATCGCCTCGCCGACGGGACGGGGACGCACGCTGAACACGGATTCGGCCAGGTTGTTTGAGACCAGCGTCGGATTCCTCAGGCTTTCGACGAGTTTTCGACCGATCCGGGCATACAACGGCGTGACGAGCCCCAACCACAGGCTGGACAGATAAGGTGTCAACAGCGGCACGGGAATCATCCACCGCCTCAACCCGCGTTGTCGGGCGTACTCCCGCATCACCTGGCCGTACGTGACCCGATCCGGGCCGCCAATCTCGTACACCCGTGATGCAGCATCCGGCAGTTGCAAGGCCGCCGCGAGATACGCCAACAGGTCCTCGATGGCGATTGGCTGGGCCTGCACCTCGACCCATCGCGGACACACCATGATCGGCAGACGCTCGACAAGAGCGCGAATCATCTCGAACGAGACGCTCCCCGAACCGATCACGATCGACGCCCGGAACTCGACCACCCGCGAGTGGTGTGCCCGCAGCACGTCCCCCGTCTCTTGTCGACTGCGAAGATGCTTCGAGAGCTTCTCATCCGGGTTGCCCAGACCGCCGAGATAGATCACCCGCCGCACACCGGCGTGCGTGGCAGCCTTCGCAAAATTCTCGGCCGCGAGTCGGTCGCGGGTCTCGAAGTCCCGGTTGTCCCCCATCGAATGGACGAAGTAATAGGCCGTCTCCACCCCCTCGAACGCGGCGGGCAAGGACGCAGCGTCGAACACGTCCCCCGGTACGACTTCGGTGGTGTTGGCGACACGATCTCGCAGCGCTTCCGGACGCCGCGCAAGACAACGGATGCGAGCGCCGCTCCGCTCCAGAAGCGACAGCAGTCGCCCTCCCACGTAACCCGTGGCCCCCGTCAACAGGATCAACCCCGACATTGTCGAATCCATTCTGGCGGATGGCCCGGACGCGGCGTCGGTCGTCCGGATTGCGGAGCATCAAGAGGGCGAATGAAGAGGTGAAAGGTAACGAGTCCTTGCCGCGATCACGGAGGCAACCCAAGCGGTTTTCGACGAATGCCTCTTGTGATTGCGCCACCCGTACGCACGGAGAGGCGTCCGCTTCACCCGCTCCACGCCTTGCGACCCGTGGGGAGTGCACTCCGACACCAAGGGCATCCGCTCCGTTTACGCTCTTCGTTTCGAAACAGTCCCTCGGGGCGAGGGCCGGCGTGTGCTTGTACGCTTTGTCGTGGTCGGGAGCGGAAGGTGTGGCGTCTTGTCGCTGCGCGACCCAGCCACGAGGTGGCTGGGCCACCCGCCGGAATTGGGGCCTGACAGCAGCGACACGCAGCGTGTGACATTTGGCGGGAAGACGGTACCCCACTGCTCCCCCCGCGCCGAAAATTCGTCGCAAGCCGTACGCCCGTTGCAACCGATACAACAGACACCGTTCGGGCGCGGGTGTGCGCGTCGCTGCGCCCGCGATCACCCGACGGGCTACCGCGAGGCTGTTTGACAGCGGAAACAGGAACCATCCCGGCGAGACGACCTCGTTCCGCCGGAGCACGGCGCGAGGCGCAACATGCGACTGGGCATCGACTTCGGTACGACACGGACGGTTGTTGCGGCGGCTGACCGGGGGAACTATCCGGTCGTCACGTTCGAAACGGGTGGCGGAGAATTCGACGGTGGGGAGAGCGGCGGAGAGGGGGGTTGCGAGTGGCGACCGTCCCTCTGTGCGGTGCGGGGTGACGAACTGCGCACCGGGCACGCGGCCAAAGAGGTCCTGCGCGACCCCGACTGGTCGATGTGCCGTTCGCTCAAGCGAATGTTGGCCACGTGCGGTCCGGGGGACCTCGTGCTCGGTCGACCGGTGACGAAACTGTTGGCCGAGTCGCTGCGGCATCTTCGCAAGGCGCTGGTGGAGTCGTCCAACCTCGACATCCCGCCGGGGGAGAAGCTCGAAGTCGCCATCGCGGTTCCCGCCGGAGCGAACGCCAACCAGCGAATGATCACTGCCGACGCTTTCCGCGAGGCGGGGTTCCACGTGGTGCGGATGCTCGACGAACCGAGCGCGGCGGCGCTGGAGTACGCCTGGCGACGCCCCGCTGACGCCAAGGTCCGCAAGCGGCACGTTGCCGTCTACGACCTCGGTGGCGGCACGTTCGACGCGTCGATCCTGTCGATGGGGGACTCTCGACACGAAGTCCTCACCACCGAAGGGCTGTCGCGCGTGGGGGGGGACGATTTCGACGAGGCGCTCCTGGCGGTGTGCCTCGAACAAATCGGGCTGGTCCCGCCCCCTCCGGGCCCTGACCGCGACCGCTTGCTGGAGATGTGCCGGGAAGAGAAGGAACGGTTCACCGCGTCGACGCGGAAACTCAAACCCGAATTGTTCGGCGACAAGCGGGACGCGCACCTGGCGGTGAAGGTCGCCGATTACGAGGAGCGCATTCGCCCGCTCGTGCAACGGACATTCGACGCCCTCGACATGGCGGTGGCCCGGGCGCAAGCGCTGGTCAATCTCGATTTCGAGAAGAACACCGTGGTCTATCAGGTGGGTGGGGGCTCGCAACTGCCGACGGTGGGGCGACTTCTCAAAGAGAAGTTCGGGCGCCGGGTGTGGAAGTCCCCGTATGCACACGCCTCGGTGGCGGTGGGATTGGCAATCGCGGCGGAGTCTCCCTCGGAAGTGCGCGTCGAGAACCGCTTCACGCGGTACTTCGGCGTGTGGCGCGAGGCGGACGGTGGCCGCAACGCGTGGTTCGACCCGGTCTTCCCGAAGGACACACCGCTGCCACACGCACCACCATCGCAACCGCTGACGGTGACGCGGCGGTATCGTCCGGCACACAACGTGGGGCACTTCCGCTTTGTCGAGTGTTCGCGTCTGCACGCGGACGGAAGCCCGGCGGGTGAGATCACGCCGTGGGGGGACGTGCGGTTCGCGCTGCAGGGGGCGTGGCGCGACCGTCCGCTGGAAGGCGTGGACGTTGTCCGCTTGCCGGAGGGGAACGAGGAGGTCGAGGAGCGGTACTGCTGCGACGCGGACGGGAATATCGAGGTCAACCTCGTGAACCTGACGCAGGGATACCGGAAGACGTACCGGATGGGGCTGAAGGCGGCTTGAGGGGCGCGGCTGGCTGGCAAGGGGGCCGCTCTTCCGATTCGTCGGATCTCGCCCGACCTTCGTCCAGGATTGTGCGCGGTTCTGCCGGTCAACAGGTACTGGACCTCGCAGTCGCGAAGAATCTCGGCGAGACGCGTCACGCCGTCCCGCACCTCACCCAAGCTGTACATGGGCGAGGTGCTCCTCGATCAGCCGTCGGCTTTCCGGGTCCCGCCCGTGGATCCACAGCGCGACTCGCCACTTCATGATCTCCGGCGGCAGAGGCCCCTCGGTCTCTCGAATGCACCGCTCGATGTTCCACAGCGCCCACTGGTTCAACTCAACCATCCGCGCGATCTTCTCCGCCGGTGTCATGCGGTCGACCGCCGTTTGGGACGCCTCTTCCACCACCGTCATTTCGGCAACTCCGGAGCGGCGATTCCACGGACTAACCGGCTCGGTCCCACGCGTGAATTGCTTCCTATCCGAGAGGATGGGGCTGGAAAACACGTTGGCACCGGCCCGCGGCGGATTCGGAGGCGTGCCGCTTCCGTGGCCGCGCAAACCGCCGTCGTCCCGTTTTTCGGAGAGCGGACGGGAATCGACGACTGACGGGGATCGACGTTTCGGATAGTCTAAGAGAGTCGGTGCGTCCCACCTGTTCAAACCGATTTCATCGAGATTTCCCGCTCCGCCGCCGCGTCGGGGCCGGTTACGTTTCCTCGAAGGGAGACGGTCCGGTCGGTCGTGGCGCGGAATCGCAGTCCCTTACGAGACGAGTCGCACGCCATGAGTTCCACCGGCCTCGCCATCAATCCGGGAGGGGACGATGCCTCCGATGTCGATCCCCGCCTGGTGCGGATCGCCAACGATTGCTGGAAAAAAGGAAACGAGGCGATCCCCAAGGAGAATTGGGATTACGCCCTGCAGATGTACGCCAAGGCGTGCGAGCTGGTGCCGCACAACCTCGCGTATCGGCAAAGCCTGTTGGCCACCGCGCGGAAAAAGTACGGGGACAACGGTCGCGGCGCGTCGATGGCCGGCATGAAAATGATGGGACCGCGCGGCAAGCTCAAAAAAGCGCAAATGAGCGGCGACTGGAAGGGGATCAAGGCGGCCTGCGAAGAAGGGCTGATGGTCAATCCCTGGGACATCACCATGCTGACGGGGCTGGGGGAAGCAGCCATCAACATGGAACACGACGACGTCGCGGTGTTCATGCTGGAAGAGGCGCTCAAGCTCGACACGTCGAACGTTGACGTCAACAAGTTGCTCGGGGGGGTGCTCGCGGAAAAGGGTGAGTACGACCGCGCCACGGCCTGCTGGCAACGGGTGCAAAAGGCCGAACCGCTCAACGCACAAGCCCGGACAATGGTGCAGGAACTGTCCACGAGAAAGGTGCTCGACCGAGGTGGCTACGAGACCGCCGGGACCACGCGCCAGATCTCGACGACCTCCGGCGCCGTCAACGCCCGGGATGCCGACGGACCGGGGATGTCCCAGGAAGCGGACATGCAACGGGCGATTCGCAAGGACCCCGAAAACAAGGACAACTACCTCAAACTGGCGGAGTTCTACCGCCGCGACGGGAAACTTCCGGAAGCCGAAGAGCAGCTCTCGCTCGCTTTCGAAAAGACCGGTGGCAAGGACCTCACCATCCGCGAACTGATCGAGGACGTGCAACTCGAGCGGATGCGGGGGGACCTGGCCAAAGCCAAGAGCGACGCCGCGCAATCTGGGGCGGACGAGCACAAACAGGCGGCGGCGAAGCTGGCGGGCGAATTGCTCCGCCGCGAGATGGAAGTCTTCAAGACACGGGTCGAGCGGTATCCGTCCGACATGAAGGTCAAGTACGAGCTGGGCATGCGCTACATGCGGGTGAAGAACTGGAAGGATGCGATTCCCCTGTTCCAACAATCCCGAGGCGACACGCGGATCAAGGCGGAGTCGATGATCTCGCTGGGGAAGTGCTTCGCCTACGACGGAAAAATCCCGTTGGCGCGACGGCAATTCGAGTCGGCGGTCGCCGAGGTCGACTTCGAAGACAAGCCCGATGCCTTCAAGGACGTGCATTATTCGCTCGGTCGATTGGCCGAGGAGATGAAGGACCTGGCCGTCGCCGAAGAGGAGTATCAAAAGGTGATCGAGGTCGACTACGGCTTCCGCGATTGCGTGCAACGCCTGGAGGCGTTGCAATCGCGAGGGAAAGAGGGAGCCGGTTGACCCATTCGTCGGAGTCCGAGCCGGTTTCCAACACGCAATGACGGCGGCTTCGCCAGACCCTTTCGGCGACGATTCGCCCGTACTCCTTTCGAGCCTTGAGACATGAGTCGTTTGGGAACCGCCTTCGGAGCCTTCTTTCAGTCGCTCTTCCGCGCGGGCGTGGCGGAGCGAGTGGCACGCGCGCTGCGGGATGAAGCCCCCGCCATAGCACCTCCGCCGGACCCGGCTCCCGGCCCGGCCCCAACAAAAATCCCCCCGACGGCTCCCAAACCTCCCGCTCGCAGCGAGGCCCTCACGCTGTTGGCCGCGCTGCAGCGAGAGGCCCGATTGGTCGATTTCCTGCTGGAGCCGATCACCGACTATGCCGATGCCCAGGTCGGCGCGGCGGTGCGCGACATCCATCGTGATTGCAGCAAGGTGTTGGAGCGGATGTTTGCGGTGCGTCCGCTTGTCGATGCGGCGGAGGGGAGTTCGCTGGAGGTGGCTGGGGAGTCGGACGAGTATCGTCTGGTTGGGAAGGTCGGCGGCACCCCGCCATTCCGGGGAAGGCTCGTGCATCCCGGTTGGAAAGCGACGAAGTGCGAGGTCCCCGCGTGGGCGGGAAGTGGTTCGGCGGCGCGTGTGGTTGCGCCGGCCGAGGTCGAGATGGGGTGACGACGCGTTTGGCCCGGCTGACCGCCGGCGAACGAAGCTTCCGCCAAGGAGATCGAGCGATGCTTCACCGACGGGATGCGATGCTCGGCCTGGGATCCGCCGCTGGCGGGGCGCTCGCCCTCTCCGATCTACTGCGGGCGGAGCGTTGCGGAGCCGCGGAGGCGTCCCGAGTGTCGCGCGGTCCAGCGCCGAAGGCACGTTCTTGCATCTTCTTGTTTATGTGGGGTGGTCAGCCCCAACAAGACATGTGGGACATGAAGCCGGATGCTCCCGCGGGCATCCGCAGCCCGTTCGCACCGATCTCAACGACGGTTCCCGGTTTGTTTCTGGGTGAACGCTTGCCGCTCGTCGCCGCCGAGGCCGACAAGCTGGCGATCGTCCGGTCGTTGCGGCACACGTGGACCGACCACCAAACGTCCGTGCATCAAGCGTTGACGGGACGTTCGATGGTCCCTCCGCGCACGTTTCCGGCGAACGGTCGGCTGCGCACCGACTTTCCGGGGATCGGTTCGCTGTTTTCGCATCTCCGCGAACCGTCGGATTTTCCGGCGAGCGTCGCCATCCCCCGGCCCATCGCGCACGACGGCGTCCGCTACGCCGGGACGGGGGCCGGTTTCCTGGGAGCGGCCCACGAATCGATCGAGCTGGGCGAAGTCTTCAACCATGTGGAGACGGGGCCGCGCCCCAACGCTTCCCTGTCGGCGTTGCCGCTGGCCCCCCCGGACGACGTGTCTGCGGCACGGCTGCGCGCCCGCCGCGGCTTGGTGCGGATGTTGGAAGATCAGGATCGTGCCGCGCAACGCGGCCATGCGATCTCCGCATACGGATCGGCGGAAGAGGCGGCGTACCGTCTAATCCAGGCCTCGTCCGTGCGCGACGCCCTGCGTGTCGATCTCGAGTCCGACGCCACCCGCGACCGCTACGGACGAAACGAGTACGGCGAGAGTTTTCTCACCGCCCGGCGGCTGGTCGAGGCGGGCGTGCGGATCGTGTCGGTCAACTGGATGTTCATCACGCCGAAGGCGAAGGTCTACAACGTGTGGGACACCCACGGGGGACTCAACGACCTCGAGCACGGCGAAACTGGCTACGGCATGTTGACGGCCCCATATTGCCTCCCGGCGTTCGACCGGGCCTTTTCGGCCTTGTTGGCGGACCTCTCCGCACGGGGCCTGCTCGACGAAACGCTGGTCGCCTGCGCGGGCGAATTCGGACGCACGCCGAAGATCAACGGCGTCAACGGTCGGGACCACTGGCCGCACTGCTACTCGGCGGTGTTGGCGGGTGGGGGCGTGCATGGCGGCGCGGTGTATGGCGCCAGCGACAAGGAAGCCGCCTACGTGAAGGAAAACCCGGTGACGCCCGGGGACTATCTGGCCACGATCTGCCGCGCCTGTGGACTCGACCCGTCGCGAGAAATCCACGACCTTGAAGGCCGCCCGCTGCGAGCCGTCGACGGCGAACCGATCGACGCGTTGTTGGGTTGAGCGGGTGTCTTTTCGGTGGCGTCGCGGACGAATCTGACGAATGGGTCGCGTGCCCGTAGCACGCGGTCTCGACTGGCGCTACGGGCGAAGATCGTGTTGACCGCAACTGATGGTGCGGAGAGCAGGCACATCGCCAACTCGTTGCATGGAACGCGGTGCTCGATGGCAGCGTGGCCGTCCGGAAGCGGGAGGACAGCCTTGGGCGAAGCGTACCTCTTCGTCATCAATGTCTCGCCGACGCGGGTCGCCTCGCTCAATACCGACGTTGGAACCAACTCGGCCTCCTCGTCGTGTTACAGGGATGCATCCCGCGTCCACGCCCCACACAGCCAAGGAAGTGGAGCCAAGCGTCCGCAAAATCATGCGTGACGTGAGCGGGCGCGAGGCCCGTTCTCACCGTCGCATCGGCGACGACGCTCCTGCGTTCACTCGTGTTTGCTTGAACCAGGTCCTCGTGTGGCCCGCGATCAGACGGAGCAACAGGCTCCGGCTGCATCGGCATGATTCAGCCAACGACGGAACGCTTCCGGGAAACAAGACCGCGCAACCGTCTGCAAACGAATCGCGACCTCGTTGGTCGTGCTATACCGCTGGCGGAGCTTGGAGGGGGAGTTCCCCGAAGCCCAACCGCCGAATCGATTCTTCTGAGGTCGGTTGTTCCTCCACCGTACCTGCGAGACACTCCCCGTGTCGCCGGGCGGGTTCTTCCCCCCTCGGGAATCGCTCTGTTCCACTCCCTGTGCGCTGGGGATCTGTCGTGGCCGTGAAACGAACCGTTGGCAGGGCTGTTGCTTTTGCCGTCGCCATCGCATGGACCGCGCTGGCGATGTGCGACTCCGCCAGCGCTGCCAAGCCCAATGTACTGCTCATCTGCGTGGATGATCTCAAGCCCGCACTCGGCTGTTACGGCGACAAACACGCCAAAACGCCCCATCTGGACGCGTTCGCCAAAAGGTCCGTGCGGTTCGACCGCGCGTACTGCAATCAGGCGGTCTGTTCTCCGTCACGCAATGCGTTATTGACGGGGTTGCGGCCTCAGACACTGGGCATCTACGACCTGGGGACGAACTTCCGCAAATCGCGTCCCGATGCCGTCACGCTGCCACAGCACTTCCAGCAGGCCGGTTGGCGCACGGAAGCGTTGGGAAAGATTTTTCACGTCGGTCACGGCAACACAGAGGACCCCGCATCCTGGAGCGTGCCGCATCTGCGGGGCAACGTGGTGGCGTACGGGGCCGCGAAAAGCAAAGCCAAATCGGGCCTGACACGGGAGGAAGCGCTGTTCGCCAATCAGTCGGGGAAGGACCTTCCCAAGGGGGCGGCGTACGAGAGCGCCGATGTTCCGGACAACGCCTACCCGGACGGAGCGATGGCAGATGAAGCCATCGTCCGTCTGCGCGCGGCGAAGGAGCGTTCGGTGCCGTTCTTCGTGGCGTTGGGATTCGTGAAGCCTCACCTCCCCTTCGTCGCGCCGAAGAAGTATTGGGACCTGTACGATCCCGCCAAATTGACGTTGGCCGAGTACCGCGAGTCGCCGACGGGAGCCCCCGCCTACGCTTCGCAGTCGAGCGGCGAATTGCGGAACTATCGGGACATTCCCGATCGGGGCGCCTTGACCGACGAATTGCAGCGGACGCTCGTCCACGGCTACTACGCGGCCACCAGTTACACCGACGCGCAGATCGGCCGCGTGTTGAGTGTGCTGCGAGAATTGGGTTTGGCGGAGAACACGATCGTCGTGCTGTGGGGCGATCACGGCTGGCATTTGGGTGACCACGGAATGTGGTGCAAACACACGAACTACGAGCAAGCAACGCGGATCCCCTTGTTGGTGGCGGCGCCGGGAGCGGTCGAAGGGGGCGTCTGCTCCGGCCTGGTCGAAACCGCCGACATCTACCCGACCCTGTGCGAGTTAGCGGGGCTGACCGCCCCGGACGGTTTGGACGGCAAGAGCGTCGCGGCCAGTCTGCGCGATCCGTCGGCCCCGACGCGGGACCACGCGATCCACGTCTATCCTCGGAACGCACCCGGAAAGGGAAATGTGTTGGGGCGGGCCATTCGGACCGAGCGGTATCGGTTGGTCGAATGGAAGAGGATCGGAGCGCCGGCGGATTCCGCGGAATGGGAACTGTACGACTACGAGACCGATCCGCTCGAACGGAAGAACCTGGCCGTCGAGCAACCCGAGACGGTCGCCAAACTGCGAGAGTTCCTCGCCCGCCATCCGGAGGCGAAACCGCAATGGAATTCGCCCGCCACGAAGGCCGAATCAAAGCCGGCGTCGAAATCCGAAAGCCCTGCCAAGCAGGATCGCGCGAAGCTTTTCACCCGCAAGGACGCGGACTCGGATGGCAAACTCACCAGGGAAGAATTCCTCGCGAATCAGCCCGATCCGGACAAGGCCCCGGCGCGCTTCAAGTCTTTCGACCGTGATGGCGACGGCGAGCTCAGCCGCGAGGAGTTCGTCAAACAGGGGAAGTGAGGCGGGACGCGTTCCGTGATGTCGCGATTCCATTCGCGCCATCGAAGTCGACGGCGCGGTTGCAATCCTTGGCGCGGTCCCCAAGAATTTCACGCGTGTTCGGATCTTGATGGTTTGATCCACGGATCGTCGATGTCGCATCCGGCTCCCGCTGGTCGTTGAGACGGCGGGATTCGATCGGTGGTGTTCTGCGATTCGTTTTCTTCAATGATGTTGCCGAGGGAGTTGTCCGCATGCGCCGCGCGAAACATCCGGGAATCGATGCTCTGTTCGGGAACACCGCACGAGGGGTCGCGACTGCGGCGCTGTGGGCGATGCTGTGGACAGCACCAGCCTTAGCCCAGAAGACTCCAGAAGAATCGATCCAGACGCTGACTCCCGCCGAAGGGCTGGAGGTCAAGGTGTTCGCGTCGGAGCCGATGATCGTCAACCCGATCGCGATGGATGTCGACACGTATGGCCGCGTGTGGGTCACTGAAGGGGTCAACTACCGCCGCAACGTGAGCAATCCCCCCGATAACAAGATCAAGGTGCTCGAAGACACCGACGGCGACGGCGTCGCTGACAAGATGACGGTGTTCGCGTCCGACCTGAACGCGGCGATGGGGGTGTGTGTCGCCGGTGGCAAGATCTACGTCCCCGAATCCCCCAACCTGTGGGTCTACGAAGACAAGGACCGCGACCTCGTTCCCGATGGTTCGCGCGTGTCGCTGCTGAAGGGTTTTGGCGGCGGTAATCACGACCACGGTCTGCACAGCCAGGTGTTCGGTCCCGACCACAAGCTGTACATGACGATGGGGGACACGTCGTACGACGTGACCGGTCCGGACGGTCGCCACATCGCGTTCAAGTGGGGGGCGATGATCCGCTGCGAAGGGGACGGGACGGGGCTGGAGGACTTCGCGGTCAACTTCCGCAACCCGGTCGAACTGGCGGTCGATTCGTTCGGCAACGTGTGGTGCAGCGACAACGACAACGACGGTCTGAAGAGCGTTCGCATCTGCTGGATTCTCGAAGGGGGGAACTACGGCTGGTTCGGTGGTCCGGAGATGATTCGCAACCCGGACGGCAGTTTTGACCCGATCCACCACTGGCGGGCGGACAAACCGGGCTTCGTGCCGTACACGCTCATCACCGGGTTCGGTTCGCCGTGCGGGATGACGTTCTACGAAGGGAACGCCTTCGGGCCGAAGTTCGCGAACCAGTTGATCCACTGCGACTCGGGACCACGCGAAGTGCGGCTGTACTCGCCGAAGCGGACCGAGGGGGTTGGCTATTCCGCCGGGATGGAGAACATCCTGACGGCTAGCGACAACTACTATCGCCCGATCGACCCGTGCGTCGCGCCGGATGGCTCGCTGTTCGTCACCGACTGGTACGACGGAGGCGTGGGCGGACACGCGTACAACGACCCCACGCGGGGCCGCATCTACAAGGTGACCCCCAAGGGGACGAAGCTGTCGCGCAAGGAAAAGCCGGGTCCCTACAAGACGGATGAAGACGCGCTGGTCGCGCTCGCCAGTCCCAACCATGCGACGACGTTCCTGGCGCGCGAACGACTGCTCGAGTCGGGAGCGGCGGCGATTCCGGCTTTGACGAAGCTGGTCGATGGCGAAGACCGCAACCTGAAGGCGCGGGCCTTGTGGCTGCTCGACCGGATCGGCGGCGCGGGACGGGACGTGGTCCGCAAACAACTCAAGTCGACCGACCCGGCCTTCCGGGCGTTGGCGGTCCGCATCGTGCGGCGTCACGGAGCGGAGTCGGAAGCGGACCTGCTGTCGATGGTGACCGACAAGGATGGGGAAGTGTTCAAGGAGACGCTGCTCGGACTGGGCAAGATCACGTCGCAGTCGGCGACAGCCGCCGTGATCGACGCCTATAAACGGTATGACGGTTCCGACCGGTATCTGCTGGAGACGCTGGCCATCGCCAGTCGTGGTCGCGAAGGAGACGTGTTCAAGGCGGTCGTCGATGCCCCCGGCACGAAGGTCGATCCGCGTTTGGTGAACATCGTGCGGATCCTCAAGCCGGAAGACGCCACACAGTTCCTGAGCGCGCGACTCGCGCAGTCCGACCTGTCGGCGGAATCGCGAACGGCCTTGCTCGCAGCGCTGTCGGCGGTGAGCACCCCCGATGCGGGAAAGAGCCTCGCGGAAGTGTTGTCGACCAAGGCCGGGAACGACGTGAAGTTGCTGGTGCTCGACGCGCTGCGACGCAACCTGTCGGGAAGCTGGAGCACGCTCAAGAAGGACGCGAAGGTGCTGGCCGGTGTGAAGGTGGCGCTTGTCAACTACGACCTCGCTCCGGCGGCGCTGGCGGTGGTGACGGAAGCGGGTTTGACCGACCTCGCCGAGGCAGTGAACGGTTTGCTGACGGATGCGAAAGCCCCCGCTCCCGTGCAGATCGCCGCTGTGGGAACCGCGAGCAGTCTCGGACTGGCCGGTTCAGGCAAGTCGATCTCGAAACTGGTCGACTCGAACGACGCGGGGGTCCGGGAAGCGGCCCTCAAGGGATTGATTCTGCAGCGCGAGTCGGTCGCGCTGGGCGAATTGCTCACGCAACCCAAGCGCGATGCGGCCCTCAAGCAGCGGATCATTGACGGCATGATGCAGTCGAGCGACGGGGCGGTGTTCGTGCTCCGCATGCTCGATACGAAGAAGCTCGACAAGGCGCTCGGTGAGCGCGCGGTCGCGGCCGCGGTTGAGCACCCCGACGTGAACGTGCGGATCCTGTTCGAGAAGTACATCCCCGAGAGCATGCGTCCGAAAACGCTGGGACAAGCGTTCAAGGCCGAAGACATCCTGGCCCTCAAGGGAGACCTCAAGCGGGGCGAGGCGGTGTTCCTGCGGAGTGGTGCGGCGGCCTGCAACAAGTGTCACCGCGTGAAGGGTCAAGGGGGGGACATCGGCCCCGACCTCAGCCAGGTCGGACGCAAGTTCGAGCGGGCGGCGCTGCTGGAAGCGATCATGGACCCCAGCAAGGGGATGGCCCCCGAGTACGTTCCCTACGTCGTCGAAACCGACGAAGGAAAGGTCTTCGCCGGATTCCTGCACGAGGAGTCCGCCGAGCGGGTGGTTCTCAAGACGATCGAGAACCAGCTCGTCTCGATCCCGCGCGACAAGATCGAAGAGATGGTCAAGCAGACCAAATCGCTGATGCCCGAACTGATCCTGAAGAACGTCACCGCGCAGGACGCGGCCGACCTGCTCGACTTCATGGCCAGCCTGCAGGAAACCGAGGTGTACGCCTCGGCGTTCCGGGTGATCGGTGCGTTCAACTATCAGCGCGGGAAGGATTTCGGCCTCGAAGAGAAGGCCGGTGAGATCGATTTCGCGAAGACATTGCAGGGGGTCGGCAAGGCGGACCTCTCGTGGAAAACCGCCGAGACGAAGATCGTGAACGGCGTGCCGCAGGTCTCGCTGCGTGAACTGGCCGGGAAGCTGAAGCAACCTGCCGACCGTGTGATCTACTACTTCGCGGTGAACCTGCAATCGAACGCGGAGCAAGCGGCCACTCTGAAAGTCGGCTCGGACGACGGCATTCAGGTGTGGGTCAACGGGACGAAAGTCCACGACAACGCGGTGACACGGGCGCTCGCACCGGGTCAGGACAAGGTGTCCGTGAACCTAAAGGCGGGCAAGAACCTGATCCTGCTGAAGCTCGATCAGGGAGACGGCGACGCGGGGCTGATCCTGTCTGCGGAAACGCGTCAGAACGCGAGCTTCACGCTGCCGTAGTGGACCGGTGCGTCGCAACGCACGGGTTGACCGCCGCAGGCGCGGGGTTGTTCAAGATCGGCGGAAAGTCTTGCACTTTCCGCCGTCTTGCTTTTTCCGCCACGAAGCTTTGGCCAAATCAGTGGGCTTCGGATGCGCAGTGCTTGTCGTAGGCGGCCTGGTCCATGAGGCTCGCGACGGAGGCCGGGTCGGACAGCTTGACCTTCATCAGCCAGCCGCGTCCCTGGGGGTCTTCCGAAAGGACGGCCAAATCACTGGCGAGCGGTGTGTTGACTTCGACCACTTCCCCGGCGACGGGGCTGAACAGGTCGCTGGCGGCCTTGACGCTTTCGACAACGCCGAACGTATCGCCGACTTTGAGCGAGCGTCCGATCTTCGGAAGTTCGAGGTACACGAGGTCGGTCAGGGTGCGGACGGCGAAGTCCGAGATGCCGACGGTCGCGATCGCTCCCTCGATGGACGCCCATTCGTGGGATTGCGTGTAGCGGTACTTGGCGGCATCCATGTTCGTGTCCGGCGTCGGGGCGGGGTGGTTGGGAAACAAGCCCCCCGCCCGGCCATCGGCTTCCTGTGAGCGCCGCGCGGGGGACACACGGGAGATACCACGATTTGCCGCCGTCGCCAACCGTGTGCACACGGTTCGCAGCCCCCTTGCGGGCCGCGCGGTTATTGGCTTTCGCGCAACGTCTCCCAGCCGAGGTACAGCACGGTGGCGCTGGCGACGAGGAACAGGACGTTGAACACGATGTTCGCGCCGCCGAACGGAACCTTGAGGGCCATGTCCAGCACCGCGAGCAAGGCCACGAACCCCGCCACACCCATCGAGCCGAAAATCAGTTTCTTGGCCATCCGCGAAGACTCCCCATACATCTGCCTGCGTTCCCGGCACCTGGCGGAAACCCCGCCCGCGCCCATCCATGCCCCCATCCTAAACCGAGTCGGCAAGTCACCGCCAGAGGCTGTCCGACAGCGGTTGTTGCCGGTTGTCCCGGCTGTGTTGGATATCACCCGCCGCGGTCGTTCGACGCTCACGGGGGACCATTTTCGCACTGACGTCGAACAGATCCACCGGAATTTGCACTCGAAACCGGCTGCGTAAACCTTGAGGGTGACGCCCGACCGGACCGCCGGCCCCCCCCCGCCGTATGCCGAAACTACTGGATACGGGTCGTCGCGCGCGGCTTGGTCCAGATCGGCGTGGTAAGGATTGGACACGGTTGGAGGGGTTTGTCGCGGGAAAGCCTCGCGGGTTTCGTCCCGCAAGGGATCGCCGGCCCGAGGGACGGGTGCGATTCCCCGTGTGATGTCAGTGTCGTGCCTTTGGTTTCCACACCCATGCGTCACAGAATCCAAACCGACCTGCTTGCACTGGCGATGCTCGCCGTGGCGGTCTTTTTGGGGCTGTCGCTGTTCACGTACGACCCCGCCGACCCGCCCGGCAGTCGCGTGTACCCTGCGAACACGAACGTCTCAAATGCCGCCGGAGTTGCCGGTGCCATCGCCGCCGACGGGTTGTTGTCGCTATTGGGTATTTCGGCGTATGCGCTGCTGTTGGCGGTGGTGGTGCTCGACGCGCGGTTGTTCGCCCGCAAGGGATACCCCGATCCCCTGACCCGCACATTCGGCATGCTGTTGCTGCTCGTTACAATCGGCACGGCGGCGCGGATCGTTTGGTGGGGCCCGTGGCACGGCCCCGTCGTGGGGGTGGGAGGTTACGTCGGGGCGTGGGGTCAGGCGCTGTTGACCGACCGGGTCCATCCCGCTGGCGTCGGACTGCTGCTCGCCTGTTGTTTCACGTCGGGGATGCTGCTAACTACCGACTATCTGATGTTCCACGCGGCGGCGGTGGTGCTGACGTTTCCGATGGCCCTGGTGAATCGCCTGGGCTTCGGTCGGGAGTCGTCGACCGAGCCGGAGCGTGCGCTCGATCCATTGACAGTGGACGCGGACGAGGGACCGGTGATTCGTCAGCCGGCTCCCCCCCCGCCGACCGAACCCCGTCCCGCTCCGCGGGCCGTTTCGACCATGCCGCTGGCGCACGAAGAAGTGCGGCCGGATTCCTCGCTGCGCACGGTGATCTCCAACGTGGCCCGCGCCATCGGAGTGAATGCCCCGCCGGTCGCTCCCCCCGTCGAGCCGGCGCCGGTCCCCCTGCGGCCCGTCAACGTCCGTGCGGGGGGCGTGCCACGGCCGTCGTTGGAACCATCGACGCTGCCGGGGCTCGACCT
Source organism: Planctomycetales bacterium (assembly GCA_044359065.1). Lineage (GTDB taxonomy): Bacteria > Planctomycetota > Planctomycetia > Planctomycetales > Planctomycetaceae > JAIXZD01. The sequence goes on along the minus strand of JBIKMW010000017.1, from coordinate 5,531 downwards.
GCTCGAAGAGGCGGAGGATTTTCCGTACGAGTACCTTGCCGACAAAGCCCGCGGTTCGGCGACGATTCTGGAACGAACCTTCCAGGAATTCGGCCTGAACGTGAAAGTCGTCGAGATCGACACGGGACCGGTTATCACGCAGTTTGAACTGGAACTCGAGGCGGGACTGCGGCTGTCGAAAGTCACCGCGCTGGGGGACGACCTGGCCATCGCGCTGCGCGTGCCGAGCGTGCGTGTGGTCGCCCCCATTCCGGGGCGCAACACGGTTGGTGTCGAGGTTCCCAACGACCGCCGCGTGATGGTCCGCCTCAAGGAATTGATCGCGTCGTCAGCGGAGCAGGCGGCGAAACTGCGGATTCCGCTGTTTCTGGGGAAGGATGTCGGCGGGCAGCCGATGGTCGTCGACATGACGAAGATGCCCCACCTGTTGATCGCCGGGCGGACCGGGACCGGCAAGAGCGTGTGTCTCAACACGTTGATCCTGTCGATCCTCATGAGCCGCCGACCCGAAGACGTGAAGCTGCTGATGATCGACCCGAAAATGGTCGAACTCAGCCCCTACATGCGCGTGCCGCACCTGATGCACCCGGTCATCACCGACATGAAGAAGGCGGAGGCGGTGCTGGGTTGGGCCGTCGACAAAATGGAGGAGCGGTACGACCTGTTGGCCCGCTGCCAGGTCCGTCACCTCGACAGTTACAACCAGCTTTCGCGCGAGGAACGCTTCCGCCGGCTCGGACTGCTCGACGACGGGGACGAGGCGGACGACGTTCCCGACCACATGCCGTACATCGTGATCATCGCGGACGAGTTCGCCGACCTGATCATGACCAGCGGCAAGGAGGTCGAGGGACACATCATCCGCCTGGCGCAGAAGTCCCGCGCGGTCGGCATTCACCTTGTGTTGGCGACGCAGAAGCCGACGGTCGACGTCATCACGGGTTTGATCAAGTCGAACCTGCCGGCGCGGATCGCGTTCCAGGTGGCCAGCCGCACCGACAGCCGCGTCGTTCTCGACGAAATGGGAGCCGACAAGCTGTTGGGGAACGGCGACATGCTGTACCTCGCCCCCGGCACCAGCAACATCAGCCGCGCGCAGGGGACGTACGTCTCCGACGAGGAAGTGATGCGTGTGATCGAGTTCTTCGCCGACCGCCCGCCGCAATACAGCAAAGAACTGTCGCAACTGAAGACGGCGACGAACCCCGCGAACGGCGGCGGCAAGGGGGGGATCGAGGCGATTCGCGCCCGCGACGAACTGTACGAGCAGGCGATCGAGATCGTGCTGCGCGAGCGCCGCGGCAGCACGTCGCTGTTGCAGCGGGCGATGGGGATCGGCTACGGCCGGGCGGCGCGGCTGATCGACTACATGGCCGAGGACGGGATCGTCGGGGACTACAACGGCTCGCAGGCCCGCGAGGTGCTGCTGACGTTGGACGATTGGGACGCGATGAAGAGCGACGAACCGGCGCTGGCGGATTGAGAGTGCGGGAACCCAGGGGAACCCCTCAAGCTCGCGCTGCGCTCAATGCGTGCCCGCCTCCAGGTCGGCCTTGCTCAGCAGCAGCAGCGCGTAGTTGGCCGCCCCCAAATGCCCGTTGCGCGTGGGGAGGCCGGGGGCGATGTTGAGTTGCGTGAGATAGTGCTCGGCCCGTTCGTAAGAACAGAACCGCTGCAGGAACACCACGAACGGCTGAAAGTCGGCGTCGTCGAGAGCCGCCTCGAGCGTGGCGTAATTCTTGATCAAATGCATCGAGTTGTGCAGCAGGACCAACTCGCGACAGCGCGAGGCGACATCCCGCAGGCCCGCGCGAGCCGCCGCCAAGCCCGCAAGTAGCAGGAATTTGTCGCGTTGCGACCACTGTCGCTTGCTTTGGGCGACACCGGCCAATTTGACGAAAGCGACCAATGCCGCTTCATGGTCGAGCATGACATCCCCGCTCGCTGCAACCCGTGCGATCCGTCCGACATCCCGAACCGGACGAGTCCGCCGCAAGGGGGGACCGGTCCGCCCCGGCACGATCCACTAGTCTACCAGAGTCCGCGGGCGATGTCCGCAAAGCGACGGACGGTTGGCCGCCGGCCCCCCCCGGAAAGCACAACGAGTCCCGCGCGACGGCGAAGCGGAAGCCGAACGCGGGGTGTCGTGGGGGCGATCCCCGCTGGCGTCGAGTGGGGCATGTCGTCGATAATGATTCATGCGTGGATGCGAAGACGCTCGGACGGCGAGTGTGTGGCCACCACGGCGGAGGAGCGGCTTGAATGACTCGCACGAATTCTTTTTGTGATGGACTGACCCGACGCTCCATGCTGCGCGTCGGCGGGATGGCCGTTGGCGGATTGGCGTTGCCGGACCTGCTTCGGGCGGAGTCGAATTCATCGAATGGCGGCACGCACAAGTCGGTCATCATGGTGTACCTGTCCGGCGGACTGGCGCATCAGGACACGTTCGATCTCAAGCCCGACGCCCCCAAGGAGATCCGGGGCGAGTTCCGTCCGATTCCGACCGTCGTTCCCGGGATCGATGTGTGCGAGCACTTGCCGAAACTGGCGGGGGTGATGGATCGGTGCACACTCGTCCGTTCCGTCGTTGGTCAGCGGGACGAGCATTCGAGTTTTCAAAACCTCACCGGATACACGATGGGGGAGGTCGAACGGACCGGGTACCCGAACTTCGGTTCGGCGGTATCCCGCGTGTTGGGTGCGACCGATCCGCTCGCCCCGCCGTTCGTCGATCTGTTCCCCAAAATGCAGCACCGTCCTTACAACAGCACGGGGGCGGGGTACTTCGGGAGTGCCTTCAATCAGGTCCGCGCGGACGGCGAAGACATCGCCAGCATGAAACTCCGGTACATCGAAACATCGCGTTTCGGCGGTCGCCGCGAATTGCTCGCGCAATTGGATGCCCTGAAGCGAACGCACGACGCGCGGAACGTTGGCAATGTGGGGGAAAACTATCGGCGCGCTTTCGACGTGTTGACATCGTCGCGGGTCGTCGACGCGTTGGATGTCGCCAAGGAAGATCCGCGTATCCGCGAGCGGTACTCGATGGGTTCCTCCAAGCATTTGGGGGACGGGGCGCCGCTGTGGAACGACCAATTGTTGGCGGCGCGGCGTCTGGTGGAGGCGGGCGTGCGGGTGGTCACGGTCGCGTACGGTTTTTGGGACACGCACGGGAACAACTTCAGCCACCTCAAACAGCATCTGCCGACGGTGGACGCCGGCATCGCCGCGCTGGTTGAGGACTTGTCGGAGCGGGGGCTGGACAAGGACACGACGCTGGTGGTGTGGGGAGAGTTCGGCCGCACGCCGAAGATCAACCCAGGCGCGGGGCGCGACCATTGGGCGCCGGTGCAAACGGCGCTGCTGGCCGGCGGGGGAATGCGAACCGGAAAGGTGATCGGCTCGACAGACAAGGACGCCGCATACGCCGCCGAACGGCCGGTGCATTACCGGGACATTCTGGCGACGATTTATCACAACCTCGGGATCGACCCCCGCGAATTCGTGAGGGACGCCAACGACCGTCCAGTGGCGCTATTGCCGGAGGACGCACGCCCCGTGCGTGAACTGCTGGCGTAGCGAGCTTGTCGCCGATCACCTGCAGCTTGGCGAGCCCGGTCGGAACATCGGGCGTGGAGCGCGAGAGTTCCAGGCACATTTTGGGTCGGCTGACCGCATCCTCAACGACGAAAACCCGTGTCACGCGGGAAACGAGCGACCGGCCCACTGAGCGGCTCTCGAAAAACCGGGCGGTTGTCGAAATACCGGTGGGAACCAAAGGTTCGCGAGCAGGTGGAACACGGAGCGAAACATTCGCCGGACAGATCGAACAGCCGATCCCTGCGGATCAGCCTTGCGGAACCACGGGGGCTTCGCCGTTCGATTGTTCATTGCGAATCGCGTCGTGAACTTCCATGCGGTGGACAGGGACTTCCTTGGGCGCTTGGATACCCAAACGCACCTTGTCGCCGCGGATTTCCACCACCGTGATGACGATCCGGTCGTCAATCACAATGCTCTCGTTTTTCTTGCGGGACAGCACCAACATTGCAAAACACTTCGCCCGACAAGGGGGACCTCCTGGCCGCATCATGCGTGACCCTTTGGGGGCGGCTCCGGCAGGCTTGCAACGGGAGCGTCGGAGTGCTACCCGCTGGCGGAACCCATATTACGGACGCTGTGGAACAGGGTCAACCGTCTCGTCAAGTCTCCGGACCCCCAAACTTCAGGGAATTTCAGGAACTCCCTCGCGTCCGCGCAATCGCTACAGGTTGCACGCCTGGACACGCCACTGAACGCAACGCAAATCTCTGTCCAGAAAATACTTGCGTCCGTGGGATTCACTCCGCCGCTGCGATCGGACCCGTGCCGTGAGCGTGCGTGAGACGGTGGTTGCGACAAGATTCTTCGGCGGATTCCCGCGCATTTCTCCGCCGGTTCGCCCCCGGACACTGCCGCGAGGACCCATTTTGTCCCGGTCAGGCCGCCGGACGCGCGTCTCCGGAGAGCGTGTCGCGGAGACCATCGTGGTAGCGGCGCTTGCCGAAGTACGCTTCCTGGGCACCTTCGTCGTTGAGCACCGTTTCCGAGTCGCCCGACACCAACACCCGCCCCGCGCAGATAATGTAGCTGCGATCGGTGATCGTCAGCGTTTCCATTTCCCGGTGGTCGGTGAGGAGGATGGCAATGCCCGCATCGCGCAGGCCGCGGATAATGTCTTGAATGCTGTGAATCGTCACCGGGTCGATCCCCGTGAACGGTTCGTCGAGCATGATGAGGGACGGTTCGCTGGCCAAGCAACGTGCGATTTCGAGACGCCGGCGCTCCCCTCCGGAAAGCGTCCCCGCGAACGATTTTCGCAGCCGCGTCAGGCCGAATTGATCCAGCAGTTCGTCTGTCATGCGTCGCCGTTCGACACGGCCCACATGCAGCATTTCGAGGATCGCGAGAATGTTTTGTTCGACGGTCAGTTTGCCGAATACGCTCGCCTCCTGGGCGAGGTAGCCCATCCCCTGTTGGGCACGGCGATACATGGGCCAGTCGGTCACGTCCTGACCGTCCAACATGACTGAACCGGCCGTCGGGATGGCCATGCCGCAGGTCATGCGGAAACTCGTGGTTTTTCCAGCGCCGTTGGGGCCGAGCAAACCGACGATCTCACCCGGATAGACCTCGAACCCCACGTCGTTGACGACGGTGCGGCTGCCGTAAATCTTCTTCAATCCCCGGCATTGCAAACGCGGCGTCATCGGCTCTTCCTCCTTGAAGAGATTCGCACGGGACGAGCGGTGACCGGCCGACCGACGTTCGCGACCGAACCGGTCGCGGACGCGGGAGTCCTCTTCCCGGAACGGACGAATACCGAAAACCGCCCTCCGTGGGAATGTCGTTCGTCCCGTTCGCGCGTTTTCGGGGCGCTCCCGCACCTTGGTTCGCCCGGTGACGGAATCGGGCGACGGGACGAGTTACGATGTTCGGGAGTCGAAAGTGCGAAACGCGTCGCGCTTCCCGTTCCTCGTCCCGGAAAT
>JBIKMW010000016.1:0-72826 GCA_044359065.1 Planctomycetales bacterium | reverse complement strand
GTTTTGACAGGCCAGACCGCCCCTCGCGGTGACCCACCGACTCGGCGACCTGTCCGCCCTCAAACACTTTTCAAAACTTCCTCCGCCGTCGCGATGGCCCGGTCGATGTCCGCGCGCACGTGCGCGCCCGAGACGTACCAGAGGCCGCGGCCGATCAGACGGATACCCCGCTCCTGCATACCGTTGACGAACGCACCGTAGCGCCCCTTGTCGTACGAGAGCACTCCGCGCAGGTCGGTCACTTTCTCCAGCGGCGTGAAGCCGGCGTGGAACATCGGCCCCAATCCCTGCACGAGCAGCGGCTTGCCGGCGCTGCGGGCCGCGTCGCGCAGTCCCTGCATCAGGACCAGCCCCAATTCCTTGATCCGCGAGGCGACATCCTCCCGTTCGAGGATGTCGAGCGTGGCCAGGGCCGCCGCAACGCACGGGTTGCAGGAGTTCATCGTTCCGGCGTGGATCACCGAACCGTCGGCAATGTGTCGCATGAACTCCCGCTTGCCGCACAGCACGCTGATGGGGTATCCGCTGGCCATCGCCTTGCCGAAGATGGCGAGGTCGGGGGTGACCCCGAACCACTTTTGGGCGCCCCCCAGGCCCGTGCGGAAGCCGGTGATGACTTCGTCGAAGATCAGCAAGGTGCCGCGCTCGGTGCAGATCTTACGCAGGCCTTCCAGAAAGCCGGGCTCCGGCGGAATGCAACCGTTGTTGCACATGACCGGTTCGGTGATCACGGCGCAGATCTCGTCGCCGTGTTCGCGGAACGCGCGCTCGACGAGCGCCAGGTCGTTCCAGGGGAGGACGATCGCCTCGTCCATCGCGTGCGGAGGGAGCCCCTTCGTCCACGGAAGCGGGGTGGGCTGTTCGCGCGGGCCGAGCGCGGCCTCGTTCGGACCAGTGATGCCGAAGCTGACGTTGTCCAGCCAGCCGTGATAGTGCCCCTCGAACCGCACGAACTTCGGCCGTCCCGTGACCGCTCGGGCCAAGCGGAACGCCGAGTGGTCGGCCTCGGACCCCGACAGGCTGAATCGCATCAATTCGGCGCAGGGGATCAGGCGGTTCAAGCGCTCGGCCAACTCGAGCTCTTCGAGGTGTTGTCCGGCGAAGAGTTGGCCGGCGGCGGAGGCTTCCGCGACGCGGTGGAGCACGTGCGGGTGCGAATGCCCGAGAATCAGCGGGCCTTGGCTGAGCGTGAAGTCGAGATACTCGTTGCCGTCAATGTCGTACAGACGGCTCCCCGCGCCATGCGTGTAGAACAGCGGGTGCGGCGCGTTGAATTTGCGGAACTCGCTGGAAACGCCGCCGGCCAGGACGCGGGTGGCACGTTCAAACAGTTCCCTGGACTTCGAGTAGTTGTTCATGGAGCCCGGTCGGTGAAACGGAAGGACTCCCACCGACCGCTTACGCATCAACGCGGGTCAATGGGGATTCCGAGTCTGACCAAAGCGGCACGGCTCCGCAACGGCGCGGGAACGGGACACCGGACCACGTACGCTCCCTCCGCGTCATTTCGAGGCGGCGCGGAGTGCCCGCAGTTCGTCGCGCGACAGTTCACGGCGAAGTTCGCAGCCGACCCGCCAGCCATCGACATCCACCGACACCCATTGCACTTCGGCGGTGACGATCAGCGCCGGTCCGCGGCTGTCGGTCGATTCCAATCGGACGAGTTCGCCGGGAATGACCGGCTCTTCGGTCAGCAGACGCATGCCGAGCGGCGCGGCTTCCAGCACTTGAGCCGCGAAGACTTCGTCGAACATCGCGTTGACCCGCGACAACCGAAACGAGCGACTGACCGTGTAGCGGGGGTGGCTGCGACGATTCTGGACGGGAGCGGTGGCGACGGACGACTTGGGCATGGACGATTCCCGTGGCGAAGCGGCAAGGGGATTTTCAGTTCCGAGGGGTCGGGAAGGACGCCGCATCGACCGAGCAGCGCATCGAAACCGCGACAGGCGCGTTCGAAACGACGACGGCACGGTGAGTGTCGAGGGCGAACGATTCCACCGAATTCCCTACCTCGCCGGTGCCAAGGGGCAAGGGAGCGCGAGCCGCGGCGCGCAACAAACCGGGCCGGTCGCGACGGTCGCAACGTCTCTGTAGAACTTGCAGCCGTTGTAGGAATTGCAGGAGGTAACGTGCCGCGGGGTGAAGAAAGGGGTGGCTGCGGTTGGAGCCGCTCCGGGCGAAACCCCGGAACTTCGCAGGCTGCCGACACTCCGGGGCTTCCTATTGATCCAGCCCCAGCCGCCCGTTGACCAACTCGGTTTTGGTCGAGCGAAGACCCTGACGGCCCGGAGAGCGCAGCGGGCGGGCGACCACGCCGAGTACCAACGAAATCGCCCCGCAGCCGGACGGACCCGGCGACGGGGCGCGAATTCACGCGGGTTGGGGCAGCTTCACTCAGGACTTGTGGGACTTGTGACAGGCGCCGCAATTGACAGCCTGATTGAGCTTTTCACGGGCCCCTTCATCGTCCTTCTCGGTCTTCGCTTCAATCACACCCTTGGCCGCATCGACCAGGGCGGTCGTCAGCGTTTTCCAGCTTTCGGCGTCACCCTTGGCCGGCATGTTGAGGGCGAGCGATTCGTACATTTCCAGGAGGAGCTTCTTGTCCTCGGGGGTGGCTTCCCCCTTGATGACCTTGGCGGCCAGGGACGTTTTTGTGGGGGTGTGCCCCTTCTTCATGATGTCCTTGGTCGTCCACTTCGGTTCGGCGGCATCGACACCCCAGGGGGCGGAGACAACGGCGACACCGAACAGGACGGACAGCACGGACCAGGCAACGATCGGACGCATTTTCGGACTCTCCTCGATCTTTCTCGACGGGGCGGGGTCGCGGGAACGGGGTCCCGGCGACATCTCCGCGAACGATCCCCCTCCGTGGATCGGAGTTCGCGGCGATTTTCGGGTTTTAACAACGGGTTCGGCGCGGGACAAGACCGTACGACAGCGGGAGACGACTCCTCCGCCCGACACGGGGCTTGGTCCGCTCCGAAGGGGGCGGCAGAACGGACGACGCCGAGTCCGGGTGGGCATGCAACCCGCGTGCCGACGTTGAACGACACGACCACGCGAGGAGTGCGAACCTCGTCGCATGCCCGAGTCTGGACCGAAGCAAAGCTCCGGAATGTCTGCCGCGCGTGGAACGTCAGGCCTTTGAAGAAGGGCACGACAGGCTGGAAGCCTGTCCCACTGATTCTTTCCATCCGCTACGTGAGCTGCGGCGGGGTCGTGTGTGACACGTCGGGAGCGGTTGGCCGGAGAATCGCGGACAGTTCCGCCGAACGTAGCGGTCGTATCGCGCGGGGCATCGCACGATCTCAATATCCGCAACTCTTTGAACAAATTGTCCCGTTCCGCGAGCTACCGTTTGGACGAGGAAAATCCCGGAGCCCATCGCGGCCCGTTCCTCGGCACGGGGCGCATCCGCCCCCTCCGCCGCGATTCCGAAGTCGTTCCGCCGCCGCAACGACACGTGTTCGGACCGCGTCGCACGCAACGAGCCCTTCATCCCACCCCGGTGAATCTCGAGGTCGAACCATGTGGACAGTCGGCGACTTGATGACCCGCACCGTGCTCACCATCCGTCCCGAGACGACGCTCGGGCAGGCGGTGACCTTGATGACCCAGCACGGGATCACCGCACTGCCGGTGGTTTCGGCCAGCGGCGAGCTGGTGGGACTCATCAGCGACTTCCAACTGCTGCCGGTCGTGTATGAACCGGAACTACGGTCGGAATGGGTCGGCGACCACATGGTTCGCGACGTCGAATGCACGACTGAGGACACCCCCGTCGCGGCCTTGTCGCGGCAGTTCGTCGAGCAACGCCTGCGGCGATTGCCGGTGCTGCGCGACCGTCAACTCGTCGGGCTGATCAGCCGCACGCACTTCATGCGACACGCTCGACAACGGATGGCGATCGCCGAGGAACTCCTTCGCCCCGCCGCTGTCGAACTGAACCGACCGCGCCTGCTGGTCGCTTCGGACGACGTCGTCAACGAGTTGTTGTACCGGCGCCTCCTGGAACTGGCGTTCGGGAACATGGTGCAAGTCGACTTCGCCGCCGGTGCCGAAGCAGCGCTGGACGAAGTGCGGTCGCGGCAGACGGATCTGGTGCTGATCGACCTGTCGGGGGACGCGCACGAGTCGCTCGACCTGATGGAGCAGTTGCGGGAGGTCAACCCGTTGGCCCAGGTGGTGTTGGTGTTCGGACATCTGGACTTGGGAGACATCTCCCGCGCGATGCAAGGGGGAGCCTTGCAGGTGTTGTCCAAGCCGGTGTCGCGCCAGGAACTGGTCGACGTGGTCCAGGAGGCGTACTTCCGCTGGCAGCGCTGGTCGCGCGTCGCGGAGAAAGCGGCCGAATCGGTCCTCGCCTGACGACAAGGCGATTCGCGCGGCTCGACACGCGCGGGTGAATACCGCATCGTGCCGTCCCGCGTGTGATCGGACCGACGCTCCTTGGCCTGAACGCCTGCTGTGTGGCTGCGGTATCCCCACGTCTGCTATCGCCTTCGCAGCGATCCCTTGCCGCGACTGCCCAATCACGGGCGCGGCCGTTGCGATATGATCGAGTCTCGCGGTCGGTGGGTCGACGCGCGGAATGATCGGAGCGAACGTGGCCGGTGCCCAAGTGCGCGTTCCACACAGCGACGGGGAGTCATCATGCGCGATGTGGTTGAGTGTGCGAGACGATGGACCTGGTGTGCGGCGGCGGCAATGGCTGTCGGATTCGTCTCCGGGGGGATTGTCCGAGGAGCGGATCCAAACTCGCGAAGCGCGAACGGAACGGAATGGAGCACGTTTCGCGGGCCGGGGGGGCGAGGTGTGGCCGCCTCGGATCAACTGCCGCTGACATGGAGTGCGACCGAAAACGTCGTGTGGAAGCGGGAACTGCCGGGGGCGGGCGCTTCCAGTCCGGCGGTGTACGGAGATCACATCTACCTGACCGCCTACACGGGATACCTCGTGCCGGGAGAATCGGACGGAAGTCCCGAGACGCTCTTGCGGCACCTCATCTGCCTGAACCGCAAAACGGGTGCGCCGGTGTGGACGAAGGATGTTCCGGCGCGGCTTCCGGAAGAGGAACGCATTCGGGACCACGGCTTCGCGGCGAATACTCCCGCGGCCGATGCGGACGGAGTCGTTTGCTTCTTCGGGAAGAGCGGGGTGGTGGCGTTCGACCACGCGGGGAAGCGGGTGTGGGAGGCGAGCGTCGGCGACCGGACGCACGGTTGGGGGACGGCCGCGTCTCCGGTGTTTCACAAGGACCTCGTGATTGTCAACGCGAGCGTCGAGAGCGAGTTGCTGGTGGCGCTGGACCGGAAGACGGGCAAGGAACGGTGGCGGGCGCCCGGAATCAAAGAGGCGTGGAACACGCCGGTGATTGCGACAGGGGCGGAAGGTCGCGCGGAACTGGTCGTGGCCATTCAGGGGAAAATTCTGGCGTTCGATCCGGCGGCGGGGGACTCCCTGTGGACGTGCCACAGCGACATCACCTGGTACATGGTGCCGGGAATCGTGGCGCACGAGGGGGTCGTGTACAGCCTCGGCGGACGGAGCGGCATCGCGGGCTTGGCGGTGCGGACCGGCGGGAGCGGGGATGTCACGAAGTCGCACCGGCTGTGGACGAGCAAGAAAGGCTCGAACGTCACGTCACCCGTGTACAAGGACGGACACCTGTATTGGATGCACGACAACCTCGGCATCGCCTATTGCGCGAAAGCGGAGACGGGCGAAATCGTGTACGAGCAGCGGATCAACCGGGCGGGGCAGATCTACGCATCGGCGCTGCTCTCGGGGGACCGCGTGTACTACACGAACCGCGAGGGGCGGACGTACGTCGTCGCGGCGAAGCCCGAGTTCGAGTTATTGGCGACGAACGACCTGGGGGACCGGTCGCAGTTCAACGCGAGTATGGGGGTCGATGGGGATCGGTTGCTGATCCGGTCGGACAAGTTTTTGTACGCGGTGGGGGAACGGTGAAGGGGATTTTTGGGGCGGACACTTCGCGGACGCCTCGAACGAACGCCAGCGCCTGGCAGTGATCGCTCAGGTACCGAGGGGCTGGCGCCACAGGGCGAAGTGGACGACCGTTGAGAGAACCCAACCCACAAGGAAGACCACCGCCAGGCCGTAGAGCCAGAGGATACGGCGCGAGTAGGTTGCGGTGCCGGACTCCGACCGTTGCAGGTGCAGTTCGGCGAGCGCTTCGCGGCTGCACATCCACCAGAGGATGCTGACCGTCAGCCCGAGCACGGAGACGGCGGCCCGGTGCAGGTTGGTGTCGGCGGCACCGAGCGCGGCAACGAGGAAACTGCTGGGAATCAGGAAAATCTCGGTGACCTTGATGAGGTCGGGATCGGGTGTGTCGGGCACGATTGGGGGGAGGCTCCTGCGGGTGCTGCGGCGTGTTCGAGAGCCGAGCGTATCGGATAACGGGCGCGCGTAGAATTCAGCACGAAGGGAAGCCCGAACGCGAACGTTCGAGGGGGGATCGACACCCTTAAGCCAGCGCGACCGCGCCGCTCCACGTGGACTCTTCCCAGGTGGCGATTACGAGCGCGGTTTCATCGCCGCGAGCCGAAGCCAGAATCACACCGGAGGGGTTCCAGACCGCGCTTCGCCCCACCGAAGCGTAGGTGCCCGTCGACGCCCCGTGGTTGGCCATCACGACAAGCATCCGATGTCGGGCGGCGTGGGACGCCAATCTCGGCGTGTCACTCGCAAACCATTCGGCGGTGAGGAACACGCCCGCCGCGTAGATGCCACACCCCCGTTCCGCATACGTTCGCGGATGATCGGCGCTGGAACTGTCCGCGCAAATGGCGAGTCCCACGCTCCACCTGTCGACCGTCACGACCAGCGGTGAGTCGCCCGGTTCGAAGTACTCGGGTTCGTCTCCCCCCAAATGCATCTTGCGATAGATGCGGGGTTCGTCGCAGTGCCCGAACGCGATCGCACCGAGGGCCGGTTTAGGGGGACGTTCGGCTGCGGACAATTGCGTTCCTGGGGCGGATCGTAACGGCGCTCCCACCACAATCTCCATGCGATGCCGACGAGCTGACTCGGCCAACGGTGCCAGTCGCGGATCGTTCGGGGCGATCGCAAATTCCGCAGCCATTGACGGCTCGTAGCCGGTCAGTGAAAGCTCGGGGAATACCAACAGAGACACCCCATGACGGGCCGCCACCTCGATGGCGGAGAGATGCGTGGCGACATTCCGCTCGACGTTTCCCCGCTGCGAGGGGACTTGCGCCGCGGCGACGCGAAACGGAACCATCACCCAACTCCCCTGATGCAAGTGCTCGACGCGGGCGGCTTCGGCGCGCCCCCCTACCCCAGCCACTCCGTCCGCACGTGCCCGTGCACGTTCGTCAGGCGCCGCCGAATCCCGTTGTGGTAGAACACGAGTTGCTCGTGGTCGAGGCCCATCGCGTGCAGGACCGTCGCGTGGAAGTCGTGCCACGGGATCGGCTGTTCGACCGCCTTCCAGCCGATCTCGTCCGTTGCGCCGAAGGCGGTGCCCGCTTTCAGCCCCCCACCGGCCAGCCAACACGAAAACCCGTACTTGTTGTGATCGCGACCGGTCCCCACCTTGTCGGCGGCGGACTGCGTGAACGGAGTCCGACCGAACTCCGTCGTGAACAGCACCAGCGTGTCTTCGAGCATGCCCCGCCGCGAGAGGTCCTCCAACAGCGCGGCGACGGGGCGGTCGATCCGCTTCGCTTCCGCCGAGTGGTTTTCCACCACGTTCTCGTGCGCGTCCCAACTGGTGCGGGGTGTGCCGGCGATCGGACCGCCGGAATAAATCTGCACGAACCGCACCCCTCGTTCGAGGAGCCGCCGCGCGAGCAGGCAGCGCCGCCCGGTGTCGTCCGTTTCGGGTTCGCCGAGGCCGTACAGCTTCTGGACGTGTTCCGGTTCCCCCGCGAGGTTGGCGACCTCGGGGACGACGACCTGCATGCGGGCGGCCAATTCGTGGCTGCGGATCCGCGCGGCGAGATCCGCTTCCCCGGCGTGCTCGTCAAGGTGTCGCGCATTCAAACGGGCCAGGAACTCGCGACCGGCGGCGTCCCGCTCCGTCGAAATCGCGCGGGCCGGGAACAAGTCCCGCACGGGGGACGAACCGCCCCGAAACACGACACCCTGATGCCGCGCGGGGAGGAATCCGTTGGTCCAGTTCGAGGCCGCGCCGTTCGGTTCGCCGCGGCCATCCGGCAACACCACGAACGCCGGAAGGTCGTCCGTGAGGCTGCCCAATCCGTACGACAGCCAACCCCCCAGAGCCGGGTATCCGTTGAACTGGAACCCGCTGTTCTCGACGAACAGCGCGGGGGTGTGGTTGGCCGAGTCGGCGACCATCGACCGCAGCACGGTCAGGCGGTCGGCCTGCGCGGCGAGGTGCGGAAACAACTCCGAGACCCACAGACCGCTTTCGCCGCGCTGCCGGAACTCCCAGTCCGGCTTGCGCAGCAACCCCACCTGACCGAAGAAGACGTCCGGCTTGCTGTCGCTGACGAGCGACCGACCGTGCCTGGCGGAGAGTTCCGGCTTGTGGTCGAACGAATCGACGTGCGACAGCCCGCCCACGAGTGAGATTTGCACCGCACGCTTGGCCCGCGCCGGTGGATGGACGGGCGCGGCCTCGTCTCCTCGCGCCGAAGCCCCCTCCCCCGCGAGCAGTGCCCACGCGGCGGTCGCCCCCAGCCCGCGCGAGGAGAAGTTCAACCATCCGCGGCGGTCGAAACCGGTCGTGTCAGAACGCATTTGGCACCCCGGGAATTACATTCAACGGCAAGTACGATCGGCACGAAGTCGCAGAACGCGATGGTAACCGTTCCCGCCCCCGAACCGAGTCCGGCGAGCGGCAGGTTCCCGCGCAGTTGCGACCGACGATGCCGCGCGGCACGTCGAGTCACGACCCCTTGCGCCGGTGCGACAACACCCACTCGACGATCCGCCGCGCCGCCTCCTGCTTCGAACCGGTCAGCGACCACTCGCCAGTGCCGTCGGCTGTCAGTACCGAGACTGTTGTGTCGGAGGCGCCGATCGCCGCGGGTGCGTTCAGAACGATCGCGTCGCACCCCTTGTCGCGCATCTTGCGCCGCGCGTGCGCGGGGCCGTCGGAGGCTTCCAACGCGAACCCCAGGACGAAGCGGTGCCCCTTCCGTCGGCCAATCTCCGCGAGGATGTCCTCGGTTTCGACGAACTCGAGGACCAGACGCCCACCCGTCTTTTTGAGTTTTCCCGCGTGCGGAACAGCGGGCCGGAAGTCGCACACGGCGGCGGCCGCGATCACCACGTCCGCACGATCCAACCGGGCGAGCGTAGCGTCGTACATCTGCCGGGTCGTCTCGACCCGCGCGACTTCGCAACCGGCGGGGACCGGGACTTCCACGGGACCGACGACAAGGTCCACGGCGTGACCGGCTGCCAGAATCGCCTCGGCCAGCGCCATCCCCATGCGGCCACTGCTGGCATTCGAGAGGAATCGCACGCCGTCGAGATACTCGCGCGTGGGCCCTGCGGTGATCAGGAAACGGGACATCGGATACGGGCGCTTCTCTTCTCGGGCCTGTTGGTCGGACCGCATCACGCGGCCACCTCGGGAAACGTCAGGATGTGGATTTTCGACGAACCCCCCGGATACTTCCCGTCGACGAGTTGTCGACCGTTGGCGTTGGGAGCGAGGCTGACGCACAGCGCCAGACGCCTTCCATCGGGGTGGGGACTGAGCGAGCGGCCGTTGGGGATCGTGTTCGCCTGGTGGAACGGCTTGTCGTCCTCGGGTCGCCAGAACCACACGTGACCCTTGCCGGGGAACGCGCAACTCGTCCCCATCACGAAACCCGCCGGATGGAACGCGGCGTCGTAGGCGAAGCCATCGTCGTTCCCGCCGACCGCCATCTCGCGAAGCGGTTCGCCCGAGGCGCGGTCGTACACGACGATGCACGGCACGCCCGTCGAGAAACCACCGCCGGGGTTCTTCTGACCAGCGCAGGCGAAGCGTTTCCCCTCGGCGTCGAACACGATCGAGCGGACGCCGCCGCACTCCTGGATTTTGTCCCGCCGATACAGCACCTTCGTGTCGATCTCGCGGCGGAGCACGCCCGTCGCCGGGTCCCATTCGCGGACGATGCCCGTCAATCCGCCGGAAAACAACGTCGCTCCGTCCGGGGCGAACGCGAGCGCGAAGACCTGGTCGGGATGCGGCCATTCCTTGCGGAGCGTACCGTCGGCGGCGTTCCACACGCGCACGTTCCGGTCGTTCCCGCCAGTGGCGAGGAGCGTGCCATCGGGACCGGCGGCCAGCGCGCGGATCCAGCCGTCATGGGCGGCGGCGTTCGACCAAATGGGGGCGGGATCGTCTTCCACGTACGAACGCACGGAGAGCATGCCCCAGGAGTCGGCGGCGGCGACGCGCTCACACCCCGGAATGAACACGAGGGACGGCACCCAGGCGGAATGGCCGAGGCCCGGCTTCATGCGCACGGGGTCCGCGCCGCGCAGGTCCCACCGTTGGATTGTGGCGTCGTAACCACCGGCGAGGAGGAACTTCCCACAGGGACTGAACCGCGCCTGAAACAGTTGGCGATCGTGGTCGAGAACGACGCCGGTGGGTTCGGGCCGATATCGAGCAAGCAGTGCCGCGTGGTCCATGTCCCGCCTCCCGTTGCAACGCACGACGGACATTCGCCGCGCGACATGATCTTCGGGCGACGGGGCGTCGTTTCGCAAGGGGAGACGCGCGGCGGGCGACGCGGTCCACCCCAGCCCCTCCGCCAAGAGTGCGAGTCCGTTGGAACCTGGAATCCGCAAGGGGACCTCCCGAACAGACGTACCGGAACCAAGAGCACGTTCGAGCACCACACGCATCCTTTGTCGTCACACAGCCGGTAACTGGTTCGTTTGACGAGTCGCTCAGTGGCCGGGAGGGGAATCCATCTTGGGGCACCATCCGTTCTGTTACGCTTGGCGGAGGGTGTTCGCACCCGGGACGAGAGCTTGAGCGGTGGGTCGGCGTCGCCGATGTTCACGATCAGCGTTGGTTCCAGCTCAAACGCCTCCCAGGGAGTCGCGAAATGTCTCGGAAAAAGACGGTCCGGTATGTCACCTCCACCAAGCTGCTCGGTTGGCCGCTGTTTTCTATCGCCCTGGGGCCGGACGACGCCAAGGACGAGGGGCGCGGCTACGCGCGGGGGATTATCGCCATTGGTGACGTGGCCACGGGCTTCATCGCGATCGGGGGTATTGCGGGGGGAGCGATTTCCGTCGGCGGGATCTCGCTGGGCGCGCTGTCCGTCGGCGGTGTTTCCCTGGGGGGTGCGGTTCTGGGTGGCGTCGCGATCGGCGGGATCGCGTTTGGCGGCGTGGCTGTCGGACACTACGCCAAAGGGGGAGCCGTCGTCGGCACCTACGCGGACGGCCCTCGCCGACACGACCCGGAAGCGGTGCGATTGTTCAACTCGCTGATCCCCGGAGGTTCCGCCCCCGCGGAGAAAGTCCCGCCAAAGCCCGCCGACAAACCGGCCACCAAGGAGAACGCGTCGCCCGCCGAGGCGCCTGACGACGCCAAGCCGTCAAAAGAGGGGACGTAAGTTCGCCCCAACGCGGTTACGTCGGGGGATCGCAAACGCCGCCTTTTTTGTTTCTCCGGTACCAGAAGGATCTTTGGGACAAAACCGGTAGCCGTTCACAACTCCTATATTGGATCTTTCCTCGCGTTTTGAAAAAACGCGAAAGCCCTGTCTTACACGTCGCCGCCATTGACGACGGAAGCGGGGGAGGAAATGGTGAATGTGAAGGCGACTATGGCGGGGGCGATTTCAAGACACCGCAGATCACAACGATGACGCTCGCGACCGACACGGGGGTCGTCGGGGACAACATCACTTCCGTCCCGGGAGTCTTCGGCACGCTGGACGTGACAATCGCGCCCCCAACGGAGATTTGTGTCGAAGCCGAAGCGCCCGGGGAGCGGGATGGGCTGCCGGGCTTCGCCCTTGATGGCCTCTCCCTCGACGCGAGGCCGCGTTGGACGACTCCGGCACGTCGGACAAGTCCGACGGCGAACGGGGGCGACAGGCCCTCAGCGCTGGGGCTGGAGAATCGCCGACGCGCGTTGTTGCACCGAGCCGACCTCGTTGATTTTCAGGCCGAATTTCTCGCCGATCTTCACCGCTTCGCCCCGCGCGTAGAGCGAATTGTTCACGTGCAGGTCGAGCAGGTCCTCGCACGATTTGTCGAACGTGATGATCGCCCCCGGACTGAGGGTGAGGATCTGTCCCAGCGGAATGCGCTTCTCGGCCAGACGGACCACCACCTTCACGGGGAGCTGCACCAGCCGCTCCAGTCGTCGCCGCGCTTCTTCGGCGGGATCGATGTCCGTTTCATCGCCGGGCAAGGCCCCGTCCAAGCCGACCCCCGCGTCGGTCGCCGCTGCGTCGACGGGATCGCCGGCAACGGGGGACTCGGCCGGCACAGTGCGAACCGGCCACACGCACCACAACCTGGCGACGGCGTCACCCCGTCGCGTTTCGAACGGCAGGCAGGCGGCGCCGGCATCGGGGTCCGCTTCGAGCAACGCCTCGGTCAAGGACGAGACGACCACCGTCGAGAACACTTCGCACGCCATCGATTCCGGAAGCGCGTTGAGCGACCACTCCATCGCCAGCGTGTCCATGCGCGACCGCTGACTCATATCGGGCGCATGGATCCACGTCGGCAGCGGCAGCGATTCCGGAATCGCGATCAACAGCGTCCGGTCTTCGACCGTCAGCGCGACGACGATCCCCGCTTCGTTGAGTTCCTCCCCGCCAGCCACCGAATTCCACGCGGTGCGCGGCATCGGCTCGAGCGTCCACGACCCGTCGAACGCCTGACCGAGCGATTCCGCCAGCGCACCCCCCTGCCCGCGCAGGTGGTTTTCGATGTCATCGAGCGTGTCGGTCGAGATCGCGGACATGGGGGACGTGCCGGAGAACAGGTCGGACAAATCCGGGCGTATCCTTTGTATCGGTTTTAGGGACCCCCGTAGGTCAGGCTGTGCCTGACGAACGTGTGCGAACCCAAGCTCCGCCAGCCACAACCCGACCTGCTGAGAGCGGAATGTCTTGTTGTAACTCCTTTAATTTGAATGGCTTGCAGTCGATCAAACTCGCTCTTCGAGAGGCTTGGCGAGCCCGCGCACCCGTGGGAATCTGGCGCGATTGGGGGGATTCTTCCGCAGGTTCCGTTTTTCCGGAAGTTTTCGTGAAGAGCGCGCACGATGTCGGACGATGAGTAATTGACGCCCGATTTCTCGTGCGGCCCCAAGTTCAAGGATGAACAGGGGGATCGCATCGGCAGGGATGCCTGAGGGATCGCGGTCTTCCACGGATAGGAGCCAAGATGCGTTCTCGCCTGCGTTTGTTCACCGGAGTTGACGAGTCCTCCGTGGCGGTTCAAGAGCCCCCGGTCACCATCAAGGTGGGACAACTGGCGAAGATTCTGGCCGACGCGCATCGCTCGCAGCGGACGTGGCTCAAGGACTTCTCGGACGACGAGGTGCAAATCTCGGCCGATCTTTACGAAGTCATGACCTCTTACTGGAACCTCCGCCCGAGCGCGTGACGCCCGGAATCGGCCGCGACCCGAAAACGGTTGCGCGGCAAGGCACAAGGGAGCGTGGCGCGTGTTTCGTGACGGGACGTTCCGCTGGTTTCGGCACGCCCTGCTCCTGGGCGGGATCGCCCTGGTCGCGCTCGGATTGTGGCCCACCCAGCCATCGACGGCCCCCCGCCAGGTCGTGACCGCTTTCATGCAGGCGATGGAACGGGGCGACCGTACCGCCGCCTTGAAGCTGATGGGGGACGACGCCCGCGCCAAGGCGCAAGGTCCCGCCTTCCCCGAGATCTGGCAGCCCTCGAAACACTTTTCGTGGAAGCTGCAGGACCTGCGGGTCGACGGCGGTTCGGCACTGGCTCGCGTGGGGATGCGCGACCAGGGATTCTTCGTCGAGTCGGAGCTGCTGCTGACTCGACAACCCGCCGGCACATGGGAGATCACGGCGCTGAACATCGCGCGCGTCGACCCCCGCTACGCGGAACGCGAACGCCGCTTGGCCGAAGAGGCGGATGAACGCCTCGTGCGGGACCTGCGCGATTCGCTCCGCGGCAGTCCGGCCGTCCTGACCGAGCTTCCGGACGACGAACCGCGCCGCTGAGGGCGAGCTCGGGACGGCGCGCATCGTCGTTCACGATTCCCCGGAAATCGCCTCCAGACAGGTGCGAGGGGTAGGCTCTGGGGGTATCCTCGATAGACGGGGGGGTTCCTCGGGGAACAGTCGGGTGTTGCGCGGCATCCGCGTCGGGCCGAACGGATGTGGCGCGTCGACTTGTCCCGCCGGGAAACCGTCCCCCCGACGAACCCGAAGTTTCCGCCGGCCATTTCGGTGGCGGGAAACTTCCGGGCGGACGCGACGCGAACTCTCACAGCATCTCCGGCGATCGACCCGGTCGCCCACAATGACGGAGGATCGGCCCGGTGATCTTCGGACTTTTCGGTGGCGGCGGCAACAAGAAGACAGCCTCGCGCGAGGAAGACGACGACGAGATCGAACCGATTCGGTTCCTCGGCTCGCTCAGCGGCAAGCAGGCGAATCTCGCCGCCAATCAGCGATTGGCGGACGTGGGGTTGGTGCCCGCCAAGGAATTGGTGACCGACGCCCTCTCGCGGCGCGCCGAGTTGATCCGGCTCGAACCCAAGGGACCCGCGTACGTCGTCAACTTCGCGGTCGACGGCATCGCCTATCCCGGCCCCCGCATGCAGAAGATCGAAGCGGTCGCCGTGACGCAGATCCTCAAGCTGCTGGCGGGACTCGACATCAAGGACCGCAAGGGTCCGCAGTCCGGCGGCGTGAAGGGGGAGTTCGACGGCAAGCAGTACCACGTGATGGTGCACGCCGTGGGGGTCCCCGACGGCGAGCGGCTCACCCTGAAGGTGCTCGACCCGAACGCCAAGCTCGAAACCCCCTCCGAAATCGGGATGAGCGACGACCTGCGCAAGAAGCTGCGCGAGTTGTGCGGCCAGAAGCCGGGAGCGCTCATGGTGTGCGGCGCTCCTTCGACCGGCACTTCGACCACGCTGTTCGGCGCCGTGCGCGGTCTCGACTCGTACATCCTGTCGATCTTTACCTTCTGCGACATTTCCGGCCGTAAACTGGTCAACATCACGCCGTTCGAGGCGATCGCGGGGGACGACCTCGCCAAAACGATCACCCGCTGCCAGCGCGTCGAAGGGGACGTGTTGGTGCTCGACCCCGTCAAGGACCAGGAAACGGCCAAGGTGTTCTTCACCGGGGCCGAAGAGTTGTTGCTTGTCGCCGAGGCCCCCGGCAAGGACGCGGTCTCGGGAGTCGCACAGATGGTCCAATGGGTGGGAGCGGAAGCGGTTGCGACATCGCTCAAGGGGATGCTCAGCCAGCGCCTGATCCGCGTCCTCTGCAAAGACTGCAAACAGGCCTACAAGCCGAACCCCGACTTCCTCAAGAAGGCGGGCCTGCCGTCGACCATCACCAACCTCTACCGCAAACCAGCCGGGGGGGATGACAACCCCAACGTCGATGTGTGCGACAACTGCGGCGGCGTCGGCTTCAAGGGCCGCACCGGGATGTTCGAGTTCCTCGAGATGTCCGAGGCGATGAAGGAGACGATCAAGGGCGGGGGGGATGTCAACGCCATCCGGGCCACCATGCGGGCCGAGAAGATGCTCACCCTGCAACAGGACGCGCTCCGCCTCGTCGCCGAGGGCAAGACCTCGCTCGACGAAGTGCAACGCATCTTCAAGTCGGCGTGATTGCGGCGCCTCCAAAGGTGATTTGCCCTCTTCTGGCCGCAATCGGCTCCCTACGGGATGTTCGTTATCCGGCTTGGACTCAATTTACCACCAAGATCACGAAGCGAAGACACAAAGCCCTTCATCCCTTGGTGCTTCCCTTCGTGTCCTTTGTGGTAAGCGAGTCCTCGCTGGAAAGCCCTACCGAAACGCCACGTTCACGACGATGCGACCGCTCATCAACGCGGATACGAACTCGTGCGGCACCGCCGTCACGACTTCCCCCCCACCCCGCTGTCCAACCGGAATTTCACATCCTTGATCTTCAGCTTCGGATGCTGCTCCGCCAGTGCCCGCACCACGCGTTCGCGGTGGTAGGACGTCAGCTCGGCCACCAACACCGCATGCTGCACGTGCACGTGCAGCGTGCCCCGGCGAATCGCCACCGCGCGGGTCTTCCCGGCGTACTCGGGACCCACCACCCCCTGCCAGACCTGCTCCAATTCGGTCTGCGCCCCCTGCCGGGCATAGCCACGCAACGCGATCAACTCGCCCAGCACTCGCGACAGCGGCTGCGGCCCCGGATCGAACGCCATCCCGTGCCTCGTGGGTTCTGTTGTACCGAACGCGGTCGCAATCGAGGCGTTGCAGATTCCGTTCACTCCGTGAACGGCCACTTTGTCGCGTTTCACTCCGTGAAACGAGATTCGCTCTCCAGCGTCCGTTCAGCCACTTCCTCTTGGCCTCATTCCTGCGCGCGAGGTTGATCGTCAGGCTCGGTCATCGGTCTCGCGACAGCGGCATCACCACGTACTGATACCCATCCTCGGTGCGGAACAGCGCCGCACTCTCCGGATCGGTCAACTCCAACGTGATCGTCTGCTCCGGCGGCAGGATCTTCAGGAAGTCCGACACGTATCGCGGATCGAACGTGATCGTCAGCGGCTCCCCCTCGTAGGCGATCGGCATCTCGACCGACGACTGCCCCACCTCGGCCGCCGAACTCTTCAGCGTCATCATGCCGTTCTGGACCTGGAAATCCACACCCCGGCTCTCTTCGCTCGTCACGATCTGCGCCTGTCGCACCGCCGAGTGGAACGCCCCCGAAATCAGTTCGATCCGGATCGGCGATTCCTTCGGCACCACGTCCTGATACCGCGGGAACCGACCCTCGACCAACCGCGCGTAAATCGTCGTCGCCCCGGTCCGCACCAGCATGTCGTTCTGGCGAATGGCCAGCCACGCCTGGTCGTTACCCCCTCCCAGGCTCCGTTCGATCAACGCCATCGCCTTCGACGGGATCACGGGTGCCGCGTTGTCGGGCGTTTCGAGGCCGTGGGCCGTGCACACACCCTTGGCGACAGCCAGCCGCCGCGTGTCGGTGGCCGCCATCGTCACCGAATCGGCCGTCAACTCGCACAGCACGCCCCCCAGGGCGTAGCGGGTGCTTTCCGTGTCCGTCGCGAACACCGTCCGCTTGATGAGTTGCCTCAGGTTGTCGCACGACAGGATGTGATACTTCTCGGCGTCGAAGTCGGCGACGCTCGGGAACTCGGCGGGATCGGCCGACGACAGCTTGTACTGCGCGCGGTCCCCCCGGATCCACGTCCCCTCGTCGCTCGATTCGATGATGACGCTTTCCCCCTGCAATTCCCGCAGGATGGACGACACCTTGCCGTTGGGGAGCAGCACTTCCCCCGGTTGCTGGACATCGGCTTCCGCCAGACGATGCCGCACGCCGACTTCCTGGTCGGTCCCGATGAGGATCGCCTCGCCCGCGGCGGCCTGCAGCTTGACGTTTTGCAGGATCGGTTTGGGAGTGCGGGACGGGACGACGCCGCTGACGGTCGCGAACGCGGCGGCCATCGCCGCGCGGGAACATTTCACCTTCATGCGTGGAAACCCCGAAATTCGTCGGGACCGCGACACGTTCGGCGACGCGTCGCTCGACCCGCCGAAGTTCCGATCCCGGCCTGGGAAGAGGCGGGGAACCGTCCGAAGGGAGCGACGCGTGGACCGCCGTTTCGGTCGCGGTCGGTTGGTTTGGAAGAAACCTGTTCTTAAATGCAGTAGCAGTCGTATGGAGGCCGCCGGCGCCCCGTCCGTGCGTTCACGGATTTTTCCGAAACCCCATGATAATCAATACGTTAGCGACCTTCAACCAGTCGGGAAACAGCGTGGGAAACGCGTTGGCCGACGGTCGACCGACTGTGGAGCGATGTCAAACAAAACGCGAATCGGTTCGCCTCGACCCGAACCGCGTTCAAACCGCTCGCAACGCTGAACAGTTCTCCACAGCCCGCTGACCGGTTTTCCACGGGTGGTTGAAAGTCCCGTTTCACTCCGCCGAAACGAATCGTGGTATGCGAATGTGTCGTTGCGCCACGGAACTTCCAAACCCGCATCCAACCGGTAAGCCCTTCGATCAGGCTGAGACAAGTGAAAGAGGCACCATCCGCTCTATGCAGTAACACGCACCATGGCGGATTCCCCGCAGCCATCAGTAATGGTAGCCCATTGGATCACTTGCGGAATTCATCCCGCGCCAGGCCCCTCATTCTTTGCTGCCTGCCACCTCGCTTGCTCGACCGCGCACGCGCGTTCGAGAAAGTCCCGCATCTTCGAAACCAACGACCGCATAAACTCCAAGTCGGCGATCTCGAATGGCGTGGTTGGGACGAACTTCTCGACATCGACCGCCAGTCCTGTGTGCCATTCCAAGAGACGCACGCGAAGCGCGGGCGGGTCACCAACGCCAGCGAAGTAGCTGTCGTCACGTTGATAAGCGTACTCGCACCCCTCCGAGTTGACGACCGCCGAAAGTGGACCCGCCATTGCGTCTTGCCACATCTGCAAGTCAAGCCAGAGCGCGCGTCCCGCGACGGACTCCCAACGATGCGAGGCAAACGGAGCGATAAACAACGCGTCGAATTCGGACCGCGAAACCATAGATGGTTTCGACATCGAATCACCCCGATCCCTCAAGCCCGGATCTGCGACCGGACGGCATCGTGGCCCTCGCTCGATCGTCCGGCATCCCCACACGAAACGGTTCGCGAAACTCTTCCCCGTCCCAAGCCACACCGCCGCCAGGCAGAAAACAGTGCGGCCAATAGAGTCCGGCGGGGTTTTGGAAACAAACACTGCCCCACCCGTTCAAAAACGCGCCCCAACCGGGGGCCAGGACATGGCCATCGTCCCCGGTGCCTCCGTCCAGCCAGTCGTGCTGATGGAACACGACCGGCCCGCCCGAAACGCTCAAGTCCACGCAGATCAAGTCGCCATTCCCTTCTTCGATGACCGGAAGCCAATGCCACTGGCGGGCGGCGGTTTGCTTCGCCAACGTCGGGTTCTTGGTGTAGGGAAAGCCGTACCTGTCGGCCGCTTCCGAATCGTACAGCGCCATCCCGCGCCAGCCCGTGTAAACTTCGGCCAGCGAAACCAGGGACAGTACCTGCAAGGAACCCCACGGATTTCGGGCGTTGCTTGCGTCGGCGTTCCAGTACATCGAGTAACCGTTCCCGACGGTCGTGTAAAACTCGCGTAACTCGCCGGGGAGCGTTACCCCCAACTCGTTCTCGACCGCCGCCAATTCCTGCGCGGAGGCGGGCTCACCGATCGAGATATCACAGACAACACCGTGTCGCTCAAGGTGGCGACGCACAATCTCGAACAGTCCGTGATAGTCCACCGCCTCATCTCCCCTCTGCGCACTTCACGCTGTGCAAATGTCGCCGGGTTTGAATCTCCCGTGTTGCTAGGAGTCGATACAGGGATTGTAGACGAACCACACTACACAACGACAGCCCGCCCGCCGCGGCAAATCGGTCCAGCCGTGCGAACCCGGCCTCGGTTCGCTCCGAGTCTTGAAGCACTCCGCCTCTGCGCGCAACAACCCCGCATCATGGGGGACATCTTGCCCTCACGAATTCAGCGAGGGCCTTTCACGGGCAGATACAATCGCCTTCTCCGCGCGTTCCCGCTGGCATTGCTGCGATTCCTTCGGACCAGCCCGGTACGTACCTTTCCGTTTCACAATTCCGCAGCTTCGAGGCTGAATGTGGGAATCAGGCCGATCACCCGAACTTTCGTCGGATGATCGAATCTCGGCCCGCTCCCGAATTCGGAAACCGACACCATGACGAACGCGTTCCCGTTTCAAAATGCCTGGACCGCGCGGCGTTGCGCCCTGATGGCACTGGTCGCTTGGTGGGTGTGTGGTTGGATCGTGTCGGGCCGATCTTCGCCCGTCGTTGCAGCTCCCCCCGCTGTCGAAAAAGCGTCCGCGTCGATGCTGTTCGAGAAACGTATTCTGCCGATCCTCGGTTCCCCCAAACCGTCGAGTTGCTCCGAGTGCCACCTGAGCGGCGTGGATCTCAAGGACTACATTCGCCCCGATCAGGCGGACACGTTCGCCGCTCTCGTGGCGGGGGGAATGGTCGACCTGAAGCGGCCCGACGAGTCGAAACTCCTGAAGCTGATCGAACGGAAACCGGATCGGCCCAGTCTGGTGACGGACCAAATTCGCCAGGAAGAGGCGCTGGCCTTTCGCGAGTGGTTGCGCGCGGCGGTGGCCGATCCGAAGCTCACCGGAGCAAAGTCGAACGCCAAACCGTCCGGCCCCGCGATCCCGGTTGAAGTGGTCCGTCATGCGCGAAAGGATCGCGTGTTGCAGTCGTTCCTGGAAAACGTCTGGAACGAGGCGGGTCGCTGCGCCGCCTGCCACTCCCCCGATCGCAACGCCGAGCAAGTCAAAAAGCACGGCGAAAAGGTGTCCTGGATCGTGCTCGACAATCCGCTGGCGACCTTCGACCGCATGGTTGAGCGGGAGTTGATCGACGCCGACGAACCCGTCGAGAGCCTTTTGCTGCTGAAACCCCTCAAGAAAACACCGCACGGGGGTGGTCAAAAAATGGTCGTCGGCGACAGGACGTACAAGCAGTTTCGGCGATTCCTCGACGACTACTCCGCCATTCGCGGCGCACGCTATCGCACAGCCGCCGAACTGCCCGCGTCGCCGGACGAACTCGGTTACGCCAGCGACATCTGGCTCAAGCTGACGGACGTGCCCGCGATGTTCGACAAGCAATTGCTGCAAGTCGATCTGTTTCGCGCCGAAGGGAATGGCTGGTCGAAAGAGCGCTGGGCGACATCCGATCGACCGGTGTTTGGAGGGGGCAAACTGTGGCAGCATTCGCTCAGCCTGACCGCTCCCCGCAACAGCCCCCGAGCCGGGCAGTTGACCAGCGGAAAACTGCCCCCCGGAAAGTACCTCGCGAGGGTCATGGTCGATCGCTCGGGGAAGCTGGAGAAGGACCTCCAGGCGGAACTGGGGAGTGCCGATGTCACCGCCGAGATTCAGATCGACAGTCCATGGCCGGCCGGTTATGGACGGATGACGGTGGTGAGGTACGTGGGGAAGTGAATTCGGCGGAATGGCGGGGTCGGCGGGCGACGTACCTTCGAGTTCACTCCGGCAGCGGTTTCCCCTTCGTCTCCGGTGCGAACCAGATCAGCACCGCCCCGACGAAGTAAATCGCGCTCATCACGCTGCACGCGGCGGGATAGCCGCTCCCCAAATTGAACGGACCGAGCACGAAACCGGTGTCGCTCTTGAACAGCCCCATCAATGCCCCGGTCTGCAATGCCCCCACCGCCGCCAAAATCCGCCCGAAGTTGAAGCCGAACCCTTGCCCGGTCGCCCGCACGCTCGTGCGGAACAACTCCGGCAGGTACAGCGGCAACCATCCGTAGAACGAGGCCGTGAAGAACCCGGCGACGAACATCGTGCCGAGGAACTTCGCCCCGTACTCCGTGTTCCCTTGGAAAAACACCAACACCGACACAAACGACGCCACACAGAGGGAAAAATACGTGATCCGTCGTCCCAACCAATCCCCCACCAAGGCCGCCACCAGCGTTCCCGCGATCGCCCCCAGGGCCGACGCCATCAACGTGAATTCCTTGGCTTTCGGGCGCGCTTCGGCAGGAATCCCTTCGACGAGTTGGCTGGCCCACGCGGGTGCCCATTGCGTCGAACCCCAGGTTCCCAACAAGGCCACACCGGCCAGTCCCGCCCCCAACAGCATGCGACGAATCACGGGCGCTGTGGATTGCGGCTCGCGACCCGCGGCGATGTCCGTTTCCCGCTGGCGATGCAGGAATCGCACGACCGGATACGTGTAGCCAGCCGTCGCGATGACCAGTCCGACGATCGACCCGACGATCCGTGCGGGAACCAATCCGTCCCCCAGTGTTCTACCGTCCAAAGCCCAGACGGTCACGATCAACGCCGGCCCCACCGCCCCCACCAGTACCCCTAACAGGTCCTTCGTCGCCCAGTTGGAAACCGTTCCCTTCCCTTGTTCGGCCTTCCATTTTTCGGATTCGGGAACGAACAGCCGGAAGAAGAACGTCAACAGCGCGGGGGTGGTCCCCAAAATCATCAACAATCGCCAGCCGTTGTTCGAGACCAGCCAGGCGGCGGTCGCTTCCGACAACCCCACGGCGCGCAACAGTTCCTCGAACTGTTTGAGGACGGATATCAGTCCATAGCCGACGATGGCCACCACGAAGTACCCGACGTTCGCCGCCGCGCCGATCAGCCCCGCCATCAGGCCACGCGACTTGTTGGGCCACACCTCCATGACGAGTGCGACACCGAGCGCCCATTCCCCACCCATCCCGAGCGACGCGATGAATCGCAACCCGGCGATTTGCAGCGGATCGGTCGCGAAACCGCACAGTCCCGTGAACACGGCGTAGGTGATCACGCTCAGCGACATCGCGCGGACGCGACCGACGCGGTCCCCCAGCCAGCCGAACAGCACGCCCCCCGTGGCTGCGCCCACGAGGAACAGCGCGATCACCACGCCAAAATAGAACCCGACATCCGCCTCGGCCGGAACCTTGCCGGTCGATTGCTTGAGCAGGTCCTGCACGGCGGCGCGGCCCACGAGCGAGAACAGCCCCATCTCGGCGCCGTCGAACATCCAGCCGAGCAGCGCGGCGGCGAGCGCCATCCACTTGCCGGTACCCGCAGGAGAGGCTTCGTTCCGCGCCGAATTGGGGTCGAGACTCATGAGCGCCTTCCGAGATGCGAGCGTCGTCGATTTGGACCAGTCAGATCGAAGTGTGCCACTGCTGGCTCGTCCAGCAGTGCGAACGGGGGGAGAAGCCGCGGACAACACCAACGCCCGTCAGGCACCGCCTGACCTACGATCTGCCGTCATGCGGAGACCGCCGGAGAACCGGAGGCGTCGGGCCGCACCTCGAAGAACCGCCCCACGACCGCGTCGTCGGGTGGCTTCGTGAGCAGCGTGACAATCACCCCCGCGGAGACCGAGCCGAGCAAACCCCAGATGAGGGGGTCGATGCCGTAGAGGAAGTAGGGGCGGAACTTGGTGACCTGCCCGAGCAGCTGATCCGGTTGCAGGCCGAAGATGCCGACCGCATACAGGCCAGTCACAAGGCCTCCGCCGGTAAGCATCGACGCGATGACCCCCGGTACCGTCGCCCGCCGCCAGTACGCCAACATCAGGGCCGGAAACAGGAATGTCGCCCCCGCCCCCGAACCGCTGAAGACCACGATCGCCTGCAGGAACGCCACCGGCCAAATGTTGGCCAAAATCGCGATCAGGCCGACGACGATCATCACGGCGTACGACAACCGCGACAGCATGTACTCGTTGGCGTCCGGATTGATGAAGCGTTGGTACACATCGCGCACCAGGCCGGAGGCGATCACCACCAAATAGGAACTGACCGTCGCCATGACCGCGCCGAACGGGGCGGCCAGGATCAATCCCGCGATGAACGACCCCAGCGGCATGTCGGCGGTGAGCAGGAGTGCCAACCGGGGAATGATCTCGTCGGATTTCTCCAGGTTAGGAATCAGCGATCGGCCGCAAATGCAGATCACCACGAGAGGCAGATAAATGCAGCCGTTGTAGAACGCCAACAGAAAGATCGAGCGGCGAATGGTGCCGGTGTCGCGACAGGCCATGATCCGGACCATGCCGGCGGGAGAGCCCAGGCCGGTCAACACCCACAGCGCGAAAAACGAAGCCCCGAGGCTCACCGGCAGGAACTGCCGTCCCTCGTGTTTGGGGTCGAAGCCGGGCGCGAAGGCGTAAGCTGCACCGATATCGGGATTCGAGATCGCCGCGACCGTGGCCGCCTCGGGACCTCCCGACGCGGTCACCGCCAGATAGAGCAACAGCAGCACCCCCAGCCACATCATCACGCTCTGGAACAGGTCGGTCCACACCGCTGCGAGGAACCCCCCCATGAGCGTGTAACCAACGACCGTGAGCGCGAACACCGCCAGCCCGATGTAATACGGCGTGTCGATGCTGGTGGTGTCTTCGACGAGCGCCAAACTGTCCGCCGACGGGAAAGCCAGCTTCATCACGATCGCCCCCGCCTTGAACTGGGCGACCATCATGAACGACATATAAAACATGATGAACAGCGACGCCAGCAGTCCCAATTTCGGACAGTTGAATCGCGCCCGGAACAGGTCCGGCACGGTGATCGCGCCGGTCATCCGCGAGATTTGCGCCAGCCGCTTGCCGAGGATGCCGAACCCCGTGAGCGGCACCATCATGTAGCCGCAAATCCACAGCGCGACGCTCCACCCGTGGGTGTACACCAGCGACGGGAAGCCCATGAACGTGCCGCCGCTCTGGACGGTGGCCGTCAGCGCCAACGCCCAGGAACCCAGACCGCGGTTGCCGAGGAAGAACCCGGTCATGAAGGAAGACGAACTCGTCGCCCGGTTGGCGAGCCAGCCGATCCACATGGACGCCAGCACGAACAGCCCGAGCGCGGCGAGCGCGCCAAGGCCGACTTTGGGTTGCGTGAGAGCCGGTTGCGAAGCGGCGTCGGCCAAAAGTGTGAGAACCGTCGTGTTCATGCGGCACCGCCGTTTCCGGTCGCGGCTTCCGCAGAGGGTTCGTCACCCTCCAGCACTTCGTCCCGCATGAACAGGCCACCGAACACAAACGAGCCCACGATGCAGACTCCCCACGGCACGACAATGCCCCAGAAAATCCAGTCGGGGAAGCCAAGCACAAACTTCAGCGTGGCGGGATCTCGGTCGTAACCCATGACAGCGCAGACCGTTACGGTGTAGGTCATGGCGACGAGGAACAGTCCGCCAATCACCAGCGCCTCGCGTCGGCTACTGACGAGGACCGGATCGGGGGTCGGTGGCGTCATTCGGGCTCCTCGGTCGCGCCGGCAGGCAGGCAGGGTAGATTGGGGGGGCTGCTTCGAGCGCACTCATTCATCAACGTTGATCGTAACGCGCCGAGACGGGGATCGGTATCATCCGTGGTAAGCCTGCGCAGCTGGGGTGATGTTCAGCGAGGCACCGGAAATGGAGATGTGCCGTGCTCGGCCCCGCTTGGGGACCAGCAGGTGAACCGCGGGGCGGCGGGCCACACGCAAGCTGCATGCTTGTCCCGACGAGTCGGGTCCAATAGGGCACCCGAGGCACCGTGTTGCAAGAAAGGCCAGCGCATGAAGGACGCCGACACGAAGACAATTGCGTTGTTCGCCGGAAGGTCCGACAGATCGGTGATGTGGATCGCCAGCTTTTTTGCAATCGGTGGAGCGTTGCTGGACATGGGAGCACACGGGTTCGGTGCGCTGTTCGCGAAAGGAGGGGGACTCTCGGCGATGTGGGGAGCGTGGATTCCGCTCTGTTTCCTCACCATCCCCCCCATTCACTACTTGTGTCGACGTGTGCGCGACCTGGAGGCACGCCTCGACGCCCTCGCGCGCACTCGCGACCCCGAAAACGACGACCAACCACCCAGCGGGGACGAACGCCGCGCATCCTGACCGCCGCCCGGATGTGTCCACCACCTCGATATTGCCCCGCCCCCCATCGCTGATTCCGCCGCATGCCAAGCCGCCGCCAGCCCTCGAAGTCTCCCGCACCAAACGCGGAACTTCCCGCCAAGCCACCCCGCAAACAGGCCCCCAAGTGCAACGGCCTCGACGGGAAGGCGTGGCTGCGGAATTCGATCAGCGTGTGGGGCGATATCCAGAAATCCGCCGAGGAGACGGCCCTCAAACACCCCGCGCTGTTTCCCGAGCAACTGGTGGGTCGGTTGATCGAAACCTTTCTGCGGCCGGGAGTTGGAACCGTTCTCGATCCTTTCGCGGGGACCGGCAGCACGCTGGTGGCGGCGTTGCGACGGGGGCACCCGGCGATCGGATTCGAGCTGTCCGAGGCGTTTCATGAACTCGCCGAACGACGCTTGGCGGAGTTCGAGCCGAAAGTCACTCACCGGGCGGTGTTGCACCGCGCGAGCGCGATGGAGGTGCCCCGCCGAGTCGCCGAGTGCTCGGTTGACCTGTGTGTCACGTCGCCGCCGTATTGGAATGTGTTGAACCAGAAGCGGACAGCCGACTACAAGGACGTGCGACACTACGGAAATCTGAACGGCGATCTGGGAACGATCGAGGACTACGGCGAGTTTCTGGAACGCCTCGCGGAGGTGTTCCGGGGCGTGCTGACGGCCCTGAAACCGGGTGGCTATTGCTGCGTGGTGGTGATGGACTTGCGGAAAAAGGATCGGTTCTTTCCGTTTCACAGCGATTTGGCGAGGGGGCTGTGCTCCATCGGCTTCGAGTGGGACGACCTGATCGTCTGGAACCGCCAGTCCGAGTACAACAACCTGCGTCCGCTGGGGTACCCGGCGGTGTTCCGCGTGAACAAAGTCCACGAATTCGTGGTGATTCTGCGAAAGCCGGGGGTGGCGAAGCGGAAGGCCGGAAAGCGCGGGGAGTAAGCTGTCGGGGGGCGGCTGCGCGGGTGACAAAAAAAGAAAACTTCGCGGCCCCGGTCGCAGTCGGGATCGCGAAGTTTCTTGTCTTGGCGGAAACAGAGTTGTTATCGTCAAACGCCGCGCGCTGGTACAGTGATATTACTAGATTCGGCGAAATACCGGCACCCTACTTTTTGGCAGTTCTAGGGTAACCCGCCGGCCTTGCACGGGTCTTCGTGCCGCGAGAGTCCATCGTGGCTGGCTTGCGGCCCGTGCACTTCGGCCGATGAGTTCGCGCGGTCAACCCGAAAGGCGCTCGTGTTCCCGGTCTCACGCAGAGGCGCGGAGACGCCGAGGACTCCTTGTTCCATTTCCTGCGTCTCCGCGTCTCTGCGACTTCGCGGGAAACCTTCAGCTGCGGGGGCCGCCCCCTCCGGACTTTGAAGTCCCGAGCCGGCCGTTCACCTCGATTCGGGCGACCGCGGGAACAATCCGGGCGAAGTGGCCAGCGGCTTTGCCCCTGTCACCCGCCGCGTCGCGGGTCGTCGAATCTCGAAGACGTAAAGAGCGAGGTCCCACTCGGGCGCGGCGGGTCGCACGAAATCACATCCCCACAGCGATTGGCCCCGGTCAAGTCGTCATTCAGCCCCTTCGAGGCCCCGGACCGGCTCTCAACCGCCCCCCCATGCAAAACTTCGCCGGAACTTCACCCACCGCATAAGCATCACAACACGACACAACCTCTTGTCCTGTAAGCCAGTTGCGTCATGTGAAGACCCCGCGTACGTCGAATCGCTCCAAACTGCGGGACGTTCACGGTGTTTTCGCACGCACTTCATTTGACCTTCATCTTCGATCTTATGCTTCCCCCTGTCACGAGTCGGGTTTCATGCAGCCAACGATTCGTGGACAGGACGTTCGCCATGGTCAGGGCCGACCATGCTCCACGTCGGATCGTGCTCAAAAACGAGCCTGATCCACACGGGGAAACGTCTTCGGGTGCGGATCCCGAGCGGTGACGACGGCGCGAAGCGAGATGCCTGAAAGGGCACGACGCTCGTGAAGTCGACGACCCGGTGATTCGCAGCACATTCCCGGAGTCGTTTAGGAGAACGGACGCCAGTCTTGGTCGCGGATGTGTCGTTTCGAAGGGACCAGATTGTCCCGGGAAAAAGCGACGCGGTTCCGAAACCTCGGTCTGGGAGATCGCCCCGCGAGCCATTCGTCCGATCCAGGACGAAGGATCCGCGGAGAAGATTGACGTCGCAAGTCTTGCCGCGACAGCCGACGGAATCCGGAAACTTTTTTCCGGCCCGTCGGAGGGTGTCGCGGGGCCCGCCGCGAAAGGAGTTGCCGCATGAGTCGATGACCCGCCTGATCCGCAAGGCCCGTTGGTAACGGGCAACCAGTGCCAATCAGACACAAATCCGCCGGGTCGATCCCGCAAATCGATTCGGCCTGCGAATTTTCGGGTGGATTGTCTTGTTTTGTCGAAATGCCGCGTGGCGTTTCGAGGTTTCTTTTGGAACGGGAGTTCAAATGAAGAGTCTGAAGACTCGGCTGGTTTCGCCGGCCAAGCGTTCGGGGTTCACCCTGATCGAACTGCTGGTGGTGATCTCGATCATCGCCATCCTCGCGGCCCTGTTGCTGCCCGCCGTGCAAGCCGCTCGTGAAGCTGCTCGTACGACCCAATGCCGCAACAACCTGAAGCAAATCGGCATCTCGATGCACACGTTCGCGACGCAGGACCCGGAAGAGCGGTTCCTGTCCGGCGCGTTCGACGGCACCCGTTCGGGCTGCTCGGACACGTACGGCTGGCCGGCCGACATGAACAATATCAAGGCCGGTCGCGCGATCGACCTGCGTTGCCCGTCGAACCCGAACATCGGTTCCGAGAAGATTCTCGACGCGATCGGGCTGACTTCGTCCAGCGACGGCCAATCGGCCGTCGACGGTCGTACCGACAAGGGCTACTGCGCCGCGTTGGACAGCGACTCGACGACGTCCGACGGGCTCAACGCCTACCTCGACGCGATCAAGGACAAGGGTGTTCTCACGAACTACGCGACCAGCTGGTTCGCGGGCAACGGTCAAATGGTCGTCGTGACGGACAACGCGGGCACCGCCGCCCAGTTGTACGGGACGTTCAACGGTTCGACCTCGACCGGCGCGCTGAAGGGTCCGCGTAACTGCACCGGGACCTTCAACCGCCGCGTGGTCGATCAATCGAACGTTCCTTCGAACGCGATTCCGATGCTGGCCGACAGCGCTCGTGGCGACCTGAAGGAAGGCTACCTGCCGTTCGACCTGAAGTACACCAGCGCCGCCGGCCAAACCGTCGCCAAGACCGGTGACATCGTCGGCACGTTCATCAGCGCCGACCTGAAGACGGGGATTCCGCTGGGCGAAACCCAAAACGACGGTCCCGGCCTCTACGTCTCGGGCATTCGCATGCGTCTGCTGGACAACGGTGCCGCCGGTGCCTCGGGTCTGCTGCTGGGCCTGATTCCGCAAGCGTACCCGCCGATCGGCAAGACGGTCACCTCGGCCAACGAAGCGAACTACGCCTCGACGACCGCCTTCGGGTCGGTTGCCGCCGGTACCCTGATTGCCCAAGACATGCGTGACTGGTTCTCCGTGCACGGCCCCTCGGCCAACGTCCTGATGGCCGACGGCTCGGTCCGCGGCCTGAGCGACACGAACGGCGACGGTTACTTCAACCCCGGCTTCGAACAAGCCTCGGGTGCGACGGCCGCCCTTCGTAACCGCGACAACGGCTACACCGACGGTGCGGTCGAAGTCAACTGGCTGGAAGTGTTCTCGGGCGTCGTGTTGAACTTCGAAGTGGCCTCCAAGGGCGGCTTCGAGTGAGTGTCCGTCCTTCGGGACAGACTGCAACACGAGTTTGATTCAGGGCCGGGTTGTTCACATTGAACAGCCCGGCCCGTTGTCATTACCCCCCGAGCGGTTGAATCTTTCGGAGAACCGGTGGATTTGCGATGGAAAACCGCAGCGTGAGCGCGGGACCCAGCGTGGATTCCGAGGAGATCGTGACCCGCGGGGAGCGCGGGGTCCCTCGCTCATGCTGCGGGTTTTCAAAAACTCAAAACTTCGTAGCCGTGTGCGATCCCGCGTCGCCCGGGAAGATGGACACGTTCACCCTTGCCCTCCTGCGCAAGGCACGTTGACAATCTCTCGACATGTCCCGGCATAGGCGCCCTCGAGAACGATCCCCATGTCACGCCGAGTTCCCGTTCCGCCGCGTCGTCCTGCGTCTCTTGCAGCGGGCTTGGCTGGTCTCGTGGGACTCCTCACTTTTGTGACGTTCGCACGGTGCCTGAGCGCCGGGTTCCTGCTGTACGACGACCCGGACTACGTCTCGAAGAATCCCTATGTGCTGTCCGGATTGACGGGGGAGGGGTTGGTCTGGTCCTGGACAACGTTCGAGGCGGCGAATTGGCATCCTCTGGTCTGGATGTCGTTGATGCTCGATCGCACGCTGTTTGGTCCCGCGCCGTGGGGCTTCCATCTCACGAACGTGGTTCTGCACAGCGCCAACGCCATGATTCTGTCTTTGGCGGTGCGGGAGTTGACGGGGGAGATGTGGCGACCGGCGCTGGTGGCGTTGCTGTTCTCATTGCATCCGCAACGTGTCGAATCGGTCGCGTGGATCGCTGAACGCAAGGACGTGTTGTCGGGGTTGTTCTGGGTCCTGGCCGTGTGGGCCTACGCCGTGTGGGGGCGTCGCGGCCGGAACGAGGCCTGGTGGCTGTGCCTGGCCGCGCTGGCTGTCGGACTGACGGCGAAGCAGATGCTGGTCACGTTGCCCTGCGCGCTGGTGCTGCTGGACATTTGGCCGTTGGGGAGATGGTCGGGACGAGTGTGGGGAGCGGACGCCGAAAGCGGGACGAAGGCCGTCGGCGATGATCGCGCCTCGCTCCCCAACCACAAGACGCGCTCGTTGGCCGCCCTGATCGGCGAGAAGTGGCCGATGTTTTTGGTGGTGGCGGGAGCTTGCGTGGTTGTGCTGTTCGCCCAGGCGTCGGCCGGAGCGGTGGTGGTCGTGGGGGGGGCTGGTGGCGTGCCGTTGCCGGAGAGGCTGCGCACGGCCCTGACAGCCTACGGACTGTACGTGATGCTCATGGCGTGGCCGGTCCCGCTCACTGTGTTTTATCCCTACGACTACGCGCGGTTCGGATGGGGCGGGGCGTTGTTGTCGGCGGGGGCGTGGACGGGATTGCTGGTGGCGGCACTGTGGCGATGGAGACAGAGGCAAGGGAGACGGAACCTGAGTTCCGCGATCGGTCTGCTGTGGTTTTTGGGGACGTTTGTGCCGGTGATCGGTCTGGTGCAAGTTGGTCAACAAGCGCTGGCGGACCGCTACACCTACATTCCGTCGATCGGTATCGCGCTGGCATTGGCATGGTGTCTGCCGGTGTCGCCGTCGTCGTGCGGAGCGCCGGGCCGAGCGGGATGGATGGCGGCTGGCCTGGCGGTGCTGCTATTGGCGGGAGTGACGGTCTGGCAGACGGGGTTCTGGCAGAACACGGAGCGATTGTTCGCGCGCAGCCTCGAAGTCACCTCGCGAAACCACTTGGCGCATTTTCTGCTGGGAGAGCAGTTGAAGCGCCAGGGGAAACTGTCGGAAGCAGCCGCCCATTTCATGGAGGCGACACGGATCGACACGGTGTCGGTCAACGGGGCGAAATCGTGGTGTCAACTGGGGTGGATTCACAGTCGACGTGACGAGCTGGAACCGGCCGAGCAGTGTTTCGCGCGGGCGCTGGCCCAGGTCCCCGATCTGACGGCGGGGCTGGAAGGGATGGGTTCGCTGTGGGTGAACCAGGTGGAAGCGGGACAGGCGCCGCCAGCAAAGCTCGTCGGGGCCGCGAAATTGTTTCAGCAGGCGATTCGGCAGGATCCCCGGTCGTTCGCTGCCCACTACGGCCTCGGGGTGATCCATCTGCTGCGCGGAGACGCCGTCAACGGCGAGCGGGAGATTGCGATCGCGGCGGCTATCGACACGGAGTCCGAGCAGGCAAGAATGTTGTTGGCCGAGTTGCGAGCCCGCCGCGAACGGGCCGGTCGATCCGGCCCGCGCTGAACGTTTCGGCCCTCTCACGATCCCGTCGCGACGTTTTCACGCCATTCCAGGACCGATCCGTGGCTGCAAAACCTTCCGTTCCCGCGTCGATCGACGACTACATCGCCGCCGCTCCCGCCGAGGTGCGACCGATTCTCGAACGCCTCCGCGCGACTGTGCGCAAGGCGGCTCCCGAAGCCGCCGAAAAGATCAGCTACCGCATGCCCGCGTTCTTCCAAGGGGGGGTGTTGGTCTACTTCGCGGCGTTCAAGGCACACATCGGCCTCTATCCCCCGGTTTCGGGGGACGCCGCCGTCGAAGCGGCCATCGCTCCCTATGCGGGCGAGAAAGGGAACCTGCGGTTCCCGCTCGACAAGCCGATCCCGTTCAAGCTCGTCGAGCGCATCGTGAAGCTCCGCCTGCGGCAGAACCTCGCCAAGCAAGCAGCGCGCGGACGCAAACGCTGAGGCGGTGAACTTTCTGGGATAGGCTTCCAGCCGGTCGAGTCTCCGTGCTCTCCGGAATGGAAATGACAGGCTGGAACCCTATCCCTCGAATTGGTTCCGAGTACGCCCCTTCGCAAACGCGGGTCGACCGGTCAGAATCCGGGCGTCACCACACATCCTCCCGCGCTGCGCCCGTCCGGAGCACCTTCCGCCATGCCCGATCTGGAAATCCGCGGCCTCTCCAAGGAGTTCGTCGGCCCTGCGGGGAGTCTGTCGATCCTGAGAGGTTTGGACCTGTCGCTCGACCGGGGAACGGCCCTCGCCGTCACCGGGCCCAGCGGTTCGGGCAAGAGCACGCTGCTGTACATCGTCGGCGGGTTGGAACCCCCCACTTCGGGCACCGTCACCGTGTTGGGGACCGACCCCTGGACCCTCGCGCCGCGGGACCTCGCCCGGTTTCGCAACGAGCGGATCGGATTCGTGTTTCAGGACCATCACTTGCTGCCGCAACTCACCGTCGTCGAGAACGTGCTCGTTCCGGCCTTGGCGGGCAAGGGAGCGGGCAACGCCGAGCGCGACCGCGCGGCGGCGCTCCTCGCGCGCGTCGGACTGGGTGATCGGCTGCTCCACAGGCCGGGTCAACTCTCGGGTGGCGAACGTCAACGAGTGGCGATCTGCCGAGCGCTGATCTCGTCGCCACCGGTGATCCTCGCCGACGAACCGACGGGCAACCTCGACGGACAAACCGCGCAAGCAGTTGGCTCGCTGCTGCTGGAGTTGGCGGCCGAACACAACGCGCTGTTGATCGCCGTCACGCACAGCCTCGAACTCGCCGCGCGCTTCCCCGCGCGGCGCGTGCTGCGCGACGGACAACTCGCCGAGTCGTGACGCGCACCGGAACGATCCCGGTTCTCGAGCCGACACCGCGTCACTCGACGGTTGGCCCCACCGCGCCGCACAACGTCCACCATTCGGCCAATCCAAGATACGTCGGTCGCGAGGCGTCCGAGGTCCGCCGCACGGTCAACGGACGCGGGGCCACGAGTTTCGCCAGCCGGTCCACCTCGAAGTGCTCGATCAACCCGAAGCAGAACGCGTCCGGGCTGTCCGCAAAGTTGAGGTCGTCCAGGATGGGACGCTTCAGCGTTGCCGCCGGTTCGATGAGTTCCAGCTCGGCGATCCGCGGTTCGAGCGCCGCCGCGCACAGTCCCGCGACCGACGCTCGCGGGCCGATGGTCGTCAACACGGTCGGCTGGCGATACGTCTCCGCCCCCCACAGCGTCGCCAGCGCGATCTGATGCGCTTGCACCCCCAGCGGACGCTCGGCGACTGTCGACACCATCAGTCCCCACAAGTACGCCAACGGTCCCGTGTGGGCATCGCCGATCAGGAACGGATCGACGCACACCACCCGCTCCCCCGCCAGGCAACGTTCCCGGATGTACGCGGCCACTCCCTTGCGACCCGCGTCGGCCACGACCACGCGCGTGCGTTGCGGTGCGGCGGGGGCGATCACCGTCGCCGGTACGCGCCATTCCGCGCCGCGCAGCACCATCCGTTCCACCGTCCAATCCCCCGCCACCTCCGCGCGGCTCGCCTCGTCCGCGATCGGCTCCGCAATGGCGAAGCCCGTTCTCGCCGGATACCGCACGACATCGCGCAGCCGCTCGGCATAGTCCTCCTTCCAGCGGGCCGCCCCTTCGGCGTCGGTCGGAACGAACGTCGCGCGCGGCAAGCGGGCGGCCAATCCTTGTGCGAGGGCGTGGAAATCGAGGTTCCCCTCGGGGAGCGGAACATTCAGTTCCTCGCGGGTCTTCAACTCCGCTTCGCACGGGATCTCGACCGCCGAGTAATCCTTGCGATCGGCGAACCAGTGGCTTCCCAGCGCTCGGTACAGCGCCTCGCGATTGTCGCGCTCGAAGTTGTGATCCCCCGGATGGTGGTTCACGTGGGTCGTCAGCGCGTCGGCCCGCCCCAACAACTTGTAGATCGGGTCCGCAGCCTCTTGCAGCGGTGGCAGCGCGTGCCCCGAGGCGAAGCAGCAGTTGTCCCGCGCGTTGAAGGTGAGCAGCGCCGCTCGCGGCGCCAACAGCGCGGTCAACGTCGCATAATCGGCGACGGCCCCCAGGTCGACGGGCGTCTGCTCCGAATCCCCCAGATCGCCGTAATGGTCCAAACGCGTCAGAAAGCTCGAGTACCCCGCCACCGGATTCGCGAATGTCACGCGGGTGTCGAGCGACGCCCCGACGATCGTCTGCCATCCCCCGCCTGACAGCCCCGCCAGGCCGATCCGCGCGCGGCGCACCCCCGGC
The DNA here is from genome assembly GCA_044359065.1 of Planctomycetales bacterium. Taxonomy (GTDB): domain Bacteria; phylum Planctomycetota; class Planctomycetia; order Planctomycetales; family Planctomycetaceae; genus JAIXZD01. Next base: position 38,391 of record JBIKMW010000016.1, on the reverse strand, counting down.
TGTTCGATCAGGAAGTCGATCGCCCGTTCCATCGCCAACACATGGATCGCCAGACCGCTCGCTCCGCACAGGTCGATCTGGTTCATCCGTCCATGCCCGAACCCGGCCGTCCCCAACTGCCCCATGCCGACCCATTCCACGTTGAGCGTCAAAATCCCCCGTTTGGCGAGATTGACGCAGCGGGCCTGCTTGTACGGAGCGGCTGTGCCTCGGCGGTCGTGACCGTTGACGTTCAGGAACGCAGGCATGTCGTCCGGGCGGGGAAAAGGTTCGTACAACACCGCGGGAATCCACAACCCCGGCACGGCCTCGTACCGCAACTTCCGCAGCCGATACCCTTCCCCGCCAGGCAGCTCGTCGAGCAACTCGACTTTGCACGCCGCCCCGCGCCATTCCCGCGCCGCCGCCCCGCGAAACACAACCTCGTCACGAACCCGCTCCCGAAGCCGATCCGCCACCGCGACCCAATCCTCGGGGGACCGCGCCGCAGGCAACCGGGCTACGCGCGGGCGAACGAAATTCCGCACGTCCTCTTCGACGAGTTTGGCCGCGACGACCGGCTTGGCCAGCGCCGCCTCCAGCGCCGCGTCGTCCGGAGGCGCCCCCCAAAAAAGGCCCACCGAGACCACCACCCGCCATGCGCTGTCGAGAATCATGAATCACTCCTCGGGAATACCACCCACGAGCGATGTGCCGACCGCGGGTGGCACGGCCAACTCGTGGCCGGGTCGGTGCGTTTGTGAAGGTGTTTTGTCGGAGGGTGCGAGTCCCTTTCAGGTAGTCGTTCTCCGACCTGTAGCCAAAGGGTACCGCATGTCGCAAGACGGGGTGGTTGGAGGCGGAATGGTTGGAAGGCAAAACACCGCAAGCAAAGAGACCGGGCTCGGGCGGACTGAACCGGGCAGGAGTCAGAGGTTCCAAAGTAGCGTTCAAGCCGGGTATCAGATGGTGCGCTACGCGGACGACTTCGTGATTCTGTGCCGGACCGCCGAGGAAGCTCACCGTGCGTTGTCACTGGTGACGAACTGGGTGTCCGACAACGGACTCACGCTGCATCCGACGAAAACGCGGGCCTTGAACGTTAACACGGACGGGTTCGATTTTCCGGGGTATCACTTCATCGACCGGCGACATTGGCCGCGCGAGAAGAGCCTGCGGAAACTGAAGGACACGATCCAATGGGTCCTCCCTACTTTTATCGCAGCGACAAGACGCGGCACCTTCCGCAATCAATGCTGCTCCGGCAGGGACACTGAGGCGTGGTCCGGTAACAGCGCCGCCAAACCCGCCGTTGCCCAAGCGGTGGCGGCGGTGGACAGGTACTGGTGTTCGCCGTGCGGGTCGCCGTTGTCGTACCACGGTTGCACTTTCACCTTCACGTGCGACTCGGTCCGCCAACTGCCGTCCGAAAGTTGCGATCGCACGAGCCAATCCTTTCCCCGCGCGAGGGCCGGATGGTCGGCGGCGACCCCCGCTTTCCGCAGGAAATACAACGTTTGCCCCGTGGTGTAGGCGTCGCTGTCCCGCGAGTCCGACTCGCTCCAGCCACCGTCCTCGTGTTGACGGGCCAGCAAATCGGCCGTGGCTGGCGCGAGAGCCTCGTGCGGACTTCCCGCAGGTGCACTCGCGCGACCGCTGCGGGCGGGACGCAACAGGTCCCGCAGTTTCCAGAGCCGGTCTTGTTGGTCTTGCGGTACGAGTTGCGCCAAAAACGCCTCGGCGGCTGCGTCCGCCTCGGCGATCTCGGCGCGCTGTTCGGTTGTGCCGTATCGGTCGAGGCCCAGCAGAACCAAGACGGTGTCTCCCGCCAACGAGGCCTGGATCGGCGCGCGACGGCACGACGCCTCCCAGCGTCCCGCTGCGACCCCACTCGCTTCTGCCACTTTGAGAGCGGTGTCCGGTTTGCGGTCGGACTTGCGGATCACCCCCTGGATCTGAAGCAGATTGGCCACCATCGCGGCTGTCGTTTCGTCGGGCGGATGATCGGCGAGGGCGAGCGCCCAGAGGCCGTACGCCGTTGACGCCGCCCCGCCGGGGATATGCTCGCCGGCGCGCAAGTCGTCGATACGGGCCGCGAAGTAGTCAAGAGTGTGTCGCGTCTGCACGGCCAGCCACTCGCGGTCGACGGGGAACCCGGCCCGCCCCGCCTCGACGACCGCCAACACGGGGGGCGTCTGGTGGTGACAGGCGAAGCAGGTCTTGTTCTTGTGCCAATTAGCGGCGGCCTGCTTCACACGCGCCAAGCCGCGCTCGACGGAGACGCGCTCGGGATCCGGAGCGTTCGCCGACACTTCCACGGCCGTCGGTTCGCCCGACTGTGCTGGCGCGGAATTGTTTGTGGCCCACGGCAACAGCAGGGCGATCAGGCAGACTCGGACATCGCGTTGGCTCATGATCGTTCCCCTTTCCGAACACACGCGGCGCGGCCACCGCAGGAATCCGTACACCACGATACCGCGCCGCCATGCGAATGACCCGATTCATTCGAATCGTGCCGCCATGCGTCGTTGCCCGAGACCAGACTTCGCGTCAGTCGTAGATGCGCACGGTGATCCGCCCGGGAACGGCCCGACGATGGCGCGCGTCGCGGCACCAAGACTGGATTGAAGCGGTGCCCTTCGTCCTACGGGGGTTTGTTGCGCGCCGTGTTGCAACGGGATTGCGGGAGAGGGGGGAAATGGTTGTCGACCCGAATTGGGGGGTGGAAACGAGGCCTGCGAGAACAGATACGGCGGGGAAAAACGCGAAATACGTGGAGAAAACGCGAGTTGTGTGTGCGCAACCCGCGGTCGGGTTGCGGGGTGTTTTTGGGGGGATTGCGTGCGCAGATCCCATGTTTTGAAAAATCGAAACGTGGGAAATTCGAGCGCGACAAATTCGCGCGGGGGTGGGAAAGGGGGTTTCGGGGGGCGCGCGGCGCGGACGGGAGGCGTGGTTGTTCGACAGCGCTCGAAATACGAGGAGGAGTGTTGGTGATCGCGCCGCCGGAGAAGTCGGCAGTGTCACACGGCGCGCAACGGGGAGGGATAATGGGGGAGCGTGGAGGCATGCTTGTCCCGCAGAGCCGGGCCAAGCATGGCACACGCGTCTTCGAGGATGGGCGCGACTCGCCGTCGGGCTGATGCGACGTTCCTCGTCGAGCCTTCCGGGGGCTCCCGTTGGTCGACCCCGGCCACGCGTGTGCATTTTTGGTAAAACCCAAGTGTCATCCGTCTTGCACGAGGGGGGTATGATGGCGATCGGCGAGGATTGCGGGTCAACCGAAGAGGATCGATCCGCTCAAGCGGCGGGTGTGTGCGAATTCCATCAGCCGCCGACGAGGGGTCTCGGGCCGTGGCAGATCGTCGTCTGGCTGGCGCTCGGTTTGGCAATCGTCGTGCCCTTGACCGCGCTCGTGAGCGACTCCCTTTTCCGTACCGTGTTTGGGGTTGTGGTTTGGTCGGGCGTGATCATCGTGGCGATTTCGGTGTCATGTCTTTCCGTTCTTTCCGTCGCCTCTCGGTACCACGGGGCCGCACGGCAGATCGTCGTCTGGCAGGCAGTCGGCATGGGAATCGTCGTTGGCATGGCCGCAAACATGAGTAACGACCGCTTCCGTGCGGTGGTTTGGGTCTTGGCCATTGTGGGGATTGCCGGACCGCACCTCGCCGGCGCCTTGCGATACCACGGGGCCAGGCGGCGGATCGAACTGGTCGTACGTGCGATTGGCTCCATCGGAATGTTGACGGCGATCGCTCTGATCTCGACCCTTTCCCCGCCGATGTTCATGTTGCTGTTCGGGATGTCGATGGCCTTGGACATCGTCAAGGACATTGTCGTCGAGCGATGGTATCCCGAGACGACGAAGGAATGACTTGCTTTGAACTCGGAAGCGCGAGGTTGAATGGCTTCGGCGAAGAGGTCGGCAGTGGCGCACGCAGCGAATCGAGGAGGGATGTTGGGAGGGAGCGTGGAGGCATGCTTGGCCCGCAGAGCCGGGCCAAGCATGGCACACACGTAATCGAGGATCGGCGCAACTCGCCGTCGGGCCGGTCTGAGATACCTCGTCGAGCCTTCCGGGGGCTCCCGTTGGTCGACCCCGGCCACCCGCAGTGGCACACGCAGCGAATCGAGGAGGGATGATGGGGGGAGCGCGGAGGCATGCTTGTCCCGCAGAGCCGGGCCAAGCATGGCACACACGTCTTCGAGGATGGGCACAACTCGCCGTCGGGCTGATGCGACGTTCGTCGTCGAGCGTTCCGGGGGCTCCCGTTGGTCGACCCCGGCCACGCGACCGCCCCTAGAACTGGCATGTGTGGCCGGGATCGACCAACCGATCCCGTACCCACCGACCTCGGTCACGCGGCCGTCCCCTCCGCGCACCGGATTCGATCACCCACCGCCGCGCCGTCGCCATGCTCGCAGTGCGCCCACGGGGAGCAGGGGCGGAAAGAGGAACCACTTGCCTGCCGCGAAGTTCCATGCCAAGAGTTGCTCGACGAGCAACAAGTACAGCGCGCCGTACAGCAGCCACTTGGAGAGGGACGTGGTCGTTGGTGACGCGGCCGTCATGCCCGGTACGCTCGCCGAGCCCCCCTCCCACTGCGTCAGGTAGCGGGCGTCGACCCCCGCGAACACGTCTTCCTCGAGGGATTGCCGCGACAACCGCACGGGATCGGATTCGCGGGGATCGGGGTTCACCGCGTGCACTTCGCCCGGAATCCCCACCCCGGTGAAGCTCGCTTCGTAAAAGCCCGCCAGGTCCGTGTCGTCGTAGCGATAGTTCGCCAGCCCGTCGGACGCACCCGCTTCCATCGTGAGCGGGCGCGATTGGCCGTCGGGCCTTAGAACCGTTCCCGAAACTTCCAGGCCCCCCGTGCGGATCGACCGTTGAATCGGCTCCGCGACCAACCCCTCTCGCGATTCGCGCTGCGCCGTCGACGCGTGAAACGCGATCTCTTGCATCATCGGCAGGAAGCTTGGCCACAATGGCCACACCCCCCACGAGCCGTCGAGGCTGGTCGTGATCAGCAGCGCGCGACCGGCGCCCCACGACTTTTCCACGATCGCCGGGTCGCCGTTCCCGAACCGCAACGGTACCGCCGCGCCGCTCCCCGCGGGCAGTTTTGTTTTGAGGTACGCGAACGTCCGCGTCGTTTCGAGGCCCGCGTCCGGATTCCCCTCGAACACGTTCACCACGGGGTGCGAATAGTCGTCCACGCGGAAGTCGAACGACTCTCCCTGGCCGCTTGCGTCGCCGGCCCGCTCCCCCAGTTCAGCGGGCAACAGTCCGCGCCCCTCGCGGTACAGCGTGTCGTTCCAGCGCGCCGGTTGCACGCGCTCGCCGACGCAAAACACGACGCCTCCCCCTCCTTTGGCGTACGCTTCCAACCGCCGCGTCTCGGCATCGGTGAAGGTTGGTACGTCGCACAGGAAGACCGCGTCGTACCGCGCCAAATCCGCCGCCGCGAACTGCCCCTCGGAGATCACCGTCGGCTCCGTCACCAATCCCGGACGAGTGGCCGTCGTTCCGCCGACGGCTCTGGGAAACAACGCCAAATCGACAAACATCGCCGAGCCGGGGCGGGATCCGCTCGCGGGGCGACCTTCCACCAGCAGGAGACGCAGCCGGTCCTTCACGCGTGGCGCCAGTTGCCGCGCGTCGTCCTGGGGTAGCGTATCGGCGGGCAACCGGGCGACCAGTTTGTGGTCCCCCCCGGCGGTGAAGAGGTGGCTGAACGTCTCGGAGGCCTCGCCACCGGCGGGGATCGACAACCGCTTGCGTTCGGCGATTTTCCCGTCGACGACCAATTCCACAGCCACGTCGCCGACGGCCACCGGGGAATGGTTTCGCACGGTGCCGCGATACCGCGCCGGTCGCCCCAACACGGAGAGGGGATCGACCGCCTCGAACCGTGTCACCGCCAGGTTCGCGAAGTCCGCGCGCCCGACGTCCAGCAGCACGATCTTCGCTTTGTCGGCGAGTTTGCGCAGCGATTCCTTGGCCCGCGCCCCTTGCGCGGCGGACTCGGGCAACCACGTCGCCGCTTGAAAATCCGCCAGAAACACCACTTCCTTGCGGGTCATTTCGGGGAGCGCCGCGGCCAGCCCCGCGACGGTCTCCAACGTGGCGGCCACATCCGCCGATGCGTGCGTGGGGGACATCGCGTCGAGTTCGGCACGGACCGCCGACGCCTGAAACGAGGGGGTGCCGACAATCACTTGCGGCGCCGCCCGAGTCATTCGCACGAGTTGCCAGGCATCACCGGGAGTGGCCTGGTCGAGAATGGACCGCGCCATACCGCGTGCCGCGTCGAACACCGTCCCTTCGTCGGACAACCGCGCCTGCATGCTGAGGGACGCATCGACGACGAGGATCCGATGCACCGGCGCCGAACCCGCGAACATTCCGCCGAACGCGTCGATCGTGGGCCGCGCGAGCGCCAGCGCGACCAGTACCAGGATCAACGTCCGCACCGCGAGCAGCACCCATTTTTCGAGCCGCATCCGCCGCGCGTTCTTGCGGAGCGCTTCGACCAGGAAGCGCATGGCGGCCCAATCCGTCTCGCGATGCCGCCGGCGCGACAGCAGGTGGATGAGAATCGGCGCGGCGGCCGCACCCAGGCCCCACAGGAGCCAGGGGGACGCGAATCCGAATGCCAAGAGGGACATGCTCACGGACGATCCGCCATCGGTGCTCGTTGGAAACGGAGCGCGAGCCGCCTCGGCCACTTCGCCCGCGCTTTTGTTGAAACGCACCCCACCCGTTCGCGACGTTCAAGTACCGCTGATCCTGAACAACTTATCCGAAAACCCTCTGACGCACGCTGCGAACCCAACTGTTCCAGGGTTTCCGAACAAGCGCAACCGGGTTTTCGGAGAGGCGCCTAAACCCCGCTGATAAGCCGTCCCGCACCTTGCAAGACGAGTTGTTCGGCCACTGCTCGACCCAACTCCTCCGCCGCCTCGACCCGGGCCGCGCCGCTCGAAACCAAACGCTCCGTGCCATCCGGCGACAACACCACCCCTTCGAGCGACAGGTGGTCTCCCACGACCCGCGTTGCCGCTCCGACCGGGGCGTGGCACCCCGCGCGGAGCGCCGCCAGCAAGGCTCGTTCGGCTGTCACGCGCGCCCAGGCTGCCGGGTCGGTCAGTTCGCCCAGGAGTGCTCGGGTCGCGTCGTCGGACTCGCGACATTCGAGGCCGAGCGCCCCTTGTCCCACGGCGCCGAACATGAGCGGCGGTCCCAGACTCTCCGTGATCCGCTCCGCCACACCCAACCGCGTGAGGCCCGCCACCGCCAGCACCAAGCCCGCGTATTCGCCGTCGTCCAATTTGCGAAGGCGGGTTTCCACGTTTCCCCGGACTTCATCCAGCACCAAGTCGGGTCGGACGTGCCGCAATTGCGATTGTCGGCGAAGGCTGCCGGTTCCGACACGCGCTCCCGCCGGAAGCTCGCGGAATGAGCGCGGTCCCCCGTCGCGGGCCGGAGCGACGAACGCGTCGGACGTGTCCTCCCGTTCCGGCACCCCGGCCAACACCAACCCCGGCGCCGCCGTGGTGGGGAGGTCTTTCAGGCTGTGCACGGCCAAGTCCGCGCGGCCATCCAACACCGCCCGCTGCACTTCGCGCGTGAACACTCCCATCCCGCCGAATGACCGCAACGAATCGGTTTGGTTCGCGTCACCGGAGGTCGTGACGTTGACGATCTCGACCACCGCTCCGGGGCGAACGCCCCGAATCAAGGCGGAGACGTGCCGGGCCTGCCACATCGCCAGTTGGCTGGCGCGGGACGCGATTCTCACGGTGATCGGCGTCGAATCGGACAATCGGAATCACAAACCCATCGAGATCACAAACGCGGGGAACGAATGTCGCGAATCCCGCGTGCGGTGGCGGAAAGCGTCGGCTTTCCGCCACGCGAGAATGCGCCGCGGCCAGCATCGCCGGCTCGTACAGATCCCTCACTTGGTGGATTTGACGGCTGCGTCCAGAGCCAGTGCGTAATCCGGCTCGTTGGCGATCTCGGAGACGTACTCGACGTGCGCCAGCGTGCCGTCCGCCTTGATGACGAACACCGCCCGCGCGAGGCAACGGTCCAGCGGCCCCCCCTTGATCAGCACGCCGTAATCCTCGCCGAACTTCGTGCAGCGGTGGGCGCTGAGCGTCTTGACGTTTTCGACCCCTTCGGCCCCGCACCAACGCTTTTGACCGAACGGCAAGTCCATGCTCACGCACAGGACTTCCGCCCCCACGACCGTCTTCACCCGCTCGTTGAACTCCTTGGTTTCCCGGTGACAGGTCGACGTGTCGAGCGACGGGATCGTGGCGACGATCCGCACCTTGCCGGCGGAATTGGCCAGCGTCACGTCCGAGAGATCGGTCCCTTGCAGGGAAAAGTCGGGGGCCTTGTCCCCGGCCTTCAGCGCCGGTCCGGCCAAATCCACGGGGTTTCCCTTGAGCGTCACCGCCCCTTTACGCAAGTCCGCCATGTTGTTGCCTCGCCGTTGAGAGTTGTTGAAAGGGTCGTTGGATTTGTGCTGGCGCTGAAACGCCGGCCGGTCGTTTGTGAACCGAGTCGCTGTCGAGGCGGCATCATCGCCGATCCGCGACGCGGATCAAAGGGTCGCGGAAAGACCGTCGATCCTCGACGGATTCGTCGGGCCACGAAGTCGAGGGAGAGAAAGCCTGGCCATTGTTTCCGACACCCTTGCGCTGCCAACCAATCATCCGCCCACATCGGCCGAGAGGATCAAGACGACGCCCCCTTGTCGAATCGGGGTGTCGGGGTCCGTCACGAATCGCAGGCCGTCGAGATTCGCCAGCGTTCCGGTTTCCAATCGTCCGTCGGCCCGGCAGATCGAGGCGAGTGCCGGGCAGAGGGCGCGGACGGCCCGCACCACGTCTCCCAGTGTTTCGCCGGAGACGGTCAACCCGGCGATTCCCGCTCGATGCCGCACCACGCCGTAAAATTCGACCCGCACATGCATGGTTCGTGGCTGCGCCGTGTTGGGGAAAAATCGTGGGGTGTCTCGGGTCGGGTTGGAAATGGGACGGCTCGCGCCGTCGCGAGGTTCGACCCGCGAACGCCTCGATGGTCGGAACGCCTCGATGCAGTCTACCTCGTCGCGCAGCCGACTCTCCTTTGCCACACTCAAATCGACCGGCTGCCGCCGTACATCAAGATTCCGTGATCCATTGTCGACGGATTGGAACGCCGCTAACGTGGCTCGCGTCGAGGATTTGATGTTTTCGAGCAACCACGAATTCGTGATGGAAACCCGAAGCGTGAGCAAGGGGCCCCGTGTGGATTCCGGGGAAATCGTGACCTGCGGGCAGAGCGGGGTCCCTCGCTTACGCTTCGGGTTACAGAAATCACACCCTCGTCGGGGCAGTGTTCGCCGTCCCCCAATTGGTTTTCGCCCTGATCTTGCCGTACGGCCCGTGGGTGCCGTGCGGTCCGTCCCGTGCGCGGAGTGCCGCCGTGAAGCCCGTTTTTCTGTGGTCGGTCGTGGGCCTGATTCTCGGTGTGGCGTTGGCTTTGTCCGCCACCGGGGCACCTTCAACAACGACCCCCGCCGCTCCGACGGTGGCCATCGCCGTCGAGTCCAAGAATCCCTGGACGCACCTGAACCTCAACAACCGTTCCGACTCGTTCCAGTTCGCGATCGTCACCGACCGCACCGGAGGACGTCGTCCCGGCGTGTTCACGACGGCTGTCGACAAACTGAACCTGCTGCAACCGGAGTTCGTCCTGTCGGTGGGCGACCTCATTGAAGGTTACAACGAGGACAAGGGGATGTGGGCCCTGGAGTGGTCCGAGTTCGAGGCCAACACCAAACGGCTGGAAATGCCCTTCTTCTATGTGCCGGGTAACCACGACCTGTCGAATCCCGGCATGTTGGCGAACTGGCAGCGGAAGTTCGGCCGCACGTGGTACGACTTCGTCTACCAGGACACGCTGTTCCTGGCCCTCAACTCGGAAGACCCCCCCGCCTCGAAGCCGTTCGCCTTCGGACCCGAGCAACGGGCGTGGGTCCGCGAGACCCTCGCCAAACACAAGGGGGTCCGCTGGACCTTCGTATTCATGCACAAGCCGACGTGGCTAGTGTCGGATGAGGAGCAGAAGAAAAGCGGTTGGTCCGACATCGAAGCGGCGCTCCTCGAAGGGGACCGCAAGTACACGGTGTTCGCCGGACACGTCCACCAATACGCCCGGTTCGACCGCCACGGCCGCGATTACATCATGCTGGCGACGACCGGCGGGGCATCGAAACTTCGCGGTAAAGAGGCGGGTGAGTTCGACCACTTCACGTGGGTGACGATGAAGGGGAACACGCCGGTGATCGCCAACCTGCTGCTGGACGGGATCGAGCACAAGTCGGTGCGGACGTTGAAGGTCGCTCCGAAGGAGTGAACGCACGGAATTCCGCAGCGCATGCCGGGTAACGCGTGGTGTGGCGGAAATCGTCCGATCTCCGCCACACGTGAACCCGCGACCGTTCCCTCAACATGCCCAAATCTGGCTGCCGCCGTCCACGCGCAGCACCTGACCGGTGACGAACTGCCCTAGCGGGCCGGCGAAGAACTCGACAACGCGGGCCACTTCGTCGACCAAGCCGACGCGGTCGAGCGTGCCGTCTTCGACCAACCGCGCCTCGTCCACGTGCCGCGTCCCCAGAAACCGTCCGGTGCGCGTGTCGCCGGGGGCGAGGCTGTTCACCGTCACGTTGTACGAACGCAATTGTTCCGCCAGGCAGCGCGTGTACTCGACGACCGCCGCTTTGGACGTGGCGTAGATCGACGAGTTCGCCAGCCCCTTGAACGCCGAGATGGAACTGATCGTCACGATCCGCCCCGTCTTGCGTTCCATCATGCCGCGGGCCACTTCCTGACACGTGAAGATCGTCGACAAGAGGTTGCGGTCGAGCACGCTGCGGACATCGACCTCCTTGATCGTGACCGCGTCGTTCGGATTTGGTTTGCCCCCCGCCGCCGCGATGTCACCCCCGGCGCTGTGGACGAGGATGTCGATAGGCCCCAGTGCCCGGATCGTCTCCTGGACGACGCTGGCGACCTGATCCGCCTTCGAGAGATCGCCCAACACGCGGACGGTTTTGACGCCGTACGTTTCGCCGACGGCACGGGCCGTGTCGGAGAGCGTGGTCCCCTCGCCGTACTCGGACGGTCCGTGCTCGCGCAGGCCGTGGATTCCCACGGCGCACCCTTGCGCGGCCAACCGTTCGGCGAACGCCCGCCCCAACCCGCGTCCGGCCCCCGTCACGAGAGCGACTTTTCCCGCCAGCAGCTTTTCCGACATCGTTCACCTTTCGTAGTTGCGATCACACGCATCCCGTCATGACGGCCATTCACAGACGCCGTTGTCCAGATCGGCCGCCGCGCGGGTCGAATCCGACCCGCGGCTGTCTCGACCGCCATCCGCTCAATCCCTCGGTTTGACCTGGATGTCCGCCCCCTCGACACGCACGTCGAAGCACTGTTGGCGCAGTTTCGACTTCGGATTGTCGAGCCAGGTACCGTCTTTCACACAGAACCGCCACGCGTGCCAAGGACACGTCACCGCGCCGTTTTCGAGGTAACCGGTGGAAAGCGACGCCCCCGCGTGCGGGCAGGTGTCGTCGATCGCCGTGTAGGCGTCCCCCTGCCGAAAGACGGCCACAATCCGCCCCGCCACCTCGAAGGCCCGCCCCTCGCCATCGGGAATGTCCCCGGTCTTGGCCACCGTCGTGAACTCCGCCATGTTCGGACGCACTCCCGAAACCTCGAATCGGCGCGACACACACAGTCCCTTCGCGCCTCTGTCGGACATGATAGGAAGCCCCCGACCGGCGTTCGACGGAGCGCGGTCGACGTGTGTTCGGCGGACGTGCTGCGGGCGGCGCGGTGGACGCATCCCTCTCCGCGCGGGTATCGTCGCGCTTCGGGAATTTGATCCATTTCTCCCCCCGCGCTCTCCGGGAGTCCCCCATGTCGACGATGCTCGCCGAGCCGAAGTACGCCCCGCCCCAAGTCCGCCAAACCCGCCTGCTGATCGACGGCGAATGGCGAGATTCGGTCACCGGCAAATCGTTCGGCACCTTCAACCCCGCCACCGAAGCGAAGATCGCCGATGTCGCCGAAGGTTCCGCCGAGGACATCGACCTGGCGGTGAAGGCGGCGCGCCGGGCGCTACAAAGTGGACCTTGGCCGCGCATGGACGCCCGGGACCGCGGGCGGCTGTTGACGAAGCTCGCCGATCTCGTCGAGAAAAACTTCGACGAACTCGCCGCCCTCGAAACGCTCGACAACGGGAAGCCGATTCGCGACAGCCGCGCCGCCGATCTCCCCCTCGTCATCGACTGTCTGCGGTATTACGCCGGCTGGGCCGACAAGATTCACGGGCTCACCATTCCGGTCCGCGGCAATTACTTCTGTTACACCCGCCGCGAGCCGGTCGGCGTGTGCGGGCAGATCATTCCGTGGAACTTTCCGCTGCTCATGCTGGCGTGGAAGTGGGGGCCGGCGCTGGCGGCTGGTAACACGATCGTCATGAAGCCGGCCGAGCAAACGCCTCTGACCTGCCTGCGGTTGGGGGAATTGGCGCTCGAGGCCGGGTTCCCTCCGGGCGTGATCAACATCGTGACGGGGGACGGCCCGGGGACCGGGGCGGCGCTCGTCGCCCATCCCGATGTCGACAAAATCGCCTTCACGGGGGAGCACCGCACCGCCCAGCTCATCATGGCGAACGCGGCCCAAACGCTGAAGCGGCTGACGTTCGAGTTGGGGGGCAAGAGTCCCAACATCATCTTCGCCGACTGCGACCTCGACGCCGCCGTGCAAGGGACCGAGTTCGGTCTGTTCTTCAATCAGGGGCAGTGTTGCTGCGCGGGGAGCCGCGTGTTCGTGGAAAAGTCGATCCACGCGAAGTTCGTCGAACGGCTGGTGGCCCGCGCGAAGCAGCGGCGCATCGGGAATCCGTTCGATCCGGAGACCACGCAAGGGCCGCAGGTCGACCAGGCGCAGTTCGACAAGATCCTCCGCTACATCGACCTGGGGAAACAGGCGGGGGCGGAGTGTGTGACGGGCGGGAAGCGGTCGGGCGACAAGGGGTTCTTCATCGAGCCGACGGTGTTCGACCGGGTGACGGACGACATGCCGATCGCCACCGACGAGATTTTTGGCCCGGTGCTGAGCGTGCTGCCGTTCGAGTCGGTCGATGAGGTGGTCTCGCGGGCGAACAACACGTTTTACGGCCTGGCGGCCGCCGTGTGGACGCGCGACGTGGGGAAGGCGCATCGCATCGCCAACAGCGTGCGCGCCGGGACGGTGTGGATCAACTGCTACGACGTGTTCGACGCGGCGGCGCCGTTCGGCGGCTTCAAGATGAGCGGGATGGGCCGCGAGCTCGGGGAGCAGGCGCTGCAGAATTACACGGAGGTCAAGACGGTCACGATGAATCTGGCGTGAGGCGGCCCCGGTGCCGCCGGGTTCAAACGGCGAACCAAGCCAAACGTCGCCTGGCCGAAGTCCGCCTTTTATCCATGTATCGCGAGAGCATCGCGAATCCCCGACCTATGGCGATTCCGGGATAGCTGTCGCTTTGAAATTAGTTAGCCACGGATTCACACAGATGAAACACGGATAAAGGCACCCAGGATCGGTGTCGGCGGCGATGGGGACAGCGCACAACCAACCGCCCGATTTTCCACGGGCCGGACTGGCGGGTGGTTGGGCGACTGGGCCGGCATCGCGGCTTGCCGTATGCGGCCGTTTACGCGGGGTGCGCCGCTTGGAGACCGTGAAAATCAGGACGTGGCGAGATGGCGCGTGAGTTCACCCTGCGTTGTGCGAAGTGCGGGACGCGCATCAAGCCGGGACAAGCGTCGTGCCACGAATGTGCCGCGGACCTGAGTTCGACCGATGCCATCCACAACGAGCGCGACGAATGGAAGCTGGAATACGAGAAGGGGTTCGTGCAATACGTCCTGATCGACCCGTTGATCATCCATTTGTTCATGGGTGGGACGGGAGTGGCGTATGCGTTGTGGCTTCATGGATGGAAGATCGACCCCATCCATGAAGCCATTCGTTTCGCATCGTTGTTCTTCGCCAGCCTCGTTGTCCAATCCATCCGTTGGAGCGGGCTGGAAAAGGAGTTCGAGGACGAACCGAATCAACGCTCGGAGTGAGCGGTTCGGTGGCAGTGGCGCAGCGCGAAGCGAAAGGGCACGGTTCGCGAAGTGTCTGGTTCAGACGCAACGAAAGCAGCGCCCCGCCACACTTTGCTGGAGCTCACTCATCCCCGGCGGGAGCCGCCTGTCGTCCCGCACCCAAGCGGCCGCGTTGGCTGGCGCGGAACATCGAGCCACTGTTCGACCCGCGACCGTCTTTGGCAACGACCGGAGCTTGCTCGTTCGCCGGTTGACGCGCTTCCGGGTTGCTCGCGGTGTCGCGAGGGGGAGCGGCGGCGGCGGGAGCGGCGGGTTGATCGCTGACCGTATCCCAGCCTTGACCGACCGGTGCGGCTGACGGCTTGCGAGCGTTGCGACCAGTGGTTGTCGAAGTCTTCGGGGCGGGTATGCGAGCGGGGACCGTGAGCGTCACCCCTTCCGGAACATCGTCCGGCGACCGCAGGACATGCTTGTTCATTTCGTACAGCTCGCGGAACCGACCCTGGCTGCCGAGGAACTTGCCCGCCAGGCTCGACAGGGTGTCTCCCGGACGGGTGACGTACGTGCCGGTCGGCTCGGTGCTGGAAGAGCCGCCGGTCGACGTTGAAGGAGCCGCGGCGTTCGCGAAGGGAGAGTCGTCGTCGTCCAAGGGGTCGACCCCTTCGATGGAGATCGCCGCCGGGGCGCGACCGGTGGTTTCCCAACCGGTGTTGTGCGACGGCATGGGGCGGCCCGTCTTGCCGACAGTGGCGGGGGCTTTGCCGGCGCCAACGGGATTCGGGGCGGGTGCGGCGGACCCGCCGATCACCGCTTGTTGTTCGCGGCGGTCCTCGTCGCTCACGAATGCGGGGACGTCGTATGCCGGAGCGACGGGGGGGGTGTCGGCAAGTTTACGGGGCGGAGTGGCCTGATCCGCGCCGTCGTCGACAAACTCTTCGGGGCCGAGCATGTAAGGCCCTTTGGGCTGCTCGGCGACTTGCTTGTCGATTTCCACGGCGGACTGCAGCGCGGGGGGGGCCGCGGGGGCCGAGGGATCGCGTCGGAAAAACAGTGCACCCACGACGCCCACCAAGAGGACGCCGAGCGCGAATCCGACTTTGAGGTCCCTGGGCATGATCGAACTTCCCCCCGGGAAACCCGTTCCACTCGTTCCCAAGCGGCTGTCAGCCCGGATCGGACTGTCGACGCGGATCGGAACGGTGCGTGCGATCCCCGAATCGGGACGTGCGACGCGAAGTCTCCCGTCGAAATATGCCGTACGCGAAAGGCCACGGTCGGGAATGCCCGCTCCATTCCGCATGAATGGATCGCGCCGTTTTCCGGTTATGCCGACTTTGCGGGGGGCAGTCGTGTGCGGGGACTCGCGGGCCGGTCGTTTCCTCTCCACCCCTGCTGTCTCTCAGGACCGCCTCACTGGTGACCGCCGCCTTGGGCGACTGACTCCCTCGGATCAATCGGCTCCGGTACATTGGCATCGCGCCTGCCGATTGACGCCCCTCCTCCCGCGATAAAGCCCCTCATGGACGCCGCCCTCGCCCTTGGTACCGTCACCGAATACGCCGCCGCGTTTCCCGAGTCGGCCCGCCTTGCCCGCGTCGCTGCCACGACGTTTCCCGACGGAGTGACGCACGACGGACGGCACCTGACCCCCTTCCCGGTCTACATCGAACGAGCGGCCGGATCGCGGAAGTGGTCCGTCGAGGGGCGCGAGATCATCGACTACTGGATGGGTCACGGCTCGTTGTTGTTGGGACACAGCCACCCGGCGGTCGTCGAGGCGGTACAACGGCAAGCGGCGCTCGGAACGCATTACGGCGCCTGCCACGCGCTTGAGATCGATTGGGCCGAACGGATTCGCCGCCTGATGCCGGCCGCCGAGCGGGTGCGATTCACCAACAGCGGCACCGAAGCGACGTTGATGGGGGTCCGCGTCTCGCGGATCGTGACCGGTCGGACGAAAGTCCTGAAATTCGCCGGACATTTTCATGGCTGGCACGACTTGCTGATCCCCGGGGCCGATCCGCCGTACGTGGGGGAATCGGGAGGGGCTTCGCCGTTCACAATGCCCGGCATTCCCCCGGGCGTGATGCACGATTTGGTGATCATTCCGCCGAACGATCCGATGACCTTGAACGACGCGCTGGCGACCCACAAACCGGCCTGCGTGATCCTTGAAGCGACGGGGGGCCATTGGGGGGCTGTGCCGATGCGCGGTCCGTTCCTGGCCGCTGTGCGCGAGGCGTGCGACCGGCACGGATCGCTGCTCATTCTCGACGAAGTCATCACCGGCTTCCGCGTTGCGCCGGGCGGCGCGCAGGAGGCGCACGGGGTTCGCCCCGATCTGATCTCGCTGGCGAAGATCCTGGCGGGAGGCTTGCCGGGTGGATGCCTCGCGGGACGGGCGGAGGTCATGGAAGCGCTCAGCTTCGTCAACCGCTATGGGCAGAAGATGAAGCATCCGGGGACATACAACGCGAATCCGCTGTCGGCCGCGGCGGGGATCGCCGCGCTCGACCTCGTCGCCACGCGCGAACCGGTCGAACGGGCGAACGCCTCGGGGCGCGCGCTGCGCGAATCGCTGAACGCGTTGTTCCGCGCGAAAAGCGTCGATTGGGTCGCGTATGGCGAATACTCGATGGTCACGGTGATGCCCGGCTATGCCGGTCCGAGGCCGACGAGCGACGACTTCATTCCGTACGACAACGATTATGTCCGCCTCGACCGCAAGCTCGATCCGGCGCTGACGCACGCGTTCCGACGAGCGCTGCTCCTGGAGGGGGTCGACTTCTTCGGCTGGCGGGCGATGTTGTCGTCGGAGCACACCGACGACGACCTCGAGCAGACCGTCGCGGCGATGTCGGGGACGATCGACCGGCTGCGGGAGGATGGCCTGATCGGGTGAGCGGGGCGGCGCGATATGTCCGAAAGGAAAGCCTGAAGAAGTCTTAGCCACAGATGAAAACTGGCGCAGCGAAGCGCGGAAATGTATAGACAGGCCTCTTTAACCACCAAGGCACAAAGGCACCAAGAAAGACACAAAAGAAAGAGGCCGCCGAAAGTGTGGATGGAGAGACAATAAAGACAGGTTTTGATCGAGAGCCGATCGGCGGCGATTTTCGATGGGCCATTCCGTGTGGTGCGCGAACAGCGCATGTGGTTGTCAGGTTTTGTGCTTTGACATCTTCGCCCGAAGACCGAGAAAGTTTCCTGGCCCACCCTTTCTGACCCCTTGGCGTTTATGCCTTCGTGTCTTTCTTGGTGCCTTGGTGGTGAAAGAAGTCCGTCTTTAAGTTGCTGCGCCAGGTTCGATCCTTGGCTAAATACATCTCTTGTCTTTTCCTCTCTCCCGCGCTCCTCATGAATTGATCGACCGTATTTCCCAAACGAACCTTCCGTGGCTTCCCAGATATGGCGACCGTCGAACTCATCTCCGAAGCCCAGACCTCCGAGGAGCGGTTCCTCCGGCAGATCTTCATCCGCGACCAGATGGCCGAATGGTCGAAGTCGCCGCTGCTCATGTCGCGGGCGGATGGGGTCCACTATTGGGATGTCCAGGGCAAACGCTATCTCGACGCGCTGTCGGGGATCTACGTCGTTTCCGTCGGGCACAACAACCGGCGCGTCATCGACGCGATCCGCAAACAGTTCGACGTGCTGCATTTTTCCCCGCCCATGCACGGGTCGAACCCGGTGGCCGTGCAACTGGCGAACCTGCTGGCGGAACTTGCTCCGGGCGATTTGAACACGACGAAGTTCGAATGCGGCGGGGCCGAAGTCACCGAGGCCGCCATCAAGATCGCGCGGCAGTACCACAAACTCACGGGGAATCCCGGCAAGTACAAGGTGCTCAGCCGCTATCTGTCGTGGCACGGCAGCACGATGGGGTCGCTGGCGGCGTCGGGGTTGAAGGGGAGGAAGACGGTCAACGAACCGCTCCCGGCGGGCTTCCTGCACATGTTTCCCCCCACGTGTTATCGCTGTCCCTTCGACAAGCGGTACGACCAGGGTTGTGGCATCACCTGCGCGGAGATGGCCGATCGCATCCTCGACATGGAGGACCCCGCGACGGTCGCGGCCATCATGGTCGAACCGATCGGCCACACCGGCGGGGTGATCGACCCGCCCCCCGAGTACCTCCCCCGCCTGCGGGAGATTTGCGACAAGCACAACGTGCTGCTGATCTTCGACGAAGTCATCACGGGGATCGGCCGCACGGGGCATTTGTTCGCCGCCGAGACGTTCGGCGTGCTGCCGGACGTGCTGTGCACCGGCAAGGGAATGAGCGGCGGGTTCATTCCCATATCGGCCATGATCGTTCGCAAACCGATCGCCGACACTTTTTGGGGGCCGATCTCGGAGAACCCCGGATTCGTCGAGGGTCACACGAACGAAGGGCATCCGGTGGCGTGCGCCGGGGCGATCGCCGTGCTGCAGGAGATCATCGAGCGCGACTTGTGCGCGAACGCACGTACACAAGGGGCACGCTTGCGTGCGCACTTTGAACGGCTCGCGGTGAAGTTCGGTTGCATCGGCGAAGTTCGCGGGAAGGGGTTGTTCCTGGGGATCGAACTGGTGCGCGATCCCGCCACGCGCGCGCAGTTCCCGGCGGAACTGGCTGTCGGCACGCGCATCGGCAAACGGTGTTTGGAGAACGGCCTGCTGTGTCGCTTCGATCCGCATTGGCTGGCGTTCGGTCCGCCGCTGGTGGTGACGGCCGAGCAGATCGACGAGATGGTGGCGGTGCTCGAAACGAGCATGGAGCAGGTGTTGAACGAAGTGCGGGGAGCGTCGTAGCGCGGGTTCGGTGCCGGGTGCCGGTTCACCCTTGCTGACGCGTCGGGCTACAATGGGGCTCACAATTTCCAGGTGCATTCGGAGGGAGACGCTCTCATGTCGCTCACACGGCGTTGGTTTGTGTCGGGATTCGGTCGCGTCGCGGCGGGAGCGGCGTGTTTGTTCGCGGGGACTCGCGCGATCGCTCAGGAGGAGAAGAAACCCGAGGCGGCACCTTCCCGTAAGGACCTCGAAAAGAAGCTCGCCAAACAGTTGACCGGCGCGGTGTTCAACGGGCGGTTCACCGTCGACGGTCAAGCGGGGGACAAGCTCCCCAACCCGGAGAAGTACACGATCCTCAAGGCGACGAAGCTGCCCGATGACTTCTGGCTGCTGGAGTCGCGCATCGAGTACGGCGGCAAGGATGTGACGGTCCCGATCACGCTGCGGATCGTCTGGGCGGACGACACGCCGATGATCACGCTGACGGACCTGACGATCCCCAAGATGGGAACGTTCTCGTCCCGCATCCTCATTCACGGCGACCGTTACGCCGGGTCGTGGCAGCACGACAAGGTCGGCGGCCACATGTGGGGGAAGATCGAATCGGCGAAGGAGTGAGGGGGGAGCGAATCGTGACGCCCCCTCGTCCGCCCTGCGGGCACCTTCTCCCCCACGGTGGAGTTTTTCACAGTGGAGTTGTGTCCTGTTCTTCCGTACCAAAATGTGGGGGAGAAGGGTTGGGTGGGGGCATTCTCAAAGGTCGAGGGATCGAGCGTCTCACAAATCCAGCCCGTGCTCTTCGATCTTGCGGTACAGGCTCGACAGGCCCAACCCCAGGCGCTTGGCGGCTTCGCGTTTGTCGGGGGACTGCCTGAGCACGCGTCCGATGTGCAGCCTTTCGTAGTGACCGAGCGCCGCCCGGAGGTCGTCGGAGTCGGGTAGCAGGGGGCCGACCCCCAGCAGGTCCGGCGGCAGGTCGCGCGGTTCGACGCGCGAGCCTTCGCACATGATGACGGCCCGCTCGATGGCGTTGTCGAGTTGCCTGACGTTCCCCTTCCAATGGGCCGACATGAGCAGGCGCATGGTTTCGGCGCTGACGTTGGCGACGCGTTTCCCCAGGTTCTGCGTGTGCCGGGCGAGGAAGTATTCGACGAGTTCGGGAATGTCGTCGAGCCGTTCGCGCAGTGGCGGAATGCGGATGCGGACGCCGTGGATGCGGTAAAACAGGTCTTCGTGGAAGTGCTGGTCGGAGACCTCGCGAAGCAGGTCGCGGGTCGTCGCGGCGATGATGCGGGCGCGGACCTTGACCGGCTCGGCCTGACCGACGGGAATGATTTCCCCGAACTCGATGGCCCGGAGCAATTTGGCCTGCGTGCCGAGCGGTAGCGCGGCGATCTCGTCGAGGAACACCGTCCCTTCCCCGGCGTGTAGCAGCGCGCCGGGTTGATCG
Organism: Planctomycetales bacterium; assembly: GCA_044359065.1. Classification (GTDB taxonomy): domain Bacteria; phylum Planctomycetota; class Planctomycetia; order Planctomycetales; family Planctomycetaceae; genus JAIXZD01. Next base: position 18,015 of record JBIKMW010000016.1, on the reverse strand, counting down.
GCGTCGTCGACTCCCCCCGCCCCTCGGCGACGACCGAACAACTGCGCTTCGAGCAATTCCTCCGACCGGGCCGCGCAGTGTACGGGGAGGAACTTCTCGCTCGACTTGGGCCCAGACCGGTGGATGACCCGTGCGAACAACTCCTTCCCCGTCCCCGTCTCCCCCTCCAGCAACACGTTGCAATTCGTGACGGCCACTTTGCGGATCTGGTCCTGCACGCTCTTCAGTGCTTCGCTCGAACCTACCAGTTCGGTGAAGCGGTCCTGCCGGGCCAGTTCGCGGTGCAGCGCTTGGTTCTCCAGCACCAACTCGTGGTACTGGAACAGTCTTTCGAGCTTGTGCCGCAAATCGTCGAACAGCACCGGTTTGACGAGATAGTCCGATGCTCCCGCCTGGAACGCGGCGACGGCGTTTTCGACCGTCGCATAGGCGGTGATGATCAGCACGAACAGGCGCGGGCTGAGCTGTTGCAGGCGCTTGCACAGTTCGAGGCCGTCGCCATCCGGAAGCCGCACGTCGCAAATGGCGACGAGGAAATCGCGCTCGCGAACCAGGCCCAGTGCGTCGCGACAGGTTGCGGCTGTCGCGACCTCGAACCCCTCCCCTTGCAGGTACTCGGCGAGGCTGGCCCGGATGATGGATTCGTCCTCGACGATGAGGAGGGGAGGAACGAAGCGGGGTTTCGCCGGTCGCGGGATCGGCAATGCGGAGGGCGAGTGCGAAGGTGCGGGGGACATGGTGCGGGCCTTGACGCTCCGCGGTGCGTCGTTCCAACGAAACACGCGCCGCTCGGGCGGGATTTGCGGAAGGTTGAGGGTAACATTCCGTTCGCGGTGAGACAGCCCGCTGTTCTGTTGTCCTTCGATCCGACTCCGCGCCCGCCGATCTCTCCCCGGACCGCTTCATGCCCGTTTCGCTCGCGCTCGATTTCGGTACCACCAGCATTTCGGCCATTGCCATCCGCCACACGGGCGAGCCCGTGGCCAAGGTCACGCACCCCCACGACGCGGCGATCCCGGGGTTGCCCGCTGGGCGGGCCGAGCAGCGTCCCGAGCGGTTGTTCGAGCTGGGCCTGGACGTGCTCGCGCGCTTGGTCGCCGATGTTCGCGAACCGGTGACGGCGCTGGGACTGACGGGACAGATGCATGGCGTGTTGCTCGTCGATGATCGGTTGGTACCGCAAACGCCGCTCATCACGTGGCAGGACAAACGGTCGCTGGAGACGCCGAATGGGGGCGGACCGCGACCGTACGACGAGTTGCTCTCGCGCGTGACGGACGCCGAGATGGAGCCGACCGGCTGCCGGTTGTCCCCCGGTTACCTCGGCACGACGTTGTTCACGTTGCTTCAGACGGGAGCGTGGCCCACGGGGGCGAAACGGGCGCTCGTCTTCGCGGACTGGGCCGCCGCACAACTGAGCGGCACGGCGGGGGCGACCGATTCGTCGAACGCGGGCTCGACCGGACTGTTCGATGTGCAACGGGGTGAATGGAGCGCGGGGTTGCTCGAGCGGGCCGGAATCGCGGCGGAGTGGTTGGCTCCTGTTCGCAACAGCGGCGAACCGTTGGGGGGGCTTATGGCCGAATTCGCCCGCAAGACCGGTCTCCCCGAAGGGCTGCCCGTGTGCAACGCGATTGGCGACAACCAGGCGGCGGTGCTGGGGAGCGTCCCCGCCGCCGAGCCGGGCATCCAGATCAACGTGGGAACGGGTGGGCAGATCAACTGGCCGGTGGCCGCGTTCACCCGTTTGCCCGGCATGGACACGCGCGCGTTGCCCGTAGGACGCGTGATGCTGGTCGGGGCTGGCCTCGTGGGGGGGGATTCGTTTGCCTGGGTCAACCGGACGGTGCGCCAATGGCTGGCGGCATTCGGTGTGGAGCGGACCAGCGACGAAGTCTACGACGTGCTGAATCGCGCGGCGGAACAGGTTCCCGACGACATCGACGGGCTTGTCTGCCAACCGCTGTTTCGCGGCACGCGGCGGCAACCGGACGCGCGGGGCCTGTTCTCGGGTGTCACCCCCACCAATTTCACTCCGGGTCATCTCGCGCGGGGAGTGGTTCGCGGCATCGTCGAAGGGTTTTACTCGTTCTACGAGCAGGCGGGGGCTGCGCGACCGGAATCGCTGACGCGGGTGATCGGTTCGGGGAACGGGCTCCGAAAAAACCTGCTCCTGACGCGGGAGATCGCCAGCCGCTTCGAGCGGCCTGTGTTCGTCGCGCGGCACGAAGAAGAAGCGGCCTACGGCGCCGCGCTGTTGGCGGGGACAGCCACTGGACTGTGGCCGAGTCTCGAAACGGCCGGGCGGGGGATCGAACTGGTGCGGGTCGCGTGAATGCCTGCTTGAGCGCTTTGGCGGCATTCGCGGGGTGACGCGGCGCGGCCGTCACCGTGCGTTGGGGCCTCGCGGTTCTCGACAGGGTCGGCGGGTTTCGGCACACTGCCACCTTCCGTCCGTCTCTTCCTCAGCAGGTCGCATCGTATGCCGCGTTCGGTCACGCTCATCACCATCGGGCTGGTGACGCTCGCGCTGGGGTACGAGTTCTACACCGTCCTCGCGCCGTTTCTGTTTCCGCTGTTTCTGGCAGCGGTGCTGGCGATGTTGGTGGAGCCGCTGCATCGGCGATTTCAGGCGCGGTTCCCCAAGCGGGCCTCACTGGCGGCGGGGCTGACGACGGCGACGGTCGTCGTCCTGCTGCTGTTGCCATTCGCGCTCGGGACGCTCTTGGCGGCGGGGCAGATGATCAAACTGGCGACGAGTGTCGCCAACGACCCGAAGTGGGGGGAGCGACTGGCGAAAGCGCAGGAGCAGCCGTGGGTGCGCGAGGCGATCAATACGGCCCGCGACGCGCTGGGGATGGAGGTCCCCGAGGGGAACGCGCACGACGTCGAGCTGCGCGAGACGGTCAAACAGCGGACGCGTGATGCCGGGTTGTGGCTGGCGCAGCGGACCTTGGGAGCGGCGGGGAGCACGGTGGCGATCGCGTCGAGTTTGGCGAACCTGTCGCTGGCGGCGTTCACGTTTCTGCTCGCGTTCTACTACTTCCTGGCGGATGGTCCTGCGTTATACGACGGCGCGAAGCGGCTGCTTCCTGTCGACGGCGGGCACATGGATCAACTGGTCAACCAGTTCGAGACCGCGGTGCGGGGTGTGGTGCTGGCGACGGTGGCGGCGGCGGCGGGTCAGGGAGTGGCGACGGCGGCGGCGATGTGGGTGTGCGGCTTCAGCGGGTTCTTTCTGTTCGCGATTCTCGGCACTCTGTCGGCCCTTGTGCCGGTGATGGGGACGTGGCTGATCTGGGGTCCGGCGGCGGTGTGGCTGTACCTGTCGGGGCACACGCTGGCGGCGGTGCTGCTCGCGCTGTGGGGAGTGTTGATCGTTGGCGGGTTGGACAACGTGATTCGCGCGTACGTGCTGAACAGCAGTGTGGAACTGCACCCGGTGCTGGCGTTCGTGAGCGTGCTGGGGGGCCTGCAAGCGCTGGGATTATGGGGCGTGTTCATCGGCCCGGTGATCGCGTCGTGCCTGTACGCGGCGGCGCAGATTTTCAATCAGGAATTGGCGGCGTATGCGAAGGGGGTGGTGGTCGAAAGCTCATCGCCAAAAAGTTCCGCCGAGGAAAAGGTGGGAACGGTTGCGACGGGGCCCATTGGTGCGGAGCCGCAAGCCGCGCCAGCCAAGTAGGGCTGGCTCCCGCCTGCCTTTCCGGATGGGCCACCCACATCCGGATTGGAAAGAAAATGCTCTCGGCCGTGGCTCTCCGCGTCAGGAAGGCAGGCAGGGGCCTGCCCTACTTGACTGTTTCTTGAATGCTTGTGGGCAGCTTGCCTAGAGAGTTCATGGCGCCAGCCGCGCAACTCTCACCTGCTGGGCAACCCACCATGTTCGGAAGACCCTTCTGCGAGCCAGGTCGAAGGTTGGAAAGATGATGATCTCCGCGAGTCGGAATCGCAGGCCCAAGCAAATGCGCCGGTTGAAATGCGCGGTGCGTCCCTGCACAATCCCAAGATGTCCGGATTGTATGTTCGTCGCTACGGACTCAATCGGGAGCCCGGTCCGACCCTACCAGCGCCACCACGCGTCGACAAAGGCATTCGCATGCCGATCACTCCTCCACCCGACCGAGCGGTGTACCGGAATTCGGGGCTGGTCCGCCCGATCTCGCTGGTCTGGGGGGCCGTGGTGGGCTCGCTACTCAGCCTGCTCGTTTCCGGCGCAATGATGGTTTTGAGTGTGGTGGGGTTCTACCTTATTGCGTTGGTGCCTGCGCTGGCTGGGATGGCCGTGGGAGGCCTCGCGATGCTGGTGGTCTATCAGTCGCATTGCCGGAACTGGAAGTTGGCGGGTGTGCTGGGGTTTGGCATGGGGGTGCTGGCGTATCTCGGGTATTACCACCTCGACATGTTAAGGCACGTGGGGTTTGAAAACTGGTACCGCATCGATGCCACTCCCTCCTACATAAAGGTTCGCTGGGCCAACGATGTCGTCGGGAAACCGGGGCGAGAGGGAGGCGCGCCGAATTTCGAACTGAACGCGATACTGTCGGTACTTGAGTGTGCGGCGATGGGAATCTTCGGCGCGATCCTGGCTATGCGCGCGGGAAGGAAACCCTACGCGGAGTCAGCCCGCTGCTGGATGCACAAATCCACCTTCGAGTGTCCGCCCGGATCGAGTGTGGCTATTGCACAGGCGCTGGCCTCGCGTGCGCGTGCGCAGCTGGAATCGGCGATGGTTTCCCTGGTTTCGAACGAAGATGGATTCAACCTGTGCGAATTGTGGGCTTGTCCCGCACATCTCGATCCCGACCGCCAGGAGCCGGTGTACCTGTCCATGACCGAGCACGGTCCGGCGAACAGGGAGGGAAATCGCAACCAAGTGCAGGCGATCCTCCACTGGCAACTTGATCCGGAAGAGCTGGCGATCGCAGTCGATGCGTTCCCCAGAGAGTTGAGAACAGCCAAGTAAAAGAATAGGAGCCCGTCCAAAGCCGGTCTCATCGCGGAGACATTCCACCGTCACATAGCGCGAGTCGCGCCTTCCCCTGCAAGAGGGCCAGCAGGTTGCCCACGCGTCGGAATGCCGCCAGTTCTTCGACCTCCTCGGCATGCAGATCGCCGCGGTTGTGACGGTCCGCCAACTCCAGCATTCGCTGTTGCTGCCCGTCAGAGAACCTGAGTCGCAGCACGGCCCGCGCGGCATCCGGATCGAAACTCCCCGTGCCCCCTTCGAGAACCTCCGAGAAGATCTCGGCGTCCGCTAGCAAAGTGGATTCCATCCCGCGCCTCCCCAAAAAGTCGACTCAGCCAGCTCTGCATTGGGACAACTGGCGTTCCACCAAGGATACCCTCTGCAACCCGCGAGACATCAAAGAATCTTTCGGTGAAAGAGACCGGAACAGTTCAACGCGTGCCTAACGTTCACACCGCTGGACGAGCCAGCCGTGGCACACCACTCGTGAAAAATCCGCCGGAGAACGTGTCGCAACGACACGCTCTCCGGCGGACAGAGTCTTCAACAAGCTGGCAGGTAACGTTCGCTCACTGTTTCGCGAAGCGGAAAATCCCCTTGCCGTCGCCCGACACCACGGCGAAGTAGACTTCGCCGTGTTCGTCTTCGCCGAACGTGATGACCGGAAGCGGTTGCGAGGGGATCTTTTCGTTCGAGATCACCTTCTTCGCCTTCGTATCGTACTTCAGCGCCCACATTTTGCCGGTCACGTAGTCGGCGTAGATGTACTTGCCGACGAGTTCCGGAATCCGCTTGCCACGGTAGACCGTGCCGCCAGTGATCGACACGCCCACCTGGTGGTCGTACTCGAAGACCGGTTCGACGAGGTCGGCTCGGGGGCCGCTGCCGCCGGGGCCGAACGGGTGTTGCCCTTCACGCAGAGACCAGCCGTAATTGCCACCCTTGGTGACGATGTTGATTTCTTCCCACAGGTTCTGGCCGACGTCCGCCGCCCAGAGGTCGCCCGTTTGGCGGTCGAAGGCGATCCGCCACAGGTTGCGGAAGCCGGTCGCCCAGATTTCCGGGGAGTAACCCGACTTGCCGACGTAGGGATTGTCCTCAGGGATGCTGTAGCCGACGTTCGCGGTGGGGTGGTCGATGTCGATCCGCAGGATTTTGCCAAGCAGCGTGTCGCTCTTCTGGCCGTTGCCGTGCGGGTCGTTGCCGCTGCCGCCGTCACCCAGGCCGACGTAGAGCATGCCATCCGGGCCGAAGGCGATCGTCCCGCCGTTGTGGTTCCAGTACGGCTGGGGAATCTTGATGACGAGCTTCTCGGACTCCTTCACCCCTTCGGAATGGTCGTCGTTGGCGGTGAAGCGCGACACGACCGACAGGTGCGGTTCGGTCTTCGACGTGTAATAGACGAAGAATTGGCCGTTGGTCTTGAATTTCGGGTGGAACGCGAAGCCGAGCAGTCCCTCTTCGTTCTCGTTGTCCTTGTAGGTCACGCGGTCGCGGATGTCGAAGAAGATCTTGCTCTCGGTCGCCTTCTCGCCACCGGTGAACGACCAGATTCGCCCGCGCTGGTCGGCCACAAACGTCCGTCCGCTGCCGTCACCCGCGTGCGTGAGCACGATCGGGCGAAGCGCTTCGGGGAGACCGTCCGCCGTTTCGCCGTTCCAGTCCTTCCAGGTCAGGTTGGGGAAGGCCGGTTCGACCTTGAGGGCCAGCGTGCCGTCGATCGGCTCGGGGGCGATGCCGCTCTCGGGGAGTTCGCGAATCTTGATGTTGCGATAGGCAACAACATCGCCGTGGTCCTGAAGGCAGATGTGACCCTTCGTCGGCTTGCCGAACTTCGGCATCGAAGCGAATTTGCTCTTGGCGACGCGTTGATTCCAGTCGTCGCTCCCCTTCTTGAAGCGGGCGTAGCGGTAACCGTTGACGTTGATCTCGCTGCCAGCGGGGGTCATCAGCAGTTGCACGTGGTTCCACTCACCAACGGGGCGGGTGGCGTCGGCGGTCTTCTTCGTCCACGGGTCGGGGTTCGGCTGATAGAGCTGGTACAGCCAGCCCGCCTTTTGCGGGTCGTGGCCGTCGACGTTGTCCTGCACCTGAATCTCGGGACCGGTCTTCCACGGGGTGTCCTCGTCCTCGGTGACGTGGAACATGATCCCGCTGTTGCCCGCCTTGCCGATGCGGAATTCGAGCGACAGTTCGAACGAGCCGTATTGGTCCTTGGTGACGATGTCGCCGGCTCCCTTGTCGGTCCGGGCGAGCGCACCGTTTTCGACCTTCCAGCCCTCGGAGATGCCGTCCTTCTTGAAGTTCCGCCAGCCGTCCTTCGTTTTGCCGTCGAACAGCAGCTTCCAGCCCGAACGCTTTTCGGATTCCGAAAGCGTGTTCTCCTGAGCCGCGACCGGCCCGATGACCCCGAATACAGCGACTCCGCACAGACAAAGCCGTGTGAAGCCCAAGCGCCAAGCCGACATGTAGCGAACTCCCGGAGAAATCGGTGGGAAGGGGGAACGCGGATCGACACCGTGCCCGTCCCCCGCGAACCGGAAAGGCTATGCGGGAGGCCGCGGGGCGTCAAACCGGCCACTCAAGGAATGCGGCGGCGGAGCCTCGACACACGGGCGTTCGCGGTCCAAACGGCCTGCGGAGTCCAATGTCCGGAATGACGCCCTGACGGGAGATCATTTTGGACGCCATTGGTTCGCGCGCTGGTTGACTTGCGCCAACCGCGCCGTCTCGTCGATCCGTTTGGTCCGCGTTGCGGGTTGCCGGGCTTGCGCGATCCATTCGAGAATGCCGCGCTTGGCGGAACGCGGGAACGCGGCGAAGTTCTCCGCCGCGGGCGGGAGGGACGCCAGTGCACGGGCGAGGTCGTCGGGGACCTCCAGGTTTTCGACGGCGTCGAGCTTGGTCCACGTTCCGTCGCGCTTCGCGGCGTCGATCTTCGCCTGTCCCGCCGAGGTCATCAGACCGGCCGCGACCAGCCGGTCCACACGCTCTTTGTTGGGTCGCGACCAAGCCGATTTCGGCTTGCGGGGCGAAAACCACAGCATGGTCCGACGTTCGTCCAGCTTTCGCGGCCGGCTGTCGATCCACCCGAAACAGAGGGCTTCTTCCACGAGGTCGTCGTAGCCCACGATGGTTTCGCCCGCCCCCCTGCGGAACGTAACCACCCACACCCCTTCGTTCCGGGTATGGTGCTTCGCCAGCCACTTTCGCCAATCGGCGCGGGAGCGTGGCTGGAACGAATCGGGCGGGGGAGACGCCTCGCGATTCGAGTCGGCGCGCGGCATGACATCGGCCCCCCGAACTCCGGAGCGCGGTGTCGAACCCCCTGAACGGCAAAGATCCGACCCGACCTACGCCCGTTCCACCTCGACCAGAGACGACGCCACGCTGCGGAACGTCGGCAGCGGATGGGTGACAGTCCCCAGTTCGGTCGTCGTCGGTTGGATTTCCGTCCCGGTGACGAGGTTCAGTCCCGCCTCCGGCACGCCCCCCTTCGCCCGCGAGAAGAACGAGATCGTGTCGGCCATCTCGCGAATCACGGAGGCCGCGTGATACAGCCCCTTGCGACCCAGCAGGTCGCCGAACGTCTGGCCGTCCGTGTGCGCCCCGGTGACGGGTCGAATCGCCCACTCGGAGGCTTGCAACAGCCCCGCGTGGTTCACGTAGCACCCGTCTTTCTCGGCGCTCGACACCCCCGGCACCACATAGGCCGCTTGCCGCGCGATGTCGTTGGGAAGCATGTCGTGCGCCACGCACTTGTGCAACTTGGCGAACACCTTCGCTTCTTCCGGAGAGACCCACGGAGACGGGGCGTTGCCGCTCACATAGGCGACGCGAACGGTTCCGGCGTCGATTTCCGAAACCAGATCGGTCCACGTGTGGACCTTGCCGTCCTGGAAGTGACGGATGACCGCTTCGACACCCAGGCGATTGGGGGCGCGTTCGGCCCGGATGGTGAACCCGGCCTTGAACGTTTCATCGCCGTCCGCCATCGGAACCTTGCCCAGGTACAGCGGAACCGCCGCATTGATTTTCCGCGCGTACTGCGCCAGGAGGAACGCCTCTTCGCACGACAGGAACGGCGACAACACGAACGCCACCTGTCGCGGACCGTGTTGGATCACCGCGTCGTACAGCAGGTCGTTGATTTCCTTGAGACCGACCGACCAATCCACCGCCTCGAACTTGCCGTCCGCGCCGCGCTTCATGACGCCGTCGATCCGTTCCGGCGCGTGGACGTGGCCGTTTTCGTAGCGGCCGATGTCGCACATCCACCAGTCGTTGGCGTTGGGGTTGTATCGCGGTTGGATGCGGTGCAGCTTGTTCTCGCTGACCTGCCGCTGCACGCTGCACCCGGCGCTACACCCGGTGCACACGCCGTTGTGCGCCTGCATGAACCACACGCGCTGGTTGTAGAGGAAGTCCTTCGAGCAGAGCGCGCCGACGGGGCACAGGTCGTTGACGTTCCCCGAGAGGCTGTTGTTGATCGGGTGGTCGGGGAAGATATCGATTTCGGCGTGGGCGCCACGCTGGATCACCTGGAGTTCGCCCTCGCCCGATACCTCCCGCGTGAACCGCACACACCGGCTGCACATGACGCAGCGGTCGACGAACAGCGTGACGTGCTCGCCGAGGTCCTTGCGGCGGCTGTTGAACGGGCGCACGTCGGCGCGCCGCTGTTGGTGGCCGTAGTTGAAGTAATAGTCCTGCAGCCAGCACTCGCCCGCCTGATCGCAGATCGGGCAGTCGATGGGGTGGTCGAGCAGCAGCCCTTCCTGGACGAAGTTCTGGTTCGCCTTGACCTTGGCGCTGTTGGTGACGACGACGGTCCCGTCTTTGGCCGGCGTCTGACAGGCGGGGACGAGGCGCGGCTGCATGGCCACTTCGCCCGTGTCCTTGTTCTTCGAGCCGACTTCGACCAGGCACATGCGGCAACTGGCGACGACGCTCAGCCCCGGATGCCAGCAATAGAACGGAATCGGCACCCCGGCGCGATCCGCCGCCTGGATGACGTTGAGCTGTTCCTTGTCGCCGACTTCGACATCCTTGCCGTCGACCGTGATGACCGCCATGACCGTCCGCTCGCTTTCCTCGATATCACCGTCCCACGCCGGTGTTGTTTGCCCTGTCACCGGCACAAGTTGGCCGACGGCACGCCGCGCTCATTCCCCGCGAAATGTCAGTGCGCCAACTGCACCAGTTCCATCGACTCCGCCGGGCCTTGATCGTTCCAACCCGAAGGATTCGTCTTCTTGATGTACTCTTCCATTTCGCCGCGATACTTCGCCACCGCGTTCTTCATCGGCCACGCCGCGCCGTCCGCCAGTCCGCAAATCGTCGTGCCGGGGGTGATGCCGATCGAGTTGCCGATCAGGTTGATCAAGTCGATGTCCTTGAACCGCCCCTTGCCCGCCTTGATCCGCTGGAGAATCCGCTCCGACCAGCTCGTCCCCTCGCGACAGGGTGTGCATTGGCCGCACGATTCGTGGGCGAAGAACCGGCTGGTGTACACAAGGTAGTCGATGATCGAAACGGTCTCGTCCATCACCGTGACGGCCGCCGTTCCCAAACCGAGACAGCCCACCTTGCCGGGGCCGGCGAAATCGAGCGGCACGTCCCACTCGGCTTCGGTCATCAAGCCCATGCTGACACCGCCGGGAACGGACATCTTCCCCTTGCGGCCCTTCCACACTCCGCCGCCGAACCGCTCGACCAGTTCGCGCGTGGTGAGACCCAGCGGCGCTTCGTAACACCCCTGCTTCTCGACGTGACCGCTCACGCAGTACAGCTTCGGGCCGTAACTGCCGGGATCGCGCGGGCCGGTCGACGGCACGCCGATCGATTTGAACCAGTCCACACCCCGGTTGATGATGTGCGGCAGGCAGGCGAGCGTCTCGATGTTGTTGACGACGGTCGGCTTGCGGAACGCCCCTTCGACGGCGGGGAACGGCGGCTTGATCCGCGGCCAGGCCCGCTTCCCTTCGAGGCTTTCGATCAGCCCGGTCTCTTCGCCGCAGATGTAGGCCGCCGCACCGCGGTGCAGATAAACATCGAGCGAGAACTCGGTGCCGTTGATGTTCTGGCCGAGTTTGCCCGCCGCGTAACACTCGTTGATCGCGTTTTGCAGCCGCTTGTAGGCGGTGGGGTATTCGACCCGGATGTACAGATAAGCCACCTTCGCCCGCGTGGCGAAGCAGCCCAGCATGATCCCTTCGATCACCTGATGGGGATCGTCTTCCATCAGGATGCGGTTGTTGAACGTGGCCGGTTCGCTCTCGTCGGCGTTCACGCACATGTAGATGGGGCCGGGATGGTCCTTCGGCAGGAACGTCCACTTCAGCCCGGTGGGAAATCCCGCACCGCCGCGACCGCGCAGGCTCGATGCCTTCACCGTCTCGATCACGTCGAGAGGCGACATGCCGCCGAGCACCTTACGGATCGCCTGATAGCCGCCGTTGGCTTCGTACACGGGCAGCGTCCAACTGTCCGCCTTGCCCACGTTCGCCAGCAGTACCGGTTCGAATTCCGCCACGATCGACCCTTCGGGAAAATGTTCAAATTCCTGAATGTCTAATGACTAATGATCCCGTGTGAGAATTAGTCATTAGACATTTATTCATTAGTCATTACGTCAACCACCCGCGTCCGCCTGCGCCTTGAGTTCATCCGCGATCAAACCCGCTTGCTCGACCGTGATGTTCTTGTAGACCTTCTCGTTCGCCAGCATGGCGGGGGCGTACTCGCACACTCCCAGGCATTCGCCGAACTCGAGCGTCACCTTGCCGTCTTCGGTTTGGCCGCCGGGCCGCACGTGCAGCTTTTGACAGAGGGCTTCCAGCACCTCGTCGCCGCCGCGGAGAGCGCACGAGATCGACCGGCAGACCCACGCCCGCACCTTGCCGTGCGGTTGGTCCTTGAAAAAACCGTAAAACGACAGCGTGTCGTGCACTTGCGCCGGGGACAGTTCCAACATCTCGGCAACCTCGGGGATCGCCTCCATCGGCACGCAGCGCAGGTGCTCGTTGACGATGTGCAGGGCGGGCAAGGTCACCGCCTGCTTGTTGGGATAACGCGGGAAGAACGCCTCGATCTCCGCCCGCATTTCAGCGGTCAAGACCGGCTTCGACCAAGTCACCCGTTCCGCCGCACCGTGTGTCGCCGCCATGTCCGCCTCGTGTCGTACTCGATTGCCCGTTGATTCGTCGATGATTGGTCTTCGAGGACCCGTTGTGTGCCACTGCTGGCTCGTCCCGCAGTGCGATTCGCTCACCCGCCTCCGAACCGCCATGCACTGGCATAGCCAGTGGCACACAGAAAACGTGTCAGCGGTCCAGCTCCGCCGCGATGATGTTCAAGCTTCCGAGCACCGCGACAATGTCGCTGATCGTGTGCCCCTGAATGAGTTGCGGGAACATCTGGAAGTGAATGTAGCTGGGAGGGCGGCACCGCGCCCGGTACGCCACTTCGCTGCCGTCCCCCACGAGATAGAAGCCGAGCTCGCCGTTCGGTGCCTCGATCGCGTGGTACGACTCCTCCATCGGAGTCTGGAACCCGCGGTTGGTCATGACGGTCTCGAAGTGCGAGATCAGCCCCTCGATGGTGTTGTACACATCCGCTTTGTCGGGGAACGCGACACGCTCGCCGACGTTGATGTTGATCGGCCCCGACGGCAGGTTTTCGACCGCCTGGTGGATGATCTTGAGGCTCTCGCGGATCTCGTCCATGCGGACGAGGTAGCGGTGGAAACAGTCCCCGTCCGTCGAACAGACGACGTTGAAGTCGAAATCCTTGTACGCCAGGTACGGCTCGTCCTTGCGCAGGTCGCGAGTCACCCCGCTGGCCCGCGCGACGGGACCCGAGGCCGACCAGTTGATCGCGTCCTCTTTGGACAGAACGCCGATCCCCTTCATCCGCTGCACGAAAATGCGGTTGCGATTGAGCAGGCCGCACACTTCGTCGATGACCTTGGGGAGCTCCTTGACGAACGTCCGCACCTGTTCGATGAACTTGGGCGTCGCGTCGTACATCAAACCGCCGACGCGCGTGTAGCTGTTCGTGAACCGCGCGCCCGAGATCGTCTCGAACATGCTGTAGACGTTTTCCCGCTGATTGAAGCAGTACAGGAACGCCGTGAACGCCCCGGTATCGAGGGCCGCCGCGCCGTTGCACAGCAGGTGGTCGCTGATCCGCGCCAACTCGCAGATGATGATCCGGATGTACTGGCAGCGTTTGGTGAGTTCGATGCCCAGCAGCTTTTCGACCGCGCAGTGCCAAGCCACGTTGTTGGCCATCGGCGACAGATAATTCATCCGGTCGGCGACGGTCACGTACTGGTTGAAGTTGAGGTGCTCGCCGATCTTCTCGAAACCGGAGTGCAGATAGCCGATGTCGGGCCGCGACTCGACGATCGTCTCCCCCTCGATGTCGCACACCAATCGCAGCGTTGTGTGCGTGGCGGGATGCTGGGGACCGAAATTCAAGGTCCAGCGGTATTCCTGATCGATCTTCGATGCCGGCTTCGGCAGTTCCGCGATCGCCATCGTCTCTCCGTCCCCGCCCCGAAGCCGCCACTTGGCGACCGGGTCAAAATGTCTCGACTGGACTCGTGGTCGCGATTCGCTCCGCGAACCGACTTGCCTCTTCAACCAATTTGCATGGTCCGGGTGGAATCCCGCCAACCCGACGCTCGAATTCGTCCGCGGAGCGAACGACCACCATCAACTGTTGCGGCGTTCGATCCGCTGGAAGTTGTGCCGCTCGCCGCGCCCGCGCAGAGGATAGTCCTTGCGCAGCGGATAACCGACGAATCCTTCCGGCAACAGGATGCGACGCAGGTCCGGGTGGCCGTCGAAGTGGATCCCGAACATGTCGAACACTTCCCGCTCCATCCAGTTCGCCCCCTTCCACAGGGGTTGAACCGACGGCACCGTCAGATCCGGCTCGTTGAGGTGGCAACGGACCGTCAAACGATCGTTGTTGGAGGTGTTCGACAGGACGTACGTCAGCCCGAACCGATCGCGTGCCCCGCGATAGTACAGGTAGTCGACGCACGTCACGTCGGCGAGGAAGTCGAACCCGCACTCCTCCTTGAGGAATTTGAGCGTGTCGAAGATCGACGCGGCCGAAACGGTCAAACGCAGGGTCTTCGAGTGCTTCGCCTCGGACCACTGCCAGGTCATTTCGCCGAACCGGGCCTTGAGTTTCTCAAGTACCTCCGGCGCCACATGCATGTCGGCCAAAACACGTCTCCTTCACCGCGAAACCGCCGCCGCCCCACCCACCGCAACGCGGTCGCAAATCACAAACTCGTGTTGGTGACGATCGGCAACCCCGCGGGACGGGGCGTCTGACCGATCGTATCCAATTGCAACAGAGCCCGCTTTTCTTCCTGCCGCGCTCGAGAATCGAACTCGCGACCGAACAGCGTACCTTCCCGTTGAATCTTGTCCTGCAGGTCGATCACCGCCTGGATCAACTGCTCGGGACGGGGCGGGCACCCCGGAACGTACATGTCCACCGGCACGAACCGGTCGATCCCCTGCACGACGCAGTAGGTGTCGAACACTCCGCCGGTCGACGCGCACGCCCCCATCGAAATGCACCACTTCGGCTCGGGCATCTGCAACCAAATCCGCTGGAGCACCGGCAGCATTTTCATCGTCACCCGCCCGGCGACGATCAACAGGTCGCATTGCCGCGGCGTGAAACGAAACACCTCCGCGCCGAAGCGGGCGATGTCGTGCTTGCTCGCGCCGGTGGCCATCAGTTCGATGCCGCAACAGGCGGTCGCGAACGGCATCGGCCACAGACTGTTCTTCCGGACCCAACTCGCCAATTGGTCGAGTTTGGTCGTGACGACGTTTTCCGGCAGGCTCAGTTCCACTTGAACACACCCTTCTTCCAGGTGTAGACGAATCCGACCATCAGAACGGTCACGAAGGCCATGACCGCCCAGAAAACCCCCTGCTCGCCGGGCATCCGACCGAGCGCCTGCGGATTGTTTCCACCCACGGAAACGGCCCACGGGTACAGGAAGAGTAGTTCCACGTCGAACACGAGGAACTCGATGGCCAACAGGTAAAACGAGATGCTGAATCGCTGCCGTGCCGAGTGGAACGGGTCCATCCCCGACTCGTACGGCATCAACTTCACCGCCGTCGGCCGGGCTTTCGGCCCGATCACGTGCGCGACGATGATGATCGTCACCGCCATGAAGCACGAAATGGCGACGAACAGGAAGATCGGCAAGGCTGTCGACATCGATATCGCCTCTTCACTTCGATCCGGGGGAAACGCACAAGATCGGCGGAACGGGGGACCCGGAATCCTGGACCGACCCGCACGCACCGAGACCCCACCGGCTGGAGCCGGCCCCGGATGCTTGACAGAAGTTGTTGTATGTCATCCACTTACAATCACGAGGCGATGGTCGCCTCGGAGCGCCGTTGTCGAACTCTCTCGACAACCCGAGGATTGTAGCGATCCACGTTTCTCCAAGGTACCCATCATCCGGGGAATCCACCGCCAGGACCAGCCCTGTCTCCGCCGCAGCGGCTGTCGAGAATTGCCGCGAACGGGATTCCGCGAAAAAATCGGGGCGGAACCATCCAGTCCCCCTTCAACGCGGCCGTCCGTGCCGATATACTGCGGGGCTTCCCGGGGTCGGGCTTCGGGAACAGCGATCTCCAGCGTGTTACCCCTGTGGAACGCGGGCGATGTCTTTCGTCGCCGCTCCAACGGGCAAATTTCCCTGTACGGGCTTCGCAATCGAAGCCGGAGTTGAATGCAAATGGCGAAGCCGCACCGACTTGTCAAGAAGGCCAACCACGGGTCCCGCCCCGCGAATTCCAAGGCGCGTCGTCTCAAGCGGGCCAAAGTCCGTACGTGAGACGAGCGGATTCGGGACGGGCACGCCCGTCGACGTACCTGCGGCTGCCAATCTCGAAAACAGCCAAGTCGGAAGCAACTACAAAGAGCGAGGCCCGGAACACCGTTCCGGGCCTCGCTCTTTTTTTGCCGTACGACTTTTTGCCTCGTGACGCGGACACCTCGAACGCCCATGCCGCGCTCGGGCGACGACTCACGCCGCTCCCGCCCACCATTTGGCCAGGTCCGAGTAGATCTTGATCGACGAGAAGTACGCCACCACCCAGAAAAACACTCCCGCCGCGATCAGCCACGCCCGGATCGACCAGTGCGGACGGAGCGGCTTGGGGAGCAGCGTGGTGTTCACGATCACCACGTGCCAACAGCTCGCGCCGAACGCGATGTTGTAGAAGTTCGACGCGATGTTCATCAGCAGCGTCGGTTCCTTCACCAGCAGCAGCATCACCAATCCGAACATCGCGTAGCACATCAGCACGCCGAAATAGACATAGCGGATCGCCGAAGGATCGAGCTTTCGCATGTGCGCGCTGCTGGTCCAAATCGCGTCGACCCAACGGCGGACGTAGCCGTCGATCGTCGAACAGCAGGTGGGGAACAGCACGAGAAACCCGCAAAACAGCGTCATGAAGAAGCAGAATTCCCCCAGCCCGCCCCCCACGCGGTCGCGCACGGCCCCGGCCGTCATCCCGGCGGCCACCCATTTGTTGTCCCCGACGCTGTTCCGCGCGAGGAATTCGACCGACAGCATGCTGGGGAGCGCCAAGCCGAAGAAGCAGGCGGGCATCCACAGCATCAGTTGATCGCGGGCGACGTGCCGATACCACGCCTTCCAGCGCACCAGGCTTTCCGGAGTCACCAGAAACACCGTGCCCACGTGCGATAGTTCGATGTTGTGCCCGCCGACGAGGCTGGGGATCGCGCCGACGTGCTTCCCCATCCCCCAGCCCTGGTCGCGCGTGTAGTTGCTCATGGGGGTGTTCGACAGGCCCCCGTTGCCGGAAATCGCCACGAGCGTCGACAGGAAAGCCATCATCCCCAGATCGATCGTCGGCAGCGGGCGCCCGTTCCACAGTTCGACAAACAGGTTCGCACAGGTCCCGGCCTTGTTGTCGATGGGGACCGTCCCGAACTTCAGGAATCCGGTCCCGATCTCCACCCATGTCGGGGCGTGCGAATAGAAAAACGCCAGAAACAACAGGAACCCCATGACGGTGAAGATCTTCACCGTCATCACCACCTTCAGCGCCGAGTAAATCTTGCCGCCGAAAATCAGCGGGAGCATGCAGGTGAGGAAGATGGCCGCCCCCAACCCGCGCAGCAGCGACTCGTGCGCGGGATTGGCCGAGGGGTTCGGGATTTCTCCCAGCCACAGCGACGCCACGGGGGTCGCGCAACTCGCCGCGAGGTACGGGAACGCGGTCCCGAAGTCGAGGATGAAGTACGTCGCCAGCCAGAACATCGGTCCCGGCAACGTGCGGAATTTTCCCGTGAAGATCGGCTCGCCCGTGTACAGCGTGTACCGACAAATCTCGATGTTGTAGACGACCTGGCACAGGATGCTGAGCGTTGCCAGCCACAGCAGGCTGCCGCCGTATTTGTTGGTGACGATCGGGCCGGTCAGCCATTCCCCCCCGCCGATGGCGGAGCCACCCATCAAGAGGCCCGGACCCAGAAACGCGAACAGCATGTTCCAGCGGAACACCGGCGCGGGGGGCAATTCGTCGACATTCCAGCGCGGCATCTCCGGAACGCCCGGATGCGGCGCCGCGGGGGACGACCCGTGCTCGGTCGAGACGGTTTGCAGGGGATCGACGGGCGATTCTTTCGACGACATGAAGAGCGCTTTCCGTCGGCGGTTAATCTTTGATTACTGAAAAGAAAGTTTTCAACCACAGAGGACACGGAGTGGCACAGAGTTTCTTGTTGGTCGGACGTGTGGTTTATGGGTTGGTCGGTCCTTGAATTTCCAGAAAACAACCACCGAGAGTCACGCGGTGAGGCATCTCATCCGTTCCCGATAGAAATCCATGTGGCCCGGCGGCTGGACTTGCAACAACCCTTCTTCCTCTGTGTCACTCCGAGTCCTCAGTGGTTCGAATTCTTTTCCGGCGGTGGTTACGGCGAATCAATCACGAATTCGTGTTCGCCCGATCGCA
>JBIKMW010000179.1:0-6949 GCA_044359065.1 Planctomycetales bacterium | reverse complement strand
TGAAACGATTTTTCGGCGACGACAAACGGATTGACGATGTCACGCCCGCCGATGCCGACGACTTTCGGCGATGGCTGGGAACGGCGAAAGCCTCGCGGCAATCGTCCAAGCGGCTGGCTGTGGCGACGATCAATCGGCGGTGCATTGCGGCCCGAACGATCTTCCGCGACGCGGTCCGCCGGAAGCTGATTGGCGAAAACCCGTTTTCGGGTGTGGGTGCGGGTCCGAAAGCGAATCCGGAGCGGTCGCGATACATCAAGCCCGAGACCATCTCCACGGTGCTTGAGAGCGCTCCTCATGATGAATGGCGGTTGCTGATCTCCCTGTCGCGATTCGCGGGGCTACGGATTCCGTCCGAAGCCCTCACGCTGGCGTGGGACGACGTGGATTGGGCGGGGAACCGGCTGACGGTCCGAAGCCCCAAAACCGAACACCACGTCGGCAAAGCCCAACGGACGATTCCGCTGTTCCCGGAAGTGCGGGAATACCTCGACCGTCTCTGGTCCGTCGCTCCCGAAGGGGCGACGCTGGTGTTCTCAAGGCTTCAACGGGAAGCGCAGTTTTCGGCGACCGGTTGGAAGGCCGTGAACCTACGGACGACATTCCTGAAAATTCTCCGACGTGCCGGGGTGGAGCCGTGGCCCCGCGCGTTCCACAACATGCGGGCGAGTTGCCAGACGGACCTTGAGCAACGGTTCCCATCCTACGTGGTCTGCCAGTGGATGGGGAATTCCGAGACCGTGGCCAAAGCCCACTACCTGCAAGTCCTCCCCGAACACTTCGACGACGCGCTGCTGAAAGCGCTGCCGGAGACCCCGGAAACCGGGGGAGACGGGCGGATTTTGAGGAGCGAAAAACGACAAAACCCCGCGAAATCGCGAGGTTTTGCCGTTTCGGCATGGGCGGCACTGGATTCGAACCAGTGACTTCTACCGTGTGAGGATAGCACTCTAGCCGCTGAGTTAGCCGCCCGGGATTCGATCAACAACACGCGTCAACCCACCGACGCACAACACGCGCTCGTGGTTCGCCTGAAAACGACGCCGCCATCCGACGGCATTGCTCGACGACCGCGAATTTTCTGGTCGACGACGCGAGATCACGATTGTACACGCGCTGTTGAGCATGTCAAAGCATTCCGACATGCGTGCGAAACAGCGCCTCGGCAGACCTTGGCAACGTATTGTCGTGGATCGATTTGTGTACAGGCGACGGGTTGCCCCGGGGGTTGGAAAGCAAAGCTTGTTTGGCGGGATCGACAACGTGGACCGCACGGGGGCCTACGCGAATTCCCCGAGTGGCTGGCCCTTTGCCCGGTCCGCGAGGGTGGCCGCCATCCACCTTAAATGTGATGGCCTTCGATCCTGATCGAACCCGCGAAGTTGCCTGACCCGATTTGTCTGACTGTCGCTCTTGCCCTGCTTCACGAACCCGGACGTGTGGCCTCTTGTCCGGATGGTTACCATCTTGGTCCGTGCTGAACGGGCGTGTCGAAGAACGTGATCAAGCGAGTATTCGGGAAGGGAACGCGGCGGCTGATGAGTCTGTTTCGCGAAGCGATCGAGCGGATTCCCGGATATATGCCGGGCGAGCAACCCCAGGACGGGGGTTGGATCAAGCTCAACACCAACGAAAACCCGTACCCTCCTTCGCCGCATGTCGTCGAGGCGATCACGCGAGAAGCCCGCGGACGGATGAACCTGTATCCGGATCCGCTGGGGACCAGGTTCCGCGAAGCGGCCGCCAAGCTGTTCGATGTCGATGCGGACTGGGTCCTTCCCGCGAACGGGAGCGACGAGAACCTGACGCTGATCCTGCGTTCCTTCGCCGACGCCGCCGACCTCGTCGCCTATCCGTATCCGAGCTACATCCTGTACGAGACGTTGGCCCAGTTGCAGGGGTGTCGTTGCGAACGCATTCCCTTGAACGCCGACTGGTCGTGGAACGCCGCCCGGACCGACGAGGTCGTGGAGCGGTCGAAGGTCGTGCTAGTGCCCAATCCGAACTCCCCGTCGGGGAATCGCTGGTCGTTCGATGAACTCGACCGATTGGTGCCGCCGAAGGGGGTGTTGATCCTCGACGAGGCGTATGGGGACTTCGCCGACGAGCCGCACCGTGGCGAATTCTTGCGACGCGCGGGGGGAGCCCGGACCATCGTCACGCGGTCGTTCAGCAAGTCGTACAGCCTGGCGGGCATGCGACTCGGCTTTGCCGTCGCCCATCCGGACCTCATCCGCGGGATGCGCAAGGTCAAGGACAGCTACAACTGCGATCGACTGTCTCTCGCGGCGGGGATTGCAGCGCTCGAGGACCAGCGATGGATGCTCGACAACACGCGGTTGGTTCGACAAACACGAGCACGGCTCAAGACCGCCCTGGGTGACATGGGGTTCGCCGTCGTCCCCAGCCAAACGAATTTCGTCTGGGCCACGCACGCCACGCGCACGCCGGTTGAGTTGTACGAGGCCCTCAAAGCCCGCAAAATCCTCGTGCGCCTCATGACATTCAAGGACGTTCCGACCGTCCCCGGGCAGGTCGTCTCCGGCCTGCGTATTAGCATTGGAACCGATGCCGAGATCGACAGGCTGCTGGAAGAGCTCAAGCCCCTCGTCTAACAGTTCGCCGCTCCGCTGTCTTCACTTTTGCCTTTTGAAAATTGACTTTTGCCTTAGCCCCCAGGCTTCTTCATGTCACGCACCGCCACGATTCGCCGACAGACGGGCGAAACCCAGATCGAATTGTCGCTCAACCTCGACGGCACCGGGGAGCCACGGATTGCCAGCGGCGTCGGTTTCTTCGATCACATGCTGACGCTGCTCGCGCGGCACTCGCTGATCGACATCGCCGTGACCGCCCAGGCGGACCTGCATGTCGATTTCCATCACATGGTCGAAGACACGGGGATCGTGTTCGGCAAGGCGCTGGCCGAGGCGCTGGGTGACAAACGGGGCCTGGTCCGCTATGGCAGCATCACATTGCCGATGGACGAAACGCTGGTGACGTGCGCGGTCGACCTCGGGGGACGGGCGTGGTACGTCTCGAAGGTCACGTACCCGGCGGCGAAGATCGGCGGCTTCGACACCGAATTGGTCGAGGTCTTCTGGCAGGCCGTGGCCGCGAGCGCCCAGTGCAATTTGCACCAGGTCCTGCACCACGGGGCGAACGCTCACCACATCGCCGAAGGGGTGTTCAAGGGAACGGCACGCGCGCTGCGACAGGCCGTCGCCATCGATCCCCGCCAGATCGGCGTGCCGTCGTCCAAGGGAACGCTGACGGAGTAGCTCGTGCCCTGCCCAACGGGCCTGAGGGTTCTCTTTCATTTTCGCGGCCGCGGGCGCGAATCGCAGGGTTGTCAGGCACAGACTCCTGACCTACGGATATCTCCATGCAAGTGATCATCACCGCCGTCGGCCCCGACAATCGAGGCTTGGCGGACCCCATCGTCCATTACGTGACATCCGTCGGAGCGAACATCGGCGAAATCCAGATGTACGACCACGACTCGGAGCGACTGTTCGCCATGCTGCTGCGAATGGACTGGCCCGACACGGGAGACCCCACCAGCCTCGCCACGCTGTCGAAGCTGCGCGAGACGATGGCCGACATCGGGCGGATCAAGGGGCTTTCGATCCGCACCTGGGTGCGCCCCGTCGCTGGCCGTGTTCCGAAGATCGCCATCTGCGCGACCTATCGCACCGAACCGCCGCTCGCCATTTTGCGGGCCATTCGGGATCGCCGACTTCCCGCCGAGGCGGCGGTGATGATCGGCAACCGCCCGAACTGCCAAGGGGTGGCCGAACAGTTCGGCGTGCCGTGGCGGAACATCGGCGACGAAAAAGGGGAGCCCGACAACGAGGCCATGGTGTCGATCCTCGACGAATTCGAAGTCGATTTCGTCGTCCTCGCCCGATACATGCGGGTGCTCCCGGCGGCGACCTGCTGGAAGTACGCCGGGGGGAGGATCATCAACCTGCACCACGGGTTGTTGCCGTCGTACCCCGGCCCCTCCCCTTACAAGGACGCCTACCAGCACCGCATGCTGACGTACGGCGCGACGGTCCACTTCATCGTCCCGGAGCTCGACGCGGGCAATCAGATCGTGCATCAATCGACGTTCACCGTCCCGCCGGGGACGGGGCTTGACGAAATCATGCGTTTGGGCCAAACCGACCACGAGCCGGTGTGCCTTGTGGAAGGCTTGCGGCGTGTCGTCGAAGGGGAAGTCGCGCTGCACTTCCACCGCGTGGTGCGGGTCTGATTTGGTCGTTCCCGGCCTGGTCGGCGATCGACGCCGTTCCCCGACCCGCCGACAACGAGAATCACTGTGCCGAAAACTCGGGACGGGCGTACATCTCCAAATAGCCGCACGATTCGCATCGGTATGCGCCAATGGGAACGGCGTCAATGTGAGCAACCAATTTCGTGCCGGTCCAAAACGATTTCTTCGGAATACCTGCTGTCCACCGGCTCACGAGTTGGCCCCCATGTATGCCGTCGGGAATAAACCCCCGCACCATCTCCCCCTCGCACTTCGGGCATCGGGTTTGGATCGGATCCATGCGACTCTCCTGTCTGTACCGCTGTCTCACACCACGCGAGTGACGGTGTAAGACAACCGACAAAGACGGACGTCGGATCACGGGCGGCCCTCATCCGTCTTGGCCGCGCCTGTCACCCGCGCGCACCTCCGCACCTCCGCAGCTCACGCCATGAAGCGCCGGATCTCGTCCGTCGAGAAACGGCGGTGAAGCCGCGCCCCCAGTTGCTCGACGATCCGCGCGGAGGCGTGCGAGGCCAGGTGCCCCGCCTGCTTCCAGCTCATGCCGTGCGTCACGCCGTAGAGCAGCGCCCCCGCGTACATGTCCCCTGCCCCCGTCGTGTCGACCGCCTTCACCGACACCCCTTCGATCGGCAGCACTTGCTTCTCGTGCATCACGATGGAGCCTTCCGCCCCCATCGTCATCGCGACATTCTCGCAATGGGCGTGCAGGTATTGGGCGCAGTCGATCGGATCGAACCGCCCCGACAGGCTGCGAGCCTCTTCGAGGTTGCAGAACAGCAGGTCGACGTCATTCTCGACCAGCCGCAGGAATTCGTCCCGGAACAGGTTGATCAGGAACGGATCGCTGACGGTGAAGGCCACCTTCGTGCGATACCGCTTCGCCAGTTCGAGCATCCGGTACGCGGCCGCCTTGGTGCTCTCCCCGGCGAACAGGTACCCCTCGATGTACACGTATTTCGAGCGGCGGACGATGTCCTCGTCGATGTACGACGGATCCAACGTCGCCGACACCCCCAAATGCGTCAGCATCGTCCGCTGCGCGTCGGGGGTGATCAGGATCACGCTGGTCCCCGTTTGGCCGGGTACGGCGGGGGTGTCGATAACGACCCCCATCTGGCGCATGTCGCGCAGGCAGAACTGGCCGAGGGCGTCGTTACTCACCTTCCCCGCGTACGCCGCCTTGCCGCCGAAGTCGGCCACGGCGATGACGGTGTTGGCGGCGGAGCCCCCCGCACAGCGGTTGATGTCCGTCCCTTCCAACTCGCCGAGCACCCGCAACTGCGCAGCCTCGTCGACAAGCGTCATGATCCCCTTGTTGAAACCGAGGCGTTCCAGCACCCCGTCCGCGACGCGCGCCTGAATGTCGACCAGCGCGTTCCCCACTCCGTAGACGTCGAACTCCATGAATGCTCTCGCTCCCTCGGTGATACAACTTCTGCCGTAGTTTTCGCAGGCGTGAATGTGTCACGCGGGGTGGAGACGGTCACGACACATTGCCGAATTGACATTCGCCACCCCGCCACTAGCATAGCGCGGAGGCCCTCGCGACACACGTGCCGCCGAGGATTTTTTGAACGTCTCCGAGGCTGTCGCCTCTTGGAAGCCCGAAGCGTAAGCAAGGGACCCTGGTCTTTCGGAAACCCGAAGCGTAAGCGAGGGACCCCGCTCTCCTCTTGGATCACGATTTCCCCGGAATTCACGCAAGCCCCCTCCTTCACGCTTCGGCAATCCACCAGATTTCCGAAAAACTCACAGCCTCTCCATAGAAGAATCACATCCCATCCGCGTGGAACCCGGTGCCGATCCGCTCGGCGCGTTCCCCTGCGTTTTTCGCGAGAAAGCCCGCTCCCATGACCCAGTTGGAAGCCGCACGCCGGGGCGAAACGACCCCCGAAATGGAATTCGTGGCGACTCGCGAAGGGCTTCCCGCGGAAACGATCCGCGCCGAGGTGGCCGCAGGCCGCATGGTGATCCCCGCCAACACGGTCCACCTGACCAAGCGGCTCGAACCGATGGCCATCGGCATCGCCGCCAAGTGCAAGATCAACGCCAACATCGGCAACAGCGCCGTCACCAGCGACATCGAGGGGGAACTCGACAAGCTCCACACCGCTGTCCACTTCGGGGCCGACACGGTGATGGACCTGTCGACCGGCGGCAACATCGACACCATCCGCCAGGCGATCATCGACGCGTCGCCGGTACCCATCGGAACGGTCCCCATTTATCAGGTGACGCAGAATCTCAAGAACTTCCTCGATATGCAGCCGCAGGACATGCTCGACATGGTCGAGCATCAGGCGAAGCAGGGGGTCGACTACATGACCCTGCACGCCGGCGTGCTGCGCGAGCACCTGTCACTGACGATGAAGCGGATCACCGGGATCGTCAGCCGCGGCGGCTCGCTGATGGCCCAGTGGATGATGCACCACAAGCTGCAAAATCCGCTCTACACGCACTTCGGCGAACTGTGCGAAATCATGCGGCAGTACGACGTCACCTGGAGCCTGGGTGACGGCCTCCGCCCCGGCTGCCTCGCCGACGCCTCCGACCCCGCCCAGTTCGCGGAACTCGACACGCTCGGCGAACTGACCACCAAGGCGTGGGACATGGGTTGCCAAGTGATGATCGAAGGTCCCGGCCACGTGCCGATGGACCAGATCCCCA
>JBIKMW010000178.1:0-6975 GCA_044359065.1 Planctomycetales bacterium | reverse complement strand
AAACCGTGATCGGCCCCTGAACGGCCGGGGTCTTGCGTCTCTCGGGGCGTGACGTCGCGCGAGGCCGATGGAGGATTCGGGGCGGTGGAGTCCTCTTCGGTGTGGGCCATGGCGGGTCTCGCAGCAATCTATGTCGGTGGCGACGACGAGGTGGGATCGGCGAATCCGCTCCGGGTGTTTCCGTTTCCGCGTGGTGCACCGCCCCACGCCCTGGAGAACCGATCCCAGCAGTCCCCAGCCCTGGTACCGGGATCGGCTTGGTTTGAATTCGACGACCGGGGCGATATCCTCGGAAACATTGGATGAGTCCCGGCGGATACCTCCCCGCCCCATCTCGCCGGACGCTCCTCTCCCCACCACTTCGCCCACCCGCCGCCCGGCGCAGGTCCCTCCATGATCGTCCTGAAGCACGTGCTGCTGCCGGTCGACTTCAGCGACACGAGCGTACGGGCGACGGCGTATGCGGCATCGCTTTGCAAGCAGTTCGGAGCCACGCTCCACTTGCTGCACATTATCGAGGACCCGACGGTTTATCTGCCAGTCCTCGAAGGTTATCCGCTGCCATCGTACGCGCAGCTGGAGACCTACGCGCGCGACCGCCTGGAGAACTGGCTCGATCCCGAGGACGAAGGGGAATACGCCGTCGAACTGCAATGGATGCACGGCAATCCGGCGGCAAAGATCGTCGAGTACGCGCGGGATTGTCGGCTCGATCTGGTCATCATGGGAACGCACGGTCGGGGCGGGACGAGTCACCTTCTAATGGGCAGCACCGCCGAGAAAGTCGTGCGGCAAGCCCCCTGCCCCGTGCTGACGGTCAATCTTGACGGCGTCCGCGGGTTGGAGTGATCGGCGGGCGATCGACACGACGTGGCCCGTACTCCGCAACGCCACCCGCTCCGTGTGCCGGAACGAAAACAGGTCGTCGCGGAACCCGCGGCGACCTGTGGTGTCGTCCCAATATGTCGTGCGACCCCGTTGCCGGGATGCCTCGATTCAGCTCGACGGAATGGCCGGGTTGAACGACTTCCCGTTCTTTCCAGCCGGCGGAAACACGCGCGGGTCGACGATCCCTGCCGCGTTGAGGATTTCGCTGAACAGCGCGAAGTTTTTGGCTTCGAGCGAATTCCCGAAGAGAGACGCTTTCCCCGTCGGATCCAACACATTGAGAATGCCGCTGATCCCGACGAACGCACCACCGCGGGGGTCACCCAGAGTGGTTGTGAACTCCGAGAATGACATCATGATCATTTGGAACTGACGGAAACTGGGTTCGTTAAACGCATTGGCCGGTCGGCTGTCGAACGCCACGAACAGCGGATTCCCGTTGGCATCCAAATCGGCGAAGCCATCCCCATCAAGGTCAAGACCGATGAACCCTTCACCGCTGTTGAAGTGGTTGAAGTCGGTGAGGCCGATCGTTGCGACATTGAAATCGACTTGAATCCGCCCGAACCGGTCGACATTGAACTCGAGGTCCCCGTTCGCATACGGGTTCGCCAGCAACATTCCCGTCGTCGGGTCGAGCGTCTTGCGTTCGCCGATCGTGCGGAAAAAGTCGGAGCTGTTTGGGTTATAGAAGAAGATGTTGCCGAGGTTTTGCGTGTTGGCGTCGTCCGCGTTGCCGTAAATGTCCAGCTTCTCGAAGAAGAAGGGACGGTCCACGCCGTTGGCGATCCGCTGAGCCAGCGTGTCGTTCGCGCCACTGCCTCGGAACGGAGCGTTGTCGGCATCCCAACGGCGGGGCGGAAACGCGGGGGCGGCGTTGTTGGCACGAAAGATATCATCGTAATGATCGCGCGACGCGGAGGTCGAATAACCCCACTGCCGCAGGCCCCGATCGTAGCCGAACACCGTCCCGTAATTCGTCGCCCCCGCCGTCCCGTAGTTGTACTGCGTCGGCTGCTCCATCAAAAAACGCATCGTCGAGAAGGTGCTGACCACCTGGTTGTAGTGCGATTCGTCGATGGTGTAAGTGTTGGCGAACGGATTCGACCGATCGTAGTACCCACCGAACACCGAGTTGTAGAGCGGATCGGTCCCCGCCAGAATCGCTTCCTTGTTGGCCCGCAGGTACATCAGGCACAACAGCGTCTGCTGGCGAGCCCAGTTGTGGGCGTCCACAACTTCCAGCGCGTCACCCGAAATCAGGTCCGGAAAGACGGGGTTGCCGACGGGATTGAGTCCGCCGATGCCGGTGCTGAAGCTGAGGTTCGGCCGCGACAAACCCGCGTTCGGCACGCCGAACGACGGATTGGGGCCGGTTCGCGGGTTATTGCTTTGCGCGAACGCATCCGTTCCGAACAACGCCGCGCCGCACGCCACGGCGGCCATCAACAAGCCGTGAATCCTCAAGTGACGCATAACGGGCTTCTCCCCAAGCTTTCGGCGACGGAGTTCGAGCAACCGGGTCGGACGATGTGTGCGTAAGACGCGGCACGAAGGCCGCAAGTTCCCGAGTCGGAACGAAGTGCGGATCGGGAGTCCGGAATCTCGTTCCGAAACAAACCTCGACCGCCTCCAAAGTCTACCCACTCCGCGCAACCGTCGTCAAAAACAAAGCGGGAAGTCGCGATTCCGCACGTGCCTTCCGACGACTTGTCGCCAAAATCGTTGCCACCGAAACAATCGGAAACGGGACACCGGTGCCGCTCAGACGATCAGCATGGCGTCGCCGTAACTGAAAAAACGGTAACGACTTGCGATGGCATGGCTGTACGCACGGTGAATCAACTGTGGCGTTGCCAGGCAGCTCACTAGGACCAACAACGTCGACTTGGGGAGGTGGAAATTCGTCAGAAGCGCGTCGACGACCTGAAATTCAAACGGCGGACGGATGAACAAATTCGTTCCGCCGCGGAACGCCGACAACTGCCCGTCGCGCGCCACGGCGCAGCGTGCTGCGGTTTCCAGCGTCCGGACGCTTGTGGTTCCCACGGCCACGACACGCCCCTCCGCGGCGCGGGTGGCGCGAATCCGTTCGGCCACGTCGGGAGCGACCTCGCACCACTCTGAGTGCATCACGTGTTCCGAGAGTCGTTCCGCCGTCACCGGACGAAACGTCCCCGCTCCCACATGCAGCGTGACGAAGTCGACACCGACGCCGGAAGTTTTGCATGTGGCCAAAAGTTCGGGCGTGAGATGCAAACCGGCGGTGGGGGCGGCCACCGAACCGGGAACGGCCGCGAATGTGGTTTGGTAGCGATTCCTGTCGTCCGGACGTTCGTCCCGCTCCATATAGGGGGGCAACGGGACCCGGCCAAACAGTTCGAGCACTTCGAATGCATCACGATCACACCAGGGCGGGACGAGGTTCGCCGTCCAGATCCCCTCGTCGTCCTTCTCGACCAGTTCCAACTCGCAGGCCGCCGGGATGGCGTGTGGCCCTTCCTCGTTCCCCGAAGGAACGGCGGGAGACAACCGAATCCTCTCCCCCGGCAAAAGCCGACCCCGTGTTTTGCCGAACAGCCTCCAACCGCCAGCCCCCGCGCTCTCCAGGTACAGCCCCTCCCATTTGGCTCCGGTGCCGACGCGAATTCCGATCAATCGGGCGGGAACGACCCGCGTATTGTTGAGAACGAGCCGGTCGCCTCGTTTCAACCAGCGGGGAAGGTCGCGGACGTGCGAGTCCACGAGTTCGCCCGCAGCGCGATCGACCACCAGCATCCGCGCGTCTTCGCGTCGTGGAGGCGGTTCCCGCGCGATCAATTCCGCGGGGAGTTCGTAGTCGTAGTCTCGAATGTCGTCCGACATGCGCGGGGGGCCGTGATGGGAACCGTCGGCGGTGGGTGTCCGTTGCAAAGAACGGCGGGGTGTTAGGATGATCGTCTCGTCGACCCGCGTCCATGCGTCGTGGCAGCCCTCCGCACAGGATGTCCCGTTTTCGGCGACGCTCTCGGCCGGCGCGCGCGTCGCGAATCATCCCCTGGCCGTTTCCGCACGCAAGGCCGTTCACTCCATGCCCGAGCCGACGAGGATTGCCCTGTGCGTCACCGACCTGGATATAGGCGGGGCGGAACGGGCGCTGGTGCGGCTTGCCAAAGGATTGGATCCGGTGGCGTGGCGGGTGGAAGTGTTCAACCTCTCGCGGGCGGGACTGCTGTCGGACGAACTGCGGGACGCCGGCCTGGTCTGTCACGATCTCGGAGGGCGGTCGGGACGGGATGTTCGCGTGTTGTGGCGGCTGTATCGCGGGCTGTCGAAGTTCGACCCGTCGATTGTGCAGTCGTTCTTGTTCCATGCCAACGTGGCCTCTCGTTTGGCGGGATGGCTGGCGGGTGTGCCGGTGGTGGTGTCCGGCTTGCGGGTGGCGGAGCGGGAGTCGGGCTGGCACACCCGACTGGACCGGTGGACGCAATGGCTCGTGCGGATGAACGTCTGTGTGAGCGAGGGAGTCGCCCGGTTTTCCACGGCCGAGGCGGGCCTGCATGCCGCAAAACTGTGCGTGATCCCCAATGGTATTGATGTCGACGCGTTCAGCCACGTCGAACCGGCGGAGCGGCGCGAGTTCGGCATCCCCGCGAAGGCACCGGTTCTGCTAGGGGTGGGACGGTTGCACATCCAAAAAGGCTGGTCGGTGCTTTTGGAAGCGTTTGAGGGCGTGCTCTCTCGCTACCCCGCGGCGCATTTGTTGATTGCGGGAGACGGTCCAGAACGGGCGTATCTGGAAACGTGGTTGGGGGCGCATCCGGCCGCGCGGGCGAACACGCGCCTATTGGGGCGGCGGGGGGACGTGCCACGCCTGCTGCGCATGGCGACGTCGTTCGTGCTGGCGTCGCAGTGGGAAGGGATGCCCAACGTGGTGTTGGAAGCGATGGCGGCCGAATGTCCCGTGGTGGCGACGACGGTCGAGGGAGTGTCGGAGTTGGTCACGGACGGAGTGACGGGCCTCACCGTCCCCGCCGGGGACGCGCGATTGATGGGAGAGGCGATCGCTCGCATGCTGTCCGACCCGGAACTGCGGCGGTCGTGTGCCGCGGCGGCAAAAGTCCGGGTGGCGACCCATTTCGCATGGCCCGACATCGTCGCGCGTTACGAGGCGCTGTACCGTCGATTGTTGGCGGCGAGGACTTCCTCGTCATAAACGCGCGAGTCCCGAACAGCGATGTCGGGATGACGAGACACCATTCGAACATTCTCTCGCTGGCGTTCGGGTACACGCATTGATCTCACGCATCATTGATGTAGTTCGCATCGCCTCGCGATTCTCATCAAGAACCGGCTGACAATGACAAAGTACATTCGCATTTGAGTCACGGATGCGATTCCGGCCCAATCCAATCGATGTGATCGGAGCAAATTCGCGCTCCATTTCTTCAGACCAGTGGCGGTCAACTGCAGCTGCTGGTTAGGCGGTCTTTCGACAGACGATCTGCAGTTCTGACGGATCGCCTTCCTTTCCCGGAGGTACAATCGTTTGCCACTCGATGCTCAAGCCCGCGGTGGCAAGTGCGTCTCGCAGTGCAGACGGGTCGCGAAGTACGTAGCGAGTCGGGATCCAGCGGCGACCTTCGCGCTCAATGCAGTCCACCGAGGCGAAGTCATCGGATGGGTTGGTCCAAAGGATGCCCTCGTCGTCGAGCTCACACGTTTCCGGAAAAGTCGTCGCTTCACCGGCGATCATTGTGGCGATGATGAACCGCCCGCCAATGACCAGCACGCCGGCCACCGATCTGATCAGGGCCGTGCGGTCCGGGGCCAATGCGAGGCAGTGCAGCATGTGAGCGTCAAACACCGTGTCGAAACGACCCGCGCGGCGCAGGTGGCAGGCGTCACCGACAATCCACGTGACGTCCAGCCCACGGTCCGCCGCCTGCTTTTTTGCCAAATCGATTGCCGTCGGCGAGATGTCAATACCCGTTACCCTCAGACCCGCCCCGGCGAAGTGGCACGCGTCGGGGCCGGTGCCGCAGCCAAGCACCAAGACACGCTGCCCCGGCCGCAACCTTCGCCGCAAAATCTTGGCGACCAAAGGGCGCAGCTCGTATTCATCGTACGGCGTCCGATCCCACGTCGTTGCTCCGCTGGCAATCAAGCGTTGGTAGATCAGTTCGTGCCACGCGAAATAACGCATATTGCGTCTGCCTAACGCCCCGAAGCCAGCGACGGCGGGTACGAGACGGCCGGGATTGCATCCGCGACGGCCATCCGCCGCTCGCTGCGGCGCTTGGTTAGGCGGCGTCAAACCTGGAGCCCGGTGACATCGGCGAAATACTGCTCTGGTATCCACTGTACATCGGTCTTGCCGTCCGAGTAGCGCGTGTAGCAGCCAACTTCCTCTGCGAGCAGTTTCGCCGGATCGCGTGTAACGTGCGAGAGAAAACCGTCGAAGTCGTCGGCGAAGGCCGACTCATACCAGCCGTCATTGTCAGCGTAAAAAACCTTGCCGGCGGTCGGCCCGTCCACTGGCATAACGAAGTAATTGCCGGATTGAGGGACTGTGGCAATGGCAACGCCGGTCAAGATGTGGTCGGGGTCGCTCTCCGGCTCATCCGCCAAATGCTCGAACCAACTTCGCATGTCCTCGGTGGCGGCCCGCCACTGCTTGACTGCCAACAGCTCAATTCCTGCCGCCTCGGAAAGCGTGTCGCGGTAGAGAACAAAGCCGTCGTGCCGCTGGTAGAAAGTCGCGACCTGTGCGGCGTGCTCGCCAAGCAACTTGCGAATTCTCGCGATAGACTTCTCGGCGGCTGGAGGATGCCAAATGTGTTGAACCCTCGCGAGGAATCGTGGGCCGGTGCGCTTTGGTGCGGCGAAGCAACGGAAGCCCGGCGCTGGTGCCTGAGCGAACTGTTCGATGGCTTGTATGGACATGGAGAGCAAGAAGCGGGCAACCGCCAAATTTGGTTCTAGTGCTGTGTCACAACAAGGAACGGGGGTAGACGGACTTCAATTTGATCCTCGCGTCGTCAACCTTCATTTGCCAATCCACGCCGCGTTGGTTCGAGTTCACGTCGGTCGACCAGGCGGTGACTT
>JBIKMW010000107.1:0-23840 GCA_044359065.1 Planctomycetales bacterium | reverse complement strand
AGACAGCAACTTGTATCTCACGGGCGGCATGATTCAGCGGAGAGGGAGGGATTCGAACCCACGATGCCCTTACGGACACTCCGGTTTTCAAGACCGGTGCAATCAACCACTCTGCCACCTCTCCGAACTTTCCTGGCCGTTGGAACATCTCCCGGCTGGTCTCTCGTATCTCCAATCCCCTCCGGAAGTCTATGCCTCGGTTTCGCGGGTCACAACGGATTTCGGCGTCGGGGCGAGGTGATCGCTCCCAACGGTACCGCGCGGAATGCTCGGGCATGCTTTCTTTGCCAGGCAAGGGGACCGGGTCTCCCTCGTCACCTCACATGACCGATTGTCCGCAGGCTCGTGCGTTCCTTCAAGCCCTGGTTCTTTTCAAAGTCCGTCGCCCAACGCATTCCACCAAATCTGGATGGGGTCGGCGAGACGTTGCCGCGCTCGCGTTATGTCGCGACCATGACACGATAAGCGATTCCAACCGCGCGCCTGACAGTACCATTCCCGGACGCGCGGCGGCCATTACCACGAAAGCGGTCACATGCACGTCCCCGGTCGTTCGGCCCATGTCGGATCATGGTTCGCGAAGCCCCGTTGGCGAATCGTCGTGGCCGTGTGCTGGTTGGCGGCGTTCGCGGGGTTCGTCACAGAAGCCGCCGCCGCGGACGACGGGGCGCGACCCAACGTCGTGCTGATCCTGTTCGACGACTTGGGCTACGGCGACTTGGGGTGTTATGGCCAAACGAAAATCCGCACCCCCAACGTCGACCGGATCGCGGCGGCGGGAATGCGGTTCACGCGGTGCTATTCCGGATCGCCCGTGTGCGCACCGTCGCGTTGCGTGCTGATGACGGGCCTGCACACCGGTCATGCGTTCATTCGGGACAACCGCCAATTCCGCCCGAAAGGGGAAGGGCAGTACCCCATCCCCGAGGAAACGCTCACGCTGCCCGAGTTGCTGCAACGCAGCGGCTACGTCTGCGGCGCGTTCGGCAAATGGGGATTGGGCGCGCCGGGCACGTCCGGCGAACCGCTGCGCCAAGGGATCAACCGGTTCTTCGGCTACAACTGCCAGGCGGTGGCGCACAATTTCTACCCCACGTCGCTGTGGGACGACGACAAAGTCTTTCCGCTCGACAATCCGCCGTTCGCCGCGCACCAAAAATTTCCCGATGGTGCAGATCCCGCCGACCCGCAGGCGTTCGCCCGCTTTTCCGGCAAACAGTACGCCCCCGACCTGATCTCGGAACAAGCGTTGAAGTTTGTGCGGGATAACAAATCGCGACCGTTCTTTCTCTACTACCCGACGACCGTCCCGCATCTGGCGTTGCAGGTTCCGGACGATTCGCTCGCCGAGTACGCCGGCAAGTTCCCCGAGGAACCGTACCTTGGCGGTCGCGGATATCTCCCTCATCCCGCGCCGCGTGCCGCCTATGCGGCGATGATCACCCGCGTGGACCGCGAGATCGGGCGACTGCTCGACACCCTTGAGGCCGAAGGACTCACGAAGAACACGCTGTTTCTGGTGAGTTCCGACAACGGCCCGCTGTACGACCGCTTGGGAGGGACCGACGCCGACTTTTTCCAATCGGCGCGCGACCTGCGCGGCCGCAAAGGTTCGGTGTACGAGGGAGGGCTGCGCGTACCGCTCATCGCCCGTTGGGACGGTCGGATTCCCGCGGGCACAACAAGCGAGCGCGTGGTCGGCTTCGAGGATGTCCTGCCGACCGTGTTGGACCTGATCGGTGCCGCGCTCCCCGAAGCGCCGCCCCTCGACGGCCTGTCATTCGGCCCGACGCTGCGCGGTGCCCCTCAGGCGGAGCGGGAGTTTCTGTATCGCGAGTTCCCGAGTTATGGCGGCCAGCAAATGATCCGCATGGGACAGTGGAAAGGGGTCCGCCAGGGCCTGATGCCGAAGAAAGGACAGCCGCCCAATACGCGCTGGCAACTGTTCGACCTTGATCGCGATCCGGCCGAATCCACCGATATCGCCGATCGCCATCCGGATGTCGTCCAACGACTGGCCGCCCAAGCGGCCCGGCAACACACCCGGTCCGAGGTGTTTGGGATGCCGGCACTGGATTGATGCAAGGAAATCGTGAAGGCCCCGCCCCGCAGTCCAACGGAAGCTTTCAGGGCTGGAATCGCCCGACACCTCACGATATAGTCGTCTTGTCAATTCTTGACCGACCGAGTGTGGGGGTTTGGCCATGCGTTCGTATCGGCGCGCGGGTGTCGTTTGCGGTCTTGGGGTCGCAGTGTTGTGGGCCGTGGCGGGCGGGTTTCCGCCGGCGCGGGCGCAAGACGCCACTCGGCAAACACCATCGTCCGCCCCCGAGCGCGCGGCGCCGATTCCGTTCTCCACGCTGGCCGCGCGGTACGACTTGCGTCCGCTCGACGACGGCCCTCGCTGGGAACGTTTGGAAGTCGAGTCGCTGCGGTGGTCGAATCCCGTCCGTAACGTGGATGGTGGCACGGTGTTTCTGTGGTGCGTGCGAGGACGCCCGCAGGCGCTGGTCACGTTGTTCACGTCGGCGGGCGGACCGCCGACGATTGAGCACGAGTTGTCCTCGTTGACCGACGCGCCGTTCGCGGGAACGTTCGATGGAAAGGTCGTTTGGAAACCTAAGGACGCGGGGGTCGCCTGGTTCCCCGTTCCGGGAGCTCCGCCCCCCGCGGCAGGTCGACCGGGTCGTTTGGCCCAGATGCGGCAGATCAGCTCCGAGTTTGTCGCCAGCCACGTGAAGGACGAGAACGACCGTCCCGGCGCATTGCGAAGACTCACCTCGCCAATCCATCGTTATCCCGAAAGCGCGGATCGAGACGGAGCATTGTTCGCATTCGCGCAGACGACGGACCCGGAATTGGTGCTGCTCCTGGAAACCGAACCGCCCACGGAGTTGCCAGCCAATGGGCGAGCCTCCACGGAACAGACTGCCTCGGGACGGAAGAGCGGCTCGTCGGGGTATCGGTTTGCGATCGCCCGCACCAGTTCGTATTCGATGACGGTCCGGCACAAGGACCGGGTCGTCTGGTCCGCTGAAACCTGGAGCTGGGCCACCCGCAACCCGTCCGAGCACTACACGATGACGTTCTCGAAGGAACCGGGTTTGTTCGGGGAAGAGACGCAACACGAGGCCAAGTGAGTCACGGGCCATTGAAGCAGCCTCTTCCAAAAGCGGATGGGAATGCGGTCGGTTATGTTTTTCGACGACCTCACACACTCTGCATCCGATTTGCAAAGTCCCGTCCTGCTGTGACGGGGGGTAACTCTCGCCCTTCCGCGGCGTACAGTTCAACGAT
Source organism: Planctomycetales bacterium (assembly GCA_044359065.1). GTDB lineage: Bacteria > Planctomycetota > Planctomycetia > Planctomycetales > Planctomycetaceae > JAIXZD01. The sequence continues at coordinate 20,543 of JBIKMW010000107.1, read as the reverse complement.
CTCTCGCACGCGTTCGCAGAGATCGGCGAACACGGCCTGTTCATCGTCGCCGTGACACCCTCCGTAAAACAACCCGGGGCAGCTTCCAACAAAGCACCGATCTTCGTCGGACCATTCCACAATTTTGACGTAGCGCGACGCATCATTCATGGCTGCGTGCTTCCTCGATGGCGAGCTGGACGGCCCGCTCTTGGTAGGCTTTGGCGTCTTCCCCCGGCTTTCCGGAGAGCGTGACCGGACGAGCAACCCGCTCGTGAACAAAATTCCGATGGCTTCCTTTGCCACCTCGGTCCGCGAATCCGGCAGACAGGAGGTCGGATATCAATTCACGGATCTTACGAGGCACCACTGATCCCGGTGGGAGGGGTTTGGTTCACGTCAATTCTCGATCAATGAAATCGACTCTAACTGGTTTCAGGGCCTTCTTCCATACGGTGAGGTGCGTGAACGGGGTCGCAGCGCCTTCACACGATTCGAATGGCAAAAGCCCAACAACATGCGGCGGGGACACACCACGCAGCGGAAGTCCCCCCTTCGCCAACCTTCTTGGTTCGAGCAAGTCCGAGAAACGAATCACGGCAACCACCTCAACCAACCCCACACTTCGTCGATGAAGCGATGGCCGTAGCGATAGCCCAGGAATCCGAACAGCACCGCGCCGAAGAGCATCGTGTCCCCGGGAAAGAAGAGAGTTTCCGGAAACAGGTACGCGCAAGCGAACCATCCCCCGCTCGCCCCGATGAAGAGGCCGACAAGGGCGCCGTACACGGCGCTGGCGTAGTCCTCGTCCCGATCGCGCATCATCTGTTTCCAGCAGTATCGCCGAGTGCTACGCCTCCGAGCGCGTTACCGGCTCGTCTTCCGTGCGCGGGCCGAGCGTCCGCAGCGCCCCCGCCACCACGCGCTGAATCGTTCCCGCCACCAGCCCGAACGCACACAACAGCGCCATCGGGATCGTGAACAGCGCCGGCACCCACGTCCCCACGATCGGGTGCGTCTCCACGCGGAAGTCCAATCGGTCGGCGTTGGCATCCGCCAAAAACGCCGACACCTTCGCGGCGGTCTCTTTCACCGCGGTCCGGTGAACCGTCACCCACACCGTGTCGTCGTTCGATTCCAGAGCCAGATAGCCCTGCGACTCGGAGCGGCGATGGTGCGGAATACCGTCCCCCGGCCGCTTGTGCAGTTTTTTCCCCGCGCGCACCTCGGAAGACACCCCCGTGACCGGGTCGACAGTCGCCGTTCGATACGGCCAGCGGAAGAAGATGCACGTTTCCACGTGCGCAGCCACCTTCCCCCCGGCTCGGACCAACTCGATCCGCGACACCGGCGCCGCCCCCGTCATCACCGCCGACACCCCGCCAAACAGCACCGTACCAAACAGCGCCCCCAGCAAACTCCCTTGCGGGTACTTCCTGGCGACTTCCCGCGCGGAAGGGGTGTCCAGCGGATTCGGGGTGGTCATGCTTCGGCACCGGTGAACAGAGGCTCGATGACATCTCCCGTGTTGAGACGCACAATGCGCCCCAGCCGGTCCCGCACTTCCGAGGCGGGGTCGACTCCCAGCAGGCTGTACACCGTCGCCCCCAGATCGTTGGGAGTCCACGGACGCGTGGCCGGATACGACCCGGTGTCGTCGGAACGCCCAATCACCTGTCCACCGCGAACGCCCGCTCCGGCAAACAGACCGAAGAAGCAGTGACCCCAGTGGTCGCGTCCCGCCTCCTTGTTGATCTTCGGCGTGCGACCGAACTCGCCGATCATCAGCACCAGCGTCTCGTCCAGCAGCCCACTGGCCGACAGATCATCAAGCAGCGCCGAGACCCCCTTGTCCACCGGCGGCAGCAAGCGCCCTTTGAGCGTCGTGAAGATCGCCTGGTGGCTGTCCCAGTTCTGCACGCCCCCCATGTTGGCCTGTACGATTGGCACCCCGGCCTCGACCAGTCGCCGAGCCAGGAGCAGCGATTGCCCGACCCGGTCGCGGCCATAGCGGTCGCGCGTGGCGTCGGATTCGCCCGACAACCGAAACGCCTCGGCCACCTTGTTCGAGGTGAGCATCGAGAACGCGAGGTCCTGGTCGCTCGTCAGCCGTCGCGTCTGCCCGATGTCCGCCAGTTGCGACTGGGCACGGTTCACTTCCGCCAGCAGGTTTTGTCGCCGACCGAGGCGCGACACGTCCAGCCCTTGGGCGAGAGTCAGGGCGTCCACCCGGAAATCCGGCTGGCTCGGGTCGCCGACGATTTGCCACGGGTCGTAAACGGGGCCGAGAAAGCCCGCGTGCTGACCCGGCCACGTGAGCGGTCCTTCGCGCAGGAACGTGGGAAGATTCACCCCCGTGGGAAGGCCGTCGGTGCGCGGTCGCAAAAACGCCAACCCCGAGGAATACGCCGGCCAGTCGTCGCGGGAGGCGACCTTGTCGAAAAAGCCCCCAGGTTGCTTCTCCCCGGTGAGCACGTGATGCGTCGACATCAAGTGGTTGTTGTCGTTGTGCGAGAACGACCGGACCACGGCATACTTGTCGGCACGGGCGGCGAGGTGGGGCAGATGCTCGCAAATGCGATAGCCCGGAATCGGCGTGGCGATCCCCTGGAACTCCCCCCGAATTTCGGCGGGAGCGTCGGGCTTGAGGTCGAACGTGTCGTGATGGCTGCACGCCCCGGTGAGGAACACGACGATGACCGATTTCGGCTTGGCGAAACGGGGGTGCTCGGGGAGCGCGGCGGCTTTGGTGGGCGATGGGGCGGCACGTGCCGAGCGGGCGGCCAGCGTCGAACCCAAGCCCGCGCCAAGCAAGCCGGAGTAGCCGACCTGCAACGTTTCGCGACGGGTCAGGCCAATCGTGTGTCGGTGGGAAAACGCGGTCATGGCGAACTTTGGCGGGGTGATGTGGGCGGGGCGTGTCTCGTCGGCAGCCTGCGCAAGGGCTATCGGAGGGGGCGTACCAAATGCCTATCCGAAAACTCGGTTGCGCTTGTTCAGAAACCCTTCGACTATTGGGTTCGCAGCATGCATCAGAGGGTTTTCGGAGAAGTTGAAAATCTTGGAAATCGCTGGTCGGGTTACCATCCGTTGTGCTGTTTGCACACCCACGCCACCGGAAATGGGATGACATCCAGCTTTTCGGAGACACGCGTAAAGATCGAATCGACCGAAGCCGGGCGGTGTTTGCAGAAAATGAGGGGTCGGATTCGCGTGTCCCGGAAACTCCGAGACCGTCTGACCGCACGTAACATCAATACAGATGGAAGTGTACGTCAAAAACACCACCCCGGCCAAGAGGCGACTTCCGGCCCCGCGTCCAGCGGGTGCAGGTCGGCTTTTGTTGTGACGGGGATGGTGCGAAACGGGTCAGCGGGAAAACGTGGACTTATCGGCGGATGGTGTTTGTTGCGAGGTTGTGGGGTAGGGGCGATCGCCTTTCGGGGGACTCATCCTGGCTGTCCGCGAGTTGACGCCGACGCTTGTCGGGCGGATCGCGCACGCGGGGTCGGAGGCCGGTTTGCTCGTCCGCGCAGATCCTGCTGAAGAACATCGCCGGACAGGATGTCGACGTCCGCATCCGTCCGTGCGGCCCCTCTCGAATCGTGGCGGCTTGCGTTATGATTCGGCTTGGCGGCGCGGGGATCGACAGCCAATGTCGACGAACCTCGCATCGGCCGCCGCAACCACGGGCTTGTTTTTCCGCGAGGTGCGACACGCATGACGGGCTACACGGTACACACGGGTTCGACGGTGCAATTCTCGGAGCATTGGGACGTCATCTTCGCCAAATCCGCCGCGAAGAAAACGGCGGCGAAGAAAACCGCCGCCAAAAAGGCCGCCGCCACGAAAGCCACGACCAGGAAGTCTGCGGTCAAAAAGTCCGCCCCCAAAAAATCAACCGCCAAGAAGTCCACCGGCAAGGGCCGCACCACAGCATGAGGCCTCCCCCTCGCCGACCGTCGCGCCCGTCCGGTCAACCCCCTCGCGGTCGTGGTGACGCGGCCAATCACCGGCCCGTGCGCGGTCCCACGTCCTTCGGCGCTCCTTCCCCGAGCGCGGCACCGACCGCTCCGTCTCGGCCCGAACCCCGGACCGCGCGGCAACTCGCCTGGCGTTGTCTTGTCGATGCCGCAGCCGATCCCACGGAACCTTTCACGTCGGACCTGCTCGACGAACGCCGCACCGCGCTCGCCGATCCGCGTGAACGAGGCCTGGCCACCGAACTGACATTGGGCGTTATTCGGCGGCAACGGTCTCTGGAACTGCTCATCCGGCCGTTGCTCAATCGACCTTGGGAGGACCTGGAGCCGGACCTGCGGCGGCTGCTTTCGCTGGGCGCCTATCAACTGGTTTGTTGCGACGGCATTCCCGCGCATGCGGCGGTGCACGAAACCGTCGCGCTGGCCGAATGGTCGGGCGTGGGGCGTTGGACGGGCTTCGCCAACGGGGTGCTGCGCGGTTTGGCACGCTCGCTGACGGACGAATTTGCCGAAGGGCCGGGCCGCAACCAAGTTCCCGTGGGACCTGGCCGGTATCGTGTTCTGTCGACCGCCCCGTTCGTCGATCCGACGCTCGATTTTGCCCGGCATGCCGCCCAGGCGTGGAGTTTCCCCGACTGGCTCGTCCAGCGTTGGTATGCGCGGCTGGGGCGCGAGCGTTTGATCGCGCGCCTGGAGTGGTTCAATCGACCGGCCCCCCCCTGCCTGCGGATCAATCCGGCGCGGGGAGACCGGGCGAACGTGTTGACGCAGTTGGCGACGGCCGGGATCGAGGCCACCGCCGGTGAGTGGCCCGAAAGCGTGCGGCTGGCCGACACCGTGTCCGCCGAGCGTCTTCCGGGCCTGGACACCGGGGAGTACTCGATCCAGGACGAGGCGGCCATGTCGGCCGCGCGATTGCTCGAACCGCAGGCCGGGGAACGCTTACTCGACTTGTGTGCCGCCCCCGGCGGCAAGGCGACGCATTTGGCCGAACTGACGGGTGACGGCGCACGAATCGTGGCGTGCGACGTGGACTCCGAACGGCTGGAGATGGTTCATCGCAACGTGCGGCGACTGGGGTTGAAGGGGATCGAGACGCGATTGCTCGCGCGGACGAGTGCGCTGCCGCTGCAAGGAGAGGACTGGCCGGCGGAGTCGTTCGACGGCGTGTTGCTCGACGTGCCGTGCTCGAACACCGGCGTGATGGGGAAGCGACCGGAAGCACGCTGGCGGCTGCGGGTCACGGAGTTCGCCGAACTGGCCGAGTTGCAAGGGGGGCTGTTGGACCGCGCGGCGCGGCTGACTCGGCCCGGCGGCCGGATCGTCTATTCAACGTGCAGCATCGAACCGGAGGAGAACGAGGTGGTCGTCGCGGCGTTCCTTGCGCGGGCGGCCGGTTGGAGGTTGGTGAGAGAGGTGGCCTGGTTGCCTGGCGAACCGACGGACGGGGCGTATCAAGCGCGGTTGGAACGGGTGTCTTGAAGGCCGCAATGTCATCGAACCGCGGAGGGGTGGCCTCTTTTCGATGCGCGCTCGTGCCGCGAGATGACCGGGCACCAGGGACAGGGCGGGCGATGGTTCGCTGCACATCAAAGTTGACAAGCTCATGCCGCGCCGCCGAACTGTTATGTCCTACCGGAGTTCGGCGGTCGAAGGTCGGTTAGGCATCATCACATGGCCGAGCTATCCGATCCTGTTCACGACGAGATCAAGCGTCTTTGCGCGGCTGGGGACGGGCACGCAGAGCGGCAGGCCTATTCAGACGCGCTTGCGAGCTACTGGGCCGCTTGGGATTTGTTGCCTGAGCCGAAGACAGGATGGGAGCCCGCCACCTGGATTTTGGTAGCGATTGGTGATGCGAACTATCTCGACGGAGACTCTGTCGCTGGACGCGACAATCTGTCGATCGCGATGCATTGTCCCGGAGCGATTGGCAATCCGTTCATTCGTTTTCGACTGGGTCAGTGCCAGTTCGAGGTTGGCGATCATGAGCGTGCTGCAGACGAGTTGATGCGGGCTTACGTGGGGGCGGGGCGCGAGATATTGGATCAGCATGACCCGAAGTATTGTCGGTTCTTGTCGAGTCGATCCAAAGAGATGCGATGACCTTGATACCTAACCCTGCGGAGCTCCAGACGGTGCGGAAGACGCCGTGGAACTCCTCGTTGCCCGCCAGTTCCGAGCATCCGCATGCCAAGGCGGGTGGCGGGGGAATCGGGCGACTCCGCCTCCGCAGACGCCATGAGCGCGGAGAAGAGCGCGAAAACAAAACGCCAGCGGTGCGGGCCGAATGGGCATCCCCAGCGCGAGCGAACGCGGATTCCCGTCGAGAAATGCGACGAGGTCGTGTCGTGCAAACCGGCCGCGCGTCGCGGGTGCGGGACGACGTTTCGGCAGGCCATCGACAATCCCGTGCCGCTGCGACATCATGTTTGGGAGCATCCTCAACCGGAACCGATCGTCACCGAATACCAACGGCACCGCGTGACGTGTCCGTGTTGCGGCGTTCGCACTTGCGGCCAGTTGCCCGACGGAGTGCCCGAACACACCAGCGGCCCCAAGCTGATGGCCGTCGCCGGAGTCCTGATGGGCGCGGTTTGTCAGACAATCTATTTCGACAGTCGAAAAGCCGCACGTCGCTGGCCCTGCTCACGCTGTTCGGCGTGCCGATCTCGCTGTTGGGGCCGAATTACGCGGGGGCGACGGAGCGGTCATCGGCCACCGTCTGATGGACCTGACGAAGCAAATGTTCGAACTGTGGCGTCGCTATCGCGCCGGTCGACTCCGCCACGACACGCTGCGGCGGAAGATCGAAGAGGCGAATCAGAGGCAGTTCTATACCACCCTGGAAGGCGGGCACCCGGGCCGAAGAGGAAGAAGTGTTCGCACGCGCCGGAAGTGTTCCCACGCGCCGACGGTCTCGCGGTGCCACAGTCTGTTCGACCGCTTCGACCAACTCTGGACCTTCGCCCACGTCCCCGGTGTCGAACCGACCAACAACCGCGCGGAGCAGTCGCTGCATCACGCGGTCATCTGGCGGAAATTGTCGTTCGGCACCCAGAGCGAAAGCGGCAGCCGCTTCGTCGAAACGCTCCTCACCATCGTCGAAACCTGCCGCCAACAACGACGACACACCCTCGACTTCCTCACCGCAGCCCCCCAGGCACACCTCAACTCAACTCCCGCTCCCATACTCCTCAACGGGGCGTGAACGGTTACATGTGAACTGCCGAATCGACGGCGCAACTCTTTGCCCGACAATGAGAAAGCCCTTCGACGTGCTCGCCGAAGGGCTTTCTGTTCACCAGAGTGGAGGCGGGGGGAATCGAACCCCCGTCCTGTGATTCCGCGGTCGTAGTCTCTACATGCTTGTTCCGCCTTCAAATCTTGCAGCGGCCCCTCCGACGGACAGGAGGTTCCGGAGCCGAGCCCGTAACGAGGTCTCGCGTGGTCCGTAACAGGCGGTGAAACCACGCCAGTTCGATTTTGCGACCGGTACTCGGACTCCTCGAACGGGGATTCCTAAACCGGGGACGTCTGACTTTCGTCAGGCGGCCAGAGCAAAGCTCTTGTTAGCAGTTATCTTTTGATCAGCTTTTAACGTGGCCCACTGATCAACCACGGCATGCCACCACGACTTGAAGAGATCCAGTCGAATCCTGTCGCCCCCGAAAAGGCCGGTTCCACCCGCTTTTGCGAAAAGCACGCGGCACCGAAGTCGTTCGGAAACACCACGACACACGGCCTTCACCGCAGGTTCGCCGATTTTTCCGAGACCTTCATCCTATCGGACTCCAGCGGGGAGTCAATGGGGTCGAACAGCGCCGGGTCGGTCGGATTCCGCCATCGGACCCCGGGAAACCCCCGTCGGCCCCACGATTTTGAGGGGGACCGTCAGTTCCGAGAATTCGGAATCGTTCGTGAACAGCGTGATGGTCCCCCAACTCGTACCCTGGGGGACGTCCGCCGCCACCGTCACCCGCACTTTGTGTTCGAGCGTTCCGTCCGGAGCGGCGGACGGTTCCAGGATCTCAGCCGACGCCAGCGGGGTGGACGACTTGGTGTCGAGCAACCGCAACTCGTTGCCGCGCAGGTCGGTGACGGTCACCTCCTGCACGGTCGGAGACAGGCCGTTCTGGTAGACCATCACGGCTCGAGGTCGCACAAACACCTGCCGCTCAGGGAGCTTGGCCCGGAAGACCAGCGTCGTCTCGCGCGGTTCGGGGTCGGTGTAGCGGACCAACAGCCGGTACTCGCGGACGCCGGGGGCTTCACCCGCCGTTCGCACGCGCAGGTAGAATTCGCCCGAGTCCATCGCGTCGTATTCGGTCTTCTTCAGCGACGGCTTCACGCAGCCGCACGAGGGTTCCCAACGGGTGATCTTGACCGGCGTGCGCCCCGTGTTGGTGAAGCCGAAGCGGGCGTATATCTCGTCGGTCGGCTCGACGGGGCCGAGGTCGACCAGAAACTGATCAAACGCGAGTCCCGGCCGCGAAACTTCGGCAACCCTTCGTGGGGTGCCACCGTACCGCGCGGCACCCCAGGCACCGCACACCGGCAGCCCCAGCGTCAACGCCAGGCACGAAACAATCGTCGTCCGACCGGTGGTGCGCATGAAACCGCCTGGGGTTGAGCGAGGGAATGAACCACCAAGGCACCGAGGTACCAAGGAGGGCGACGACAGGGGAGTCAACCGCTGTTTGCGATGGATTCCGCCTAGTGTGTTTTCACGACGGAAATCGGGGATTGTGATCGTCGAAAGTCGTTCGCACTTCGGGACAAGCCAGCAGTGGCACCCCCGAATCAGGCTGTGGCAAGGCACTCGCTCGATTACTTCTCGAAGTTATGCGGGTCGGGGTGAATTCGATCCTTCTCTTCTTTCTGTCTTTCTTGGTGCCTTCGTGCCTTTGTGGTTCAATCTCTTAACTCACTCCACCGTCACGCTTTTCGCCAGGTTGCGCGGGCGGTCGACGTTGCAGCCCCGCAGCAGGGCGATGTGGTAGGCCAACAATTGCAGAGGGATCGCCGCCACCAGCGGTTGGAGGTATTCCTCGACATCCGGCAGGCGGATGACTTCGTCGGCGATTTTCGCGGTCTTGTCGTCGTTCTCGTGGGTGATGGCGATCACCGGCCCCTTGCGGGCCTTCACCTCCTCGAGGTTGCTCATCACCTTCGCGAACATCGGTCCGCGCGGCATCAGGAAGACGCTGGGGGTCTCCTCGTCCACCAGGGCGATCGGGCCGTGTTTCATTTCGGCGGCCGGATAACCTTCGGCGTGGATGTAGCTGATCTCCTTGAGCTTCAGGGCTCCTTCGAGCGCGACGGGAAACAGGTAGCCGCGTCCCAGATAAAGGAAATTGTCCGCCCCGTGATACTTGCGGGCGACGTCGCGAACCTGCTCGTGACACTCGAGGGTTCGCTGCATGATTTCGGGCATGGCCCGCAGGTGCTCGATGATCCGGCGGCCCGCCGTGTATGACAGATGCCGCAAGCGGCCCATGTAGAGGGCCAACAGTGTGAGGACCGACACCTGCGAGGTGAACGCCTTGGTCGAGGCGACACCCACCTCCGGGCCGGCGTGCAGGAAGATGCCGCCGTCCGCTTCGCGGGCGATCGTGCTGCCGACCACGTTGCAGATCGCGAGTGTCGGATGTCCCTTGCGTTGGCTCTCCCGCATCGCGGCCAGGGTGTCGGCGGTCTCCCCGCTTTGCGTGATGGCGAACACCATCGTCGTTTCGGAGAGTGGCGGATTCCGATAACGGAATTCGCTGGCGTACTCGACCTCCACCGGAAGTCGCGCGAACTCCTCCATGAGATACTCGCCGACCAGTCCCGCATGCCAACTCGTCCCGCACGCGGTCAGCACGATTCGGTCGATCTGCCGCAACTGGCGGGACTCCAGGTTCAGGCCCCCGAACTTGGCGGTCGCCGCATCCTCGTCCAACCGGCCCCGGAGGGCGTTTTCGAGTGTTTGCGGCTGCTCGTAGATCTCCTTGAGCATGTAATGCTCGAACTCGCCCAACTCCGATTTGTCGTCGGATTGGTCGAGGATCTGGATCGCGGCCGGGGTGACGCCGTGGTCGCGGTGGGTGAGGACCAGCGTCTCCGGGGTCAGCACAACCAGTTCGTGGTCCGCCAGATACACGACTTCGTCCGTGTACGCCTTCAGAGGCGTCGCGTCGCTGGCCAGGAAGTATTCCTTCTTGCCGACGCCGACGACCAGCGGGCTCCCGCTGCGGGCCGCAATCAACGTGTCGGGCAGGTCTCGGAACAGAATCCCCAGGCCATACGTGCCCTTGAGGCTCTTGATCGCCAATTGCATGGCCGCCTGAGCGGTTTTCACTTCGGTCGGATCCGAGCCGAGACGGATTTGTTCTTCGTAATGGTGCGCGATCAGGTGGGCGACGACTTCCGTGTCGGTCGACGATTGGAAGATGTACCCAAGCGCTTGCAGCTTCTCCTTGAGAATCGCGTAGTTTTCGATCACGCCGTTGTGCACGACGATCACATCGCCGTTGCCGCCGACATGCGGGTGCGAGTTGAGATCGGTGATGCCGCCGTGCGTCGCCCACCGGGTGTGCCCGATGCCGGTCGAGCCTTGCACCGGTTGCTCGTTGACCAGTTTCGTCAGTTCCGAAACGCGTCCCACTTTCTTGCGAACCCGAACGCCCGCCTCGGGGTGCTGGACGGCAATCCCCGCGCTGTCATATCCGCGATACTCAAGTCGACGCAGCCCCTCCAGCAGGATCTCGGTGGCATCCCGAAAGCCGACATATCCGACGATTCCGCACATAGAGCCGTTTCCTTGCCTTCGGGATCGTGTTGAATTCGGGATCGTGTTCGGAGACGCGGGGCCGTCGCGCCGCGACTCGGGGGGCCGAACGAATTCTGAGCGAGACGCCTTCAATCGAGGGCGCCACTCGAAATTCGTGTGATGGAAGACTTTGGGGATGAGTTGACGCGAGTGTGTCGGATCGGGAACCCCCGCTCCACCACGTTCGAGAGACGGTCGTCCGCCCGGCGAGCCGCACGGTTCGGCGAGGCTCCGTTCGCGAACACCGACAAGCCAGCCGGGAGGAATCCGGCCGCGATTGGGAGCGGGGCTATACCACAGTCGCAAAAAACGGGTCAACCCGGCCTTGATCGAGACCGTTTTTCGCGTCAAGGCGTCCAGCGGGCCGTCGGACGTGCGCGAACCCCGAACGGCAAACCGAAATCGGCTCCACCGTGACTCTCCCTCTCCTCCGCGAGCGATCCCGTCATCGCGAGACGACTGGGATCCGGGGTCGAGGGCGGCTGTGTGGAGGCCGCGTTCCGCTCATCCCCCCCCTTCGGGCACATACCCCCCACCATCACCAGTTGTCGTGTTTTTCCGAACCGAATCGAGCCATTGAAAATGTCGTCTGAAATACGAGCCGTTCTCGTACGACGGACTTCCAGTCCGTCGATATTGCAACCGTACGACGGACAGTCCGTCCGTCGTACGGTTGCAAGCCGAACCCGCACTCTCAATCGTGGATCGCAACAGATCGAGATATGAGGAAGAAGGACCGCGGCCCGAGGATCAACCGCGACGGAGCGGCTGGTGGCCAAGGAACCTCGCGGGCTCAACTCCTCCGACAATCCCCCGCCTCACGCTTCTTCCCACACGCTGTGGTACGCGCCGCGGGTCTCGAAGTGTTCCATCAGGGCGTGGAAGAACGGGTGGTTCGACACTGTCGCGCTGTCGCCGATGACGACCAACAGCTTCCGCGCCCGCGTCAGGGCGACATTCATCCGCCGCGTCTCGGCCAAAAACCCGACATCCCCCAGCACGTTCGACCGCACCAGCGACAGGATCACCGCCTCCTTCTCGCGTCCCTGGAAGCCGTCGATGGTGTCGATCTCGACGTCCGGGTCCGGAGCGTTGTCGCGCAGGAACCGCACCTGCGCTCCGTAGGGGGAGATCACCGCGATCTGCTCGGGGGGCAACCCGAGCTCCAACAAACGGCTCACGTACTTCAAGGCGACCTCGGCCTCTTGCGGATTGAGGCGGCTGCTGCCGTCCGGTTCCTGCTCCTCGTCGTAGCCCGCCCCCGCCGTGTCGACGAGGCGGATCGCTCGTTCGCACAGCGGATCCTCAGGCAGCCCCAGGTCCATCAGCGTGCCGGCGGCGACCGATTCGTCGGCACGGAGCCGTCCCCCATAAAACTGCGCGGACGAAAACTCCATGATGTCGACATGCATGCGGTACTGGACCTCCAGCAGCCGCGACCACTCCGTCCCTCCGGCGGCGACCAGCCGCTCCATCAGGCTGACGCCCAGTCCCCGCTTTTGCGCTTCGGGCGAAATCACGGTGGCCGGCAGTTGGCAGTGGTCCCCCGCCAACACGACGCGGTCCACACGCAACAGCGGAATCCACGCGCTCGGCTCGGTGCACTGCGCCGCCTCGTCGATGACCGCCACATGGAACCGGCGTCGCCCCAACAGTTCGCTGTCGAGGCCGGTGGTCGTCGCGCACACGACGGGCGTGCGGTCGAGAATCTCCTCGACCAGACGCGCCTCCCAGCGGCGGGCATCCGCCAGGATTTCCTTCGATTCGGCGCGGAGTTCGGACCGAAACCCGCCCGGTGGGGGGGCGCGAAACGTCTTGCCCGCTTTTTCCCGCAGGGTGAGAGCTTCCCGTTCCAGCTTGCGGATCCGCTTCAAATCGGGATGGTTCTCGATCATCAGGTCAAGCGAATGCTCCCGCAGTTGCGGCAGCACGCGGGCCGGATGGCCCAGCCGGACCGCTTCCACCCCGTGTGCTAGCAGCCGTTCGAGGAGATTGTCGACCGCCATGTTGCTGGCAGCGGTGACCAGCACCCGCTCCCCCCGCGCCAGACACTGACGCACGTACTCGACAAGCGTCGTGGTTTTTCCGGTCCCGGGCGGTCCGTGGATGATCGCCACATCCTCGGCCCGTAGCGCAAACCGCACCGCCTCGCGCTGGACATCGTTAAGGGCCGCATCGAAGGGGATGAAATTGTCCGCAGGGTCTTCCTCGACGAACGTGGCGGGGCGCAACCCCAGCATCGTGTCGCGCAGTTCGGCGAGGCGTCCTTTGGGCGCCAGTCGGGTCCGTTCCATCGCGGCCGCTTGCCGACGCGCGGCGGTTTCGTCGTCGCTGCGGTCCAGGCGGAACAAGGGGCGTTCGCGATCCGGAGACATCCAATCGTCGACGGCGACCTGGATCGTCCTCTCGTCGCGCCCGCAGACGATACCGCGGTGCGGTCGCGCGTCGCGCGCCCCCTCGTCGGTGACGAGCACCGGAGTCCCCACGGAGAGGCGGGTCCACGGCAAACGCTTCCCCTCTTCGTTTTTGCGGAAGCCCAGCAGAATGCGGCCCCCCAGCCCGACGTTCTCCTCCGCGAGCACCAGGCCGACCAACGTTTGCCCATACCGCTCCGCGGTTTTCGGATCCAGTTGCCGCATGTCGTCGAGCGTGCGCCGGGCCGCGGCCTGGGCTTCGATCTCCAACAATTCGAGCAGGTTGTCGAAATGGTCAGCCACCGGATCGGTCGCGGACCGCGACTTTCGTCCGGGTTTCTCTCCCGAACTTCGCAAATCGGCGGCGAGGATGCGGTCGTCGAACACCGCACCATCCAACAGCTCGACCGCTTTGGCCCCGGCCTCGCGAGGGAGCGCCACCAGCGCCCCGCGCCCGCGCTGCTCGATTCGCCCCACCTCCCGCGACGGAATCCGCGCGACGCTCTCCAGCAGCTCGAGAATCTTCCCCTTGGGGGTGTGCGGCGCGATCGGTTGCAGCGACAACAGGACGGTGTCGTCAGCCGCGAGGGAAAGACTCATGGAGGGTGCGGGGAGAGAAGTGATATGGGGCACTCGCACCACCCGGCGGACGATGCGAACTGTGGATTCTGACCGATACGGGTCGCGAGTTCATCCACGGATCGACAGGACCACCGAATCGCGGACGAAGCCCACCGCGGGAGTCCTCGCCCGCCGCAAGTCTCTTGCCAATTGAGCTTTACAGCGACACACAAGCCTTCGCTCCCGCGGACTGAAACTCGTCATTCCGATGCGATGGACCCGGAACTTGCGGAAACGTTCGTGGATATTCGGGAAAAACTGATTCCAGTGGTGGACAAATTTCGACTGTACAGCTTGCGTTGTGCACGCTTGTATATTAGCATGTTCAGGGGTTGGTACGTCGGTCGTCAACCGGTTGGTGCGAATTCCTCTCGGGTGAGTGGATTCGGTCGCCATTTTCGGTCGGTGGATGTTTCAGGGACGATCTCTCGGGAAGGATGCGAAATGGCCCGCGACAACAGCTTGACCAGCCGTCAACAGGCGATTTACGACTTCCTCAAGGACAAGATCCGCACGCGGGGATACGGCCCGACGGTGCGCGAGATTGGCTCGCAGTTCGGGATCAAGTCCCCCAACGGCGTGATGTGCCATCTGAAGGCGCTGGAGAAAAAGGGATTGATCAGCCGCGAGTCGCACATGTCGCGGGCGATCCAGTTGTCGGAACCGATCTCCGGCATGACGTTGCCGTTGGCGGGGCAGATCGCGGCGGGCAATCCGGTCGAGGCGATCGAGCAATCGGAGCGGGTCGACTTCAGCAGCCTGTTCGAGTCGCGGGACCATTTCTGCCTGCAGGTGTCGGGGCAATCGATGATCGAGGCGCAAATCGCCGATGGCGATTTCGCGATCATCCGCAAGCAAGCCACCGCCGAGAACGGGCAGATTGTGGCGGCGCTCGTCGAAGGGCAGGACGCCACGCTCAAGCGGTTCTTCAAGGAGCGGGATCGCTTCCGCCTCGAGCCCGCCAACGCCACGATGCGTCCAATTTTCTCGGCGGATGTCGAGGTGCTCGGGGTCCTGGTCGGGGTCATCCGCCGATACGACTGACCCCGTCGTGGCCATGATGGGTCCGTGGGCCGGTCGTATCGCGTTTTGTCGCGTCGGAATCGGTGCCGGCGGATGGTTCCGAACGGAACACAAGGCCTTCCCACGCCTTGATCCACGGGTTGCGAAGCGCACCGATCCCAGGACGCCACGATCCCCCGGAAAACGGGTGTAGTGGTTTGTCACTGCCTGATTCGCAGGCGCCACGGCCGGCCTGTCCAGCGGTGCGAACGTCTTGCGACGATCACTACCCCCTACGTCAGTCGTGGCAAGGTCGCAACAACGTGTGGCTCATGTCCGCGTGCTTCGGTGGTCGCAGGTCTTGGCGTGGCGTTTGACCCCCGAATCCTCCCCCGCCACACTGCCACGTGCCTACCTGTCTCAGCGTGCGGCCCTGCCGTCACGCCTCCGCCATGTTTTCGGAACGCCACGTGTCCGCTTCCCCCACCGAGAGTTCGCCCCCCGGTTCCGCCCCAGGTCCCCTTGAGGGTTCGCCTGTTCCCGTGCTCGACGCGGCTGACATGCGGCAGTGGATCGAAACGCACGTTCCCGCAGGCGAGTTCTCCGGGAAGCGGGTCTTGCTGATCGTCCCCGACGGCACTCGCACCGCGCCGCTCCCGACGCTGTTCCACGCCCTGTTCGACCGCGTCGGCACCGTCGCCGCCAAGTTCGACGTGATGATCGCACTGGGCACGCATCAGCCGATGTCGGAGTCGCAGATTCTGGCATTGTTGGGAATCACACCCGAAGAACGGGCCGGGCGCATGGCGGGAGTCGCCCTGCTCAACCACGAGTGGAACAACCCCGCCGCCCTCGCGCGGTTGGGGACTCTCACCCGCCGAGAAACCGAGGAGATCTCCGGCGGCCTGATGAGTGAGGATGTCCCGGTCGACATCAACGCCCGCGTCCGGGACTACGACACGCTACTCGTGTGCGGCCCCGTCTTTCCGCACGAGGTCGTCGGCTTCTCCGGCGGCAACAAGTATTTCTTCCCCGGTATCGCCGGCCCCGAAATCCTCAACTTCTTCCATTGGCTCGGCGCGCTCATCACGAACTACGGCATCATCGGCGTGAAGCAAACTCCCGTCCGGGCCGTCGTCGACCGTGCCGCGCGGCTGATTCCCGCCGAACGCCGCTGCCTCGCGTTCGTCGTGAAGGATTCTCAAGCCGTCCACGGCCTTTTCTACGGCACCCCCGAACAAGCCTGGAACGACGCCGCCGACCTTTCAGCGCGGGTTCACATCACGCGCGTTCACCGGCCGTTTCACACGGTCCTGTCGTGCGCTCCGCCCATGTACGACGAACTTTGGGTCGCCGGGAAGTGCATGTACAAGCTCGAACCGGTTGTGGCGGACGACGGCGAGCTTATCATTTACGCACCCCACATGCGCGAAATCTCGCTGACCCACGGCCACCTCATCGAAGAGGTCGGATACCACGTCCGCGATTACTTCGCCAAACAGTGGTCCCGCTTCGCCCACATTCCACGTGGTGTGTTGGCGCACTCGACGCACGTCCGCGGCATGGGGCGCTTCGACGACGGTGTCGAATTCCCCCGCGTGCGCGTCACCCTCGCGTCGCAAATCCCTCCGGAGACATGCGCGCGGATCAACCTCGGGTACCGCGATCCCGCCACCATCGATGTCGAAGCGTTCGCGAACCGCGAACACGAGGGAGTCTTGCTCGTTCGCAAAGCGGGCGAGATGCTCTACCGCCTCGACACCGATCCCCTGTGATTTTTGCAACCGCCTCCGCACGGCTTCCGACATCTCCCCGCCCCCTTCCCCGATCGACTGGCCTCCTTCGTGTCAGAGCATTCCGTCGACATCGCCCCGCTCCGCTTGGTCTGGTCCCGACCGGATGATCGTTGGCGGCACCGCATCGAATGGATCGACGATCACGAACCGCGCGTGTGGGCCGAAAGCGTGGAAGGGTCCTCTGCGGACGAATGGCCACCCGGCCCCGTGTTTCAGGACCTGTTCGTCGAACCCAAGGGGGAGGGCGCGGTCGAATTCCAGTTGATGGGGCAGTGCGGCAAAACCATCTACACCGCCGCTGTGCTGTGCGATCCGCAACGCGGCCGGATCGAGTTCGATGTCTGTGCCCGCGTCCGTCGCGAACCGCCTTCCCCGGGCCTGGTCTCGACTTACCGCTGCGAACCCCCCGTTCGTTCTCACGAGACCCAGGTCGCGGGACCACGATTCGTCGTCAATGACGAAACCGGCGTCGGCGGACAGCTCGCCCCCGACGGCCGGCTCTGGACCGTGGGACGCTTCCTCCCGCTGACGGTCGACCTCGTACGCGGTACCCTCTATCGGTGGCGCTACGCCATCGCTTGCCGCTGACGCCGCGAGTCGAACACCGGATCGGGTTCATTGCTCCGCCCGATCCATCAATCCTGACCTTGGTTTTCGTCGGTTTCCCGTGATGTCCATCGCCGACCTCCGCCGCACCTGGACCGACCTGCGCGTCGTCGTCGATTCCCCGCTGCCCGAGCACGCGCGGTTTCTCGGTCGGACGGCCGTCGTCAAGACGGTCAACCACGGCGGCCGCGCGCTGATCCAGTTCGTCGACTCGGTCGACACCGCCTGGTACGACATTGATCCGGTCCGCTTGCAACCGGCACCCGTCAATCCGGCGCCGCAAGCCTTGCCCGTCGCAGGAGATCCCCCCGCGTGAACACGCCGTTTTTGAAAAGCGATTGGCCCGGACGCGAAGTCCGACGCGGCAAGGTCCGCGACGTTTACGATCTGGGCGACCGTCTCCTGTTCATCGCCACCGACCGCATCAGCGCGTTCGATTGGGTGCTGCCGACGGGCATCCCCGATAAGGGACGCGTCCTCGCGGGCCTCAGCGAGCACTGGTTCGCGTGGTCGGGCGTGCCGCACCACTTGCTGTCGACCGACCTTTCCACCGTCGATTTCCCCGCCGGGTTCGATGCCGCCGCGCTCGCCGGACGAAGTCAAATCGTCCGCAAAACATCGGTGTTTCCCGTCGAGTGCGTGGTCCGCGGCTATCTCGCGGGGTCGGGTTGGAAAGAATATCGCACCAGCGGCACCGTCTGCGGCATTCCGTTGCCTCCGGGCCTGCGCGAATGCGACCGCCTCCCCGAGCCGATCTTCACCCCCGCCACCAAAGCGGAAACCGGTCACGACGAAAACATCGACTTCGCCACGATGGTGGGGATCGTCGGAGCGCGGGACGCCGAAGAACTGCGGCGGCGGAGCCTCGACCTGTACCAGCGCGCGTCGGATTTCGCCCGCGAGCGGGGGATCATCATCGCGGACACCAAGTTCGAATTCGGTCGATTGGGGAGTGATATCCTGTTGATCGACGAAGTCCTCACGCCCGATAGTTCGCGGTTTTGGCCGGCGGATCAATACGCACCGGGCCGCGCGCAGTTCTCTTACGACAAACAGTTCGTGCGCGACTGGCTCGAATCGACCACGTGGGACAAGAACAGTCCTCCCCCCGAGGTCCCGGCGGAAATCGTCGCCAAAACTCGCGAGAAGTACGTCGAAGCGTTCGAGCGGCTGACGGGCCAACCCTTTGCCTGGCGTTAACGGCCGGGTCACCCGAACAATTGCACCAGCGGCGTGCCGTCGCAGGCGCGGTGGGGGCGGCGTTCGGCGTCGTGGAACTCCGACGACGGGTCGATACCCAGCGCGTGGTGAATCGTGGCGATGAAGTCCTCGGGCGAGACCGGGCTCTGCGTCGGGTACGCGGCCTGTTTGTCGCTGGCCCCCAACACTTGCCCGCCGCGAATTCCGCCCCCGGCCAGGACGACCGACTGGCACGGCCCCCAGTGATCGCGGCCTCCCTGCGGATTGATCTTCGGCGTGCGGCCGAACTCTCCCTCCATTGCCACCAGCGTTTCGTCGAGCATCCCCCGTTCGGAGAGATCCTCCAGTAGCGCCGAGTAGCCCCGGTCGAGTGACGGCAGGCAGTAATACTCCTTGAGCATTTGCTCACCCGTGATGCCGTTGAGCGATCCGGTGCCGCCGTGGTTGTCCCACACGTTGAGGACGTTGCCGTCCTTCGGGGCGACGTAGTACCACACCAGCGTCACCAACCGCACACCCGCCTCGACCAACCGTCGCGCCAGCAGGAACCCCTCGCCATATTCGTTGCGGCCATAGCGGTCGCGCATCGACTCGCTTTCCTTGTTGATGTCGAACGCCCCTTTGGAAGTCGGGGACAACAGCATCCGGTACGCCTGCTCGCGGGCCGATTCGAGACCGGCCGTCGCGCGGCGGTCGCCGGTCGCCTGCAACATCCGGTCGGTCTGTTCGAGCACACCCAGCAAACCGGCGCGCGACTGCACGCGGATCGCATCGAGACCGGTCGGGAGATCGAGACTGTGTGGGGGCGGGCCGTTCACTTCGCCGGGAGCCATGATTTCGAGCGGGTCGTGACGCGGGCCGAGAAACCCGGCATGGGTGCCGGTATAGATCACGCCGTCGTGACCGATGGGGCGTGGGATCGTGACCGACGCGGGCAATCCTCCGGGAGGGCTGAAATACGACACGACCGAGCCGACGTTGGGGAAGTCGGTGCGGTTGCGCATGTTGCGGGGCACGGCGAGGCCGTCCTTGTATCGCCCCGTCATGGTGTAATTGACGCCGATTTCATGGATGTTGCTGGGGTGCGTGAACGACCGGATGATGGCCATCTTGTCGGTCTGGCGGGCGATCAGCGGCAGTTGGTCGCAGATGCGAATCCCCGGAACGACGGTGTCGGTCGCGCCGAACTGGCTGCGAATCCCGGCGGGGGCGTCCAACTTGGGGTCGAACGTCTCCTGCTGGGGCGGCCCGCCCCACAAGTAGACGAGGATGCAGGACTTGGCGGTGGCTGTGGGGGAGAGTCGCCCGTTGCTTGTGAGGCGAGTGGAGGCGGACTCGGCCTGGAGGAGCTTGGGGAGGGTGAGTCCACCGAGGCCGATCGTCCCCAGACGGAGCAGCGCGTCGCGACGAAGGAGCATGGGAAGAAACTCCGAGGCAGCCCGCTGGAGAGGCGGGGGCCGCGCGGGACTTGTGGCTGAGAGAGGGGAGCGCTCCCGTATGGAACATATTGTGCACTGCCGATGCGTTGGCGTCGAGGACAAAACGGGGGTGATCGAGTGTGCGGTCGCGCGACCGTTTCAATAGACGCGGGTTTGTTGCGCGAATCCTGCAATCGCGTTGCGGGAAGGGTCGGTTTTCGATGTCGCCCCGATTTCGGGCGGTTTTTGCCCGAACATGAATTCCGGAAAAAGGGGGGGCGCGCCCGGAGATTCGTGGAGAATTCGAGGATTGTGGGTGCGCAATCCGAGGTCGGGTTGCGCGGTGTTTTTGGACGCGCGGCGTGCGCAGAACCCACGTTTTGAAAAGTCGAAATGTGGGAAATTCGAGCGCGATTTTTCCGCGCTCGGCTGAAAACGGGTTTTGGAATGGCGCGCGACGCAGTCGTATTTTGTCGCTGCGCGCGGAAACGGGAGTCGCGCGCACGACGTTGGCGGGGCGCAACGGAGAGGGATATTGGGGGGTGAGCGAACGGGGCAGAGCATCGCGGCCGTTGCGTGGCGGCGGTCGCGGCCTGCACACTGCTGGACGAGCCAGCAGTGGCACACAATGGAGGAGTTGCTAGTGCTGTGTCACAACAAGGAACGGGGGTAGACGGACTTCAATTTGATCCTCGCGTCGTCAACCTTCA
>JBIKMW010000177.1:0-7168 GCA_044359065.1 Planctomycetales bacterium | reverse complement strand
CGGTTCAATCAGGTGCAGGGGCCAAAGCCGTTCTTGCAAAAGTTTGAGAGTCGGGATGCGGAGCTGACCGCTCTCGGCAACCACATTGCCCATCTCATCACGAAAGAGGGCGTTTCCCCATCCGATATCTGCTTGATCTACAACGGCAAGTCGGTCGTGCGACTTCTCGAATCAAAGCTCGCTCCGAGGTTGGCCGGTCTCGGCGTGGAGCTTTCCGTGCAGACCAACCGCCCCTTCGAGCGGCAACCAAACACACTGCTCGTCACCACGTCGCATTCGTACAAGGGATACGATGCCGAGGTCGTGCTGATCCCGTGTGCTGACCAGTACACGACTCAGGACGGGCAGGTCCTGTCGGCCAACCTCTATGTGGCCATGACCCGAGCGAGGTCGCTGCTCGGCATCTACTCGATGAACAGCAACGATTCGGCGGCGCGAAAGCTGAACGAGACTCTCCAGGCGTGTATCGACGCACAAAGCTCGCCACCGTTGATTGACTCAAGCGAGGATGGAGGAGGCGAACTGTGATGAGTCGCGATGGCAACCAGTGGTTTTCGTTCCCCCACAGAACCTCTCTGGCTGGGGGACGCGCCCAGAACTTGCAGCGGCTTGGGCGAGAGAAAACTCTCAAAAAAGTTGGCGGGCGAATCCAACCGGACTTGATCTCTCCACGCTTTGATGGAAATACTATTCAACTCTGAGGGAATACAACTTCCCCTCGGTCGCGGCTACAGGCCGCACGCCTTGAGGATGTCTCGGTTCATTACACTGCGAACTGGGGCCTCAGAGCACACCACTGCGGAACCCGACAAGCCTCTGCAACCCGATTGCTGACGCGATTGCCCGTTGGGCACGCTCGACGGGATGGCTTGTTGATCCGCCGCGTTGAACCACGCGGCCGGACCGCAACGTACCTGGGACGGAGAGACTGCGCCCGGCATTCATGCTGGGCTTTGGCGGTTTTCTCCACCAGGTCGCGCTGACCGTCTCACACGATGCTGAGCGGTGTACCACCATTCGGACCGGGATGGTCCAGGAACGACGCTCCCGTTGTGGATGTCGCTCCTTACCCAATCCAGGGGCCGCGTTGCCTCGGCATTGTGCCAATCCATCTGAGCAATCACTCAACATCGAAAGAATAAGAACATGCAAGAGCCGAACGATGAAATGATCGAACGCCTGCGGGTCTCGAAACAAGCAGCACTGACCCAAGCCTACTCGAATGGCCAGAACTACGGCCGGGAGTGGGCGGAGAAAAAAGCGGAGTGGGTCGAACTCACCCGCTTGGCCAAGCTCCGCGACCAGCAACGCCCAGAGAGTAACTGGGAGTACTTCTTCGACGAAGACAATGGTTCTGCCTGGGGACCTGGAGAAAACCTGCACCAGCAGATCATGGGCGGCGACGAAATCTACGGAAATCCTGATCGCAAAGAGGCTGCCGAATTCTGGGAATACCTCGGTGTCCCCGAGGAAGATCAGTTTGATGGCGAGTTCATGCGGGGCTTTGCGGACGGGGCCATCGATCTGTTCGAGATGGCCAAACCGAAAGTGTGACGATTTCGATAGCTGATGAAATAGCTACCGGCTCACCACGAGGGAGTGCCCACCTTTTCGACCGGCGGACTCATGACGAGTCCGCCGGTTATTGAGGGGCTTTTCGTGATTTCAATTCCAAAAAAGCGAGGCGTTTACATCCTCGTCTTCCACTTGGCCAAGGCGACCAGCATCGCATTCGATCGCAAGGGAACTCGGCACACATTCCCGAAGGGTTGGTATCTCTATGCAGGGAGCGCATGCGGTCCGGGCGGACTTCACAAACGCCTGACGCGGCATCAGCGTCGCATTGCCGACGGCAAGAAGATGCACTGGAACGTCGATTATTTTCGCGAGCACGCGCTGCTCTGCGAACTCTGGTGCTGCGAGACAGACGATCGCCGGTTCGAGCATCACTGGGCGCAGGCTGTGGCTGATCTGATGGGGGCGACCGTCCCGGTTCGGAAATTCGGAGCCAGTGACTGCAAAGCCCATTGCCCGTCCCATTTCTTCCATCTGCCAACTCGCCCATCGACAGCCGTGTTTCGCTCGCAACTGAGTACACGGGGGCTCTCAAACACGGCCACTGTCGAGTTCATCGCAGAGCCACGCGGGCAACATGCCGCGCCAGAACTCCAACATGCGTACTTCCTCGGGAGACATTTCCTCGAACGCCGGAACCTCGCCATTCGAGACGGCGACTTGAAACCAGACGAGCGGACCAACCTCGCAGAACTTCAACCTGCGAGGCAGCTCGCTGAAAGCGTTGCAAAGGAGATGAAGGTCTCGTTCCCGAAGCTCAAAGAGGCCATCAAGTTCGCCACAGCGGTGGAGACGCTCATCGAAAATTGCGGCGAATCGGCGTGGTCACTCCTGTTTGGTCCGATGCAACCGCAGAAGGCTCCGTCCATTTTGAGGCTCAGTCGAACTTCGGATGTGCGTCAGCGTCATCGGATTAACGGAGTAGTCGAAGGACTGTTTCGTTCAATCGCTCCTCACTCGGACGACACCGTGTTTGACACGGTGAAATATGGGGAGGTGCTCAGCCGACTGGCGAGGGCGAGGGGTAGCCTTGAGCAACTTCAGAGGATGTTGAAGAAGACCTGCCTGGGTTGTCTCCTTCGGGAAGCAAAACAACTGTCTCGCCTTTGTCGCCTGTCCGCTCAGCGACTCGACATGTGCTTGAAAAATCGCATTGCCCCGGCGTCGGCCGTTCCGTGTTATCTTGGAAAGGAACCTATTATGCACATCGTGAAAACAAAAACAGTCAAAGGAAAGGTGATCGGACTGGCTCGGGCAGCACTCAGGCTCATCGTTAAGAACGTCTGGGATTTCGAGGAAATGATGTGTCGTGGCCTGAAACCGACCGCTGAACAGCTTCAGGTCACCCGGAGTGAGATCGAACGGATTCGGGAAATCGCCAGACAGATTGAGTGCCCGTGAAATAGCTCAAGTGATCAGCCCCACGCCGAGCGAGGTAGACGTACAATACGTCTGCCTCGACGGCGGCGGGCCACTCGATCGCTACATGTTTCCGTGCATCTTGGACCTGAATCATGATCAGAACCCGCGAACACCTGGCCTGGCACGTGGCCGGGCACGCCTACGCTGCGACGATGTGGGGCTTTCCGGTTCACAAGCTCTCGCTGGACGGCTTTACTGAAGCCGATCTTGCGAATCGCGGCGAAGCCAAATGCCTCGATCCCTGCACGATGATCTGTATTCCAGAATGGACGGCGCTGCCCGGTCCGCACGCCTTCGCGAAGGGGCGAGAAGCCCTGCTATCGATCGCGATTGCCGGTCCCGCCGTTGAACTCCTGCACCGCGAAATCCCTTGTGTGGTCCCGAATGTCGAGCAGTTCAAAGACGACTGGACTCAGGCGTTGAAGGTGGCAGAGTGCCTGTGGCCGGATGAGGACCTGCGGAGATTTAACCTCGACCGGTGGGTCACCAGCAGCATGGCCGTCGAGTATTCCGGCTGGTCGGGCGTGTTCTACGAGGTGGTCGTCGGGCAACTGCTCGATCGCAGTGTAATGACCGGCAACGAGGTGCAAGCCGCTTGGAATCAAATGAAAGCCCGCGAAGCGGAGTCCAACCGAAAGTGGTTACGGTCCAAATCTCGTCCAGACCGCCCGGAGCACCCCGAAAGCCTGGGCGAGAACTTCCTTATCCCCCGCGAGTATTGGGCTTGATCGTTCGGGCTGGCAATTCACAATGCGGGTTCACATTGCGATGTGTTGATCTGATCTGGTTTGAGTCCGTCTATTTCGCGATTTTCGTCGCCATTCAAATCAGACTGTTACGACACCTCAGCTCAGCACCTTGCTTAATAGCCACCGGAACCGATTGAGGCTGAGGAGGACGACGCCACGGAGGACTGTTGTTGCTGGCGGTAGGTGTCGAGCATCGCGGCCGTTGCGGTTGCTCCGCAGCGGGTGGCTCCGAGGTCGCGGACTTTGATCAGGCCGTCCAGGTCGCGGACTCCACCGGCAGCTTTCACTTGTACTCGCGGCGAGACACTCGCACGCATCAATGCGAGATCGTGCTCAGTCGCGCCTTTGTAGCTGTACGATCCGTCCGGTTGTTTCACGAAGCCGTAGCCTGAGGATGTCTTCACCCAATCGGCTCCGGCTCGTTCGCAGAGTTCACAGAGACGGCGTTTGAAGTCGTCGCTACTCAGGCCCGCGCCGCCCTTCGTCAGGTAGTCATTCTCGAAGATCACTTTCACCTTCGCCCCGTGTCGATGCGCTTCGTCGCAGACGGCTTGAACGTCGCGTTGCACGTAGTCCCAGTCGCCACTGAGGGCCTTCCCGATGTTGATCACCATGTCGATCTCAGCCGCTCCATCGCGGCAGGCCAACTCGGTTTCGTATCGCTTCGACTCCGTGCAACTGCTGCCGTGAGGGAACCCAATTACCGCACCGACCAGCACACCGCTGCCACGCAGCAACTCGACTGCTCGCGCGACGAAGTATGGTTTGATGCACACCGAAGCGACCTTGTATTTGGCAGCAAGACGACAGCCAGTCTCCAGTTCTGCATCGGTCATCGTCGGATGCAGCAGCGAGTGATCGATCATCTTGGCGAGTTCTTCGAGTGTGTACTTCATGGGGCTGTCCTTCGAATGGGAAGTTGTGTGAGAAGTGGGAGAGGCATCATCCCTGTCGTTAACGGCCATCTGAACTGCCACAAGACTGAAGGGCTGGAAGCCTATCCCACGGGTGTTTGAGCTAACGCGATCGCTCCCATGAGTCCGGCGGAATCACCGAGTTGCGACCGCACGACTTGCACGGCGTCTGTTGGAAACATCCCGACGCGGTCGTGGATGACGCTCTGAACCGTCGAGGTCAGCAAGTCGCCCAATTCCGCGACGCCGCCACCGAGCACGACCAGATCCGGATGCAGCACTGTCACCACGTTCGCCGCAGCAATGCCGATCCAGGTCGCCGCTCGTTGCAAAGCCTCACGTACCAGTTCGTCTCCCGCGTCCGCCGCCGCGAGCATTTCTCGCGGTGTGATTCGATCGCATTGACCGGCAACAAGCTGATGCAATTTCGGAGCAATTCCCGTTCGCATCAACCGCACTCCTTCGGCAACGATCGCGGGGCCACTGGCGAGCGCTTCGAGACAACCTCGATTTCCGCACCCACAACGCGGACCATCGGCCATCAAAGTCTGATGACCGAGTTCCCCGGCAGCTCCGAGTGGACCGAGTCGCAGCTGTCCATCGATCGCGACTCCGCCGCCGACCCCTGTACCAATTGAGAAGAACGCAAGAGTCACCCGAGGCCGATCGCGACCATGACCAAACCGCAGTTCGCCGAGGGTCGCGGTGCGAACGTCGTTCAACAACCGCACGGGAGAACCCAGCCGCTCGCTGAGCGTGGCTGCCGCAGGGACATCGCGCCATTGCGTCGGTAAGTTAGGCAGGAACTTCGTGGTCCCAGTCTGCACATCGACGAGCCCCGGCACGCCCATTCCCAGTCCGAGTAACTGCGCCGGTGCCGACTCGTTGGCGATGTTCGAGAGCAGACGCTGAATCAAGTCCGCAATGCGGGCGAGGACTCGGTCCGGTCCCTGATGCGACTCCGTGGGAATCACTTCGCGCGCGAGGACTCGACCTGATTCGTCAGCGAGCGCGGCCTTGATCGAAGATCCACCGAGATCCACTCCAGCCAGAAGACCTGCCATCAGCAACTCTCCTCGATCGAGACCCAGCGCCGTTCGCGATGGCTGCGCAGCACGGCCTCGCACAGCAGGATTTCGCGATGGCCGTCCGCAAACATCGGAAACGGTGACGGAGCGGAGAAGTCACCGGCGGCGATGTAGCCGTAGAAGCTGCGGAAGAGTTGCTTGAACGTGTCGGGAAAGCCCTCGTTGTGCCCACCGGGATAGTGAGTGATTTCGCGCGCCGACTGGTGCAGCAGCGACGGATCTCGAATCAACGCCTCGTTCGCGCGGTCGCGGTGTCCGATCCAGAGTTCGTTGGGCGACTCACTGTTCCAGGCCAGCGATTGCTTCGCGCCGGCGATCTCAAATCGCAGACAGTTCTTCCGGCCCGCTGTCGTCTGAGAGACCCACAAACAGCCGTTCGCTCCGTTCGAGAATCGCAGCATGACTGAGCCGCAGTCGTCGGTGTCGATCGGCACAGTCTCCGACTCGACGCGCGGACTGCCTGGTCCAGAGAACGTCTCAACGCCGCCGATCGGCTGCTGCCGTTTTGCATGGATCGTCCGCAGGTCAGCACACACCTCGACGACCAGTTGCCCGGTGATGAACTGCACCAGGTCGAGCCAATGCGTGCCGATGTCGGCGACCGCCCGCAGTTCGCCGCCGTCTTCTGCCAGTACACGCCAATTGAAATCGGAGTCGAACAGCAGCCAGTCCTGCACGTAAGAGCCGACGACATGCAGCACATCGCCGATCGTGTTGCCTCGAACTCGTGCGGACGCTTCGTGGCAGAGCGGATAGAAGCGGATGTTGTAGGCGACCCCCGCTGCACAGCCGCTCTCCCGTGCGAGCCGCACCAGTTCCGTAGACTCGGCGGAAGTCATCGCGAGCGGCTTTTCGCAAAGCACATGTTTTCCGGCACGCAACGCGGCAGCGGCCTGCTCGAAATGAAATCGGTTGGGCGTCGTGAGATGCACGGCCGAGACCAAGTCGTCCCGGAGCAGTTCGTCAAACGATTCATACCCGCGCGGCAGACCGAGTCGCTCGGCAGCCGCCTTCGACTTTTCCGGTGATGAGCCGACGATGCCAGCGACTGGCACCCCCGCTCGCCGCAGACCCTCGACATGAACCGGACCAATGAACCCGGTGCCAACCACGGCAGCCGTGATATTCTCGATTCGTGAACTCATCGCAGTTTGCCCCGCGCGGGAGTGGCGGATTGGATCGGGCCGAGGCGGCTGTGGAACTCGTATTGGTCGCCGCGGTAGAGCGTGCGCTCCCACCACAGGGGCGAGTCGTCTTCGAGATAACCGATCGAGACCACTTCTAACGCCGGAGATTTGGCAGTGGTCTGAAGGTGCTTGGCTTCGCTGGCTGTCAGCAGCACCGCGCGAATGATTTCGTTCGCGCCGCCGATCTTGAGTCCGTGTGTCTCGGTCCAGGTGCGATACAGCGAACCTTCCGC
>JBIKMW010000106.1:0-23898 GCA_044359065.1 Planctomycetales bacterium | reverse complement strand
TTCGAGGCGTACTTCCCCACCTCGCATGTCTGCATTAGGTCCGGCCCCATCGCGGCCCCGTTATACGGAACATTTCCGTCGAAGTTCGCCTGCGCGCTCGACAGCGAATCCCCGAACGCCGTCGCCGTCGTCGTTCCTGCCCGACAGGCGTACTCCCACTCCGCCTCCGACGGCAACCGATATTCCGCTGTCGGCCCCAACCGACCCGCAACTCGCTCCCGCTCCGTCAGCTTCACGCAGAACGCCACCGCGTCCTGCCACGACACCTGTTGCACCGGAGACAGCGGATGCTGGAAGTTCGCCGGATTCGTCCCCATCACGCTCTCAAACAACTCCTGTGTCGTCTCCGTCTCCGCGAGCCAGTAACCCTTCGTCAGCGTCACCCGCATCTGAGCTTCGTCCCCGCTCCGATTCGGTTCGTTGGTGGGACTACCCATAAAAAAGGTACCTGCTGGACACCACCGCAGTGGCAACTCGATTCCCCCCGTCTTCATCACCAGCCGCTCGCCAGCTGACCGCGAAGCTACATCCGCCGGGGTCGGAGTACTCTGCACCAGTTTCGGCACATTCGGCTTCGCCACCACCCGCGATAAAACAATCGGCTCCCCGTCCAGATTCAGCACCGTCTGCGGCTGCTGCTTCGCTCCCATCTCCGTCGCGATCTCCCGCGTCCGCCGTTTTGCATACGCCGCAAGATCGTCAATCGTGACGTTGCCCTTCTTGTCCGCCGCCTCCCCGCGCAGCCCCTCCAGCACCGCATGGAAGAAAATCCCGTGCTCGTGAACCCGCGATTCGTTCGCGAACTGCCCGCTCGAACAACTCAGGATCAGCCCCGTCTGCTGTGGCACCGTCTTGAACGTGAACGCCGCGTTCCGTCCCCGCAGCAGCGGCGCGTTCCGGCACGCGTCCACGATCACCAACTTCTGCCCCACCCCGCTGGTGTCGATCTCCGCCAGCATCGTCCCGATCCCCACCACCGTCTCCGGCTTGATGAACACCTGCGCCACCGTGGAATCGGGCGTCTTGTCCTTCGTCACCGGGTTCGCATCTTTGGGACAAAAGAACGGCTCGTCATACCCCAGCGGCTGCATCCCATGCCCCGCCAGACCGACCAGGAACAAATCGTTCTTCGACACGTCCGCCAACAGCTTCGTCAGTGCCTTGCGAATGTTCCCCGCCGTCGGCTCCAGATTCGGGTCCTTCGCACCCGTCTGATGCGTCAGCACCGTGCAAACAAACCCTTGGGCCTTCAACACCTCGGCCAGTTCCAGCACGTCCTCTTCGGCATAGTCGAGGTCCGTCAGATGCGCATGCACGTACTTCTCGCAGCCCACCAGCAGCGCGAGCTTCTTCCCCGTGTAGGCCGAGGCCGTATTGGCCCCCACCAACAACACGACCACCACGGAAAAGAACCGAGTCCAACCCATCACCCACCTCACAAGTCGGTGCCCAGTTCTCTCGCGAACGGTTCGCGTGTCCCGCGCTGACGCGTCGGGCTTCCACGCACGTAGGCCAACCATCCGCTGGTGCTCGGCCAGAAACACCACCCCCATCCCCCCTTCGCCAAGCTTTCGGACGATTTTGTACGAACCAAGCACCACCCCCGGCCCCAACTTTTGCTTCCCGCCAGACGATTGGCCGGGTTGTTGGTGGGGCTTGTCGCCGGGCGACGGGTTCGGTCGGGACGGACCGGGTTCGGATGGGTCGTTCATGACAAAGTCGGCGGGCGTGGTCGAGACACAGCACGGCGGTCGGCATGCGAACCGCGACACGGTGTTTCAGGATACCCGCTGAACCGGGAATGTTCGCCCGTCAAGGACCGCACAGGATCGCGCAGGACGAACGGCAACCGCGTCCGTCGAGGGAATCATCGTCCGGCGAAAGTCCCCCGCAGCGGGCCACGTGTCGCTTTGTCACCCCGACCGCACTACCAACCCGGAAGGGTGTCGGCGTCAACGAAACCCCCAAGCGCCAACGAAACCCCGTCCGAACACCGGCAGGACCGCGACGAATCGAGGTTTCGTAGACACGTAGACACCCGCATCACCGCCCCGCAACGCGTTCCCCCGCCAACCGCTCGGCATGCTCGGCGAGGGCCAGCCGCTCCCCGTCCGCGAGGGAATCCCACGCCCCGAGCAACCGGTCGAGGATCGAATCGCCAGTCGCGACTTGCGCCCCGCTTGGGTCGGTTTCGGCAAGCCGTGCAGCGCAGAATGCAGCGCGCGAACCGGTCACCCCCGTGTTCTCCACGTTTTTCGGGGGTGGTTCGAATCCAGTGCCGCCCATTGAATTTCGCGAAACCCCCGAAAACACGGGGGTTTTTGCGTTCTTTGGAACTGGACTCCGCTCCAATCCGACGCAATCCGGCACCTGCTGCGTCGGATTCTGCGTTGTCGTTGACGCCGCCTCGAAGTGCTCGGGCAGGACCTGCAGGTCGTGAGCCTTGGCGACCGTTTCGCTGTTCTCCAGCCACGCGCCGACGACGTACGAGGGGAACCGTTACTCAAGGTCGGTTTGGCAACTCGCCCACATGTTGTGAAGAACTCGGGGCCACGGTTCCCCCCTCCCGATTCACGATTTTCAAGAACATCGTCCGAAAGTTCTCGGACTTCGAACCGGTTTCCGAATGCTGGGCCACCCGCCACCCCCATCCCGCAGGAACGCCGTCGATGCCGCACGACGAACACTGCGGCGACTTTCTCGCCCCGCCGTGACCGCCCCCCGCAATCCCCAGTCTCCATTTTGCCGGTCAAACAGAACGCTACCACGGAAAACCTGGAAGAACCCATAAGGGGGCACCCGAACTCCTGGAGAAGGGGTTGTTCCACGATGTCGTGATCGAAGGTGAGGCGGCATTCCGTCAGGGCGACCTGTGACAGAAGATCCTGAAAGCGGGGGGACGGTTCGTGTTGGCTGTCCAGGAGAGCCAACCCACTCTTGACCGTTAAATCTCGCTGGAGTTTCAGGCCGCCAATGCGATCCTGTCTTCCATCATCAACGGCCACCGACTCACAGAGGGAACGCGCCACCGAACCTGGCGGCATTGCGCAACTCACCCCTCACATCTGCCGGCAACGATGCCAACGTGGGAGTCGCGTCCAGACTCCGCAGCTTCACGCGGAAACTCGATCGCGCGCTCGCAGGCTGGGCATCCCGTAAAGGGCGAAAACCCAGCGCTGCGAAATGACCAACCTCGACCCGCGCATGTCGATCAAGCAACCGTGATGTGTAACAAACCGTTCGCTCCGGGTAACCTTGGAATTCGGAGCAGGCGTTTCCCGAGCGGTAGAAGGTTTGTCGCGTAAGGTCGGGCAATTGCCACGTCCGCAGAATGCCGATTGGCCGGAACCCGATTGGCCGGAACCCTGTTGGCCAAACCGTTGTTGGCCGGATCACCGGGTCGGAGAACCGCGTCCGAGGAACCGAGAATGTCGACAACGAGCACGAGCACGCGTTCGAGTCGGCGGGCGGCGGCTGCGCTGCGGGGCGTATGCTTGCTCGTCTGCGGCCTGTCGGCGGGTGTTGTGCACGGGGCCGAGGGGCCGAGTTTCGCCGACGAGGTCCAACCGATCCTGACGGCGAAGTGCGTCTCTTGCCACGGGCGGGAGAAGCAAGAGGGGGGCCTTCGACTGGATTCGCCGACGGCGGCCAAAGCGGGGGGAGATCGGGGAGCGTCGCTGGTCCCTGGCGATGTGGAGGCGAGCCTCCTGATTAAGGCTATCACGTTCGACGATCCCGATCTGAAGATGCCACCGAAGCAAAAGCTTTCGGAGAAGGAGATCGCCACGCTGTCGGCGTGGGTGAAGGCAGGGGCCGCTTGGCCCGAACCGGTGGTCGCGCTGTTTGAGGACGATCCGACATTTCCGGCGCGACTCTCTAGCGGCAATGGGACGGCGCGGGTGGTGCGGGAGGGGGCGTTCGCAGGGACGGGGGCACTGGTGGTGACCCCCTTGCAACGAGACGGGGTCAAAATTCCCGAATGGAATTACCCCATTCGCGAACATCCGAACGCGGGAGAATATCGGTACCTGCGATTCACCTGGAAGAAGCGGGGCGCGGGGAGCGTGATGCTCGAACTGGCCCGCGACGGGCAATGGCCCGCGCCGGCGGATCCCAAGGGACGGTACGTGGCGGGGCCGAACGGCACGGGATGGCAGGCCATTTCGCTGGGGGACTCCGCGCCTGCGGAGTGGACTGTCGCCACCGTCGACCTCTGGAAGGACATCGGTGATTTTTCGCTGACCGGTTGCGCGCCGACATGCGACCGCGGGGACGAAGCGTGGTTCGACTCGATCGTTCTGGCTCCGTCCATTTCCGCGTTGGACGCGTATCGGCCAGAAGCAACCGCCTCCGAAGACGCCACGCCGATTGGTGACGCGTTCACCGACGCGCGCAATCCGATCCGGCGAATGTTTCGCGGCGAGCGGTTGGATTTGTGGTCGCTCCGTGGCCCAACACGTGGGGATGACGAGCCGCGGGACGAGCCGGTGCTCATCGACCAGTGGGTGAACGCGCGCTTGAATGCGGCCGGTATCCAACCTGTTGCCGAAGCCGATCGACGCACGCTGTTGCGGCGATTGGCGTTCGATCTGACCGGTTTGCCTCCGACTCCCGAGGAGGTGGCCAAGTTCGTGGCCGACACTCGCCCCGACGCGTACGAACGCGTGGTGGACGGGCTGTTGGCATCGCCTCGTTATGGCGAGCGCCAAGCCCGGATGTGGCTGGATGTCGTGCGATACGCGGACACCCACGGTTACGAACGGGACGAATTTCGACCGCTGGCGTGGAAGTACCGCGACTACGTGATTCGCGCGTTCAATGGCGACAAACCGTTCGACCGCTTTGTGCTCGAACAAGTGGCGGGGGACGAACTCGTCGAAAGTCCGCCGAAGAGCGCCGACGAAGCCGATGCACTGATCGCCACCGGATTCCTGCGTCTGGGCCAATGGGACAGCACCGCTTCGATTTTTCAGGAGGAGGATCGGCTGCGTGCGGAGGTGCTGGCGGACCTGACGAACACGACGGCCTCGGCGTTCCTCGGGCTGACGATGTCCTGCTGTCAGTGTCACGACCACAAGTACGATCCGCTGTCGCAAGCCGATCATTATCGCCTGCGCGCGTTCTTCGCGGGCGTGACGCCGCGCGATGATTTGGTGATCAGCCAGCCGGACGAGAAGCGTGAGATCGACGCCCACAACGCGCGCATCGACGCACTGACCGCCCCCCTCCGCGCTGAATTGGCGACGCTCGACGCCAAAAAAGACGCGAAGGACAAAGAAGCGGACAAGCCGCGCCGCGAGGAACTGACCAAAAAGGTCTCCGAAATCGACGCCGGCAAGCGGGCTCCCGAATTCGCGATGGGGGCGATCGATTCGGGCGAGTCCGCCGCGCCGACCCGTGTGCTGTACCAAGGGGATTTTTCGTCACCACGAGAAGAGGTCGCACCGGGCTTTGTGTCGGTGCTGTTTCCGGCGCCGGCGGTTGTGCAACCCCCGCGGGCCAACACCACCGGTCGGCGGACGGCCTTGGCGAAGTGGATCGCGTCGCCCGAGAACCCATGGACGGCGCGGGTTTTTGTGAACCGCGTCTGGCAACAGCACTTCGGCACCGGTCTGGTGGCCACGCCCAATGACTTTGGATTCACCGGGGCGCGTCCGACCCATCCCGAATTGCTCGACCGTCTCGCGCGGGACTTCGCGGACGGTGGCTGGTCGGTAAAACGGCTCCATCGCCGGATCGTGTTGTCGGCCACTTACCGCCGGGATTCGCGGGTGGCCGAGGACGGAGTGAAGCTCGCCCTGACACTCGATCCGGAGAACCGGCTCTTGTGGCGGCAAAACGTCCGCCGACTTGACGCCGAGACGCTGCGGGATTCTTTGCTGGCCGTCTCCGGAGTGTTGCTCCCGTACAGCGCCGGGAAACCTGTCTGGCCGGACGTGCCGGAGGAACTGCGACACGCGCAACCGGCGATCCTCGAAGCGGAGAAGGGGGGAGACGGCGGACGGATGCAGGGGTGGTACGCGGATCCTCCGGAAGCGACCGATGTTCGCAGCGTGTTCCTGATTCGCAAACGCTGCCTGCCGCTCCCGTTCCTGCAAGCATTCGATCTTCCCGACACGACGGTGTCGTGCGCGAGGCGCGATTCGACGGTCGTCGCCCCGCAAGCGCTGCTGCTGCTCAACGGCCCCGAGGGAATTCGCTCCGCGCGAAAGCTCGCCGAACGGGTTCTGGGGAAGGTCTCGCGATCCAGCGACAAGGAATTCGTGGCGGAATCGGTTGTCGCCGTATTCGTGGCGGCGCTCCAGCGGGCGCCGGACAAAGACGAACGCGACCTGGCCGAGGCCTTTTTGACTGCGCAAAGGGAGCGGCATCGAGATCGGGGCGACGCGGCCGACCTGGCGGCGCTCGTCGACCTGTGCCGGGCGGCAATCAACCTCAACGAGTTCGCGTACATCGACTGACGGTCGGTAAGCCGTCCGTCGGCAAGATTCCTTTTCCAACACATTCGGAGTCGCGCATGTTGGCCGTGGATCGACGCGATTTCTTGCACAGAACCGGCGGTGGCTTCGCTGGCTTGGCGCTCGGAGCCTTGATGGCGGAGGAAGCCCGCGCCGAGTCCGCCAAGGCTGCACCGGTCGATCCGCTGCAACCGCTCGTCGAACGGGTTTCGCATTTCGCCCCCAAGGCGAAGCAGGTGATTTTCCTGTTTCAGTACGGCGGACCGTCGACATTCGATCTGTTCGATCACAAGCCGGACCTGATCCGACTCCACGGGCAACCGGTGCCGGCATCGCTCAAACAGCATCCGGACAAGGTGGGCGGAGTCTTCAACCACTGCAAAGACGAACTGATGGCCGGCCCGTGGAAGTGGTCGCAACATGGGGAGTGCGGCGCGTGGGTCTCGGAATTGCTGCCCCACACCGCGCGGCACGTCGACGACTTGTGCCAAATCCGTTCGATGTACAGCGAAAGCTCGAATCACGCCCCCGCGACGTACCTGATGAACACCGGAGCCATTCTGGGTGGCAAACCGAGCCTCGGCTCGTGGGTGACGTACGGCCTGGGTTCGCCCAACCAGAATTTGCCCGGCTACGTGCTGCTGTACAAGGTGGGAGGGTTGGGAGGGGCGGCCAACTGGAGCAACGGATTTCTTCCGGCGGCGTTTCAGGGGACGCGGTTTCAACACGAAGGCTCGCCAGTGATGAACTTGCGGCCGCCGGACGAATTCGCTTCCTCGCAGCGCCCGACGCTCGATTTCGCGCAGGAACTCAATCGTCGCCATGCCGCGCGGCGACCCGGAGTGGCGGATCTCGACGGTCGGATTTCGTCGTACGAGTTGGCGTACCGCATGCAATCCGCGGCACTCGATATCGGCGAATTGTCGCAAGAAACGCGGGAGACCCAGGCGGCCTACGGGCTGGACGATGCCAACAGCGCGAAGGCGCTGTATGGGCGCATGTGCCTGCTTTCGCGCCGGTTGATCGAGAAAGGGGTCCGCTTCGTCCAGCTTTACAACGCCGTCGACAAATTGGGTTGGGACGGGCACGACAACAACACGGACTACCACAAACGGAACGCCGAACAGACCGACCAGGCGACGGCGGCGTTGCTCTCGGACCTCAAACGACGGGGGCTCCTGGAAACGACGCTGGTTGTATGGGCGGGGGAATTCGGTCGCACACCGATGATGCAAGGAAATGGCGGCCGCAATCACAATCCGTACGGCTTCACCGTCTGGATGGCCGGTGGCGGGACGCGCGGCGGCGTGGCGATCGGTTCAACGGACGAGATCGGCCTGCGGGCGGCGGAGAATCCGCAACCGGTCAAGAACCTGCACGGGACGATCTTGACGGCGCTGGGATTGGGGCCGGACGAGTTGTACTTTGAGAACGCCGGTCGGCAGGAACGGTTGACAGGGGTCGCCCAAAGCTGGAAGTTGATTCCGGGCGTGCTGGGGTGATGGCCCGCACTCGAGGAGGATCGCGGCCATGTTGATGGCGGGATGCCCCTGAAATCTCGCGGGTTGAGGTTGCAGCGGGCGAAACCGGCCGACAGAATACCCGCTTCGGAATTTTTGTGGCACATCCACTTCGAGGGTCTCGACCGTCGAGGTTCGCGGCCGTTGAAAGGGTCTGCCGAAGCGGGCTCGGTTCGCTGCGGTTGTGCGGCCGGTCTTTTACGCGAATTCAGTTGGGAAGTAGTGGACATGGGGATCAGTCGCACCACGACGGAACGTCAACTCAAGCTGGCGAAAGACGACCTCGCCGGAATCGGCGCGCGGTTGTCCAAGGCGGGAGTCGCCGAGGCGGCGTTCACGAAGAA
Organism: Planctomycetales bacterium; assembly: GCA_044359065.1. Classification (GTDB taxonomy): domain Bacteria; phylum Planctomycetota; class Planctomycetia; order Planctomycetales; family Planctomycetaceae; genus JAIXZD01. The sequence goes on along the minus strand of JBIKMW010000106.1, from coordinate 15,576 downwards.
CACCGATTGGCGGGAGGCCGACGCGAAAGTGCGGCAGATTCAACGCCGTCTGCGCAAGATCGGCGAGGTCGAAACACGCGACGCGGAAGCGGAACGCGTGAAGGCCGAGAAATTGGCGACCCCGAAGGTCAAGAAGGAAAAGGTGAAGGCCCCGAAGGCCGCTCCCAAGAAGGAGAAGGCCGAGAAAGGCCCTGGAGGCGACAAGGCCCCCAAGCCGAAGAAGGAAAAGTCGGGCAAGTGACATGGACCGGTGCTCCCGGGCCGTTTGCCCGACAGGGTCGCCTAGGGCATACTGGTTTTGTTGATTTACGGGTCCGGTCGATTTTCCGGTCGGGTGAATTTTCGGGCGGTATCGGAGCAGCGTTGCGACGACAGCGGGTGCGGCGAGCGATCGTCCGAACCTTTCGGCGGCTGGGAGAGTCTTTCCCCCTGCAGGACTCCCTTTCCGCGCGTGGCTGTTGAAGCGACATTGAGGTCGAACAAAGCGGGTTGATGGTTGTTGGCACGTCTCCATAGAAAGGGGATGTGTTGAACGACGGTTGGGACACACGTCGGTCGGCGCGGATCGCTGTTAAAGCCTCGTGATTCCCCGTCTGAAACAGCGAGTTTCATCCAAACGGCGAGTTTCAACGGAGTACGGAAGTCTGTGACGCCTCCCGGAGAGGTGGCAGAGTGGTCGATTGTGCAGCACTGGAAATGCTGTGTGTCAGAAATGGCACCCAGGGTTCGAATCCCTGCCTCTCCGCTTCGTGACGTTGCTGAATGCCGGAAGTGGTTACCTGGTAACCACTTCCGGCTTCTTTTTTGCCCGGTCCGAGGCCTCGTGGTGAAACCCCGGTGCATCGGAAGGGGAGCGTGTATAGAGACATCGTCGAAGGGGGCCAGGCGGTCGCGAGAAGGCGATAAGGTCCGAATCGGGCGGGTGACACTGTACCGGCAGCACGGTGCCGGGTGGCGGCACATTCGCGAAAGCCGCGCGCCGGTTTGCCAGCGCGTGGGCTCGGCATGGGGGCGAGGCGGAGCGGGTTGCGGCGCAGGTGAGTTGCTTCCGCCGGGGATTGGCGGAAGCCTGGCTGGCGGATCTCGGTTGAACGGAGCTCGGGGGGCGGCCCCGAACTTCGTTCCTGTGTGTCGGCCGGCAGCTGGTGGGATCAGCTTCGACCGGGATCTCTTCTGTTATTTGGGCTGGCGTGTCCTGGTGGGTTGGAGTTTCATCATCCGCAGCAAGTTGTACGTCGCGGCGGCGAGTTCGCAGTGTTGCCTCAGCTTCCACAGGCCGAACCAGCGACTCTTATCCAATCCGGCGATCGTCTTCAGCCACCCGAATCCTTCTTCGATCTTCTTGCGAACGCGCTGGCTGACGGGGTAGCCGTCGGACTGCAACCGCCCTTTCTTCCGGACACGTGCGAGAATCTTGTCGACACGGTCGCCGCGAGCCGTTTCCGGGTTGGGCGGGGCGGTGCTTGTCGTGGCCACGTGGGGTTCGATCCCCCGAGTTTCCAGTTGCCGCAAAAACTCGCCGGAGTCGTAGCCCGCATCGGCTCCCTGCGTGTTCTGTTCGTCGATCGGGCGGAAACTCTTCATGGAGGCCAGACTCTCGATCATCGTCCCGTCGACGCTGAAGTGCTCATCGCTGGACAGCCCCGCGTTCTTTGCCTGTGCGACGACCGCGCCGAAAAATGCGCCCGTGATTCCGAACTCATCCAGCCGCGGTCGGTTGTGGGTGAAGACCGTGGGATCGAAGACCGGGTCCTCCGGAGACATGTCCAGGAACCAGCGAAACAGCACGTCGGTAGCGATTCGCTCGCAGAGCCGCCGTTCGCTTCGCACGGAAGAGAGAGCCATCAGCAACAGCGCCTTGAGGAGTCACTCCGGCGGCACGTTCGGCCGTCCCGTCTGGCCGTAAGCGCGAGCCAATCGCCCATCCAACGCGGACAGAATCTCGTCGACTTTCCGCTTCAAGGGACGCTACGGATGGTCCGGACGAATCCGCGACTCGACGTTGATCGAACAAAACAGCTGCGCTTGGGGATCCATCCGACCTCGCATCACTGGCCCCTTGATGGTGATGCCGAGAAAAATAGCGATTCACCCGGTTTTTCAGCAGCCGGCTAGGGGATGCCGCCGAAACGTGGCGCTACCGATCAACGGGGAGTCCGCGATACCGACGCCGGGGAGTAGGGCGACCCTCGAAAGCGTACCGAGCTTCGCAACCGGCGGGGGAATCAGGATCACAGGGAAACTTGGGAGGCGACAACGATGACGAGCGTGATTTCGCATGGCGATACCTGGCGGATCGGGTTCACCGGGTTGGACCGCAAGCGGCGGACGATGTACGTGGGGAAGTGTTCCGAGCGGAACGCGCACGAACTGCGGCAGTTGGTGGAGCGGATCCTCGAAGCGGCGGCGCTGGGGGAAAGCCTCGATGCGAAAACCGAGTCGGGGAGCGCGGCGCCCCCCGACACGACCTACGAAAAGCCGGTCGGTGTGGCGTTGGTGAACCCGAGGGTGAAGCGTGACGCTGAAAAGCTGGGGGCGTTCCTCGACCGGTACATCGAACGCCGAACCGACCTCAAGGGGGGAACGCTCGTGTTCTACTCTCACATGGTCGAGAACCTGAGACGATTCTTCGGCGAAGACAAGCGGCTTGACGATATCACGCCTGCTGATGCGGATGACTTCCGCCGCTCGCTCGGGGGCGACGATGCATCCCGTCAGAATCCGAAAGGGAAGCGCGTGAAGCGGGACGCGGTGAAGGCTCTCAAGTGGCTGGCCGTGGCGACCGTCAACAGGCGGTGTGTCGCGGCCCGGACGATCTTCCGGGATGCCCTGCGCCCAAAGCTGATCGGCGAGAATCCCTTCGCGGGAATTGCGGCGGGAACCAAGACGAACCCCGAGCGGGCGCGGTACATCAAGCCCGAGACCATCACCAGCGTGCTGGATGCGTGTCCCCATGACGAATGGCGACTGCTGATTTCCTTGTCCCGGTTCGCTGGTCTGCGGATTCCATCCGAAGCCCTGACGATGACGTGGGACGACGTGAACTGGGCGGAAAATCGCCTGACGATCCGCAGTCCGAAAACCGAACACCACGAAGGGAAAGCCCAACGGGTGATTCCGATGTTTCCGGAAGTGCGGGTGTACCTCAACCGGCTCTGGTCGGTCGCTCCGGAGAAGGCGACGCTGGTGTTCTCCCGACTCCAGCGGGAATCGCAATTCTCCGCGATAGGTTGGAAGTCGGTGAACCTGCGGACGATGTTCACGAAGATTCTGCGGCATGCGGGTGTCGAACCGTGGCCCCGGCTGTTCCACAACATGCGGGCGAGTTGCCAAACAGACCTTGAGCAACGGTTCCCGTCCTACGTGGTCTGTGCGTGGCTGGGGAACTCCGAGACCGTCGCCAAAGCCCACTATCTGCAAGTCCTGCCCGAACACTTCGATGGCGCGCTGCAAAACTGGGTGAAATGGGGGGTGGGTCACTCGTCCGAAAACACGAAGAAACCCGCATTTCTGCGGGTTTCTCGCATCAAAAACTGGGCGATGAGGGATTCGAACCCCCGACTTCTTCCTTGTAAGGGAAGCACTCTAGCCGCTGAGTTAATCGCCCCAGGTCCGTTGGGAGCCACGACCCGAAAAATGGATTCCGGGGGACGCCAAACAAGCGCATGCCAACGACGGAATCGCCGCTCGCGGTGATTTGCCGTGAGGATGGTCTCACACATCGAGCTATCGGGCAAGAGCGGCCGCGTAAGGGCGAGTGCCCGCTTTCGTCGAACCTCCCGTAGACACGTTTCGCCCGTTCGGCTAAATCCCCGCCGCGAAAAGGGAATTCTCCCGTGAATTCCCCGTTTTTCGGCATTGTTGGCGAACGCGGCGCGAGGTGCGGCGCGTTCCCGGACTTGGCGGTTTCCGCTGGATCGATCCGTATTGAACGAGTTCCGTGTCCTTTGGCACGGGATTTCGAGCGACGCGGGTTCGTGCGGCACCCCCGGCTCTCCGGGGCGGAATCGACGAAGTTGGACAAGGTCGAAAACAAGTTCCGCGAGCGGCGCGCCGGCGAAACCGGACTACGCCGCGCAAGGGACCGTTCGAATTCGAGGTGGCTTCCACCGACCCGACCCCGACCGATTTCCCCGTTGCACGCGGCTGGTCGCCGCGCTCCTCCGTTCGCGGGTTACTCCCGCCACGAGGCAAGCCTCCGCGTTCCGCGGCGACTTGAACAACGGAGCGGACGACGCGCACGCGCGGCGTTCCACGGCGAGCGAGGTGTCCGGAGGGAGCACACCCTTCAGGACATGACCCATGCCCCGAGTTTCGTCGCGTCGCCGCCACCTTCCCAAGCATGCCCCGCCCCCGCGTATCACGCGGATGTGGGCATGGTTGACGCTCTGCCTGTCCGCCGGCTGCGCCGGCCCGTCCATGTACGGGCCCGGCTACGGCTACGGTCAAGGGGGAGGTTATCCCGCGGGAGCGATGGGCGCGCCCGTCTACGGTGGAGCGCCCGGAGCCGTTTACAACAACCCCCCTCCCGGTACGTACCTGCCGGGGGCCGCCGGTGCCTCCGCCCCGGTATGGCAACCGGCTCCCGCCGCGGCTGTGGGGACATCGCCGACCACGCAGTTCCCGGTCGGGCAAGACAAACTTGTCCCCAGCTACAGCGATCCCTCGACCGGAACCGGTGGCGTTCCTCCCGCCGATCTGGGTGGCAGCGGCAATCCCCTGACCGACCCCGACGGCGACAGCATCAAGCGTCCCACCGGTGCCGTCCCCAACACCACGGGGCCGAACGCGGGAGCGCTCACCGACCCCGGCAATGAGCGGATCGCTGCGCTCGACGACCAGATTCGCCTCCCCGGCACGTTGCAGCCCGCCTCCAATGTTCAGCTACACCCCACCCCCAATCCGTACGAACATGACCGCGAAAACTTCACGTGGTTGCGAGGAATCGTGAACTACGATCCGGGCGATCGCGTGTGGCGGATGACCTACGACGACGGACGTTCCGGGATCGACCGTTACGGCGGCAACCTCGGGCTGTTGCCGAATGACGCCTACGCCAATGTTTTTCGCGATCAAAGGGTCCACTACGTGGAAGGTTACGTCGACACCCGCTATCAAGACCGGTTCGGCAAACCGATGTATCGCGTCGAAGCGGCGGAACGGTTGCAGCCGAAACGCAAATAACCATCGGGAGCGGAGCCGCGCGCGAGTCGCCGCGGGGTCGAGCCCGATACGAGGCTCCCCCATGTCCGCCAAAACGCTCTTTCAGCGGATCATCGACCGCGAAATCCCCGCCAGGATCGCCCACGAGGATGACGAGACGTTCGCCTTCCACGACATCTCGCCGCAAGCTCCCGTGCACGTGCTGATCATCCCCAAGCGACCGATCCCGTCCGTGGACGCGGTGCTTCCGGAACACGCGGCCGAATTGGGCCGACTCTTCGTCGCCGCCCGCAAGATCGCCGCCGACCTCGGTCTGGCCAACGGTTATCGGCTGGTCGTCAACTGCGGCCGCGATGGCCGCCAAAGCGTCGACCACCTGCACGTGCACCTGTTGGGGGGACGCGCTCTCGCTTGGCCGCCGGGTTGAGTTCCGGAGTTCTCCGGGCCGACCGTGGCAGGAATGCCGCTGCGGACCAACATTTTCGCGGCAAGACCGTTGGAGCGAGCGACCACACGCATGGATGGCCCCAAGCATTTCGAGTTCCACCTCGCCCACCTTGAAGCGGGTGGCCGCGCACGTGCGGGGACGTGGAGTACCCCCCACGGCACGGTGGAAACCCCCGTGTTCATGCCGGTCGGGACCGTCGCCAGCGTCAAGGGCTTGCTCCCGTCGCAGCTCCGCCAGGTCGGCGTCGGCAAGATTCTGGCCAACACCTACCACCTGGCGTTGCGACCCGGTCCCGAACTCGTTGCCGAACTGGGAGGGCTGCACCGTTTCATGGCTTGGGATGGGCCGATCCTGACCGACAGCGGCGGTTTTCAGGTGTTCAGCCTCGCGCGGATGTCCAAGCTGAACGACGAGGAAGTCGTGTTCCGCTCGCACCTGGACGGGTCCCTCTTGCGGCTGTCGCCGGAACGGGCGATGGAGATCCAGGAATTGCTCGGCGCGGATTGCATCATGTGCCTCGACGAGTGTCCCCCGGCGGACGGGACTTGGGAACGAGTGGATGCCGCCGTGACCCGCACGACGAATTGGGCGCGGCGCTGTCGCGACAAGCACTCGCGCCCCGACCAGGCGCTGTTCGGCATCGTCCAGGGGGGCGTGTTTCGGGATTTACGGGAGCGCTCGGCGGCCGAACTGCTGGCGCTTGAATTTCCCGGCTATGCGATCGGGGGGCTGAGCGTAGGAGAGACGCCCGCACAGATGTACGAAACGCTGGAGTGGACGGTTCCCTTGCTGCCCGCCGACAAGCCGCGCTACCTGATGGGGGTGGGGCGACCGATCGATCTGTTGGAAGCGGTCTGCCGGGGCATCGACCTGTTTGACTGCGTGCTTCCCACACGCAACGGACGCAACGCGATGGCCTACACGCACTTCGGGCCGGTGCGAATCCGCAATCTGAAATACCGGCGGGACGACGGCCCTCTCGACCCCGCGTGCGAGTGCCCGGTGTGCACGACGTTCAGCCGGGCGTACCTGCGGCATCTGTTCATCGCCAACGAAATGCTTGGCCCGATGCTACTGAGCTGGCACAACGTGGCGTACTACCAGACGCTGATGCGCGATATGCGGCGGGCGATCCTCGCGGATCGGCTGCAAGACTTTCGGACGGAACAGCTTGCGGCGTGGGGAGAGGGTCCCTAGAATCTTGGTTTTCCCCGGAAAAACGGGGGAAACAGGGCCGTTGCTCCGGTTGTCGCGGAGGTCGGCGGAGTCGCAGTTTCGGGACCGAAATCGTGTTGCAGACCATCGTCGGACAAATGTGCGCGGGCCTGTTGGCGGACGCGGAAGTTCCCGCCGCCGCCGCCGCACCGGACCCCGGTACGGCGATGCTTGTGCAGTTCATGCTGCCGCTGGTGATGCTGGTCACCCTGTATTACCTGATGATCGGGCGTCCGCAGCAAAAAGAGCAGGCCAAGCGGCAATCAATGCTGAGTGCCCTGAAGAAGAACGACAAGGTGTTGACAATCGGCGGGGCCATCGGGCTGGTCGCGGATATTTCCAGCGACGGCAAGCGGGTCACGCTCAAATTCGGCGAAGGGACGCGGATTCCGTTCCTGCGCAGCAGTATCCAACAAGTGTTGACGGACGACGAAGAAGCCAAACCCGACGCGCCCAAGTAAAGCCTGCTTGACGCTTTGAGGCGGAAATGAGCGCGGGGTCGAAAACTCAATTGATCGATCGCACCGGCGGGGCGAACCCCTGTTGGCGGCGGAGAACCACGAAGGACGCGTCGCAATGAATGGTGTGTACACGTTTCTGTACCTGGCCGGTTTTCTGGTGGTGCCGTTCGCCTTGGGCTTCGGCATTTCGCGGGCGCTCCGCGTCAAGGAGTATGCGGGTAAGCTGGGGCTGATCCTGTTCACGATCGGGCTGGCCTGTTCGCCGTTCGTGAATCAGCTCGCCAAGGGGAATCCCTGGCTGTCGGCGCTCGACCTGGGGATCGACCTCGCGGGGGGAACGAACCTCGTTTACGAGTTGGCCGAACAAGGCTCCGACCAGGAAGCGCTGAGCGACGACTTGATGAACCGCATGGTGGCCGCCGTTGGGCGCCGCATCAACCCGGCTGGAACGAAGGAAATCGTCGTCCGCCGCGTCGGGCAAGACCGCATCGAAGTCATCGTGCCGGGGACGAACCCCGAGGAAGTCGCCGCCGTCAAACGTTCGATGACCCAATTGGGGAACCTCGAATTCGGCATCGTCGCGCGGACCCCCGACCACACCGAAATCATCACCCGCGCGAACGCCAGCCCCGCGACGGAAGTTCGCGTCGCCGACAAGATCGTGGCTGTCTGGCGCCCGATCGCCACCGAGAAGGATGAAAACGGCAAGGATGTGTTGGATGAGCAGGGGATGCCTCGTCCGAAGGAAATGTTCACGGGGGGCGAGGCGATGCGCCCGATGGCGGGCCGTCCCGGACGTTACGAGGCTCTGATTCTTCGCGAACCCGAAGACCGCCGCGTGACGGGGAAGTATCTCCGCCGCGCGAACGAGGATGTTGACCCGCAAACCGCCACGCCGTGCGTCGCGTTCACGTTCAACCAGGCGGGCACCTACCTGTTCGGCAACCTGACGACCCGCTTCAAACCCCCTGCGGACGATAGCGACGAGCGGCCCAATCGCTACCGGCTGGCCGTGCTCCTCAACGACGAGTTGCAGACCGCTCCCGGCATCCGGACCCCCATCACCGGCGGCAACGGGATCATCACCGGCATGTCGATTCCCGAAGTCCGCGAAACGGTCACCGTCCTCAACGCCGGGGCCTTGCCGCGCGAAATCAAACGCGACCCGATCAGCGAATTCACCGTCAGCCCCACCCTCGGGGCGGACGTGCAGTCCAAGGGGAAACTGGCGCTGGTCGTGTCCACCGTCGCGGTCGTCGCCTTTATGGGCTTCTACTACCTGATCGCCGGGGTCGTCGCCGACTTCGCGATGCTCCTGAACCTGTTGTTCATTGTCGGCGCGATGGCTCTGATCGACGCGGCCTTCACCCTGCCGGGATTGGCCGGGCTGGTGCTCAGTGCGGGGATGGCGGTCGACGCCAACGTGCTGATTTACGAGCGCATCCGCGAGGAAACCGAACGGGGTGCGAGCCTGCGGATGGCGATTCACAACGGCTTTGAGAAAGCCTTCACGGCGATCTTCGACTCGAATCTGACGACCCTCATCACGTCGGTGATCCTCTATTGGATCGGGACCGACCAGATCAAGGGCTTCGCGGTTTCACTGTTCATCGGCCTGGTGATGAACCTGTTCACCGCCGTGTTCATCAGCCGTATCGTGCTGGAAGTTATGGAGAAGAGTCGGCTGGTCAAGCGGCTGCACATGCTGAAGTGGATCGGCTTCACGAACATCGACTTCGTCTCCAAGCAGAACCTTGCCATCGGGATTTCGACGGTGTTCGTGGTGATCGGGCTGGGCGCGTTCGTTTATCGCGGCGAGTCGAATTACGACATCGACTTCACCGGCGGGACCATGATCAGCGTCCAATTCAACGACGCCCAAAAGGTCGACGAGGTGCGGGCGAAACTCGAACAGAAGTTGGGCGGCAACATCACGGTGGAAGAACTGTCGTCCACTGACACGTCCAAGACCGACAAGCTGTTCCGTCTGCGAACGACCGACCAGGACGAAAAGAAGATTGCCGATCAGGTGAACGAAGCGTTCCCCAACCAACTCGTCCACGTCTCCATGTCGGCTACGGGCATCGAAGCGCTCCCTGCGACTGCACCCGAAGTGAAGGAAGGAGAGAAGGCAGCGGATTTCGACGAGGCGTTCGCCGGTGGAACCAGGGCGTCGCTCTCGTTCAATCAGGAAGTCGCCGTGGCGACGGTGCAGTCGTACCTCCTCGCGCAACTTGCCGAGCTGGGGCACCCCAACGAGGGTGCGTTCACGCTGTTCGGAACCGAAGGATCGGGGATGACCGCCGCGGAAGGGCAGGTCAAGCTGTTCAAGACGATCGGCCTGAAAGTGGCCAAATCGGTACCTCAGGCCGATGTCGAGAAGGGGTTGAAGCTGCTCACTGAGAAATTCCAGACGACCCCATTGTTCGACGAAGTCACGACGTTCGAGAGTTCCGTCGCGCAGGAAACCAAGCTCGCTGCGGTGTTCGCGGTCGTGCTCAGCCTCATCGCGATCGTCGTCTATGTTTGGTTCCGTTTCGAGAACTTCGTGTACGGTTTGGCGGCGGTGGTCGCCCTCGCGCACGACGTGTTGGTGACGCTGGGGGCGGTCTCGCTGGCATCGCTATTCGCCAACAATCCGATCGGCGACTTGTTCATGCTCAACGATTTCAAAATCAGCATGTCGATGATCGCCGCGTTCCTGACGATCGTCGGTTATTCGCTCAACGACACCATCGTGATCTTCGACCGGCTGCGGGAAATCCGCGGCAAGAACCCGCACATCACCAAGGAGATGATCAACCTGACGGTGAACCAGTGCCTCAGCCGGACAATCCTGACCGCGCTGACGGTGTTCCTGTCGGTGCTGATTCTGTACGTGCTGGGGGGCGAAGGGATCCACGGGTTCGCGTTCGCCATGACAGTCGGCACGTTGGCGGGGACCTATAGCACGGTGTACATCGCCAGCCCGCTCGTGTTGTACTTCATGGAACGGGCGCGACTGGCGGCGGCCAAGCCCGCCTCCACGAGCAAAAAGGCGGCTCCGCAGGCGACTTGATTCGCCGTCGAAGAGTGCCGGGAGTCGTTGTTCCCGGTCGAGAGTCCGCTCGCATTCCCGACCGATCCTGACCTCGCCGCACTTCGAGGGACACCATCCGTCATGGGGGACACGTCGACCACCGATCCGGTTCCGACGGGAGCGAATCTGCGCCGCGTCGCGGAGACGCTGGGGCCTTTGTTGGCGCTCGTGGTGGTGGTCGCGCTGTTTGCCGGCTGGGACGCGATGCGAGCCAAGGGGGGGCGGTACCTTTCGGTTCGCAACTTCCAGACGGTCACGGTGCACGCGACGACCGTGGGTGTCGCCGCGCTCGGCATGACGATCATCATCGTCGGCGGAGGGATCGACCTGTCCGCCGGGGCGGCCATTGCCCTGTCGGCGACGGTGATGGCATATTGCTATCGCGAGGGGGCCTCGACAGGGGCCTCCATTTGCGCAGCGATCGCAACCGGCGTACTGGCGGGGGGGGTGAATGGCGCGCTGGTCAGTTGGCTGCGCGTGGTGCCGTTTATCGTCACGCTCGGGACGATGACGCTCTATCAGGGTTTTGCGAGGATCCTCGCGGGAGACACTCCCATCCGTGCGCACGGCAGGGTTCCGGAGTGGATGGTTTCGCTGCAAAGCCCGTTTCCGGATCCCAAGTGGATGCTGGTCGCCCCCGGCGTGTGGATCACGCTCGCGTTGGCGGTGGTCACGGCGGTCGCGTTGCACCGCACGGTGTTCGGGCGGCATGTGTTCGCGATCGGATCGAACGAATCGACGGCGCGGTTGTGCGGCGTGTCGGTCCCCCGCACGCGGCTGTTGATGTACGCCCTTGCCGGGGTGTTCGTCGGCGTGGCGGGACTGTTTCAGTTTTCGGTGCTGGAAGAGGGAGACCCAACCGGGGGCGTCGGCAAGGAATTGCGGATCATCGCGGCCGTGGTGATCGGCGGTGGCAGCCTCAGCGGCGGACGAGGTTCCGTGCTAGGGACGCTGTGTGGTGCGCTGCTGATGGCGGTGATCGACAACGGCTGCTCGATGTTGCAGATCGCCGACCCGGTTCAGGACCTGATTCTTGGTGCGATCATTATCTCGGCGGTAACGCTCGACCAGGCCCGCCAGCGCCGCTTGGCCGCCGGTTGACCTCATTGCCGGTTGACTTTGTCGCCAGTTGACTTTGTCGCCAGTCGCGCGGCGAGGATGTTCCGTTGCGCCCCGACTCGGAGCCGACCGATGGACTTCGACATCGCCGTGTTGGGAGCGGGTTTCGGGGGCAGTCTCGCGGCTTTGGTGCTGTCGCGTGCGGGGTTCCGCGTCGGTTTGTTCGACCGAGGCGGCCATCCTCGTTTTGCGATTGGCGAGTCCTCGACCCCGACCGCCAATCTCGTGCTGCGGCGATTGGGGGGCCGGTACGACATTCCCGAACTCGTCGCGCTCTCGCGGTACGGAAGCTGGCAGCGCGAGTTCCCCGAAGTCATGCGGGGTCTCAAGCGGGGCTTCAGCTACTTCGGACACGACGAGGGAGCAACGTTCGCGACCTCGCCCGATCACGACCGGGAGTTGCTCGTCGCGGCGAGTTCGTCCGACGAAGTGTCGGACACGCAGTGGCTGCGGTCGGATGTCGACGCGTTCCTGTTCGATCTGGCCGCGCGGAGCGGGGTGACTTGCTTCGACCATATCGAGTTCGATCCGGCGGACTTCGGACCGACATCCCGCGCGGTCGGTTCGCCGTGGAGGTTCACGGGGACTCGCCGGGGGGAGCGGCGGGAGTTCGCCGCGCGATTTCTGATCGATGCGACGGGGGAGCGGGCGCTCGTTGCCCGGTCGTGGCAGGCCGCGCCGCCGATCCCGTGTCGCACGCGATCCCGCGCGGTGTTCGCGCACTTCGCGGGGCTACCCCGGTGGGAGGCGGTGATGGACGAGTCGGGTGTGCCGACACGCGACTATCCCTTCCGCTGCGACGACGCGGCGCTGCATCATCTGTTCAGCTCGGGTTGGATGTGGCAACTGCGGTTCGACAACGATGTGACCAGTTGCGGCTTCGTGCTCGACATGGATCGCGCGGGGGAGTCGCTCTCCGACCCCGTCGCCGAATGGCACCGCTGGATGGAGCGGCTCCCCACGGTGCGGCGGCAGTTCCAGGACGCGCGGATCGTCGCCCCGGTTGACGGGTTGGTCGCGACCGGTCGGTTGCAACGGCGGTTGTCCCGGTTGACCGGTCCCGGCTGGGCGGCGCTGCCGGGCACGGCTGGGTTCGTCGATCCACTCTTCAGCCCTGGCAACGCACATATCCTGTGCGGGGTCGAGCGGTTGGCCGGGCTGCTGTCGCGCGGCCTGGAGGTGCAGGACAGCGAACTTGCCGGTTACGAACGGACGCTTCACGCGGAACTCGACGTGATCGACCGTACGATCGCCGCCGCCTACGTGGGGTTGGTTGACTTCGATGCGTTCTGCGCGGCGTCGACGCTCTACTTCGCGCGGGCCATCGCGTATGAACGGCGTTGTCTCGGTACCGATCCACCTGCGTTTTTGATGGCGGACGACGCGGAACTGGACGAGGCGACACGCGCCGTGGAAGACCGGATCGCCGTGTTCGCGCGCGAGGGCACGCGGCTGTCACACACCGAACGGCGCGGATCCGCAGCGCGGCTCGTGGAGTTCACACGGGACCGCCTGGCGAGGTGGAACAGCGCGGGATTGCTCGATCCGTCCGCGCGGCATATGCACGCGCGAACGGCGGCGGAATGATACTGTCTCCGATTTCTCCGAAATCGGAGGGAGAACCGCACGGCAAGCATGCACAGTTCGGTTCGCCGATCGCCCGGCGCCTTGGGGATGCCTTTTCGTGTTGCGCCGGGGCGGTACGTGGTTCGCACGCCCCTCCGATTACGGAGAAATCGGGGACGAAGCTCACCCGTATGCCGCCAGCGCGGCGGCCACGCCCGCGCCGGGGGCGACCTTCGCGCCGCGCGTCGTCAAGCACCGCTCCAGCGCAGCCAGGACCAGCAGCACGTTTCGCGGATGGCTTGTTTCCCCCATGAGGCCGATCCGCCACACCTTTCCCTTCATCGAGCCCAACCCGCCGCCGACTTCGATGCCGAACTCCTCAAGCAATTGCTTGCGCACCGACACGTCGTCGATCCCTTCGGGGATTCGCACCGGGTTGAGCATCGGCAACTGATGCCCCTCCGCGTTGGCGAGGGACAACCCCATCGCCGAAAGCCCCGCCTTCAGTGCCAAATGGTTTTTCATGTGCCGGGCGTGTCGCGCGGGAAGACCTTCCTCAAGCACCAGCGCCAGTGCTTCGCGCAGCGCGTAGTTCATGTTGATCGGCGCGGTGTGGTGGTAGGCCCGGTCCTGGCCCCAGTAATTCTTGACCATGTTCATGTCGAGATACCAACTCGCCACCTTCGACTTCCGGTTCGAGAGCTTCTCGACCGCGCGCGGACTGAACGACACCGGGGACAGCCCGGGCGGACAGCTCAGACACTTCTGGGTTCCGCTGTACACGGCGTCGATCCCCCACGCGTCGATCTCGACGGGGACTCCGGCCAGCGAAGTCACGGTGTCGAGGACGAACAGCGCTCCTGCGTCGTGGACGATCTTCGAGATCTCCTCGACCGGTTGCCAAGCTCCGGTGGACGTTTCCGCATGGACGATCCCCACGATCTTCGGCGACACCTTCTTCACCGCTTCGGCCACCTGCTCGGCGGGGAACACTTCGCCGTAGGGCCGCTCGATGATCGTCACTTCCGCCCCGTACCGTCCCGCGACGTCGGCCATGCGCGCGCCGAACACGCCGTTGACGCACACCAGCATGCGGTCTCCCGGTTCAACCAGGTTCACCACGCACGTCTCCATCCCCGCGCTGCCGGTTCCGCTCACGGCCAGCGTGAGCTCGTTCTTCGTGCAAAACACCTCGCGCAGCATCCGCTGGGTGTCGGTCATCACCTGCAGGAAGTAGGGGTCGAGGTGCCCCACCGTCGGGGCACCCAGCGCCGCCAACACGCGCGGGTGGGTGTCGCTCGGGCCGGGCCCCATCAAGACGCGACGCGGGGGATTCAAGGGAGCGACGGGGAGCGACATGCGGACATCCTGGGCCGGCCGGGCCGGAATCGAATCGTGGTGGGACGCGCCTACGTCGGGTTCGGCGCGAGAAAACTCAAATGGTGCGAACAGTGGATCAAATGCAGCTCGCGCCATTCGTCGGGCGACATTGTTCCAAACAGCGGCGAGGGATGAAACGGACCCGGCTCTCGAAACAGCCGCTCGAGCGCCCGCGTCAGTCGCGCGACCGCCTCGACTTCATCGAGATCGGGGGTTGGCAACACGCGCTGCGGCGTGTACCCCCCCGCCGGCATTTTTCGAGACGACAGTACCTGCCGTTTGAGAAACCCGCCGAACAGCGTGCGGATCAGCCACGGCACGCGAAAATCGAACCCGTCCAGCGTGCACTCGGCGAAGTACGCCAGGTGGTTGCAGACCTGCGAAAGGTTCCAGTTTCCGGAGGGGGTGTAACCGCGCCGGCGCAACTCCCGCAGGTCCGCGTAAACCTCGTCCGGTGTGCGAAAATTCAAAGGGCGTCGGGTTTTCGGTGACGACATCGTCGGGCACCCGTGTTGACAGAGGACTCGAAGGGGTCGAGAGTGGATTCGATGTCGCAGTGGCCTGGCCGCCCGATGGTTGTCGCGAGGAGACGGGTCGCAGCGCGAGGACATCGCGGGAGCACGGTCGATGGAACGCTGGATGGTTTTCGCCGCGATCTCGATGCTCTTCGCGGGGGCGACCTCGGTTGTTGCCAAGCGAGGGTTGGAGGGCATCTCCGGGGAAGTTGGGTTGTTCGTGCGAACGTTGTTCGTGACGGCGTTCGTACTCGCCTTCGCGGCGGCGGCGATTCCGCGGGGGCAACTCTCCAAAGTCGAAGGGAGCAACCTGTACTGGTTGGGAATTTCGGGGGCGACGACCGCGGCATCGTGGGTGTTCTACTACAAAGCCCTCAAGGACGGAAACGTGGCGACGGTCGCGTTGATCGACAAGGGAAGCTTCGTGGTCGCCGTGGTTTTGGCATGGCTGCTTTTGGGAGAACGCATCACTCCCCGCGTGTTGACGGGATGCGCGTTCATCCTGGCGGGGTTGTTGATCGTGGCCCGCAAACGAGCGGTTTGAACGGTTCGGGGGTTGAACGTTCAACGTGCTCGCCCAACCGGTGTCGCCAGCGTTGGGCCCCTCCTGTACATCGGAGAACGCCGTTT
>JBIKMW010000176.1:0-7316 GCA_044359065.1 Planctomycetales bacterium | reverse complement strand
AGGGTTCCGCCGAAGCGTCCGTCGACGGAGACACCAGCTCCGCCGCCAACCAGTCCAGCAGCTCCGGGTGCGAGGGCCTCCCGCCGTTGAAGCCGAAGTCGTTCGGCGTGTCGACGATTCCCGTGCCAAAGTGCCCGTGCCACACGCGATTCACGATCACCCGCGCGGCAAGCGGGTTCGCGGGTGACGCGATCCACGCTGCCAGTCGCCGTCTTCGTTCGCGGTCTCCCGCGTCTTTCGGCACCCCGTCGACCCCCGGCACGCGCACCGCCGCGATCATCCCCGGTGCCGCTTCCCCGCGCGGCAGACGCAGGTCACCGCGTGCCAGGAGATGCACCGGCTCGATCTTGCCGACCGTCGTGGCGTACACCTTCTCGGCCGCGCGCGCCTGCAAGTCGACGATCTCGGATTGCAACGTGGCCGTTTGCGTCTGGAGACTCTTTCTCCGCTCGCGGCTCGCGGCGTCGAGTCGGGCAACAATCTCCTCCTCGGCCACCACTCCCGGCCCCGTCGCATGCGCCCGTATCACCTCGTCGGCAGCGAGGGGCCGGTCGTACAACCGGGCGGCGACGAGCGTCCCCCCCCACATGCGGTTTCCCCCCGCTGGTTCGTGTCGGCATCCGAACAACACCACCGCGTGCCCCGCTTCAAACACCTGCAAGCCCGCACTTTTGTACGGCTGGCCATACGGCTGACCGTCCCGGTACGCGGTGATCGTCCCGTCGGCGGCGTAGGTCAGCACGATCTGGACCACCCGCGCCGCCGCCTCGGTTTCGTCGGTGCCTCGAAACGGACTGGTCCGCACGAAACCATTGCTGCCCGCCATCCACCTCTTCGGCTCGTTCTCGCCGTAGACGATCGCGTCGAACACCGCACCGTCGGGTGTTTGCACC
This sequence comes from Planctomycetales bacterium, assembly GCA_044359065.1. Lineage (GTDB taxonomy): Bacteria > Planctomycetota > Planctomycetia > Planctomycetales > Planctomycetaceae > JAIXZD01. The sequence continues at coordinate 6,423 of JBIKMW010000176.1, read as the reverse complement.
GACATCACTCCGCCGCCACGCTGGCTGTCGTTCCCCAGTCGCACCCACGCTTCGAGCGTCTTCGGCCCCAGCGCGAAACCGAGCGGCGCACTCCGCAGATGGGCGGTTCCCCCTTCGACTCGCCCATGCAGCTCGACCCCCTCGGTTGTTTGTCGCGCCTCCCCCTTCGCCTCGCAATGCAGCGTCCCCGCCAGATCCTTCATCCCCGTCCGAAAATCCCACGCCGCCACGGGGCGCACCGCTTCCGCGCCGCCAAGCTCACCCGCCCCTCCCCGTTCCTTGAGAATCGCCTCCCGCACGGGCCGCTCCAGTCCGTCCAGGTCCCGCGACGCCTTGGCGAGCGCCTCGCGCGACGCCAGCAATCGCTGTTCGACTTCCGGGCGCGGCAACGATCGCTCGCCATGCCGCACCGCCACCAGCGAAGCCGCCATCGCGTAATAGTCGGCCTGCGTGACCGGGTCGAATTTGTGGTCGTGACATCGCGCGCAATTGAGCGTCACCCCCAAAAACGTCTGGCCGACCGAGCCGAGCAAGTCTTCGATCTCGTCCTGCCTCGCAGCCAGCCGCATCTCCTCGTTGCCGAGTACCGTATTGTGAACCCCCGCCACGAGCGCTCCGGTGGCCACAATCGCATCGCGCCGCGCGTCGTCTGCAATCGTCCCCTCGTCGTACAACACATCCCCCGCGATCTGCATCCGCACGAACTCGTCGTACGGCAGGTCCGCGTTGAACGCGCGGATCAGCCAATCTCGATACGGCCACGCGTTCGGTCGAATCGTGTTTCGCTCGAAGCCGTCCGTCTCGCCGAACCGCACCACGTCCAACCAATGCCGCGCTTGTCGTTCGCCATAATGGGGACTGGCCAGCAACCGGTCGACCATTCGCTCATAGGCGTCCGCACGCGTATCCGCCACGAACTCCGCGACCTCTTCCGGCGCGGGGGGGAGGCCCACGAGGTCGAATGTCACCCGGCGGATCAACGTGCGGCGGTCCGCCTCGGGAGACAACGCCGCGTCGGGGTCCAACTCGCGAAGCCTGTGTAGCACAAACCGGTCGATCGGATGGGCGGCCCCCTTCTCGTCCGGCGGGACCGGTCGCCGCACCGGCTGCAGCGACCACCAGTCATAACCGGCTCGCGACTTCGTAGTCACGCGGAAGGGGTCGACCGGATTCGTGCCCCACTTCGCCCCGGTCGCGATCCACTTCCGAAGCACGTCCTTCTCCGCAGCCTCCAGCGGTTTCTTCGGCGGCATCTCGTCCGACTCGACGCGCAGCCACAACTCGCTCTCGTCGGGTCGCCCCGTCACCAGCAATCCGTCCTTGGCCGTCACCGCTTCATGCCGCGCGAGGTCCAGTTCCCCCTTGGGGTCGGCACCCGCATGACATTCCAGGCACCGGGCGATCAGGATCGGCGCAACATCCCGGTCGAAATCGACCTCGTCAGCCGCGCGAACGCCTCCCCCCCCGCACACAACCGCGCACCACACCACGCTGGCGGACACCATCGCAAGACGCATAACAACCATCCCCGGCGCGGAGAGCAGGCCTTCTTTGACGTTGAACCCCCATCATCCCCCCGCGCCGTCGCCATTCCAAGCCCCGTGCACTCGGTCCTTCCGCGCTATGAAGTATGGCGGAAGCACCACCGAGGAGAGGCCCTGAGTTCTGGAAACCCGAAGCGTGAGCGAGGGACCCCGCTCTCCCCGCAAGTCACGACTTTCCCCGGAATCGACGCGGGTTCCATCGCGAATTCACCGGTCGTTCGAAAGAACCACCGCCGCGTAGCGAAAAATGTGTGTTTTCCGTCGCACGTGAACCCGGCGACACCGACACCACAACCTTGCATCAACCCCACTCTTGAGTGTTGTCAAAGCACAAGTCATCGATCCCCGCTCGTTTCGCGGCTTTCGGGCATGCGACGCGTGCCTTTGCTGACTCACCGGGTGCAATTCGGTTCGGTGTCGCGGCACGTTGCCGTGGAATCGCCTCACTCCCGCGTGATCGTTTCGTCGAGGTTCAGCAGCGCACGGGCGACGAGCGTCCACGTAGCGAGGTCGGCCGCGTTCGGCTGCGTTTCCCCCTCTTTCAAGCCAAGGATTTCACCCGGCTTGACCGTCTCTTCCGTCGTGCCGGATACCGCCGTCGTCGATGCGGCCACAAGCGACGCGCGGGTCGCCGCAAAGTACCGCTCCAGTTCGGCGAGTTCCTCCGGCGTCGGCGGACGTGTCAGGCAACGCCGGAACAACAGCACGATTCGAGCACGGATGTCGGGCCCGGACGTTTTCGCGACGGGCGTCCCGGAACGGTCGGGGGAAACCACGGTCGGCAAATCGTTCGCCAGGTTCCCCAGCGCCCGCGCCGCCTCCATCGACGTGGCGTCGTTCAACAGCGTCAGCGCTTGCAACGGCGTGTTCGACACCTCCCGCCGCGGCACGCACGCCTCCCCCGACGGCGCGTCGAACGTGCCGAACATCGCGAATGGAGCGGTCCGCTTCGCAAACGTGTACAGCCCCCGGCGATAGCGGTCCTCCCCCGTGCTGACCGTCCACGCCAGCGCCCCGTACGTCCCCTCGCTGGTCACCCCCGGCGGTTGCGGCGGATAGACGCTCGGTCCCCCCAGTTTGGTCGAGAGCAAACCCGACGCGCGGAGCACCACGTCGCGGACCAACTCCCCGTCAATCCGGTATCGCGGCGCTCGACCCAGCAATCGGTTGAGCGGGTCCTTCGCCAGGGCCTCCGGTGTGACGCGCGACGACTGCCGGTACGTCGCGCTGGTCACGATCAACCGGTGCATTGCTTTCATCGACCAACCGCGCTTCATGAACTCGACCGCCAGCCAATCCAGCAGTTCGGGGTGCGACGGCAATTCCCCCTGCAAGCCGAAATCCTCGCTCGTGCGAACGAGCCCCTTCCCGAAGATCGCCCCCCATTGGCGATTCATCGTCACTCGGCCCACGAGCGGGTTCCGCTCGCTCGCCAGCCACTTGGCGAACTCAAGGCGGTTCTTCGGTCGGTCCGCGGGCCATTCGGACAGGGCGGCGGGGATGACCGCTTCGACGCGGTCGGTCGGTTGCAGGAACTCGCCCCGTTTGTGCACGAACGTCGGACGGGGGTTATTGGCCGGTCGCTCGCGCATCACGAGCGTGGCCGTGCCGCGAGCAGGCTCCACACGCAACGCTTCCAGCGGCTTGCGCGCATCCGCCAATTCCGGCGCGTTACGCAGGAACTCCAACCATAGCCGCGCGTTCTGCGCAGCCGTGCGATCCCCTTCCGACACCGTCAGCGCTGTGTCGACCTCCGCGTCGCGCACTCGCGCCTTCGCCGGCTTCTCGTCGCGCGTGACCGAAACCCGGAACTTGCCCAAACCACACGCGTAGTACCGCTCGAACACCAGTTCGATCCGGAAACCGGCGGCCGCCTCCGCCGGCAGTGGTTTGTCGAAGACGAACACCGCCGCGTGCGGTTTCCCCTGACCGCCGTTGATCGACCATCCGGTCTGCGGATTCCCGTCGATGGCCGACGCCGCCCGATTCCCTCCACTGGCGAAGCTGTCGGACGCCTCGCGGATCTTCACCGGCTGACCACCAACGGAGGCCTTCACTTCACTCAGGAAGAAGTCGCCGAACGGTCCTTCGTAATACACGTTCCCCGGACCGCGACGGGGCAGCCGCTCGTCGGGGATGGCGTCGATGCGCACAGCCGTCGCCCCCGCGTAGTCCCCGGCGAAGTCCAGCGTGTACACATCCCGCTTCGTTTGATCGCCGGTGGCGATCACGCAGTCGTCCTCTTCAATGGTGAGCAACGGCGGATTGCTGGTGGCACTGGCGGGACGGGCAGCGGTCCAACGACTGGTGTTGGCCGTTTCGCCAGCCAACCACGCTTCAAACGCGCGCGTCAGCGCCTCCTTGCGACGCCGCTCGACCGGCACATCCGTGGGGATGGGACGCCCCGCTTCGAGCTTGAACCGCCCCAGCGTGTGCTGCGTGCCGAAGTTCTGCGCAAGTGTCAGCGAACAGCGCAACTTCGCGGCGGCGGGAAGCTTCTCCACACCGGCAATCGGAGCCACCGACAACGTCAACGTTCGCGACACATTGAAGTTGCCCGGTCCGTGGATCGCCCAACCGGTCTTCGGCTTACCGTCGATGGCGTGCTCCGCCGGGAACTGGTCCTGGCTGAAATCGGCCACCGCCGACTTGAACTCGAACGGCGTGGGCTTCCCTTCCGACCCCGGCTCGGTCGCCGGTATCTGCACTTGGCCGCGCAGCTCCGTCAACACGAAATTGCCGTGCGGCGTGCGGCCCGGCCCTTGTTGACCCAGCGACGCATCGGTCAGCGCGACCAGCCTCAGCCGCGACAGTTGTTCCGGCACGGCGTCGAACTCCACCGTGTACGTGTCGGTGTCCGGGTTCTCCCCGGAGACCAGCACCGATCCGTCCGCCTGCACGGCCAGCGTCGCGTTCGAACTCCCCTTCGCCGATCGCGGCACCAGCGTTTCCCACGTGAAATCGCTCGGTACCGGAAACTGGTTCCCCAGGTCCTGCTCGAGGGCCGCCAGCTTCGCCAATCGTTCCGCGCGGGCCGCGGGGCTTTCGGAATCCGCGACCGGCAGTTCGTACTCCGGTTCGTCCGCGTTGTTGAGGAACGCGAACAAGCCGTAGAACTCGCGTTGCGACAGCGGGTCGTACTTGTGGTTGTGACACTGCGAACACGCCATAGTCAGACCCATCCACGTCGTGGCGGTCGTCCCCACCCGATCCACCATCGCGTGGAAGCGGAACTCGAGTGGATCGATCCCTCCCTCCTCGTTGAGCATCGTGTTCCGGTGGAAACCGGTCGCCACGCGCGACGCGACCGTCGCGTCCGGCAGCATGTCCCCCGCCAATTGCTCGATCGTGAACCGGTCGAACGGCATGTCGGCGTTGAGCGCCTCGATCACCCAATCGCGATACGGCCACACAGTCCGCGCTCGGTCCTTCTCGTAGCCGTTCGTGTCGGCGTAACGGGCCAGGTCCAGCCACTTCCGCGCCCAGCGTTCTCCGTAGTGAGGCGATTTCAACAGGCGATCCACCAGCCGCTCGTAGGCATCGGGGGCCGTGTCGTTCACGAACGCGTCCGTCTCTTCGACCGTCGGAATCAGCCCCAGCAGGTCGAGGTGCAATCGCCGCGCAAGCGTGTACCGGTCCGCTTCCGGCGACGGCGCCATCCCCTCCGCCTCGAGCCGTGCCAGAATAAAGCGGTCGATCTCGTTCTTCGGCCACGCGGCGTTCTTCACCGGCGGCAGCGGCGCTTGCTTCGGCGGCAGGAACGACCAGTGCGGCTGATAGTCGGCTCCCCCCGCGATCCACTTGGAAAGCAGCGACTTCTCGCGCGGCGAAAGAACCGACTTCGTCTCCGGCGGCGGCATCACCACCGCCGCGTCATCCGAGACGATCCGCACGAGCAATTCGCTCTCGTCGACCTTCCCCGGCACGATGGCCGCCGCGCCGGAATCGGCCGGCTTCAATGCCCCCTCGCGGACATCCAGCCGCAGCCCCCCCTTGCGTGCCTCCTCGTCGGGGCCGTGACACTTGAAGCAATGCTTCGAGAGGATCGGTCGAATGTCGCGCGAAAACACGACGGCGCCAACCTCGTCGGCGCGAACACAGGGGGTGGCGACCAGCAGCCACGCCACACACACACCCGCCAGGCGGGACACAGAGCGCATTGTCATGTTGTCGGTCTCCGAAGAGGGGAGCCGGATAGGGCACGGATGCCAGGAACGCCAATTGGCGAAACCCCAGAATCGCCCCGCGTCCCCTCCCCGTCAACAATCAGACCCGTCCACAATCCGCCGTGCGTCCCCCACCGTGTGACGGAACGTAGAAGCCGTTCCAAAACCCGGATGCCAGCACGAGAACCACGGCAAGGGTCAACGCGGATCTGTCCGGCAGAGGGTTTTGAAACCACATCTACGGTGCCAAAGCCCGCAGCCCGCCCCCGTAGCAGACGTGATTTCTTCGAGCGACCAAGGAATTCGTCACAAAAACCCGAAGCGTCAGCGAGGGACCCCGCGTGGATTCCGGGGAAAACAGTGACCCGCGGACAGTGCCGGCCCCCCCCTCACGCTGTTTGAAATCACGCTTCGAGCGACAAACACTCACCGCCCCGCAGCGGAAATCGTCCGATTTCCGCCGCACACGAACCCGCAACCGCGAAGCAAGTCCACAACTCGCCTCAACGGACCGCCTCGATGGTTCGCTCACGCGCCGATCAACCCCTTCTCCCCCACACTCGCCCCCGAATCGCGCAACAAAACACCACTGTGGGGGAGAAGGTGCCCGCAGGCAATTCTGTTCGGCACCAAGGTTGCTATGGCGGCTGGGCGCGTTTGTTCCTGAGTTTTTCGATCTGTCGTTCGAGTTCTTCCAGCGTGGCCCAGCCGCT
>JBIKMW010000105.1:0-24591 GCA_044359065.1 Planctomycetales bacterium | reverse complement strand
CGACGCTCCGCGTCCGTCAGCCGCACGATATACTTCTTCTGCATGGCACACCTCCTTGTGCCCGGACACTCCCACATTTGCATCAAGACCCGCAACCCCTGTTTCGAGGCGTGTCGGACCACTAGGCAATGGGTATTGAAAAACGATGTGGCCCAGTCGGGCGGCGCACTCATTTTGAAAAATGGAATTATGGCCGTCAGCGAACCACACGAGGCCGCCGTATGACGAAGCGTCAACCCCGAGACAGCCTCCCGTCGACAAAGTCAATATCAATCCGATGACCGATCCATTCTTAGGGCATTTAAAGCACGCAACACGCTCAACGGTAGGAGGCGGCTCGTCGCGATCAGCCCTGTAGCAGGCGGTCTCAAACACTCGCATCAATGCGACAGAGGCCTCCGCATACTCAAGCGTTGCTGCGGCGCACCACTCTTCTGGTGATGTGATAAAACACTCCACATGTGCGCGGCCAACCGGCTGCTTTAGCATGAAGCAGAGTTCCCCAAGAACCAAAAGCAATGGCCCGCCTTCGAGTCTCGCCCACTCTGACACACTCCTGACATCCGTCAACTCAACGCCGCATAGAACGTCAAGGACCGGGGCCTTGTAGGCGAGCGTCGAAAACTCGCTGACGGAAATACTCTTCATGTTTTTGGAACCAATCTCTGAATCATGTCAAACGATGTTCTTTGTACGGATAGCAATGCGCCGTCAAGGCTGGGATGACTGAACAGGGGAAATTCTGAATCATGGGGCCATTTCGAAGGTTGGCCTGCTCGCTTGTCTCGCACATCGAGAGCTTCACCAAGGCGTTTTGTTGACCAGGTCCTGAACCGGTGCAACGGTCGGAAAGACGTAATCTTGCAAGGTCAACGGTTTTGCCGTGTCTTTCTGCCGTGTCATTGAGGTCGTCCCAGACTCCCGGGAAAGAAGAATGCTCCCTTTTTTGCCTTGAATCGGCCACGGCGAGGCCAAGACGCTCAATCCTCGCTACGCGACGGCCGCGAGTCTCCTCCTGAAGCAGCCAGGCACACAAGCAACAACGCCAGCGCCGGCAGGTACCAATAGTTGGCGAGGATGTCCGCCAGCGTGATCAGCGTCATCTGCAGGCGGGTCACTTCGACACCCAGCCCCGCGAACTGGCGTTTGAATTGTTGCCCCCAAGCGATGAACAACCACATGGCGGCCATCAGGATGGCCCACAGGGCAATGGCGAGGACGCGAGACATACGGGTCCTTTCAACGCAAGGGCAAGAGAAGGTTATCCCCGCTTCCCGAGATAGAACAAAGATCGCCGGGTTTCCCCGGATTCCATCACGTGCCCCGGACTCCATCACCCCGTCGTGGCCACGTCAGAAGTGCCACCCGGCACGCAGGCGTCAACCGCGCAAGATCCGGATCGCGCGGACCGTGTATTCCCATCCGCTCCAGATTGTCGCCGCACCGGCCAGCCAGACCGACGCTTCGCGGACGACGAACACAAACGTCGCGCCCGGCGACGCCATGATCCACGGGTCGAGCGAGAACGTCGCCGCCGAAACCGCCACGCACTGCAAAACCATCTTGATTTTTCCGCTGGCCGTCGCGGAGAAGTCGCGTCCTTCGCTTTCCAGAAAACTGCGGAGACTGGTCACGAACATCTCGCGCCCCAGCACGACGAGCGCCAGCCAGACGCTCACCCCCGAACCCGGCTGGGCCACCAGGAACAGAAACCCGCCGCAGACAATGAACTTGTCGACGAACGGGTCGAGCACGCGACCAAGCACCGTGATCATCCCGTATTTGCGGGCGAGGTATCCATCCAGCGCGTCCGTCGCGACGGCCACGATGAACACCAGACCGGCCAGCCACCACAGCGTCCCCGACGCCATCAGGCCGAACACCGCGAACGACAGCACCAGTCGCGAGATCGTCACCAGGTTGGGGGCGTTCCACGGTGAACCCAGTCGCTCGCGCGTGGCGGGGCGGGGTGCCGCGTCAGGCGAGCTCGATTGCGGTGAGGGTTCGGCGATCGCCATCACATGACACAGCCGGAGTATCGGGAGCGCGAGCTCCCCCGGTGTGCCACCGGCACACCCTTGCATCCTCGATCGTCAATCGTCCACGACGACTGATCCGACGAGATCGTAATCCCGCCGCGCTTCGATTTCGACCGGGACGAAACTTCCGACTTCCAATCCGCTGCCCGTCACGTAGACCGAGCCGTCGATCTCCGGCGCGTCCGCATACGACCGTCCCAGCCAGGTCGTCTCGTCGATTTGCTCGTCGAGCAGCACATCCAGCTCGTATCCGACGAGCGAGTCGCCGAACTCGAACGCAATCTTCTGCTGCAGTTCCATGAGTTCGTCGCGTCGTGCTTCTTTAACCTCGTCCGGCAGGTGACCGTCGAGACGAGTCGCGGGTGTGCCCGGTTCGAGCGAGTACGCAAACACGCCCATTCGCTCGAAATGCGTCGCCTCGACGTAATCGCAAAGCTCGCGGAATTGTGCGTCGGTCTCTCCCGGGAATCCGGTGATGAAGGTCGTCCGCAGCACGAGGTTCGGAATGCGGTCGCGAAGCTTCCCGGTCAGCGACTCGATCTTCTCCCGGTTCACACGCCGCTGCATCCGTTTCAAGACCGGGTCGCTGATGTGCTGCAGCGGCATGTCGAGGTACGGAATGATCTTTTGCGACCCCGCGATGGTGTCGATCAGCGCGTCCGAGAAATGCTCGGGATACAGGTACAACAACCGAATCCACCGCAGACCGTCGACCTGTTCCAGTTGCTTGAGCAGTTCCACCAACCGCACTTCGCCGTACAGGTCCATGCCGTAATAGGTGGTGTCCTGCGCGACGATGTTCAGTTCCTGCACGCCGTCCGCCGCCAGTTCCCGCGCCTCGTCGAGAACGAGTTCCATCGGTTTGGTGGCGTGTTTGCCGCGCATCTTGGGGATCGCGCAGAACGTGCAGGTCCGGTCGCACCCTTCGGAAATCTTCTGGTAGGCGTAGTGCCGCGGCGTGATCCGCAGCCGTGCCCGGTCGTCGAGCGCCCGGATTGGGGCGGGCCGGAACACCTCGCGCTGTTCGCGCAAGCCGCCGATCATACGGTCGGCCACCTTGGTGATTTCCTCGCGTCCGAACACCCCCACAACGTGATCGACTTCGGGAAGTTCCTCGAGCAGCCCGCTCCCCATCCGCTCGGCGAGGCACCCGGTGACGATCACGCCGTTCGTCTTGCCCGCCCGCTTGAGGTCGAGCATCTCGCGGATGACTCCCTTCGATTCGGCCCGCGAGGCCTCGATGAACCCGCACGTGTTGACGATGACGAAGTCCGCTCCTTCGGGTTCCGACACCAGCGAGTAACCATCCAAAGCCAACGCGCCGAGCATCCGCTCGCTGTCGATGAGGTTCTTCGGGCAACCGAGGCTGACGAAGGCGTAGGTCCCCTTGGTTTCGGTCGAAACCTCATCCGAAGCAGCGGGTGAAAGTTGCGGATCGACAGACGAAAGAATGGGCAACTGCATGAGATTTTCGATTCCTGTGAGTTTCGGCCGGTGAGTCTCGGCCTTGCGGCGCTATTCAAACAGTCGCCCGACAATGACTTGGAATCCCGGAAGCATATCCGGAAACGAGAGCAGGTCCGTGGCATTCAGAACCAGGGTTTCCTTGTCGGAAAAGAGGTGGACTTGTTGACGGGCCGGATCAACCACGGCAACGGTCAGCACATTGGCGATCAGATATTCAGCCGCCTTTTGCAAGATGTCCTTCCAGCGGTCGCTTTCCGAACGCACCTCGACGACAAGTTCCGGACTGGCCGGCCAATAGCCTTGGGGCAGGGGCCCCCTTGGAATTCGTTGGAAGCTGTAAAAGGCAACATCGGGTCCGCGAACCGTGTCCGGTTGATGTTCGGTGATGACGCCCGCGTCTCCCGCCACGATCCGTCCCAGATCGTGCCGGTCGACGAACTGTCCCAGCAGCATCGCCACGCGACCAACGTAGAACCCGTGCGACGTGAACGGCCGATTCATCTCGACAATCCTTCCGCGAACCAGTTCCGTCAGCCGCCCCTCATCCGGCAACCGCCCGTACTCATCCGCAGTCAGCAGCTGCGATTCCAACAGAGTTGCCATGATGATCTCAACACCCAAAGTCCGCCGGTCTCTTCGAGACGAATTCTGTCAAACCAATTCCTGATTCATCATTGCCGTCGCCTGCGCCGACACAAAGGCCTAACCACCCTTGGCTTCGCGCGGATCGGCGGTCGTGTCGAGACCGACGAGCGAGGAGGGGGAATCGTCGACGAGGGAAAGTGGTTTCATGAGAGTTCAAAGGCTTTTGGCGGATGTGTTGGCGCGGTGAGTTGGTCCGACTTCAGGCTTGCGAGAAATCAGACCATTCCAACCCGAGTTGGCGAACAGCCGCGCGAACCGTTCCATTTTTTAGATCGCGACTTCCCCAGTCCGGAACGACCGTACCGCTATTGGTAACGGGGTTGTGCCATTTTCGGTGCGAGCCACCACCTTGCCTCGGCACTTCGACACATCCCAAGGCCAAAAGTTTTCGCCGCAATTCGCGATATGTCATGGGGATGAGACCACGGTTTCCAGCCACACCGGCGAATTGTCGTGGCCAATCCGTACTTGCGATGGCAATGTCCGTCCGAGGTCTTCGTAGAGTTCAATGGTCGTGGCCAAGGCATCCCGCGCATGTTCCAGTGCCTCGTCCAAAGAATCCCCCTCGGTCAGAAATTCGGGCAAAAGCGGACAAGTGACCGTGTACCCCCCTTCGGGTTGCGGCGTGAACAGCAGCGGAATTTTGTAGTGCATCCCAAGCGACGCCGTCATGGTTTCTCCATGTGGTGATTGGTTCATTCCGGTGCCGACGGGGCAGTATACCCGCACCGCAATCCGGCCCCACAGCGCCGAAAGCGGAAATCGGCGTGCGGTCGAATTTCGGCCCCCATCGACGTTGCGTTTTCACCTCGTCCGCTCCGCGATGTGGCGGGGGCGCCGCAACGTGTGCGGGGGTCGGCGGTTGCGTGAATCGCGCGGGGGTTTTGAGCGGGACGGGTGGTTTTTCCGCAACGAGGGGCCGAGGGCCGTTGGCGGGCGGAACAGCCCCCGGCCCGGGAACTCGCGGAAGTTTTATCCGCTTGCCGCGCTTCGGTTTGTGAACACGCGGCGCTTCCGGTGTTCAGAAAGTTTGGCGCGCGCCAAGGGTTTGGCATTCAGGCTGCTTTACACCCTTCCCATCGAACGCGACACACGACGCGACAACAACACACGACAAACAAGCAACACCGGAGAGACCACCATGATTCGCAAGCTCATCAACGACTTCGCCAACGACAACGCCGGTTTCATCATCTCCGCCGAACTCGTCCTCATCTCGACCATCGCCGTGTTGGCCCTCGTCGTCGGCCTCGCCGAAGTCTCCAGTGCCGTCAATCAGGAACTCGAAGACGTCGCCTCCGCCTTCGGCAGCCTGAACCAATCGTTCTCGTTCGAAGGTCAAGCGGGCTGCAAGGCCTCGGCCACCGGCACCCACTTCGACGACTTCGCCGACGACTGCGACAGCCAATGCGATATCTCCTGCGGCCCGGTGACCGCCGAACAGTGAGATCAGCAAACGGTGAGATCGACGAAGTACCTGACCCAACAACGAGCGACCACTCGACCCATCGCCCTGAAGCATCACGGCCCGGCCTGACCAGCCGACCGCCAACGAATCGACCACACAACCGGGCACCGTGCGACCAACCGGTGCCCACCCCGACCACTCGACCCACCGACCGCTCGACCCACCAACGACACGACCGCTACGACACACTTCCCGAAATCATCCACACCATCGCCATAGCAGGAACCTTGCCATGACCCACGCCCTGACGAACCTCGCCAAGAGCTTCTACAACGACAACGCCGGTTTCGTGATCTCCAGCGAACTGATCCTGATCTCGACGATCGCTGTCCTCGGCCTGATGGTCGGCCTGACCGAAGTCGCCTCGGGTGTGAACCACGAACTGGAAGACGTCGCCAGTGCGGTCGGCAGCATCAATCAGTCGTACACCTACTGGGGCTTCAGCGGCTGCAAGGCCGTCACCTCGGGCAGCACGTTCAACGACCTGGCCGACGTCTGCGACAATCAAGGCGACATCACCTGCAACGGCCCGGTGGCCAACGAGCAAGTCGGCTACTGAGACCGAGTGACCCCAACAATCGTGTGTCACACCGCCCCGCGTTGTTCCCTCTCCGGGCCACGCGGGGCGGTGGTGTTCTTTGGGGAGGCACTGAGAGCACAGCCACAGTTGACCGCGAGATGGTCCAGAACTCTCCCACGCTCACGCGTCGGGCTACTTACGAAACCACCACTCACGCTCACTGCTGCAGCAGCAGGTTCGTTCCCTTCTTGTTAGACAGCACGATGTCGAGCTTGCCGTCGCCGTTCGTGTCCGTGACCAGGAACTGCGTGCCGACACCGGTGTCCACCCCCTCTTCGATCTTGTGCGGGATGAACTGCGGGGGTTGGCCCTTGGTCTTCTTGACCTCGTACCAGAACATCACGACTTCCCCCATCGGATCGGGGTCACCCTTGGGGCCGTGGGCGTAGAACCGCTTGCCGGTGATCAGGTCGGGAGTGCCGTCGCGATTGATGTCGGCGTAGTTGAGGGCGTGCGTCTGCGAGAACTTCTCGTCGATGAGGTTCGCCTTGTACTTCGGCTCCGTGGCGGTCCCTTCGTTGTTCTGCCAGACGATGCCGTGGGCATGGGCCGAACTGTGGATCAACTCGTTATCGCCATCGAGGTCGAGATCGTCGGCGTAAATGTCGGCACTGGCGAACGGTTGATCGTTCCCCGGGCGCGACAGCGTGTGCGCGTGGAATTTCCAAGGGCGCTGCGTGAGATCGGATGGCTGTTCCCACCAACCGTGCGGGATGACGATGTCGTTGCGACCGTCACGATTGACATCGGTCACCCCCAGCCCGTGGTAGTAGCGGTGCGTGACGGTGGGGAGCTTCGCTTCGCTGACCGCGACGAACTCCCACTTCTCCTGACACTTCTCGGGGCGGGGGACTTCCAGGTATCCGTAAATCCCTTCGGTTTCCGACGACATGACCAGTTCCGGCCGACCGTCGGCGTTGAGGTCCTTGAATTGCGGAGATTCGTTCGCCGCGCTGTGCCAGATCTCGTACTGCTTCCAGTGCGTGTCCATCCCCTTGGGGTTCTCGAACCAGTGGCACGGCACGCCGGGGAAGCCGATGCAGATCAGGTCGTTCCAGCCGTCGGCGTTCACGTCGTAGTTGAAGCAGGCGAAACTGTTGCTGTAGCCCGTCGCGCCGTCGTACTTCTTCACGGGGCGGATTTCGTGCATGTGCCAGTCGGGGGCCTCGTACCAGATTTCGCCACCGACGATGTCGATTTTGCCGTCCTTGTTCACGTCGAAGGCGGTAATGCCCTCGTTGCGGAATTCGGGATCGAGCTGAACCCGCTTCCACTTCACGTCGTCGGCCTGAACGACCCCGGTCACAAGGAACAACAACGCAGCCAACGAGTCTCGGACGGAGCGCATGAAGGAGTCTCGGTGAGGTAGGTCAGGCTGTGCCTGACGAATGCGGGAAAGGGCAACGAAAACAGGTGAATTCGCAGGTCACGAAACGGGCTACGGAGAACCGCGTTTCAGGTCCAAACGTCGCACCTTGTGATTGGAACTGTCCCCAATGTACAGGATGCCGCTCCCGTCGACGAATACGCCGTGGGGTCGGTTGAGGCGGCATTTGAGCGGCGGACCGTCCGGGCCATCTCCGGGTTTCCCGTCGCCGACGACGGTCTCGATGATCCCGGTTTTCGCCCGGACAACGCGGATGGTGTGACTTTCGGTGTCCGCCAGGTACACATCGCCGTGTCGATCCAGCGCGACCCCCTTCGGGCCGGAGAGGAGGGCGTCCCGCGCGGGGCCGCCGTGACCGGTGTAGCCGGACTTTCCGGTCCCGGCGAGGCGTTCGTACAGCGGGGCTTTGGCACCGAGGTCGATTTTGAGCAGGGCATTTCCTTCGCGCAGGGCAAGGAACATCACTCCCCGCTCGTCGAAATCCATCGCCCTCGGACCGCTCACCGGAGTCGCCACGACCGGGACCATATCAGGGACATTCCCCTTCTCTCCCGTCCCGGCGAACGTCTGGATCGTTCCGGCGGCCAAATCCACGACCCGCACGCGGTGATTGAGGATGTCGGCGATGAAGAGTTTGCCGTCCGCTGGGCCGGTTCCCAACGCGATCGAGTGCGGTTGGTTCAACCGAGCTTTGAGCGCGGGGCCGCCATCTTCGGCAGCGTCGAAGCCCGCCATGCCGGTGCCGACAATGGTCCGGATCGCTTTCGTTTTCGCGTCCACCACGCGGACGACGTGGTTCTTCATTTCGACTTCGTAGAGGTGACCGGCCTTGTCGAAACGGAGTTCGTACGGCTCGTTGCACTCGGCCTTGTCCGCCGGGCCGCTATCGCCGGCATACCCCTTGCGCCCGGTGCCGACGACCGTCGAGATCAAACCGGTTTTCAGGTCGACGCGGCGAATTGCGTGGTTTGAGGTCGCACAAACGTACAGCGCACCGTCGGGGCCGACCACGAGGCCGAACGGCTGTCCGACCCCGGCTTTCACGGCGGGACCGCCATCGCCCGAGAGCGGTTCGGTGCCGTTTCCCGCGATGGTCGAAACCTCCAGTGGGGGGCCGTCGACGAGCGACTCGGCCGCGGCGCTGTCCACGCAACGGTCGACGGTTGCGAAGACCAACAAAAGTGGCAAAAAACGTGCGAACGATCGACTTGCCATGTGTGTCTCCACGGAGTAAGCTTTCGCGTCTTCACCCAGCCCAGGTGGCGAAATTGGCAGACGCACTAGGTTCAGGTCCTAGCGGGAGTAAAATCCCATGGAGGTTCGAGTCCTCTCCTGGGCAGTTTGATTGGATTTCTTGCGTTTCAACAGGCGGTCTACGACCGCCTGTTGTCGTTGATGGCCCGCCGGAAGGCAATCGGTCGCAATCGTTTTTGCGACGACCGGCGCGCAAGGGTCGCGCCCTCTCGCCACCGTACGGCGATTGCGTCAGCCGACGCTCGATGCAGTGAACGCTGGAAAGCGTGGCATCAACGCTGGATGCGGACTTCCGATCCGATCACCAGGAAGTCGTACACCTCTGCCACGTCGTCGTTCCGCATCCGCACACAGCCGCGCGACAGGTCCTTGCCGACCGTATCGGGCTCGTTCGTCCCGTGGATGCCGAAGCTGTCGCCGATGTCGATCCATCTGGTCCCCAGCGGATTGGCGGGATCGTCCGCCTTCACGATGCCCCCCTCGGGAGGGTAGTACGTCGGATTGACGAGCTTGTTCTTGACCGGAAACACCCCCACCGGCGTACTGCGGTCCTTCCCCGCACCGATCACGTACCGCTTCACGAAGCAGCCATTGTTGTGCACGATCAACTCGTGCGAGCAAACATTGACGAGCACGTGGAACGGCCCCGGCACCACCTTGAGCTTCTGCCCGGGGCGAATGCGGCGGGGATCGGTTCGGTTGAGCCGCGCCAGATACTCCCACGTGAGTTCGTACTCCCGCGCGATCGTCCGCAACTGCTCGTTGTTGGCGATGACATGCGGCTCGAAGTAGTGCGGCTGCTGCGAGAAATAGATGCGTTGCGACAACTCTTCCAGGCGGGGTCGCAACTCTTCCCGTTTGGCGGGAGTCTTCCAGTACCACTTCGTGAGTTCCTGAAGCGCTTGCACATCCCGCTCATCGTCGATGAGTTGGTCGATGGCGGCGATGTCCAACAGTTTGGACGGGGACGACGATGCGGGGGACACCGTGGGCGCTGCGGACGGAGCTGCGGACGAATCGGAAGCGGGCTCGCCTTCCAGCGGCTTCGATGCACGGGGCGGCCCGGTCGGCCCTTTGGCCGGGGGGGGGGCGGGGGCGTCCTCGTCCTCGATCACGGGAGGAGCAGGGGACACCGGCTTGCGCCCCGGTGCTCGCTCGACAACGGGTTCGTCACCCGCATCGCCCGAAAGTCCGGGTGCCTCTTCCTCGGCCAACGCCGCAACAACATCCCCCGAGTGGCGTTCGCGCAATCGGCGTCGCCGCTCTTCAAACGGGTCGGCCGATGGTGGTGTGGGTTGGCGGGGCGGAGTCGTCGCGCGCGCCGTGGGGGTTTTGCTTTTGGACCGACTCCAGGCCGGTGCGGGCTTCCCGATCTCGGAGCGGGACGGTGCCGCGAGGTCGGCGGGAAGCTCGCCGGACATTTCCTCAGCGCGGCCCAAATCCCCTTCGACCAAATCCCCTTCAACCCCGTCCGGGTTCCCGGCCTCGCCGACGGCAGACGCACCCGCTCCCGACAGTTCGGAGCGGATCGACAGCAAAATGCGTTGCGCGGACCGCCAACTCTTCGACGAAATCCAGCCGCGATGCACCGCGATCGCCCCGGTTCCCACGAGGAACAAGGCCAATGCCGCCAGTATCGCGGGCCATGACGACGGCGGTCGATGTTGAATCGGCATGACGCTCCTCCCTGAGCGTGCTCACCGGTTGACCACGGAGAGCGGTCCGAACATCCTTTCGGACCACGATCAATCACCCCGCATGCGGGGAAACGGGCATCACCAGCGGAACAAGCCGGTGCCCCACGCCAAGCCGGCTCCAAAACCGCACATCAAAATCGTGTCGCCTCGTGCGACGCGACCTTCGCGAACCGCTTCGTCGAGGGCGATCGGAATCGAACCTCCGGAAGTGTTCCCGTACTTGTGAAGGTTCACAATCACCTTGCTTTCGGGGATTCCCAACTGCTCCATCGCCGCGTTCAGGATCCGCACATTCGCCTGATGCAGCACGAACAGCGAAACATCGTGCACGTCCATCCCCGAACGGTGCAACACGAGTTCGATCGTGCTGGTGAGCAAATGGACGGCCCACTTGAACACGTTGCGCCCGTCCATCCTCAGGTATTGGTTGCCGTGCGACAAATCGAGTTCGGTGAGGGGACTTTTGGTTCCGCCGCTCGGACGGTCGAGCAGGGGGCCGCCAGCGCCATCGGAACCCAACTGATAACACAACAACCCCTGGTGGGGATCGCCCGAACGCAGCAGCACCGCCCCGGCACCATCGCCGAACAGCGGATAGGTTTTCTCGTCCTGCGGGTTGACGATCCGGCTGTTGCAATCGCCCCCCACCACCAACGCCAGGCGGCTGTTCCCCGTGGCGACGTACTGTGCCGCGGTGACGAGAGCGTACATGAACCCCGCGCACGCGGCTGATACGTCTGTCGCCGCGCAGTCGAGACCCAGCTTGTCTTGCACGAGGCACGCCGTCGACGGGCACGACGCGTGATCGGGCGTGAACGTCCCAACAACAACCAGGTCGATATCGGCGGGGTTCACGTTGCCGGCGCGAATCGCACGCCGCGCCGCTTCCACACACAAATCGCTCGTCGCCTGGTTCGGTTCGGCGTGACGCCGGGCCAAAATCCCGGTCCGCTGGGTGATCCAATCCGAGTCGAAGCCCCAACGCACACGCAGCTCATCGTTGGTGACGACCCGGTCCGGGACGTACGAGCCGCACGAGAGAATCTCGACCCCCAGCAGCGTTTGAGTCCGCTGGCTCGAACGACGCGCGGGGACCGCCCGACTCGACACGCCCCGATCCGTCGGAGGTGCGGCGAGACCACCGTCGACCGGAAAGGCGACGGGACTCGATGGCGGATGTTCGAAGGTCATGAAGCGGCTTCCTGCGAAGTCTTCAACCGTCGTTGCCCAGTTCCGTCCGCCGTCGAGCTTGTCCGGACCCACTCCGGAGAAACCTCACACAGCCGACCGACCACACACGCACGCCTGAAAACCGTCGATCCTGCCCTGCGGTGAAAAGTTATCCAAATTCCAGCCGCTCGTCCCGACCCCGCAACTCCGACGCGAACGAATCGCCGAAGCCAACGGCCGCAAAATTGCGGAACTCCATACACGGTTCGCGACCCTCGACCCCAATCTTGGGCAGCGACCGCGGCGCTCCTCGCCGACCCATTGCCCCCCGTCTTGAGGAGAGCAAACGGCCCCCACGCAACCGAAGCGGAGGCGCGGGATGACGTTTCGTCGACGAGGAGTCCCGGAGGGGTTCCGGCCTCTTCGCAGTCCCCACACTATAATTGCGAACAAAAACTGCCACCAGCCAGATTTCGGGCGAATTTGACGCTGCTTGCGTTACGTCGCCGCACCGCTCGGTCGAGGTACCTCGGGTCACGCCGGTTTGGATGGGATCACGGACGCGACTTCGGACCCTTTCACCCGGAGCCGAGAGACTCCCGATTGACCTCCGCCCTCACGATCGGACGCGCAACCAGGCCCGTTGCCCCGGAACGGTCGCCTGCGCGAAGTGTGGGTTTGCGAAAGTCCGGTGCGGCATGAGGCAATTGCGCTCGAAATCCTCTCGCGGTGGAAAGCTGTGCCGAACGGGTCAAGCTATCCGAATCTTCACGAATTATGAAAAACTCCCTTGAAACCTGTTGACGGGCTTCGACCGGGCCGATAAATATATCACCCACTTGGTGGGCGTTTGAGACACTCGGTTTACACCGTGGTTTCGAGACGACCAATGCTGCTCCCTTTGCCGCCCCTGTTGCCGGTCGGGTGCGAACGTCGGACATGGACGGCAACAGTGCAGTCGGTGTGTTGCCGAGCAAATTCAGTGAAAGTGAATGGGTGAAAACATGGTCGTCGGGCGCACACGCCGAAGTATTGTCTGCTCGCTCGGGCTTGCCCTGTTGGCGGCGGGCATGGGCTGTGGCGTGTCGGCTCCTTCCACACCCTCGACGAGCGGCGGGGCGACAGAGAAGGGTCCGACGGTTAAGGGGCCGACCGAGGGCGGTGGGGCGGCGGTGAGTCTGCTCAACGTTTCGTACGACCCCACACGAGAACTGTGGAAGGAACTCAATACCGCCTTCGCAGCGGCCCACAAAGCCGAAACCGGAACCGAAGTCACCATTCAGCAGTCGCACGGGGCGTCGGGCAGCCAGGCCCGCGCGATTATCGACGGCCTGGACGGTGATGTCGCCACGCTCTCGCTCTGGCCCGACACGGCGGCCCTGCAAGGGAAGGGGTTGATCCCGGCGGGTTGGGAAGAACGTCTGCCGAATCGGTCGCTGGCCTACACGTCCACGGTCGTCTTCGTGGTCCGAAAAGGGAATCCCAAGGGGATCAAGGACTGGGCCGACCTGGTCAAGGAGGGGGTCGAAGTCATCACCCCCAATCCGAAAACGTCGGGGAACGGCCGCCTCAGTTTTCTTGGGGCATGGGGATCGGTCCTGGAAGCGGGGGGGGACGAGGCGGCCGCCAAGGAATTCGTGGCCAAGCTGTACAAAAACGTCCCCGTTCTCGACACCGGTGCCCGCGGTTCCACCAGCACATTCGCGCAGAAGGGGATCGGCGACGTTCACCTCACGATGGAGAGCGAAGCCCGATTGGAAGTCGAAGAGGCTGGGGGCGAACTGGAGGTGGTCTATCCATCGCTCAGCATTTTGCACGAACCGCATCTGACAATCGTCGACAAGGTTGTCGACAAGAAGGGGACCCGTGCGGTCGCGGAAGCGTACTTGAAGTTCCTGTGGACTCCGGCGGGCCAGGAGATCATCGCCAAGCACCACTACCGGCCGATCGACGCGGATGTGCTTGCGAAACACGCGGCCGATTTCCCGCCCATGAAGCTGTTGCCTATCACCCGGTTGGCCAAGGACTGGACCGACGCTCAGGCCAAGTTCTTCGCCGATGGCGGAGTGTTTGACTCGCTGTCCAATCCCGATGCGGCGGCAAAATAAAGAATGATGGCCGCGTTTGGGCGGCCCATGTTGGGGCTTGGCCGCAACGCTGTCCCTAAAGCGATGCAGGTCGAATTGATTTCGAGCGGGCCTTGAAGGAGGGATTGCCATGTCGTGTTGTTGACGCACACCAAATCATCATCAATCTGGTGAGTGTTTGTTTCTGCGGCCGACCGAGTCGCTGTTTCCTTGAACCGCTTGAAGAGAGGTCATTCCCATGAAATCGTTGCATCGCGCCCCCCGTTCCGGTTCCGCGCTCTCCCGCGCCGGATTTACGTTGATCGAACTCCTGGTGGTGATCGCCATCATCGCGATCCTGATCGCGCTGCTGCTGCCCGCCGTGCAACAAGCGCGCGAGGCCGCTCGCCGCTCCCAGTGCAAAAACAACCTGAAGCAAATCGGGTTGGCCTTCCATAACTTTGAAAGTACGTACAGTTACCTGCCCACCAGCCTGCGTCCCCCCACCGCGAACACGACGCGGATTTCCGTGTTGACCAATTTGCTGCCGTACGTCGACCAGGCGCCGATCTACAATCTGTACAACCAGCAGATCAACTGGAACGCAGGGACGAACATTCCCCTGTCCCAAACGCGGATTCCGTCCTTCCAGTGCCCGTCGAATCCCGATGCGGGGGTGCTCGACCTGGCCCCTCCGGGGACGAACTGGACCCCGAACATCGCGTCGGTAAGCGACTACTCGCCCATATTCGGGATCGCTCCGGGGGTGTTCACGACGACGCTGGGGATTGCGGCTCCCGGAACGTTCCGAGACCCCGTCGAAGTCTTCCAAGGCTCCGCCACTCCGTACACGTACGTGCCCGGATTCTTCCCCAAGAACGCGACGATCAGCCCCACCACGGGTCAGCCGACCCTGCCGGGCAAGAAGTTCCGCGACGTCACCGACGGGTTGAGCAACACGATCGCCGTCGCCGAATCGGCGGGGCGTCCGTTTGTGTATGTGCGCGGAGCGCGAAAACTGACGGGCGGAAGTCCGCTCACCGAACCGGGCGCTTCCTCGCCCGGCACCGACCGCCTGAACTCGGGGGGTTGGTCCCGTCCGGCCAGCGACATCATCATTTTCGGCGCGACTCCGGCGGCGACGGGAATCCTGGGTGGCAACATCGCGATCAACGCCACCAACGGCCACAACATCCGAGACCTGGCGTACTCGAACACCGGAATCGCGACGACGATTCTCGGCCAACCGATCGCCACGCACGGAACCGGAGCCCCTTATTCGTTCCACACGGGGGGAGCGCACTTCACGATGGGTGACGGCGCGGTCCGGTTCCTCAACGAGAACATCGACTTCCGCACCTTCATCGGCCTGGTCACCCCCGCCGGTGGCGAGGTCCTCGGGGAATTCTGAGCGCGGGATCGACGAGACCATTTTCCGCGAGAACTTCGCAAAGGATCCGAATCATGAGTACGCAATCGACCCCCAAATCCCGAATCCCGCTGGTAACGGGCGGGTTGCTCGTCAGCCTGCTGGCGGGGTGCAGCGGCAAGCAACCTTGGGAGACCCCCTACCCCGCCAAAGGAACGATCACCTTCAAGGGGAAACCGATCCCGAACGCGGAGTTGTCCTTCCACCCCGAGGGGGACGCCGTTCCGGACACGGTCCGTCCTTGGGCCAAAACGGACGAAACCGGGGAGTTCGTTGTCTCGACATTCAACAAGGGGGATGGTGCTCCACCCGGCCGGTACAAGGTCACGGCGGTGCATCACGAGATTGTGATTTCAAAGGGGAGAGGCATGGGGGTGAAGCCCAACGACCTTCCGAAAAAGTACGCGAGTCGCGAGACAACCGACCTCGTCGTCGAGATCGCCGCCGGGGAGACCGAGTTGCCGGCGATTCAACTGAAGTGAACGGACTGACCATCGGGAAGGGAATCACCGGGGGGAGCGGGCAAATGGTGCCCGCTCCCCCCGGTTTGCTCTTTGATGGGAACGTGGATGGATGTCCTATGGGGCGAGTTTCAACAGCACTTTCGAGCGTTCCAACACCCAACCCCAAAACCGCCGCCAAGGCGGCAAACTCGCCGGCGGCTGTTGTTGAGGGTGGGCCCGCAGGATCGTTTCTCGCATACGAGAAGGGGCTGGGATCCCAAAGATCGTTCATACAATGCATCGCGAGTTGAGACATTCTTGAAGCGGGAGCGCAAACGTGCCAGACGTCCCGTCCACGTCAAGGAATCGCCTCGGCCCCAAAGGGGAGATTGCGCTGATTGTCGTATGGCTGTCACTGCTCGTGACATTTCTGTGGCCGGCGGTCGAGCAGTCGCGTGACCGAGGTCCGAACCCGCAACCTGCCAGCCTGGTCGCCAAATGGTTGCTCGACGAATACGGCGTGATGGGTTTCGGTGCCGCCGTTTTCGCCCTCTTCGCAGGTATCGCGGTCGTTCTTTGGATCATGTACTCATGGTTGCCGAAGTCCTTCCGCAATCGGGTCTCGAAGTTCGACGCTTCCTTCGACTCGTTTCTAGAACGGTTCGAAAAGGTCGAATCGGTTCGGTCCGATTTTCCCGCGTTGATTGCCATGTGCCTGTGGCTGATGGGCGCCTTGATCCTGTTTTTTTCAGCGTGCAATCTTCATGTCGACAGGACGAATCGTCGCCCGATCGTGACATGGGTTGGGCCTCTTGCCGAGCACATGACGCCAATCTTTCTGTTGGGTTTGGTTCTGTCCGCGTCGTCGTTCGTTTGCGCCGTGATCGCCAAAGAGCGCTATCGGGGCCGGTTTGAGAACGCAATCTGGTTCGTCGCTCTTCTGGCGGTGATGAATCTCGCAATGTCCCTCATCGGATGGGCCATCGCGTTTGAAGACTGATGGGGCCGTCTCCCCGCATCGACTTCCTTGCAGGGGTCGTCGTCCCCCGCCATCATTGGATTTCGATCCGTTCCCACTGGGTCGGCCCGGCTTGTGGACTGCGGTCCATCTCCGCCGTGTCGACCGATTTTCGACACCTCTCCGCTTCGGACGCCCTTCATGGATTCGTGGCTGCGCACGCGATTGTCGCTGATGATGTTCCTGCAATACGCCGTGTGGGGGGCGTGGGCGGTGTCGATGGGGTCGTACTGCGGCCAGACGCTGAAGTTCACCGGCGTCCAGATCGGCAGCATCTACTCGACGACGGCCATCGCCGCCATGATTTCGCCGCTGTTGGTGGGGGTCCTGGCGGACCGCCTGTTCGCCACGCAACATCTCATCGGCGTGCTGCACTTGATTGGCGGAGGCTTGCTGTTTTACGCGTCGACGATCAGCGATTTCCCCACACTGTTTTCCGTGATGTTGGGGTATTCGCTGTGCTACATGCCAACGTTGGCACTGACGAATTCCATCAGCTTCGCCAACATCACGGCCCCCGAGAAGGAGTTTCCGGGGATTCGGGTGTTCGGCACCTGGGGCTGGATCGCCGTGGGTTGGGTCGTGGGTATCGTCCTCAACGCCACTACGAACGTGCCGCTGCAATTGGCGGCGGGATTGTCGGTCGTGTTGGGGTTGTTCAGCTTTGTGCTGCCGCACACGCCCCCTCGGGGACGGGTCACTGCGGATGCGGACAAACCTGCGGGTCCGGGCATCGCGTCGCTGTTGGGCGACCCCTCGTTCCTCGTGTTCACGATCGCGTCGTTCCTGATCTGCATCCCGCTGTCGCTGTACTACAGCTTCGCGAATCTGTTCCTGCAGGAACTGGAGGCTCCGGCCCCCACCGCCCTGCAAACGGTGGGTCAGTTGTCGGAAGTGCTGTTCATGGCCGCCATGCCGTTTTTTATCGTCCGGCTGGGCGTGAAGAACATGTTGGCGATCGGGATGCTGGCGTGGGTGGCTCGCTATTTCCTGTTCGGCACGCTGGCGTTTCCGCTGATCGTGGTGGGGCTGATCCTGCACGGCGTCTGCTATGACTTCTTCTTCGTGGCCAGCCAGATTTACGTCGACAGCCGGGTCTCGGGCGAGCAACGCGCACGTGCTCAAAGCTTCATCGCCTTCGTGACGTTCGGCTTGGGCATGTTCGTGGGGTCGTATGTCGGTGGGATCGTGGTCGACACCTATCCCCCGTTGGTGCAGGTCCCCGTGACAGTCTCGAGCGCCGACGGCAAATCGGACACCAAGCCCCAAACACTGCCCGCGTGGGACGCGAGCGGCAAATCCGGCTTTGCTTCGGCGTTGGGACTCAAACCGGAAGCGACGTTGGCCCTCGATCAACTGCCCGAGGAACTTGTCGACGAAGCGGCTGATAAATCAAGCAAGACGGTCGTGACGAAAGCCGATCTGGAAAAGGTCTTCGCGGCCATCGACACCGACGGCAACAAACAGGTGTCCCGAGCCGAGTGGGTGGTCGCCCGCCAGCGACAGTGGCCCATGATCTGGTTGTGCCCCGCCTTGATGGCGGCGGTGACGTGCGCGTTGTTCTGGGTGGGGTTCAAGAATCCCGAGAAGCTCGCGACGCCCGTGGCGGAATAGGGGGAAACCCCTCTTTTGCCGGGGTGGTGGACGATCACGCGGGAATTTTCCGTTTTTCGAGCGTCGCCCGACCGATGCAAAGCGGCGGCGCGGGCCTCTGTCCGCGTCCCTCGATGGCGACGATTTTCGACCTTCGCTCTCTCGAACGCAGTCCATGTCGGCGCAACCTTCGGCGAACCCGCTGACCCGCTACGCCTACCTCGCGGCGGGGTGGTGCTGTGTGGCTCTCGCCTTCGCCGGCGCGTTCCTGCCGCTGCTCCCCACGACGCCGTTCCTGCTCCCCGCCAGTTATTGCTTCCTGCGATCGTCACCGAGGCTGCATGCCTGGTTGCGGTCGTCACGCACGTTTGGTCCGTTCCTGCGCGACTGGGAGGAACTCGGTGGCGTCCGGCCGGGCGTGAAGGTGTTGGCCGTGACGGTCGTGGTTGTGACGGTCGCGCTGTCGCTGTGGAGTGGTCGTCTGCCGCCGTTCGCACAATGGCTGTTGCCACCGCTGGCGCTGGTGGGCATCGTCGTGGTCCTGCGACTCAAAACGGTTCGCCCCGATCCCGGCGGCCGAAACGTCTCCGCGGAGTCCCGTCGCGGCGAGATCGCGGGAGAAGCTCGCGCCGGCGAGGCGCCTTGAGCAGGCGGCGAATCGCGGCTCAACCGGACGGCGGGCTCGACAACCGCACCTTGGTCCCGCAGAACTTGCACGCGGCCTTGACCCCCAGGTATTTGCGGTTCATGCGCAGTCGCTGTTTGCAGGCCGGGCAATCGGCGAAAAACCCGCGCGGGCGTGTCCGTACATCCTCGGGATCGATCTGGAAGTTGCCCGAACAGTGGTTGCACGACACCGCTTGCCCGATGTACTTCACGGCGACCTTCAATTCCGTGTCGCAATGCGGGCAGGCGAGGAAGCATCCCACCGGAACGAGGTCCAGAACGGAGTCGATCTCCTGCAGAGGCTGGAATACCGGAACTTCGACGCTGTCCGGCTCGAGGTCCGGATTCAGCAGCGAGCGGCATTTGCGACAACGGACTAGGTTGGCGGGCATGTCGTCCCCGCAGGTGGGGCAGGGGCCGCCGGGCCAAGGGGGCATCGGTTTGTCGCTCCTCGGTGAAAAACCGTTCCAATCCCGGGCGCACGTCCGCCCACCCGCGCGTTTCCCGCGCAACACCCCGCGTCTGGAAACCGGGCCTTAGTTCAGTTTATCGGCGAACGCACCCCGAGCCAGCCCCAAGCGGATCAACCCGCCCCCCGGTTTCCCTTCCGAGGGTTCCGATTCGGACCCTCGTGATGTTCCGGGGGCCGTGATGATCCACGTGATCGTTACGATCCGCTCCACCAGACCAATCGGAACCCCGACTCGTCACAGGATTTCGAGCGTCGGCAACGCGGACCGCGTCAGCACTTCTTTCGCAATCTGGATCGCCACCCGCTCGCACACCCCTTCCAGCGCCAACTTCGACGGACACTCCGGCAGGAAATTCGACGCGATGTGTCCGTTGTCGCCGTTCACGCGCAACGTCGCGTCGATCGGCACTTCGCCCAGAAACGGCACGCCCATCTCCTCCGCCTTCGCCTTCGCTCCCCCCCGCCCGAAAATCTCGCCCGACATGTTCTCGACCACCCCGAGCACGGGGATGTTCACCTTGCGGAACATGTTGATCGCCTTCACGGCGTCGAGCAGCGCCACCTGTTGCGGCGTGCACACCACCACCGCGCCGGATAGCCCCATCAACTGCGACAGCGTGAGCGCAATGTCCCCGGTGCCGGGAGGGAGGTCGATGATCAGATAATCGAGTTCACCCCAGGCCGTTTCCTGCAGGAACTGCTGGATCGTGCGATGCAGGATCGGTCCCCGCACGACGACCGGTTCGTCGGCTCCGACGAGGAACCCGATCGACATCACCTTCAGTCCGTCCACGTCGATCGCACCGATGCGGCGAACCGATTGTCCGTCGGGCCCCGCTTCCTCGATCACTTCCGGGCGTCCGGAGACCCCCAGCAGGTGGGGAATGCTCGGCCCGTAGATGTCGGCGTCCATCAGGCCGACCTTGGCCCCCGTCCGCTTGAGGCCCCACGCGATCGACGCGGCCATCGTGCTTTTGCCGACCCCACCTTTGCCGCTCCCGACAGCGATGACGTTGTGGACGCGGAGGCCGATGCGTCCCCCCGCATCGGTGCCGCGCACTTTCCAGGAATAGGCGACCTCCGCCGGTTGCAGCTCCGGGTGGGCCGCCGACACCGCCTCGCGGACGGCGCGGGTCAACCGCTCGCGTCCGGGATACGCCGGAGTGGGCAGCTCGAGCGCGACATCCACGGTGCCGCTTTCCCCGACCCGCGTCGACCGCACCATCTTGAGTTCGCCCAGGGAACGCCCGATTTCCGGGTCGACGACCCGTGCGACGATCGCTTCGATGGAGGCGGGAGAAGGGAGATTCGAGGCGGACATCGGACGGTTTCCAACAGCGGGCGGGACTCTCGAGACAGAAACGGGTTCCGACCGGCGTGACACGCTCGCAACGGGCGGAACCCCGAATTGTAGCGAGCCGGATCGCCAGCGCGACCGGAGCGAGCCGCGAATCCGAGGCTTTCGCCGCGTTCAACGGCACTCCGATGCGACGAGACAACACCGTGCCACGCCAGGCCCGGCTGTGCGGGCCAAGCATGGCACACCGCGTTCAAGACGGCGGCTATAGCAGTGCCAAGCGCAGCGCGTAGTTCGCGGCCCCGAGCAGCGGCGTGCGGGTATCGAGGCTCATTCGCACCGGAATGTTCTTCAGGTGCCCCGCGAACCGCCCCTTGTCGAGGAAGCCCCGCATGAACGCCCCGCCGGTCATCACCGACCGCAACTTGGGGCCGATCCCGCCGCCGATGAACACTCCCCCCAGACCGACGCATTTCAGCGCGCAGTTTCCGGCCTCGGCCCCGTAAATCTCGCAGAACAATTCCAAAGTCGCCACGCACAGCGGGCAAGCTTTGGACAGTCCCAACTCGCTGATGACCGGATTGGCGCTTTCCGCCGCCAACCGCTTGGCGAGTTCGGGGGATTCGGCATATTTGCCCGTCCGTCGCAGGTACGTGAACACATCGTGGAAGCCGTTCCCCGACAGGATCCGCTCGTAGCTGACGTGCGGTCCGTGCAGGTCCGACAGGAACTCCCACAGGCCGAACTCGACTTCGTTGCGCGGCGCGAAATCGGCATGCCCCCCCTCGGAGGCCATCGGGTGGTACTTCTCGCCGTCCCAACAAAGAAACGCCTCGCCCAATCCCGTGCCGGCGGCGACGATCGCCGCGTGACCTCCCTTGCACTCCGTTCCGGGATTGAGAACCTCGAACTTGTCCGACGGGACAAACAACATCCCGTAGGCCATGGCCTCGAGGTCGTTGAGGAGTTTGCCCCGCCGCGCGCCACAGGCGGCTGTCAAACTCGGCTCGTCCATGACCCAGGGCAAGTTCGTGACGCGGCATTTCCCCTCGCGGACCGGTCCAGCCACGCCGAAGCACCAGGCCTCGTACGATTCCCCCTCTCCGGCGTCGAGGAACTTCCGCATGATCTCTTCGAGGGAGCGGTGCGCGCCGCTGGGATACACCTCTTCTCGGACGGACTTCAATCCGTCCGCCGAATGCACGTACGCGGAGAGAACCGTCTTCGTCCCGCCGATGTCGCCCACCAACAGCATGTTGTCGATTCCCGGCGCCGCGCCCGCAAGAGTGTTGAACTTCCAAGCCGCCGCTGTCGTCAGCGACCGGCCCGCCGCGCCACCCCGCGCGGAACAGCGGACTTCGTTCCGCCGCACCGGATCGTAACGCCCCCGCCCGGAAACCGGGAGCCGCGAACCATTTCGCAACCTCGAAAAAAACAAGGGGGAGGCCGGACAGCCTCCCCCTTGAATTCTCATTCTCTCACGCACTGTTCGACCGCTTCGAACTCAGTGCTGGAACAGGAACTCCTTCGAGTTCAACAGCGCCCAGCCGATGTCTTCCAGGGCCAACTTGCGATCCATCCCCTGAGCGATGTGCTGCTTGGCCGCGGTCAGTTCGGCTTCAACCGGTTTGCGAGCCAAGGCGGCCAGATACAACTCGCCGATGATCTCGTCGTCCGTCTTGTTCCCGGCGATCATCTTGTGGATTCGGCCGTTTTGGTCGCGCAACTTGTTGTGCACCACCGGCCCGTTGATCATCTGCAGCGCTTGCGACAGGTTCGACTCGTTGGACCGTTCGCATTGGCAGGCCATTTCCCGCTGCGGCTGGCCGAAAATCTTCAGGAAGTAGTGGTCGGTCGGCGGTTCCGACAGTTCGACCGCCCGCGTACCAGGGGGCGCTCCGGGGAACGCCTCGGGAACGCTTGTCACCTGACAGATCGCGTCGAGCAACGTCTCCGCCGACAACAACCGCGTTCCCGCGTGCGAGAAGTAAATTTCGTCGGTGGTGTTGAAGGCGTTCTTCCGCGAACTGAGCTGGTAAGTGCGGCTCTTCATCATCGTCTTCACCGCCCACTTGCGGCTGAATCCGTTCTTGGCGAATTCGACCGCCAGCGTGTCGAGCAGCGGAGCGTTCGACGGGGGATTGGAATCACGGAAGTCGTCCACCGGTTCGACGATGCCGCGACCGAACAACTGACCCCAGAAGCGGTTGACCACCGACTTGGCGAAGAACGGGTTCTCCGCCGACACCAACCAATCCGCGAAGACCTCGCGGCGATCCTGCGTCGGGGGGACATCGACATCACCCTTAAGCAACAGATGCGTCTTCATCTGCTTGCCCGTGCGCGGCTGGGTCACTTCCCCCCCCGCAGCGGTGAAGATGATTTCCTCGTCCGCCGTGGCACCGGGCTTCCGACCGACCCGCGCGAATGCGGCACCGATGCCGTAGTAGTTGTCTTGCGTCCACCGTTCGAAGGGGTGGTTGTGGCATTTCGCGCATTGAATGCGAATGCCGAGGAAGAGCTGGGCGGTGGTTTCGGTGGCGTCGAGCGGATCGCGGCTGGCCCGCCAATATGCGGCCGCGGGGTTCTTCAAGGCGCTGCCACGGGCCGTGAGCAGTTCCTTGGCGAACTTGTCCATCGGCACATCGGCCCGCACCGCTTCGTACAGCCATTGGCGGAACTTGAACACGCCGGTGGCATTCAGCTTCTTGGTGTTCACGCGGAGGATATCCCCCATCGTCAACGTCCAGTAATTCGCGAAATCGTCGCTGTCGACAAGACGGTCCACCAGGGCGTCGCGCTTCGTCGAGGAACTGTCGGCCAGGAACGCGGCCGCTTCCTCGACAGTCGGCAACCGGCCGGTCGTGTCGAGATAGGCGCGACGCAGGAACTCTTCGTCCGAGCAGAGATCGGAAGGCAGGATTTGGAGCGTCTTGAGTTTCGAGAACACGAGATTGTCGACGAAGCCGTTCTCGGGCGGATTGTTCCACGCGAAACCCGGAACGTCTTCGAGGAACGTCACGTACGACGTTGCCATCTTGTCGAGGTAACGGGCCAGAACCGCCGTCTCGCCGCGCGAGACCTTCGTCACCAATCCGTTTTCGTCGACATGCCCGACCGTTTCGGCGGACGAACTGAAGCACGACAAGTCGGTCACGTCGCGGATCGAGCCGTCCGAAAAGTGACCGAGTACCACGATTTGTTGCCGAGCGCCGTCCTTTTGGAACACGCGGTTCTCGGGATACACCTGCACCTTGAGCAGATCGGGCTCGGTGGCCTGATCAAGCAGCAACCCTTCGCCAACCCAGTCCCGCATGACGATATGCGACGGTTCGTTCTTCCGCAGGCGGCGTCCACCACCGTGCGCGAGTTCCATGAGGGGCTTGCGGAGCAGCAGGCTCTCGTCGGGGCTCACGGGATTCGTGCGGCGTCCGAAGTACTCGGAACGCAGCGTCATGATGTCGAGCGTCGGGTCGTAACCCCGCAACGACAAGCGGAATCCCCCCTTGCCGGACGGCGAACCGTGGCAGGCACCCATGTTGCAACTGGCTTTGGTGAGGGCCGCCAGCATTTCGTTCTTGAAGCTGGTCGGGGGCCGCACGGCGGCGTTCTTCACCGTCACACCCGCGCGGGCCTCTTTTCCGGCGACTTTCACCAGAATCTCGGTCTGGCCATCAGCGGCGGGGCGGACGAACGCCCCTTCGACGGTTGCCGTGGCCGGGGCCATCGAAACCAACTCCGCTGCGGGGGTCAGGTCGCGGACCTCGCCGTTGGCGTAGGTGCCGGTGACCACCACCCGTTGGCGAGCGCGGTTGCCGGACAGCTCGAATTTCTCGGGAAACACCGAGATCGCCGTCGGTTCACCCACCACCACCCCGGTGGCGGGTTCCGCCGCCCCGA